>JAKFEY010000002.1:0-76654 GCA_036675475.1 Vicinamibacterales bacterium
CTGCGCGCGGCGCACGGGACGCTGCGCGGGTGCCGGCTGTGACGCGCGCTCCGTGCTGCTGCTGCCGCCGCGCGGACGCGCGGTCGACGTGCCGCGTGATTCGCCCGGCGTCTGCGGCGTGCGGGCACGCGGCTGTGCCTCGGGCGGCTCGGTGCCGCGCGGGCTGGCGCCGCGCTCGATCACCGCGCCCTCGCGCGGTACGGCCCGCGGACGATCGCCGCCCGAGCGGATGGTGTCCGTGGGGATGCGGCGCGGCCGCGCCGCCGGCACGCCCGCAAGCCCGCCTTCCGCGCCGCTGCCGCTCAGCCCGTTGCCGCCCGATCGCGGAATCGCCGTGCCCCGCGGCACCGCCGTGCCCGATCTGACGCCGCCACGCGGCACCGCGCGGCCGGCCGCCGGCGCAGCGCCGACGGGTACGATGTTGCCGCCGCGCGCGACCACCGCGACGCTGGTACCAATGAAGATGTCGGACGCGCTCCACGAGCGGCCGCCGAAGTGGCGCTCGCGAATGAACGTCCACCCGCACCACGGATAGCCCGACGAGTAATTGCTGGCGTACACGTTCACGCGATAGATCGGATGGTCGTTCCAGCCGAGCGGCGACCAGCCGACGTAGCCGGGCGACGAGGCCCAGGCCACCCATGCCGGCGCCCACCGGCGGCCTGGAATCCAGAACCACGCGCCGGCCGAGAAACCCCAGCGGCCGAAATGATGCGTGGGCCACGCCCACGGATCGCGGCCGATCCACGTCCACCCGTAGCGCGGATAGCTGTGCCACCGGCCGTGCGCGTAGGGCTGCCAGCTCGATCCCGCCAGCGGATACCAGACGTAGCCATGCGTCGGATCGGTGCGCCAGCTGCCGTGCGTGTCGAACACCGAGCCGTACGCATCGAGCTCGTCCGGCAGGTACCGCACGGACACGGCTGACGCGTGCGCGCGGCGGCGGTTGTCGCTCCAGCGATCGAAGTCGTCCCACGATGCGGCGTTCGCCCACGGCCCGGCGTTGCCCGGGCCGCTGGCGTAGAAGGCCTGCGACGGCGCGCGCCCCACGGCGGCCACCGCGCGCTCGCCCGAGCGCAGCGCGGTGTCGCCGTGATCGTTGAGCAGCGCGCCAGCGCCGCGCAGCACCGCAAGCTCGGCGTCGCCGTTGGGCGCCACCGCCACGCGGTACTCGCCGCCCGGCTCGAGCTCCAGCGTCGCAGCCGGCGTATCCACACGAAGTGCCGCGCGCGCCTCGCGCGCAACCGTCCAGCGCACGCGCCCTTCCATGACGCGCACGAAGTCCTCGCGCAGGAAGTCCACGACGGTGTGGCGATCGAGATGGAGCAGCGTGCCGTCGGCAAACAGAATCTCGACGCGGCCGCTGAGCGTGCGGACGCGATCGCCCTCGGTGAGCGTGAGATTCGACTCGATGTCTTCGCTGAGATCCTCGCGCTCGACGACCGCCCGGCCGTCGACACTCGAGACGTGTGCCGGTATCGAGAACTCAGTGGTCTGCGCGAAGACGGGCGAAGCCAGAACGACCAGCAGAGTGGTTGTGATGAGCGTACGCATTGCAGACAAACCCCGGGGGAGCAAGCGGGGGCTGGCGACCCCGACAGGCAGGCAATTAAAGGATAACAGGGAATCGAGAATTGGTGAATTAAGAGTTAGCGAAGTGATTGACAGGTGGACACTCAAGTTTTATTATTGGTGTGATATAAAGCGTTGAACGGCCCCAGCCGTTCTTGAGGACAACAGAACAATGAGCAAAATCATCGGTATCGACCTTGGCACCACCAACTCCGTCGTCGCGGTCATGGAGGGTGGCGAGCCCGTGGTCATCACCAACCCCGAAGGCAGCCGCCTGACCCCGTCGGTCGTCGGCTTCACCAAGTCGGGCGAACGTCCGGTCGGCCAGGTCGCCAAGCGTCAGGCCGTCACCAATCCCGAGAACACCGTCTTCTCGATCAAGCGCTTCATGGGCCGCCGCTACGACGAGGTCAATGAAGAGATGAAGATGGTGCCGTACACCGTCATGAAGGCCGACAACGGTGACGTGCGCGTCGAGGCCGGCGGCAAGCAGTATTCGCCGCCCGAGATCTCCGCCATGATCCTGCAGCGGCTCAAGCAGGCGGCCGAGGAATATCTCGGCACGTCGGTGACCAAGGCGGTCATCACGGTGCCGGCGTACTTCAACGACGCGCAGCGCCAGGCCACCAAGGATGCCGGGCAGATTGCCGGCCTCGAAGTGCTCCGCATCGTCAACGAGCCGACGGCGGCCGCGCTGGCGTACGGGCTCGACAAGAAGAAGGACGAGACGATTGCCGTCTACGACTTCGGCGGCGGCACGTTCGACATCTCGATTCTCGAGGTCGGCGAAGGCGTGGTCGAGGTCAAGGCCACCAACGGCGACACGCACCTCGGCGGCGACAACCTCGATCAGCGCATCATCGAGTGGATCATCAGCGAGTTCCGGAAGTCGGACGGCATCGATCTGTCGAAGGATCGCATGGCGCTTCAGCGCCTGCGTGAAGCGGCGGAGAAGGCCAAGATGGAGCTCTCGTCGGTGATGGAGACCGAGATCAATCTGCCGTTCATCACGGCGGACGCGTCGGGCCCGAAGCACCTGATGATGAAGCTCACGCGGGCGAAGTTCGAATCGCTCGTCGAGGATCTGCTGCAGAAGACGGTGGCCCCCACCAATCAGGCACTGAAAGACGCGGGGCTGACCGCGAAGGACATCGACGAGGTCGTCCTGGTCGGCGGCTCGACGCGCATTCCGCGCGTGCAGCAGCTGGTGAAGGATGTCTTCGGCAAGGAGCCGCACAAGGGCGTCAATCCCGACGAGGTCGTCGCCATCGGCGCGGCGGTGCAGGCGGGCGTGCTGGCCGGCGAGGTCAAGGACCTGCTGCTGCTCGACGTCACGCCGCTGTCGCTCGGCATCGAGACCCTGGGCGGCGTCATGACGGCGCTGATTCCGCGCAACACCACGATCCCGACGCGCAAGAGCGAGATTTTCTCGACGGCGGCCGACGGCCAGACGAGCGTCGAAGTGCACGTGCTGCAGGGCGAGCGCTCGATGGCGCGCGACAACCGCACGCTCGGCCGGTTCCATCTGGTGGGTCTGCCCCCGGCGCCGCGCGGCGTGCCGCAGATCGAAGTCACCTTCGACATCGACGCCAACGGCATCGTCAACGCCTCGGCGAAGGACCTGGCCACCGGCAAGGAACAGAAGATCACGATCACGGCATCGAGCGGCCTCAGCAAGGAGGAGGTCGACCGCATGACGCGTGATGCCGACGCGCACGCCGACGAGGATCGGAAGGCGCGCGAGGCGGTCGAGACGCGCAACCGCGCGGAGCAGGGCGCGTACGCGGCCGAGAAGATGCTGCAGGACGCCGGCGACAAGATCGGCCCGGCCGAGAAGGCGGCGGTCGAATCGGCGGTCGAGGACGTCAAGAAGGCGCTCGAGTCCAACGACCCGGCGCAGATCAGCAAGGCGCTCGACGCGCTGACCGCGGCGCAGTCGAAGGCGGCCGAGATGCTCTACAAGAACGCGCAGGCGTCGGCCTCGCAGCCGGGCCCGGCGCCCGGCGGCGGCGGCGCGGCCGGCGAAGACGCCGGCACCAAGCCGGCCGGCGACGATGTGATCGACGCGGAAGTGGTCGAAGAAGACAAGAAGTAGGTGGATTTCTACGTCATCCTCGGTCTGGGGCGGGAGGCGACGCTCGCTGATGTGAAGCGGGCGTATCGCCGCCTCGCGCGCCGGTATCACCCGGACATCAACCCGGGTGACGACACGGCCGCGGCCATCTTCCGCCGCGTGGCCGAGGCGTACGAAATCCTGAGCGACCCGAAGCGGCGGCGGCAGTACGACGTCGCGGACCGCGCCGGGGCGTCTGGTGGCGCGCACGCCGGGGGAGCGCACGGCGGGGTCGCGCAGGGCTTCAGCCCTGCGATCGAATTCGAGGGCTTCGACTTCACCACGCTGGCGGAAGGCCGCGAGGCCGGCACGTTCAGCGAATTGTTCGCCGAAGTCTTTCAGCCGCCGGCGGCCTCGGGCGCTCCGCGTGCCGGTGCCGAGCTGCATGTCGAGCTGCCGATCGCGTTTCAGCAGGCGATGCGCGGCGGCGAGTTTCCGGTCACGGTCACGCGGCAGGAGCGCTGCGGCGACTGCGAGGGCTCCGGCATGCGCCGGCGCGCCGAAACGCGGTGCGCGCGCTGCCAGGGCAGCGGCACCGTGCGCTGGGCGCGCGGCCACATGGTGTTCTCGAAGAATTGCGTCACGTGCGGCGGCACCGGGCGCCTGCGCGAGCAGGCCTGCGCGACGTGCGGGGCGATGGGCGTGTTTCCGCGCCGCGAAACCATTCTGGTGCCCGTGCCGCCAGGCACGAGCGACGGCCAGGCGATTCGCATCGCGAAAAAGGGGCACGCCGGCGCCGGCGGGGAAGCGTCAGGTGATCTCGTCGTGCGCGTGCGCGTGGCGCCGCACCAGGGCTTCCGGCGCGACGGCCTCGATCTGCACCTCACGGTGCCGATCGGCGTGCACGAGGCAGCGCTGGGCGCGCGCGTCGAGGTGCCGGCGCTCGACGGCACCGCGCGTTTGCGCGTGCCGGCGGGCACCCAGACAGGGCAGCGGTTCCGGTTGCGCGGCCGGGGCATCCCGTCGGCCACCGGCGAGTCGGGGGATCTGGTGATTGAAGTGAAGCTCGTGCTGCCGCCCGCGCTCGATGAGCGATCGAAGAGCCTGCTCGAGGAGTTCGGGCGGCTCAATCCCGCGGACGTGCGGAAGGACCTGTTCGCATGAGCGACAGATCGCAGCGCGCGGGCAAGGCGTACTACATGATCAGCGTGGTGGCGCAGAAGTACAACATCCACCCGCAGACGCTCCGCCTCTACGAACGGGAAGGCCTGCTCAAGCCGTCGCGCACCGACGGCAACACGCGCCTGTACTCCGACGAGGATCTCGAACAGCTCGAAACCATTCTCTCGCTCACGCGCGATCTCGGCGTGAACCTCGCGGGCGTGGAAATCATTCTCAACATGCGCCGCAAGATCGAGCGGATGCAGGGCGAAGTCAACGAGTTCATGGACTACGTGCGCCGCGAGCTGTCGCGCGGCCTCGGCGACTGGGAGCAGCGCCTCAACACCGCCATCGTCAAGTCGCGTCCGGCCGATCTCGTCAAGCGCGAGGCGCCGCCGAAAGTCGAGAAGAGCGATCCGCGGTAGATCGTTTATGATCGGGCGCGTGGCGTGCCCGATTTGCGACGACACTGGCTGGAAGGCGCTCGAGGTCAAGGGTGTTCGGCGAGTCGTCAGATGTGATTGCTGGAAGTCGGCGGTAGCCGGCACGCTGCTCGCCGACGCGCGCATTCCTTCCCGCTACAACAAGTGCGACTTCACGACGTTTGAAACCAACTTCGACAGCCACCGCGACGCCCACCGGCGTGCCGTCGAGTTCGCTGAGCGCTTTCCCGTCGTGGATCGGGGGTTATTGTTCTACGGCCCCCCCGGCGTCGGTAAGACGCACCTCGCGACCGCCATTCTCAAGGACGTCATCAGGACCAAGAACGCGCGCGGCAAGTTCTACGAGACGAGCGAGCTGCTGCGGCTGCTGCGCGAAACCTACGGCACCGGCACGCGCGTCAACGAGATGGACATCCTGCGGCCCGTCATGGAAGCCGACCTGCTCGTCTTGGACGATCTCGGACAGGAAAAGACTTCCGACTGGGTGCAGGAGACCCTGGGGCTCGTCATCAATACGCGCTATGCCAGCCGCCGTCCGCTGATTATCACGACCAATCTGGACGACGGCCCCGACACGACGGACCCCAACTCGTTCGTTTATCGAATCGGACTGCGCAACAGGTCTCGTTTGAAAGAGATGTGCGATTGGGTGCAGATGTCCGGACACGACGTCCGTGAGATTGGCCCGCATCCGACAGCCGATGAGCTCGCGCGCTATCAGATGCGCTCGCCAGGCGGCCAGCCCGCGTCCGGCCGCAAGCCGTCGATGAAAGTGCAGGACGTCAAGCCGCGCGGCCAGCTCAAGTCACGCATCCCCACCGACAAGGACCCACGCACCGAGTTAAAGTGGACGGGTGGGAAGGCCGGCACATAGATCACCAGATCACCAGATCACCAGATCGCCAGATCCCGCGGGCCTCTATCTTCACATCCCGTTCTGCGCCTCCATCTGCAACTACTGCAACTTCAATCGCGGGCTGCTCGATGAGGGCCTGAAGCGGGCGTACGTCTCGGCCCTCGAGCGCGAGGTCGCGCTGCGCGGACAAGGACGCGAGGGAGCGGAGCGGGGCATGGGGGCCCCGCGAGTAACCGAGCCAGGCGGGGTGCAGGGGTCCCCGCCGGAAAGCATCGACACCATTTATTTCGGCGGCGGCACGCCGTCGCTGCTGTCGCCCGGCGAGGCGTCGCGGCTCATCCAGGCCTGCCGCGGCGCGTTCGACATCCGTTCCGATGTCGAAGTGACCTTCGAGGTCAATCCCGAAACCGTGGACCGCGCCAAGCTCGCCGCGTTTCGCGAGGCCGGCGTCAATCGCCTCAGCTTCGGCGTGCAGTCGTTCGACGATGAGGAATTGCAGCGCCTCGATCGGCGGCACGACGCGGCGCGCGCGCGCGCCGCGATGGCCGATGCCCGCGCGGCCGGCTTCGACAACGTCAGCCTGGATCTGATGATGTGGCTGCCGGGTCAAACCATCGAGCGCTGGCGCGCGAACGTCGACGCGCTGATTGCGCTCGAGCCCGAACATGCATCGCTCTATCTGCTCGAGATCTATCCGAACGCGCCGTTGAAAGACGCGATGGCGCGCGCGGCCTGGTCGCGCGCGCCTGACGATGATGCGGCGGAGATGTATGAGCAGGCGATGGCCATGCTCGAGCTCGCGGGATACGAGCAGTACGAAATTTCAAATGTGGCGAGGCCCGGCCGCGAGTCGCGGCACAACGTCAAATATTGGACAGGGGGCGCGTGGCACGGGCTCGGCGCCGGCGCCCATGGCACGGTGGGCACGCGGCGCTGGCGGAACATCGCCGACACCCGCGCGTTCATTTCGGCGGTCGATCGCGGCCTTCTGCCCGAGGCCGAAACGGCCGCGCTCACGCGCGACGAGCAACTGCAGGAGGCCCTGTTCATGGGGCTGCGGCTGTCGCGCGGCATCGACCTCGCGGAACTTGGCGCCGCGTTTGGTGTCGATCTTCGGGCCCGCTTTGGCGCGCGGCTCGAACCCTGTGTCGAAGCCGGCCTGATTGACCGGTTCCGCTATGATGCGGGGCGCCTCAGCCTGACCCGCCGGGGGCAGTTGCTGGCCAACGAGGTGCTGGCACTGTTCGTGTAAACTATCGGTTCGCCTCGTCGCTATTGTTGTCCGCAGGAGGAGATGTTGATGCGTTCGTTCGTGACGTTGCCGGTGACCCGGCTCATGATGGCCCTGGTGGCGGTGCTCGCGGTGTCGACCGTGGCGTCGGCGCAGGATCCGCAGACCCCGCCGCCGGCCGCAGCGCCGGCGCCCGCCGCCCAGCCCGACCAGCTGAAGTTCACGACGCCCACGGCGATCGTGTTCAATCTGATCAAGGCGGACAAGACGGCCGACTTCGAGGCCGTGTGGACCGAGATCAAGGCGGGCCTCGCGAAGAGCGCGAAACCCGAGCTGCAGCAGCAGGCCGCGAGCCTCAAGATGTACAAGCTCGCGCTGGAGCTGCCCGCCGGCCAGAATCCGATCTACGTGTTCTATATCGATCCGGTGCCGAACGCGACGTTCGACCCCACCAAGATCCTTTTCGAATCCGGCGCGTTCGAGCGGCCCAAGGCCGACGAGCTCTACGCCAAGTTGAAGGACTGCTACGCGCAGATCCAGCCGTGGCCGCTCGTCGCCTTCGGCGGCTAGCCAAACTGCAGTGAGGACAACAGGTACTTCTATGTCGAACCGAATCATCATCAGTGCACTCAGCGCGTCGATCCTGCTCGGAACGGCCGCCGCCGCCCAGGCGCAGACGCAGCAGACGCCGCCGCCGACCACGCCGCCGGCGCAGCAGCCTGCCGCCCCCGCGCAGCCGACCGAGCCCGCGCTCGGCTTTACGAGCGATGCCGGCATGATCTTCAACGTCATCAAGGCGGCCGGCACGGCCGACTTCGAGATGGTGCTTGGCCGTCTGCGCGAGGCGCTGCAGAAGAGCGAGAACCCCGCCCGCAAGCAGCAGGCCGCCAGCTGGAAGGTGTACAAGTCCACCGACCCGTCAGCCGACGGCAACGTGCTCTACATCTTCATGTTCGATAACGCCGTGAAGGGCGCCGACTACGACCCCGTCAAGATTCTCTCGGAGGCGTTCCCGACCGAGGTCAACGACCTCTACGAGAAGCTGAAGGCCGCGTACGCGACCATGAACAAGGCGGGCCTCGCCAAGATCATGGACATGAGCGCGATGGGCATGAAAGAAATTCAGAATTAGTGAGTTAAGAATTAAGAATTGGTTCGCGAACGGGGGCGGCCTTACGGCTTGCCCCCGTTTTCGTTTAACACGCAACTCTTAACTCTTAACTCACCAACTCAGAATTTCAGGTTTAGGCCCGCGTAGAAACGCTGAACGGTGGGGTGCAGCGGTTCGCCGCGCAGGTTGAAGATGCGGTAGTCCAGGCGCGCGCGGACGGGGCCGAGCAGGCCGAACTTCACGCCGCCGCCGATGTTGGTGCCGACGTTGGTTTCCTGCGCGTCGCCCAGCCGCTCGCGATACGCGCCGGCGCCCGCGGTCGCATAGAACTGCAGGCGGCTGAAGGGCGTCTGCACCAGAATGTTGCCCATGCCGGTCGTGAGCGACGGCCGCGCCTTCAGGGCATCCTCCGCCGAGTTCGCGTACTCGAACTCGAAGGCGACCACCAGCAGCCCGATGCCGGCCGAGAACCCGCGCGTCATGTGGGCGTCCGGCTTGTTCAGAAAACCGAGAAACAGCGTCGCGTCGGCAAACGCCGGCGCCGGCACCGCGATGAGTCCTGCCACGAGCGCCGCACGAAGAAGTCTGCGCATGGGCACAGGATACAATGCGTTCAGTGGATTTTCGCGTGTCAGACGAGCAGGCGCTGCTGCGGCGCACGGTGCGTGAGTTCGCCGAGGCCGAGATCCGGCCGCACGTCATGGAGTGGGACGAGGCGCAGCAGTTTCCCGCCTCGCTGCTGCCGAAGCTGGCCTCCCTCGGCCTGATGGGCATCCAGTTTCCCGAGGAGTTCGGCGGGGCCGGCATGTCGGCGCTCGACTACTGCATCTGCATCGAGGAGCTCGCGCGCGTCTGCCCCTCGATCGCGCTCAGCGTCGCGGCGCACAACGGCCTCTGCTCCGCGCACCTCTTCATGTTCGGCTCCGAGGACCAGAAACGGAAATATGTCGTGCCGCTGGCCGAGGGCAGGCACCTCGGCGCGTGGGGCCTGACCGAATCGGGCGCCGGCTCCGACGCCGCCGGCATGCGCACGGCCGCGCGCCGCGATGGCCGCGACTGGGTGATCGACGGATCCAAACAATTCATCACGCACGGCGCCACCGGCGGCGTGATGGTGGTGATGGCCGTCACCGATCGCGCGAAGGGGCATCGCGGCATCTCGGCGTTCGTGGTGGAGCAGGGCACGCCGGGCATGCGCCCGGGCAAGAAGGAAAACAAGCTCGGGATGCGCGCGAGCGAAACCAGCGAAGTGATCTTCGAGGGGTGCCGCGTGCCGGCGAGCGCGATGGTGGGCGACGAGGGACAGGGCTTCATCAACACGCTGCAGGTGCTCGACGCCGGCCGCATCGGCATCGCGGCGCTCTCGGTGGGTCTTGCGCAGGGCGCCTACGACGCGGCGCGCGGCTACGCGAAAGAGCGCCGCCAGTTTGGCCAGCCCATCGCCACGTTCCAGGCCGTGCAGTGGAAGCTGGCCGACAACGCCAGCCGCATCGAAGCCGCGCGCCTGCTCACGTACCGCGCCGCGTGGATGAAGGACCAGGGCGCCCGCACGACGCGCGAATCGGCCATGGCCAAGCTGTACGCCAGCGAAATCGCCGTGCGCGCGGCCGAAGACGCCGTGCAGATTTTCGGCGGCTACGGCTTCGTGAAGGATTACCCGGCCGAGAAATATTTCCGCGACGTCAAACTCACCACCATCGGCGAAGGCACGAGCGAGATTCAGCGCCTCGTGATCGCGCGCCAGCTGCTGGCCGGATGACATTATCCGAGCGCGTCCTCGCCGGCGACGTGCGTGCCGTGGCGCGCGCCATCTCGCTCATCGAAAACGAGGCGCCCGAAGGCGCCGCGCTCATCGGCCGCGTCTTCGCGAAGACCGGCCGCGCTTATCTCATTGGCGTCACCGGCCCGCCCGGCGCGGGCAAGAGCACGCTGGTCGATCGCCTCACGACCGAATACCGCATCGCCGGGCACAAAGTCGGCATCATCGCGGTCGATCCGACCAGCCCCTACAGCGGCGGCGCCATCCTTGGCGATCGCGTCCGCATGCAGGCGCACGCGGGCGATGACGGCGTGTTCATCCGCAGCATGGCCACGCGCGGCAATCTCGGCGGCCTCAGCCGCGCCACCGCCGAAGCCGCCCTCGTCCTCGACGCCGCCGGCTTCGACATCGTCATCATCGAAACGGTGGGCGTGGGGCAGGACGAGGTCGACATCGTGCGCACCGCGGATGTGTCGATCGTCACGGTCGTGCCGGGGACGGGCGACGAGGTGCAGGCGCTGAAGGCCGGCATCATGGAAATTGCCGACATCTTCGTAGTCAACAAGGCCGACCGCGAGGGCGCGGATCGCACCGCGGCGTCGGTGGAAGGCATGCTGGCGCTGCAGATGTGGGAGCCCGGCACGTGGCGGCCGCCCATCATGAAGACCGAAGCGACCACCGGCAAGGGCGTGCCGGAGCTGGTGGCGTCGATCGGCAGGTTCCGCGAGCACACGAAAGAGGAAGTCGGCCAGCGCCGGCGGACGCGCGCGGAGTTCCGGCTGCGCGAGCTGCTCGGCCGCGCGTTCATGCGGCATCTCGAGAAGGACGTGCTCGGCGAAGGCGAGTTCGAGCGCGAGCTGGGACGCATCGCGAAGCGCGAGACCGATCCGTATGCGGTGAGCGAGATGCTGATCGGCCGCGCGCTCGGCGGCCACACCTGGGCGCTCCGCATGGATCATCTCGGCATTGCGGTGACCGACATCGAGGCGGCGCTCGGCTTCTGGCGCGACGGCCTCGGCCTGAACGTCGAGCCGGCCGAAGACGTCGCGACGCAGCGCGTGCGCGCGCATTTCCTGCCGGCCGGCGGCGCCGCCATCGAGCTGCTCGAGGCGACATCGGACGATTCGCCCATCGCGAAGTTCGCGGCCAGGCGCGGCCCCGGCCTGCACCACGTGACGTTCGAGGTGCCCGACATCGCCGCGTCGCTCGCCAAACTCAAAGCCGCCGGCGTGAAACTGATCGACGAAACCGCGCGCCCCGGCGCGCACGACTCGCTCGTGGCCTTCATCCACCCCTCGAGCACGCACGGGGTGTTGGTGGAGTTGAAACAGAGAGGCTCCAGGCCCCAGACTCCAGACTCCAGATAGCTGGAGCCTGCTGGAGTCTGAAGCCTGGAGTCTGGAGCCTGATGAAATTCGGTTCCCTCGAACTTGTAAGTCTCTCCGACGGCTGGTTCCGCCTCGATGGCGGCGCCATGTTTGGCGTCGTGCCGAAGCCGTTGTGGCAGAAGCGCGCGCCGTCGGACGATCGCAATCGCATCCGGCTTGGCCTGCGGCCGCTGCTCGTGCGCGGCGAGAAGCTGATGATCATCGACGGCGGCATCGGCGCGAAGATGAGCGCGAAGGAGACCGACATCTACGGCATCGATCGAAGCGTGACGCTCGACCAGAGCCTCGCGGCGGCCGGGCATGCGGCGGCCGACATCGAGATTGCGCTCGCCACCCACCTGCACTTCGATCACATCGGCGACTTCGTGGTGCGCGACGAGGATGGCACGCTGCGGCCGCACTTCGAGAACGCCCGCTACGTCATCAGGCGCGGAGACTGGGACGATGCGACGCATCCGCATGAGCGCAACCGCGCCAGCTATCTGCCCGACAATTTCCGGCCGCTCGAAGCGGCAGGGCAGATCGAGTTTCATGACGGCGACGTCGAGGTCATGCCCGGCGTGCGCGTGCGGCGCACCGGCGGGCACTGCATGCATCACGAGGTGGTGTTCATCGAGAGCGGCGGCCGCACGGCGGTCTTCACCGCCGACATGATTCCCACGACGGCGCACATCGACGAGCCGTGGATCATGGGCTACGACCTCTATCCGATGGACACGCTGGCGTTCAAGCGCGCGTTCGTGCGCGAGGCGATCGAGCGCGAGTATCTGATCCTGTTCGAGCACGATCCCGACATTGCGGCCGGCTACATCCGCGAAAAAGACGGCCGGAAGTACGTCGAGCCGGTGCCGGTAAGCTAGAATTTCTCCGCACATGTCAGACATCCGGATCGGCATCATCGGGGGCAGCGGCCTGTACGACATGGCCGAGCTCACCGATCGCGAAGAGCGCGTGATCAGCACGCCGTTCGGGGAGCCGTCGGGTCCGTACGTGATCGCCACGCTGCGCGGCCGGCGTGTGGCGTTTCTCGCGCGGCACGGCGCGGGCCACCGGCTGCTGCCGGGCGAGCTGAACTTCCGCGCCAACATCTACGGCTTCAAGGTGCTCGGCGTCGAATGGATTCTGTCGGCGAGCGCCGTCGGCAGCCTGCGCGAAGACTACCGCCCGCTCGACATCGTGATTCCCGATCAGTTCTTCGATCGCACGAAGGGGCGCGTCAGCACGTTCTTCGGGCAGGGCCTGGTGGCGCACGTGGGCTTCGCGCATCCGTTCTGCGAGCCGCTCAGCGAGATTGCGTACGCCTCGGCGCAGCGCGCGCTCGCCGACGGCACCGGCCCGGCCGTGCACCGGGGCGGCACCTACGTGTGCATGGAAGGGCCGCAGTTCTCCACGCTCGCCGAATCGAACCTCTACCGCGCGTGGGGGTTCGACATCATCGGCATGACGAACCTGCAGGAGGCCAAGCTCGCGCGCGAAGCCGAGATCTGCTACACCACGCTCGCGCTGGTCACCGACTACGACTGCTGGCATCCGGAGCACGACTCGGTGACCGTCGACATGATCATCGCCAACCTCGTGCAGAACGCGAAGAACGCGCAGCAGGTGATCGCCAACGCCGTCGAGCGGCTGCCGATCGCGCGCACCTGCGAATGCCACCGCGCCCTCGCGCACGCCATCATCACCAGGCCCGACGCCGTTCCGGCGTCCGTCAAGCAGGCCCTGGCGCCCCTGGTGGGCAAGTATCTTTTATGAAAACAGTCATCACCGGTTCCATCGCCTACGACTACCTGATGTCGTTCCCCGGCAAGTTCACCGAGCACTTCCTTGCCGAGCACATGGAGCGTGTCAGCCTCAGCTTCCTGGTCGACACGATGGACAAGCGGCGCGGCGGCTGCGCGCCGAACATCGCCTACACGCTGGCCCTGCTCGGCGAGACGCCGTACCTGATGGCGACGGCGGGGCAGGACTTCGAGGACTATCGTCAGTGGCTCGAAGCGGCGAAGGTCGACACGTCACTCGTGCGCGTGGTGCCCGACAAGTTCACGGCCTCTTTTTTCTGCAGCACCGACCAGCACAACAACCAGATCGCGTCGTTCTACACCGGCGCCATGGCGCATGCGGCGGAGCTGTCGTTCCGCACGGTGAAGGACTGCGGCCTCGTGATCATCGCCCCGAACGATCCGGCGGCGATGACGCAGTACGCGGAGGAATGCCGCGCGCTGGGTGTGCGCTTCATCTTCGATCCCGGCCAGCAGTGCGCGCGCATGAGCGGCAGCGAGCTGCAGGACGGCATTACGGGCGCGTCGGTGCTGATCTGCAACGACTACGAGTTCGAGCTGATCCGGCAGAAGACCGGGCTCTCGGAGGCCGACGTGATTGCCGGCGCCGATGCGCTGATTGTCACGAAGGGCGAGAAGGGCTCCACGATTCTCACGAAGACCGGATCGATCGACGTGCCGGCCGTGCCGCCGTCGCGCGAAGCGGATCCGACCGGTGTGGGTGATGCCTATCGCGGCGGCCTGATGCGCGGGCTCACGCTGGGTCTCGACTGGGAAGCCTGCGGGCGCATGGGCAGCGTGGCCGCTACGTACGCCCTCGAACATCTCGGCGGGCTCGCCCACGCGTACACGCTCGACGAGTTTCGTAAGCGCTACGCCAGCGCGTTTGGTAAGCCGGGCTTTTAGCGACTCTGGCTTGCCGCTTGCACAGTGCCCCGCCAGAGACCGCAAGCGCATCCGCTCGCGGCAATGGGGAGGCGGCCATGGGGGGCAGGAAGTTCGGCGTGTTCGGAGCAGTAGTGGCGGCGTCGCTGGCCCTCGGTACGGCGCCGACAGGCGCCCAGGCGCCGCAGCAAAGCCCGCCGCAGCAGACTCCGCCACACCAACTTCCGGCACAGCAGCCGCAATCCCCCGTGTTTCGCAGCAGCACCAGCCTCGTCGCGCTCAACGTCATCGTCACCAATCCCGAACAGCAGTACGCGACCGGCCTCAGCGCCGACGATTTCGAAGTGTTCGAAGATGGGGTGAGGCAGGACGTCCAGTTCTTCGCGGCGGCCGACGTGCCGCTCGATCTCATTCTGTTGATTGACGCCAGCTCCAGCATGACCGACAAGGTGGCGGCCGTGCACAAGGCGGCAAGCGGGTTCATCGAGACCATGCGCCCCAGCGATCGCGCCGCCGTCGTGTCGTTTGCCGACGGCGTGCAGGTGCTGCAGCCGCTCACCGGCGACGCGGCGCTCGTGCGCGCCGCCATCCATCGCACCGGCGCCAAAGGCGCCACCGCGCTGCACAACGCGATCTACGTCGCGCTCAAGGAATTCGGCCGTCCCGCGACCGCGGCCGGCGAGGTGCGCCGCCAGGCCATTGCCGTGCTGTCTGACGGCGAAGACACCTCGAGCCTTCTGAGCTTCGACGATGTGCTGGAGATGGCGAAGCGCAGCGGCGTGTCGATTTATACGATCGGGCTGAAGAGCGACCTCGCCGACGGCCGTGCCACGCGCGAGCGCCGCTATTTCTCGCAGTCCGATTTCGCGATGAAGCAGCTGGCCATGGAAACCGGCGCGAAGCCGTTCTTCCCCGAGAGCGTGCACGACCTGAACGGCGTCTACGAGGCGATCGCGACCGAGCTCGCCAGCCAGTATTCGATCGGTTACGTGCCCCGCAACGTGCGCGAAGACGGCAAGTACCGCCGCGTCATCGTCCGCGTCACGGACCGGCCCGAGCTGAAGCCGCGCACGCGCACGGGTTACTTCCTGACGGTGGACACGGTCGCGTCGCGGTCGTCGGATCAGTAGGCGCGGCCCGCCGGCGGGTATCATTCGGCCGTGCTTTCACGGCTGCTCCTCGGCGCCTCGGTGGCGTGGCTTGCGCTGCTCACGGTCACCGTGCTCGCCGCGCATCCGGCGCTCACCGCCATCGTCGGCCGGTTCTCGTCCTTTATCTGTCATCAGGAACCCGATCGCACATTCCACATCGGCAACAGCGCGTGGGCGGTGTGCGCGCGGTGCCTCGGGCTCTACAGCGCCGCGCCGATCGGCGCGCTGATGGCGCTCACGATCGCGTGGCGGCCCGTCACGGCGCGCGGGAACTTTTTACTGCTGTGTATTGCGGGTGTACCTACGGGGGCCACCTGGCTGGCGGAGCACGCGCTCGGATGGCCGATGACGAACGTCATCCGCTTCGCGGCGGCGCTGCCGCTGGGCGCGGCTGTCGCATGGGTCATGGGGTACACTCTGTCGGATGCCCGCAGGGGTTGATGCCGCCACGGTACGTCGCTCTCCGTTTCTTCTGATCCTGCTCGCCTGGCTCGTACCGGGCGCCGGCCATTTCACGTTGGGAAAACGGCAGAAGGCGTACGTCTTCGCGGGCGTGCTGCCCGTGATGTTCATCTGCGGGCTGCTGCTGCAGGGCCGGCTCTTCCCGTTCGTGCCGGGCGACCCGCTGGTGGCGCTCGCGTCGCTCGCCAACGTCATGGCGGGCGTGCCGTATCTCGTCGCGCGGCTGTTCGGCGCGGGCGACGGCGTGCCCACCGCCATCACGTATGAATACGGCAACACGTTCATGATTGCCGCCGGCCTGCTCAACACGCTGGTCATGATCGACGCCTTCGACGTGTTCAAGGGGCGCAAGTGACGTCGCATCTTGGCCTGATGGTCGTGTTTGCGGCGATGACATCGGCGGTGTTTGCCGTGATTGCGAAAGAGACCGTGCGCGACCAGCTGCGCGCGGGGCTCCGGCTGTTTGCCGCCTTCGTCGGCGGCGCGTTCATTCTTGGCTGGCTGATGTACTTCATTCCTCTTTAACAGGTCTCCATGGCATTCGAGAATCTCATCGTCGACCGCGACGGCGCCGTCGCCATCGTCACCATCAACCGGCCCAAAGTCCTCAACGCGCTGAACACCGCGACGATGGAGGAGCTGACGAAGGCGTTTGCGGAACTCGGCGCGGACGATTCGGTGCGCGCGATCGTGCTGACCGGCGGCGGCGAGAAGTCGTTCGTGGCCGGGGCCGACATCAACGAGCTGGCGGTGCAGACGCCGGTGGGCGGACGCGATCACGCGCAGCGCGGGCAGCGCGTGCTCGACGCCATCGAGAGCCTGGGCAAGCCCGTGATTGCCGCGATCAACGGCTTTGCCTTCGGCGGCGGATGCGAGCTGGCCATGGCCTGCACGCTCCGCGTGGCGGCCGACACGGCCAAGCTGGGGCAGCCGGAGATCAATCTCGGACTCATTCCCGGCTACGCGGGCACGCAGCGCCTCACGCGTCTTGTCGGGCGCGGCGTCGCGATGGAGATCCTGCTGACGGGCGATGCCATCAGCGCGGCCGAAGCGCATCGCATCGGTCTGGTGAACCGCGTCGTGCCTGCCGGCGATTTGATGACGGAAGCGAAGAAGCTGGCGCAGCAGCTGGCGTCGAAAGCGCCGGTGGCGGCGCGCTTCATCATCGACGCGGTCAACCGCGGCGCCGATCTGCCGCTGGCCCACGCGCAGGTGTATGAGACGACGCTGTTCGGGCTGGTGTCGACGACCGAGGACATGCGCGAAGGCACGCGCGCGTTTCTCGAGAAGCGCAAACCGGCATTCAAGGGCAAGTAACCCGTGCGCATTGCCGTGGTCGTCGCCCAGTTTCACGCGTTCGTGACCACGCGCCTTCGTGAGGGCGCGGTGGCGCAGCTGCGCGAGGCGGGCCTGAGCGACGCGGACATCGCCGTGATCGACGTTCCGGGCGCGTTCGAGGTGCCGCAGATGGCGCGGCGGCTTGCCGACACGGGGCAGTACGACGGGGTCGTGTGCCTGGGGTGCCTGATTCGCGGCGCGACGCCGCACTTCGACTACATCGCGTCGGCCGTGGCGCACGGCATTACGGCGGCGGCGCTCGAGTCGGGCGTGCCGATGTCGTTTGGCGTGCTGACGACCAACTCCGCCGAAGAGGCGCTCGAGCGCGCGGTGGACGGGCCGTCGAACAAGGGCCGCGAGGCCGCGCAGGCGGTGATCGACATGGCGCGCGCCTATGAAGGGCTGCGATCGTGACGAGCGAGACGCAAGGCCGTCCCGAGCGCACCCGCGCGCGGGAAGCGGCGCTGCAGCTGCTCTATCGCGCGGAAGTGGGCCGCCTCGACGTTGAGGCGGCCGTGCGGGAGTACTGGGAAGAAGCGGGCGAGTATCTGGAGGGCGCGGTCGAGTACAGCGTGCGTGCGTTTGCCGAAGCGTTGTTTCACGGCGTGCGCGCGGAACAGGAGGCGCTCGACGCGCGCATTTCGGCGGCGCTCACGAACTGGCGGCTCGAGCGCGTGGCGCTGATCGATCGCCTCATTCTGCGCCTGGCGGCCTTCGAGCTGGGGCGCGCGAGCGATCCGCCGGCGGTCATCATCGACGAGGCGCTGGAACTGGCGCGCCGCTTTGGCGGCGATGACTCGGTGCGGTTCGTCAACGGCGTCGCCGACGCCATCAGAAAAAGGTTGTAGGCCGGAGCTTTAGCTCCGGCATCAGAAGCTTTAGCTCCGGCATTCCATGGAACCGACACAGCCACCAGCCGCCCCGTCCGAATCCGAGCTGATCCGCCAGCGCCGCGCCAATCTCGCGGAGCTCGAGGCGCTCGGCGTGCCTCTCTATCCGACGACCTTCGATCGGACCGACACCGTGAGCGCGCTTGTCGACGCGCATGGCGGCAAGGACGGCCCGGCGCTGGAAGAGGAAAAGCCGATGGCGCGCGCCGCGGGCCGCGTGCTCGCGATCCGCAGCTTCGGCAAGGCGAACTTCCTGGTCATTTCCGACGGCCGGCAGAAGATCCAGATCTACATCCGCGCCGACTCGATGCCCGAGCGGGACTTCAAAATCTTCAAGCTGCTCGACTTCGGCGACGTCGTGGGCGCGGAGGGCCGCGTCTTCCGCACGAAGACGAACGAGCTCACCATCTGGGCCACGCGCCTCGAGTTCCTGGTGAAATGCCTGCTGCCGATGCCGGAAAAGTGGCACGGTCTCACCGACGTCGAAACGCGCTATCGCCAGCGCTATCTCGATCTCATCGTCAATCCCGACGCGCGCAAGGTCTTCGAGATTCGCGCGAAGGCGATTGCGGCCGTCCGGCGGTTCCTCGAGGCGCGCGGCTATCTCGAGGTCGAGACGCCGATGATGCAGCCGATTGCCGGCGGCGCGCTCGCGCGGCCGTTCGTGACGCATCACAACGCGCTCGACATGAAGCTCTACCTGCGCATCGCGCCGGAGCTCTATCTGAAGCGTCTGTCGGTGGGCGGCATCGAGAAGGTCTACGAGATCAACCGCAACTTCCGCAACGAAGGCATCTCGACCCAGCACAACCCCGAGTTCACCATGCTGGAGTTCTACGAAGCCTACGTCGATTACCAGCACCTGATGACGATGACGGAGGAGATGCTGACCTTCGTGGCACAGGAAGCGGCGGGCACCACGGACGTGGAGTTCAACGGCCAGAAGATTTCGATGGCCGGCCCCTACACGCGGCTGCCGCTGCGCCAGGCCGGCGCCGAGGCCGCGTCGAAAAAGCTCGGGCGCCCGATTACGGAAGCCGACCTGCGCGACCGCGCGACGGCCGCGCAGATTGCGAAGGAGCTGGGCTTCGACATGCCGCCTTCCGCGACGGCCGGCAAGCTGGCCACGGAGATCTTCGAGCGCCTCTGGCAGGAGCACCTGATCCAGCCGACGTTCGTCTACGACTTCCCGACGGAAGTGTCGCCGCTGTCGAAGCAGAAGGCGGACGACCCCGACACGGTCGAACGCTTCGAGCTGTACATCGGCGGCTTCGAAGTGGCCAACGGCTTCAGCGAGCTCAACGATCCGGCGGAGCAGCGCCGCCGCTTCGAAGCGCAGCTCGGCGAACGCGAAGCCGGCGATCAGGAAGCGCACCAGATGGACGAGGACTACGTCCGCGCGCTCGAATACGGCCTGCCGCCCACCGGCGGCGAGGGCGTCGGCATCGACCGCCTCGTGATGGTGCTGACGGGATCGCCGTCGATTCGGGATGTGATTCTGTTCCCGCTGATGCGGAGACGGGAAGAGTAGGCCAGAGGCCAGCGGCCAGAGGCCAGAGGCCAGGGGCCAGAGGCGAGAGGCCAGGGGCCAGAGGCGCGCAATCCCCGCTGCGTTAGTCACGAAGCTGTCGGAGCGATTTGATCAGTTTCTCCAACATGCGGCGAGCTTCGAGTGCGCAGTGTCTGCCTTCAGCCGCAGCGTCTGCGGTGAGGAAGCCGAGCCGCGCAGCGACGTGGAGCAAGTACTCCGTTTCGGCCGATGATCCAAACGCGATGTCCAGGAAGCGGATGTAGTCGCGACGGCTGTCGCGTGCGCATCCTTCGACGATATTTGTTGGTACAGAAAGACTTGCCCGCCGCAGTTGCGCGCGCAGGCCGAACCGCTCGTCTGCCGGAAAAGTTCCGGTCAGACGATAGACTAGGACAGCGAGTTCGTCAGATTTGTGGAACACGGTGAGCTTCAAATGATCGCGACCCATGGAGACCTCCGGCGCCGGGCACAGGCATGCGCCGTACCAGCGGGCCCCTGGCCTCTGGCCTCTGGTCTCTGGCCCGTCGGAGCCGGATGTCGTTAGAACTCTTCATCGCCCTCCGCTATCTGCTCGCGCGGCGGAAGCAGGCGTTCATTTCGCTCATCTCCCTGATCTCCACGCTTGGTGTCGGCGTCGGTGTGATGGCGCTCATCATCGCGCTCGCGCTGATGACGGGGCTGCAGCAGGAGCTGCGCGATCGCATCGTCGGATCTACGGCGCACATTTATGCGTTCCGCATCGGCGGCGGAATTGAAGATCCTGCAGCGGAGTTGCAGAAACTGGAATCGCAGCCGGGCGTGCTTGGCGCGGCGCCGGTGGTGATGGGGAAGGCGATCCTGCAGAGCGCCGACGGATCGCAGTTCATTACGCTCAAAGGGATCGATCCGGCGCTCGAGCCGCGCGTCACTGAAGTGAGCCGGTCGATGCGGCAGGGCGAGCTCGCGGCGCTGTCGAACCGGTCTGAAGACGATCCCGACGGCATCGTCATCGGCGAAGATCTGGCGGCGGGATTGCGCGTGACGGTCGGCGACCACGTGAGCCTGCTCGTGCCGGAAGGCACGCTGACGCCCGGCGGGATGGTGAACCTGCCGCGCACGTTCAAGGTCGTCGGCATCTACCGGCTCGGCCTGTTCGAGTTCGACGCCGCGTACGGCTTCATCCACCTCGACGTCGCGACGCGCATCCTGAAGAAGTTCGGGCCCGACTACATCGAGCTGCGCGCGGCGGACATGTTCGAGGCGCCGTCGCTGGCCCGCCGGCTGGAGCAGACGCTCGGCCCGCAATATCAGCTGCAGGACTGGTCCGAGATGAACAGCTCGCTGTTCTCGGCGTTGTGGCTCGAGAAGATGGCGATCTCGATCACGATCGGGCTGATCGTAATGGTCGCGGCGCTCAACATCATCGCGTCGCTGATTCTGCTGGTGATGGAAAAGAGCCGCGACATCGCGATTCTGAAGACGATGGGGTGCTCGAAGCAGCGGATTCGCACCATCTTCATGCTGCAGGGGCTGGTGATCGGCGTCATCGGGACGGCGATCGGCGCGGCGCTCGGGCTCGCGGTGTGCTTCGTCGCCGACCGCTACAAGCTGATTCAGATTCCCATCGACGTCTACCAGATCTCCTACGTGCCGTTCACCGTCGAGGTATCGGACCTGCTTGCCGTGGTCGCCGCCTCGATCGTGATCTGCTTCGTCGCCACGATCTATCCGTCACGCCAGGCCGCGAAACTCGATCCGGCCCAGGCGTTGAGGTACCAGTGACGGCAGTCAGGCCACAGGCCAGAGACCAGAGGCCAGGGGCCGGAGCCGGGGGCCTATGATGCCCGCCGTCCGCGTACGCGGGCTTTCCAAGAGTTACGCCGCGCCCGGCGCGCGCGTGTTGACCGTGCTGCGCGAGCTCGAGCTCGAGGCGCAGCCAGGGGAAATGATCGCTGTCGTCGGCGCGTCGGGCGTCGGCAAGAGCACGCTGCTGCACGTGCTCGGCGGGCTCGATGACTTCGAGACGGGGCACATCGAAATTGGCGGCAAGGCCCTGCACGCAATGAACGACGCGGCGCGCGTCGACTTCCGCAACCGGCACATCGGCTTCGTGTTTCAGTTCCACCATCTGCTGCCGGAATTCACGGCGCTCGAGAATGTGGAGATGCCCATGCGCATCGCGCGCATGGCGGCGGGCGAGCGGCGCGCGCGCGCGGCGGCGCTGCTGGGGCGCGTGGGGCTGGCCGAGCGGCTCGATCACCGGCCGGGCACGCTGTCGGGCGGCGAGCAGCAGCGCGTGGCCATCGCGCGCGCGCTCGTGATGAATCCGTCGCTGCTGCTGGCCGACGAGCCTACCGGCGATCTCGACGAGACGACGGCGGACTCGATCCACGCGCTGCTGCGCGAGATGCACGCCGACAGCGGCCTGACCTCCATCATCGCCACGCACAACCCGCGGCTGGCCGCGGCCTGCGACCGGGTATTCCGCCTCGAACACGGCCAGCTGACCCCCGAAATCCTACCCGGTTGAATTTCCCCGGTTGAGAAACGGCCACCTCAACCGGGGAAATTCAACCGGGAAGAATTTCGGGGATTTCTGGCACTACGCTTGCGCTAGCTGGGTGGCAGCTATGCGTAAATGCCCCATCCGGCTCGCCGTACTTCCCGCGATGCTCATTCTTGCCCTTGGGTCGGCTGCCTGCGGGTCGGCCGCCTCGCCAACCGGGCCGGGGCCCGTCCCCGCGTCGCTTGGCGCCGGCAACTACTCCCTCATTGTTTTCGGCACCTCCACGTGCCTCAGCGGCACGGGAGGCGTGGCGTCCACGTCATCGGCTGCGGTGCAGGTGACGCTCAGCTCCACCGCTGCCTCCGATGTGTGGCGCGTCTCGGTTCCGGGGCAGTCGCTGACGGGCGAGGTCGCGCTCGTCAACGGCCAGCTGCAGGGATGGCTGCGCGGCAGCGCGAGCGCCAACACCGTGCGCCTGGTGACCGGCTCCACGGCAGACGCCGCGATTGCCGTCGAAAGCCGTGAGATGCACAACGGCCGCTATCAGGGGCCGGTGCTGGTGGGGACGCCGCGTTACGAAGGCGTTGGCGCGGCCAGCGGCGCCTACACGACCTGTTCGGCCAACGCGTTCACGCTGCAGGCGGCCTGATCGCGGCGACTCGAGCCTGACCACCGGCGGCGCGCCGCCGCGCTACAATCGGTGCATGCTCCGCCGGGCTGCGCCGATTGTTGCCGCCGCACTCGCGGCCGCCGCGTGCGGCGGATCTCCAACCGCGCCGGCGCTCGTGGTCCCCGCACCGTACGTGCTCACGGCCGGCTCCTACACCCTCAACATCTTTCCGGCCGCATCGAGTCCCTCGGGACCCGTCGTGTGCATGACCGCGGGCAGCGGCGCGGGCACGAGCATCGCGATTCCGGTAGAAGTACAGCAGGACGGCCGCACCTGGGCTGCGCGCCCGGCGGCCGGCACGCTCCAGTTGACGCTGGTCGACGTCAGCCCGGCGGCCTACTACGGCGGGCTGGAGGGATCGTTCACGCTCGGCGGCACGACGATCACCGCCGGATCGAGCGGCGAACCGGCCTATGTATTCGCCCTCACCCTGGGCGCGTCGCTGCTCACCGGGCCCATCGACGGCGCCGTCGTCTACACCAGCGGCGGCTCCCAGTCGTCGTGCAATGCCAACAGCTGGTCGCTGGTCCGCCGCTGAGGCACCTCAGCCGCCGGGGCATGCGTCGTAGTGCCTGTATAATCAGGTGTATCGCATGTTCGAACGCTACACGGAACGCGCGCGGCGCGTGTTGTTTTTTGCACGCTATGAGGCCAGCCAGCTCGGAAGCATCTCGATTGAGACCGAGCACCTGCTGCTGGGACTGATCCGCGAAGGCAAGGGCCTGACGAGCCGCATTTTCCAGCGCTCGCATCTCTCGCTCGAAAGCATCCGCAAGGAAATCGAAGGCCGCACGGTCTTCCGCGAGAAGGTCTCCACCTCGGTCGAGATTCCCTTCAGCCAGGAAACGAAACGTGTGCTGCAGCACGCCGCCGAAGAGGCCGAGCGGCTGATGCACAACTACATCGGCACCGAGCACCTGCTGCTCGGCATCCTGCGCGAAGAGCAGAGCGTCGCCGCCACCATCCTCATGGAGAAGGGCATGCGCCTCGCGTCGGTGCGCGAGGACATCGTGCAGCTTCTCAATGAGAAGACGACGCTGACGCGGGTGAAGGAGACGCCGCTGCTCGCGGAGTTCTCGCGCGATCTCACCGACGCGGCGATGAAGAACCTGCTCGACCCGCTGGTCGGCCGCGAGAAGGAAATCGAGCGCGTGCAGCAGGTGCTGTGCCGCCGCACCAAGAACAACGCCGTGCTGATCGGCGAGCCCGGCGTCGGCAAAACCGCCATCGTCGAAGGCCTCGCGCAGAAGATCGTGTTCGGCGACGTGCCGCATTTCCTGGCCGACAAGCGCCTGCTGGCGCTCGACATCTCGCTGATCGTCGCCGGCACGAAATATCGCGGCCAGTTCGAAGAGCGCCTCAAGGCGATCATGAAGGAGCTCACGGAGAACCCGAACATCATCGTGTTCATCGACGAGCTGCACACGCTGGTCGGTGCCGGCTCCGCCGAAGGCTCGCTCGACGCCGCCAACATCCTCAAGCCCGCGCTCTCGCGCGGCGAGATTCGCTGCATCGGCGCGACGACGCCGGCCGAGTACCGGAAGTACATCGAGAAAGACCGGTCGCTCGAGCGCCGCTTCCAGGCGGTGAAGGTCGATCCGCCGTCGGAGAAAGACACCATCGACGTGCTGATGGGCGTGAAGGACCGCTACGAGGCGTTCCATCACGTCGAGTACACGCGCGACGCCATCGAGGCGGCCGTGTATCAGTCGAGCCGCTACATCAACGACCGCTTCCTGCCCGACAAGGCGATCGATCTGGTCGACGAGGCGGGCGCGCGCGCGAAGCTGCGCGAGGCGGGCTACACCGGCGAGTTCGGCGAAATCAACAAGAGCATCCGCGTCGCGGTGGAGCAGATGGAGTCGGCCGTCTCGGAGAAGAACTTCGAGAAGGCGCAGTTCTATCGCGAGCAGGAAGTCCAGGCGCGCGAGTCGCTGCAGTTCGTGCGCGAGAAGTTCGACGTCGCCTCCAGCTCGCGCCGCGTCATCGTCAACCGCCAGGACATCGACGAGGTCGTGTCGAAGTGGACCGGCGTGCCGCTGACGTCGATCAACCAGGACGAGAGCACGCGCCTGCTGCGCATGGAAGACGAGCTGCACCGCCGCGTGATCAGCCAGGAGAAAGCGATCTCGGCTCTTGCGCGGGCGATCCGCCGCTCACGCGCCGGCCTGAAGGCGCCGACGCGCCCGGTCGGCAGCTTCGTGTTTCTCGGCCCGACCGGCGTCGGCAAGACGGAGCTCGCCCGCGCCCTTGCCAACTTCCTGTTCGGCAGCGATCACGCCCTGATCCGCTTCGACATGTCGGAATACATGGAGAAGCACTCGGTGTCGAAGCTGATTGGATCGCCGCCCGGCTATGTCGGGCACGAAGAGGGCGGCCAGCTCACCGAGAAGGTGAAGCGCAACCCGTACTCCGTCGTGCTGCTCGACGAAATCGAGAAGGCGCACCCCGATCTCTTCAACATCCTGCTGCAGGTGTTCGAAGACGGCCACCTGACCGACGGGCTGGGCAACCGCGTCAATTTCAAGAACACGATCATCATCATGACGTCGAACATCGGCGCGCGCTTCATCCAGAAGAAGGCGTCGATGGGCTTCCAGTCATCGGACACGAAGGACGTCAACAAGTCGGTCAGCGAGATGGTGCTCGGGGAAGTGCGCCGCACCTTCAACCCCGAGTTCATCAACCGCATCGACGAAATCATCGTCTTCGAGGCGCTCAGCGACGATGACCTGCGGCGGATCATGCAGCTGCTGGTCGATCAGCTGAATGCGAACCTGACCGATCGCCAGCTGCGCATCGAGCTCGCCCCCGAGGTGATCGACTGGATCATCGACATCACGTGCCGCGACCGGTCGTACGGCGCCCGTCCGCTGCGCCGCGCCATCCAGCGCTATGTCGAGGATCCGCTGTCGGAGGAGCTCATCCGCGGGGGGCTCCGGACCGGCACGGTCGAGGTGTTCCTCGACGGCGGCGCGCTCGCCTGGCGGCTGGCCGGCCAGCCCGAGACCGGCCGCAGGCTAGCCGTTAACGTCTAACAACCTGTAAACTTGGACGTTTTGCGGGCTGAAGTCCCGGTGCTGCCGGGACTGAAGTCCCGGCCTACAACCACATGAAATATCGATTTGTCCTCGCGGCCGCCGTGCTCGTGGCGCTGCCTCCGGCAGTGTCCGCACAAACCACGCCGCCGCCCGCCGCGGCCCAGGCGCCTGCTGTCCAGCAGCAGCCGGCCGCGATGCCGCCGGCCGGATCGGGCCCGACCTTCCGGAACCTGTTTCCGCGATGCGAGCCCGACAACGTGTGCCTCGTCGATCCGATGACGTATCTCTATTACATCGAGACGCGTCCGAGCGTGCCCAGCCAGAACCGCTGGGTGCCGTGGAGCAACGAGGTGGCCGAGTCGCTGCGGCGCGACTTCAACCGCCTGTGGGCCACCAACTTCCTCGAAGATCTGTCCATCGAAGTCGTCGACAGCACCTATCCGAATGGCGTGGTCGCCAAAGACGTCATCATCCACATGACCGAGCGTCAGCGGGTGAAGATCGTCGACTACCAGGGATCGAAGCAGGTCGAGACGAGCGCGATTGAAGAAAAACTGCAGCAGGAGAACATCGTCCTGCGCATCGACACGTTCATCGACCCGCCGACGATTCGCCGCGTCGCCGGCATCGTGCGCGATCTCTACGCCGAGAAGGGCTATCAGTACGCCGAGGTCACGCCGGAGATCAAGCCGGTGGCGGGCGGCCCGAAGCTGGTGCACCTGACGTTCAACGTCACGGAAGGCCCGAAGGTCAAGATTCGCGAGGTCGACTTCGTCGGCAACAGCGCGATCAAGGACGGCAAGCTGCGCGGCAAGATGAAGGAGAACAAGGCCAAGGGCTGGCTCTCGTTCGTCACCGGCGGCGGCACCTATCAGGAAGCGAAGTTTGCCGAGGACGCGGAGCTGGTCACCGGGTACTACCTGGAGCAGGGCTACATCCGCGCGCGCGTCGGCCAGCCGCAGATTGAAATTCTCGAGGACTCGGAAGACGGCGCCACGCGCTGGGTGCGCCTGCGCGTGCCGGTCGACGAGGGCCCGCGCTATCGGGTCGGCCAGTTGTCGTTCGAAGGCAACACGATCATCAGCGACGAGAACTTCGCCACGCTGTTCAAGCTGAAGCCGGGCGACTGGTACAGCCACAAGAAGTTCATGAAGGGCCGCGAGAAGGCGCAGGAGGCGTATGGCGCCAACGGCTACATGGAATTCAACGCCTATCCGGACTTCCCGGATCTGACGGCCGAGGCGACGGCGCCGGCCGCCGCTGTCGAGGGTCAGCCTGCGGCTGCACCGAAGCCTGCGATGCCGCCCGGCACCGACGTCACCGACGTCATCGTGCGCGTCGAGGAAGGGCCGCAGTACTTCGTCAACCGCATCACCTTCGTCGGGAACACGACGACGCGCGACAGCGTCATCCGGCGCGACCTGCGGATCTACGAAGCCGGTGTGTTCAACACCGAGGGCCTCAAGCAGAGCATCCGCCGCATCAATCAGCTCGGGTACTTCAAGCCGATTGAGGGCAACGAAGGCGTCAACATCGAGAAGGCGCCGGGCGCCGACAACAAGGTCGACGTCACGCTGCGCGTCGAGGAGCAGAACCGCAACCAGCTGACGTTCGGCGCCGGCGTGTCGCAGTTCGAGGGCTTCTTCGGCAACCTGTCGTTCCAGACGGCCAACTTCATGGGCCGCGGCGAGACGCTGTCGATTTCGCTGCAGCAGGGATCGCGCGCCAAGAACTATCAGATTGCGTTCAGCGAGCCGTATCTGTTCGACCGGCCGATCACGGCCGGGGTGGACATCTATGTGCGCGAAGTGCGCTACATCGGCCAGTTCACGCAGGCGTCGAAGGGCGGCAACACGGTGTGGGGCTTCCCGGTGGCGAACTTCACGCGCATGTTCGCCGGCTACAGCTACGAAGACACGGAGCTGAAGGACGTCGATCCGTTCTTCGATCCGAAGGTGCTGGCGCAGTACCTGCTGCTCGGCGACGAGGGCCGCCGCGTGGTCAGCAAGATCTCGCCGAGCATCGTGCACAACACGGTGGACAATCCGATCTTCGCGAGCCAGGGCAAGCGCTACAGCGCGTCGTTCGATCTGGCCGGCATCGGCGGCACCGAAAGCTTCTGGAGCACGCGGCTCGAGGGCATCCAGTACGTGCCGCTGTCGCGCCGCATCTCGCTCGGCTTCCGCGTGCAGGGCGAGTACATCCGCCCGTACGGCGACACCGTGGCGACGGGGCTGCCGATTTACGAAAAGCTGTTCCTCGGCGGCGAGTACAGCGTGCGCGGCTTCGACATCCGCACCATCTCGCCGCGCGACGCGAGCGGCTTCATCATCGGCGGCAACAAGAGCCTGCTGTTCAACGGCGAGTTCCTGGTGAACGTCGGCGGCCCGGTGCGGGCGCTGCTGTTCTACGACGCCGGCCAGGTGCAGCCGTCGGGCACGCGGCTGCGGTTCCCCGACTTCAAGACGTCCACCGGCGCGGAAGTCCGCTTCTTCATGCCGGTGCTCAACGTGCCGTTCCGGCTGATTTTTGCCTATAACCCGCAGCGCGACGGGATTTTTGACAACCAGCTGCTGCCGCAGAAGAAATTCACGTTCAAGTTCGCAGTAGGATCAACGTTCTAAGACTGAAGACCGAAGACTGAAGACACAAGGACTTGTAGATATGAAGCTCAGAGCAGGTACTTTCGTGCTGGCGGCCGTCATCATGGCGGCCCCGGCATTCGCGCAGACTCAGACCCAGACGCCGCCGCCGCCGAAGCCGGCCACGCCGGCCGCGCCCGCCCCGCAGGCGCCGGCGCCCGTGCCGTTCCCGGAGGGTGCGAAGGTCGCGTTCATCGACTTCCAGCGCATCGCGTCGGAGTCCGAGCTCGGCAAGGCCGCCGCCGGCAAGATTCTGGACTTCCAGAAGAAGAAGCAGGCGGAGGGCCAGGAGAAGAACAAGCAGCTGCAGGCCATGCTCGACAAGCAGAAGACGCAGGCGTCGGTGCTGAGCGAGGCGGCCATGAAGCAGCTCGAGCTCGACATCGCGAAGCAGCAGCGCGATCTGCAGTACTTCCAGAACGAGGCGCAGGCCGAGGCCGAAACGCTCAACGCCGACCTCATGCGCGAGTTCCAGCAGAAGGTGCTGCCGCTCGTGCAGGCCCTGGCCACCGAGCGCGGCCTGCACCTCGTGCTCGACGCGCAGAACTCGGGTCTCGTGTTCGCGAACCCGGGCCTCGACCTGACGCGCGAAGTCATCACGCGCGCCAACGCGACGCTCAAGAAATAGACCAGAGGCCAGAGGCCAGAGACCAGAGGCCTGAAGATGAGCCGCGCGAGCGTTGTCTCGCGCGGCTGAGCCCTAGGGCCTATGGCCCCTGGCCCCTGGCCTGATAAAGTCACTCCCAGTGTCACCCTCCATCCACGCCACCCTCGACCGCCTCAGCTATCGCTATCCGTCGCTGCTGGTCGATGCCGTGACCGAGCACGAACCGGGCAAGCGCCTGGTGGCCGTCAAGAACGTCACGGTCAACGAAGATTTTTTTCAGGGACATTTCCCGGGCACGCCGGTCATGCCGGGCGTGCTGATGATCGAGTCGCTGACGCAGGTGGCGACGCTGCTGCTGCTGTCGACCGGCACGCCATCGGGCGGCGCCGGTAATGTCGGCCGGGCGTTCCTGCGCGGCGTCGAGAACGCGAAGTTCCGCCGCCAGGTCGTGCCGGGCGATCGCGTGCGCCTCGAGGTCTCGCTCGGGCGCCGCCGCGGGCGCATCGCGCGCGCGTCGGGCATCGCCTACGTCGGCGAGCACATCGTCGCCGAAGCCGATCTGATTCTCGCGATCACGCGGCACGCCTCGATTCATCCGACGGCCATCATCGGCGAGGGCGCCGAGGTGGGCGAGGGCACCGTCATCGGCCCGTACGCCGTGGTCGGCCCGCACGTGAAGATCGGCCGCGATTGCCATATCGACTCGGGCGCCGTGATCGACGGCTGGACGTCGGTGGGCGACGGCACGCGCATCTTCCCGTACGCGTCGGTGGGCCTGATTCCGCAGGACCTGAAGTTCAAGGGCGAGATGACGCGCCTCGAGATCGGGGCGCGCAACCTCATTCGCGAGTTCGTCACCATCCACCGCGGCACGCAGGGTGGCGGCGGCGTGACGACCATCGGCGACGACAACGTGTTCATGGCGTATGCGCACGTGGCGCACGACTGCCACGTCGGCCACCAGACGATCTTCGGCAACGGCGCCACGCTCGGCGGCCACGTCACCGTCGAGGACTTCGCCACCATCAGCGCGTTCTCGGGCATCCACCAGTTCTGCCGCGTCGGCCGCCACGCCTTCATCGGCGGCTTCTCGGTGGTCACGAAAGACGCGCTGCCGTACGCGAAGACCGTGGGCAACCGCGCGCGCATCTACGGCTTGAACACCATCGGTCTCGCGCGCCGCGGTTTCTCGAACGAGCTGCTGGCGAAGCTGAAGAAGACCTACCGGTACCTGCTGACCTCGAAGCTGAACACCAGCCGCGCCCTCGAAAAGATCGAGCGCGACCCGGCCCTCAGCTGCCCGGAGGTTCAGTACCTCGTCGACTTCATCCGCGACTCACAGCGCGGCGTCATCCTCCGGCGCCCCGTGCGCAAGGTGGAGGAGATGGTTGAAGACTAATGGAAAGTGGAAAATGGAAAATGGAAAATGCTATTTCCAGTTTCCACTTTCCAATTTCCATTGATCTGTTATGCGCCTGGGTTTGATCGCCGGCAACGGCCGATTCCCCTTCCTCATCGTCGAGGCTGCCCGCCAGATGGGCCGGCCGCTCAGTGTCGTGGCCATCAAGGACGAGGCGTTTCCCGAGCTCGAGGCCGAGATTGGGAAGGGTGACGGGCGCGTCGAGTGGATTGCGCTCGGGCAGCTGGGCAAGGCGATCAAGTTCCTGAAAAGCGAAGGCGTCACCGAGGCCGTCATGGCCGGGCAGGTGAAGCACGTGAAGATCTTCGGTGACGTGATGCCGGACTTCACGCTGCTGTCGGTGCTGATGAAGCTCAAGTCGAAGAACACCGACGCGCTGATTTCCGCGGTCGCGGAAGTGATGCAGGAGCAGGGCATCAGCCTGATCGATTCGACCGCGCTCCTCGCGCCGATGCTGGCGGGCGCGGGCGTGCTGACCGCGCGCGCGCCGAGTGACGCCGAGCGGGCCGACATCGACTTCGGCTACGCCGCCGCCGATGCCATCGCGGGGCTCGACATCGGCCAGACGATCGTCGTGAAGGACAAGGCGGTCGTCGCCGTCGAGGCCATGGAAGGCACCGACGCGGCCATCGCCCGCGCGGGCGGTCTCGCGGGCACCGGCTGTTCGGTGGTCAAAGTGGCGAAGCCGAATCAGGACATGCGCTTCGACGTGCCCGTCGTCGGCATGGCCACGATCGACGCGATGCGCGCCGCGGGCGCCACGGCCCTGTCGCTCGACGCAGGCAAGGCCCTGATTTTCGACCGCGCCGCATTCGTTGCGGCCGCCGACGCCGCCGGCATTGCGGTGATCGGGAGGCAGAAATGAGCGACCTGCGCGCCGCCGTGATTGGGGCGGGGCACCTGGGGCGCCATCATGCGCGCATTCTCGGCTCCACGCCCGGCGTGAAGCTGGTCGCCGTCGTCGATCGCGACAGGGCGCGCGCCGAGCAGCATGCCGGGGCGTCAGGCGCCGCGGTGTTGACCGACGCCGGTGAGCTGGCGGCGATGGCGCTCGATGCCGTCTGCGTGGCCGTGCCTACCGAAGCGCACCTCGAAGTCGCGCTGCCGCTGCTCGCGCGCGGCATCGGCGTGCTGGTCGAGAAGCCGATGACGCGCTCGCTCGACGAGGCGGATCGCATGATCGAGGCGGCGAAGGCCGGCGGGGCCGTGCTGGCCGTCGGGCACACCGAACGCTTCAATCCCGCTGTCGAAGCCGCGCTGCCGCACGTCACCGCGCCGAAATTCATCGAAGTCCATCGCCTCTCGCCGTTTCCGGAGCGCAGCCTCGACATCGACGTGATTTTCGACCTGATGATTCACGACCTCGACATCGTCCGTGCCATGGTGCGGTCGGAGGTCGCTGACCTCGAGGCGGTCGGCGTGCCGGTGCTGAGTCCGCGCTTCGACATCGCCAACGTGCGCCTGCGCTTCGAGTCGGGCTGCATCGCGAATCTCACCGCGAGCCGCATCAGCAAGGACCGCGTCCGCAAGCTGCGCGTCTTTCAGCGCGACGCCTACATCTCGATCGACTACGCCGAGCAGCAGGTCGAGGCGTATCGGCTCGATCGCCGCGGCGGGCGTCCGGCCATCGGCGGCGGAACGCTGCCGATCGAAAAGGAAGAGCCGCTGCGGCGCGAAATCGAGGACTTCCTGGGCGCCGTGCGCGAGAAGCGCGCGCCCCGCGTGACGGGCGAGGACGGCCGGGCGGCACTTGCGCTGGCCGGCCGCATCGCCGGGGCCATGGTTGCAGTAACCTAGACAGTTGGATGTCCTACGCAGACCTCAATTCCTTCATAGCTGACCTCGAGAAGCGCCAGGAGCTCGCGCGCGTCGCTGAGCCCGTCGATCCGAATCTCGAGATCGCCGCCATTACCGACCGCGTGTCGAAGTCGCCGGGCGGCGGTCCCGCGCTGTTGTTCGAAAACCCGCGCGGGTATGACGTGCCCGTCGCCATCAACATGTTCGGGTCGCTCCGCCGCACCTGCCTGGCGCTGGGCGTCGAGAAGCTCGACGACCTCGCGCATCAGATCGAGGAGCTGACCAGCCCGAAGCTGCCGTCCGGCCTCTTCGACGCGATGAAGATGCTGCCGATGCTCGGCCGCCTCAAGGACGCCGCCCCGAAGACGGTTTCGGATGGCCCCTGCCAGGAAGTCGTGAAAGAGAACGGCACGCTCGACGAGCTGCCGATCCTGACGTGCTGGCCCGAGGACGGCGGCAAGTACATCACGTGGCCGCTCGTGTTCACGCGCGATCCCGAAACGGGCATGCGCAACATCGGCACCTACCGCATGCAGGTGTACGACGGCCGCACCACCGGTATGCACTGGCAGCGGCACAAGGGCGGCGCGCAGCACCACCGCGTGGCCGAGCGCATGGGGAAGCGGCTCGAAGTCGCCGTCGCCATCGGGCCCGACCCCGTGCTGTCGTACTGCTCCACGGCGCCGATGCCCGAAGGGCTCGACGAGCTGATGCTCGCCGGCATTCTCGGCCGCCGCCGCGTCGAGCTCGTGAAGTGCCGCACCGTGAACCTCGAGGTGCCGGCGAACTCGCAGTACGTGCTCGAGGGCTACGTCGAACCCGGCGAGCGCCGGCGCGAAGGGCCGTTCGGCGATCACACCGGCTTCTATTCATTGGCCGACGACTTCCCGGTGTTCCACCTCACGTGCATCACGCACCGGAAGAAGCCGATCTACCACACCACCGTCGTCGGCATTCCGCCGATGGAGGACTACTACGTCGGCCTTGCGAGCGAGCGCATCTTCCTGCCGCTCATCAAGAAGACGCTGCCCGAAATCGTCGACATGCATTTCCCGGCGGCCGGCATCTTCCACAACATCGTGCTCATCTCGATCGACAAGCGCTATCCCGGGCACGCGCGCAAGATCATGAACGCCGTGTGGGGACTCGGACAGCTGATGTTCTCCAAGTGCGTCATCGTCGTCGACAAGGACGTCGACGTCCAGAACGAGGCGGAAGTCGCCTGGATCGTGGGCACGCACTTCGACGCCGCGCGCGACGTCGTCATCACCACCGGCCCGGTGGATGACCTGGACGATGCGGCGCTGATGCCGGCGTTCGGCGGCAAGATGGGTATCGACGCCACGCGCACGTGGCCGTCGGAAGGCTTCACGCGCGAATGGCCGAAGCGGTTGACGACCACGGAAGCGGCCGGAAGGAAGGCGGCGGAAGTGTGGAGCCGCATCAGTCAGGGGTGGAAGCCATGACCCGGGCGGAGGTCGACAAGCTGCTCGCGTCATCGAATCTGCTCGAGATCGGTCAGCGCGCCGACGAGGCGCGGCGCCAGCGCCACGGCAACCGGTCGACGTATGTGACCGTGTTCGAAATCCGCGTCGACGCCGACGAGCCGCGCGCGCAGGAAGTGCCCGAGGGGGCAAAGGAAGTACGCCTGGTGGGACGGCCGCGCTCGGTCGACGAGGCGGAAGCGGCCGTCGTCGGCGCGAAGGCGATTGCCGGCGATCGCGCGCTGACTGGATTTTCACTGGCGGACCTCGTGTCGCTGGCGGCCGACGCGCGGCTGACGCTGCGCGACATCGCGGGCCGCCTGTTGTCCGCCGGCCTCGAATCGGTCGCGGAAGTGCCGGTCGATCTGCTCGTCGATCCGCTGCGCGCGGTTGGCGATCTGCTGGCCGGCGGGCTTCCCGCCTGGCGCGTCGTCGTGAGCCGCGCGCCCTGGGACGATCGGCTGGCGCTCATCGAGCGTGTGCGCGATCTGCAGCAGGCCACGGGCGCCGTGAAGGCGTTCGCGCCGCTGCCGCGGGTCGACGATCGCGCGGCGCCGTCCACCGGCTTCGATGACGTGCGTACGATTGCCGCGGCGCGCCTGCTGTGCGACGTCGCGCACATCCAGGTGGACTGGCCGCTCTATGGCCCGAAGCTGGCGCAGGTCGCGCTGACCTATGGCGCCGACGATGTGGACGGCGTGTCGGCCGTGGATGCGCTCGGCCTCGGGTGGCGCCGCGCGCCGGTGGAGGACGTCGAGCGCAACATCATCGCGGCCGGCCACGAAGCGGTGCTCCGATCGGGCCGGTTGGCGTGACGCCGGTTCGCCTCGGCGCGGTCGACTATCTGAACGTGCGCCCGCTCGTCGCGGGGCTCGATCAGGAGCCGATGTTCGCGCTGCGCTTCGATCCGCCGTCGCTGTGCGCGCGGCTGCTGCACGACGGCGACATCGATCTGGGCATGATTCCCACGATTGCGTACCAGCATCGCGAGGGCTACCGCGTGGTGCCCGGCGCGGCGATTGCGTCGGAAGGCCCGGTAGCGTCGGTCGCACTCTTCACGAAAGTGCCGCTCGAAAAGATCACGCGCGTGGCGGCAGACACCAGTTCCAACACGTCGGTGGCACTGCTGCGGGTGCTGTCGGCGGAGCGCTTCGGCATTGGTCCCGAGCTCGTGCCCGCGGCGCCAGATCTCAAGGCGATGACGGAGCAGGCGGAGGCCGCGCTGCTCATCGGCGATCCCGCGCTCTTCACCGATCACGCGGCGCTCGGACTCGAGAAGATCGATCTCGGCACGGAGTGGACCGCCATGACCGGCCTGCCGTTCGTGTGGGCGTTCTGGGCGGGCAGGGAAGGCGCGGTTGACGCGGCCGGCGTGGCGCGGCTGCAGCAGGCGCGGCGCGAGGGTGAGGCCCGTTCGGATGGGCTCGCCGCGGACTATGCCGAGGCCTACTCCCGCCGGAGCGGAATCCCGGCCGACCCGCAGCTGGCGGCGCGCTATCTGAGGGAGAATATCAAGTACGATCTGGGCGAGCGGGAGGTTGCCGCCGTCGAGCGCTTTCACGCGAGCGCGCTCGCACTCGGCGTGGTGACCCGCGCCGAGCCCATTCGCTTCTTTTAATCATGTCTCTGCTGTCGCAGGCCGTATCGAAAGTCCGGGAAGGCGCGCGCATCGACGCCGCCGAGGCGCGCGCGCTGATGCACGAGGCGCCGCTGCCGCTGCTCGGCGAGCTGGCCAACGCCATCCGCCTGCGCAAGCACCCCGAGCCGGTCGTCACCTACATCATCGACCGCAACGTCAACTACACGAACGTCTGCGTGGCGCGCTGCAACTTCTGCGCGTTCTACCGCACGGTCGGCTCGAGCGACGGCTACGTGCTCGGGTCCGACGAGATTCACCGCAAGATCGAAGAGACCATCGAGCTCGGCGGCGGCCAGCTGCTGCTGCAGGGTGGGCACAATCCCGACGTGCCGCTCGAGTGGTACGAGGACCTGTTCCGCAGCGTGAAGCAGCGCTGGCCGTCGTTCCGCCTGCACGCGCTCTCGCCGCCTGAAGTGCTGCACATCTCGCGGTTGTCGAAGCTGCCGGTGCCGGCGGTGATCGCGCGCCTCATCGCGGCCGGCCTCGACAGCATTCCCGGCGGCGGCGCCGAAATTCTCGTCGACCGCTGCCGCAAGCTGATGAACTGCTACTCGAAGGCCACGGCCGACGAGTGGATCAGCACCATGCGCCACGCGCATCTCGCCGGCCTGCGGACGACCGCCACGATGATGTACGGCAGCGTCGAGACGCTGGACGAGCGCATCGAGCACATGATGCGCCTGCGCGCGCTGCAGGACGAGACCGGCGGCTTCACGGCCTTCATCACGTGGAGCTTCCAGCCGCCGAACACCGAGCTCGGCGCGAACGAGGCCACAAGCGTCGAGGCCACCGGCCTCGACTACCTGCGCACGCTCGCCGTCGCGCGCCTTGTGCTCGACAACTTCGAGAACCTGCAGTCCTCGTGGGTCACCCAGGGCGGCAAGGTGGGGCAGCTCAGCCTGTTCTACGGCGCGAACGACATGGGCAGCGTCATGATCGAAGAGAACGTCGTGCGCGCGGCCGGCGCGTCGTACTGCATGGACGAAGTCGAGATCGTGCGCAACGTCGAGAACGCGGGCTTCACCGCGAAGCGCCGCAACATGCACTACGACATCCTGGGCGATCCGATCTTCCGCGAGCGCGCCGTGCCGCGCATGCTGGAGCTGGCCGTCGCGCGCGCCGACGGGGCAGGCGGCGAGGCCGACGAGATGAAGCAGTACCAGGCCCGCACGCCGGCGGCGAAGCAGCAGCGCGACCAGCGGCCCTGAAGGTTGACGGCAGGGCCGGCTGTGTACAAGAATGTTGTACATAGGCAGGTGACGGCCATGGCCAGGCGGGTCAAAGTTCCCATCTCCACCGCGCGGGCGAAACTCTTCCAGCTCACCGATCTCGTGCGCGCCGGCGACGACACCGTGGTCGTGCTCGAGCAGCGGGGCGGCAAAGACAACGTGGCGCTCGTGCGCGAAGCGCGGCTGGCCTATCTCGAGGCCCGGACGGCCGAGGCCGAGAAGCGCGAGCAGAAGCCGGCGAAGCCGTGGCGGCTGGCGGGAAGCCTGAAGCTGCTCGTGTCGCCGGAGGAGCTCGAGGCCTCGCTCAAGGCAAGCAGGCGTGAGTGGGACAGGCCCTTGAAGGAGCTGGATGACGCCGGCGATCCGGACAAACGCCGTGGCGCTCGCCGTCGCTGATACGCACGCGCTCATCTGGTTCGCGATCGGGCCGCAGCGCAAACTCGGCCGGCGCGCGCGGGAGTTCTTTGGTCGGGTGGAGAAGGGCGCCGCGGCCGTCTACATCTCGACCATGGTGCTGGTCGAAGTGTCGCGAGAGTTCCGGCACGGGACGCTCACCACGCCCGGAGGCTTTTCGCAGTGGGTCTCCCAGCTGCTTGCGCAACCGGGCTACATCGCGACTGATCTCACTGTGGATATCGTTCTCGCCGGCGAGGCTCTACACGCGATTCCCGAGCGCAGCGACCGCCTCATCGCGGCCACGGCCGCGCATCTCGACTGCCCCCTCATCACACGGGATCCGAGGCTCGCGCGCGTGGCCGGCCTCGAGACCATCTGGTGATGGCCACCTTCCGCGCGCGATGGGTGCTGCCCATCGACGGGCCGCCTCTCGAAAATGCCTGGGTCCGTATCGATGGCGGCATGATCCGCGCGGTCGGCCGCGGACGTCCCGCCGAAAGCCACGAGGATCTGGGCGACACCGCGATCCTACCCGGCGTGATCAACGCGCACACGCATCTCGAGCTGTCGTGGATGAAGGGGCGCAATCCGCCGTCGGACTCGATGAACGCGTGGATACGCCGCCTGATGTCTCTGCGCAAACAGGAGCCCCCGCCGGCGGACGAACAGGCGGCGCGCGCCGATGCAGCGCTGACCGAGGCGCGCGGCCTCGGCACCCTGGCGTTCGGCGACATCAGCAACACGCTGGTGTCGGCGCGGGTGTTCGCGCGGCAGGACGTGCCGGCGGTGCTCTTTCACGAGTTGCTCGGATTCGCGCCTCACGATTACGACGCGCGAGCGCGCGACGGCGCAAACGCGGTGCAGGACGCCGTGACGGGGCAGACGCGCGCGGGCATCGCGCCGCACGCGCCCTACTCAACGGCCCCCGAGTTGTTTCAGGCGATCGCGCGCGAAGCCGCCACGCGCCACATGCCGATGTCGGTCCACCTGGGCGAATCCCCAGAGGAGATCGAATTCCTGATGACCGGGGCCGGTCCCCTCGCCGAGATGCTGAAGACGTTGGGCGTGTGGCGCGACGACTGGAAGGCGCCGGGATGCGATCCTGTCACGTATCTCGATCGCCTCGGCGTGCTGACGCCCGGCCTGCTTGCCGTGCATGCGACGCAGCTCAAGCCCGATGCGCTGGCGATCCTTGCCGCGCGCAAGTGCGTCATCGTCAGCTGCCCGGGCGCGAACTGGTGGATTGGCAACGGTCCCCCGCCGATTGACGACTTCTACGCCTCGGGATGCACCGTTGCGTTCGGTACCGACAGCCTGGCCAGCGCCGACGCGCTCGACATGTTCGCCGAACTCGCGCTGGCGCGGGCCATTTCCACGGTGCCCCACGCGCGCCTGCTGGAAAGCGCCACGCGCGGGGGAGCGGTGGCGCTCGGGCTCGACGAGTCCTACGGCCGCATCGCGCCCGGCTTGCGAGGCCCGCTGCTGGCCGTTCGTGTGCCGGCCCGCATCACCGATGTGGAAGAATATCTGGTGAGTGAAACGCCGAGAGTCATGCAATGGGTAGGCTAGCCACCTACGCCTCGTTCGTGCGCATCAGCCACACCATCTTCGCGCTGCCGTTCGCGCTGGTCGGTGCCGTGCTGGCTGCGCGCGAGGCGCCGCTCACGTGGACGCGCGTGGCGTGGATCATCGGCGCGATGATCACGGCGCGCAGCGCCGCCATGGGTTTCAACCGCCTGGCCGACGCGCGCCACGACGCGCTCAACCCGCGCACCGCGATGCGCGAGCTGCCGCGCGGCGCCATGACCCGCACCGAAGCCGCGCTCTTCGTGGCCGTGGCCAGCGCGCTGTTCATCGTCTGCGCCTGGCAGCTGGGGCCCGTGACCTTCGCCTTGTCGCCGGTCGCGCTCGCGATCGTCTTCTGGTATTCGCTGGCCAAACGCGTCACCAGTTACACGCAGTTTTTCCTCGGCCTCGCCATGGCCGTTGCGCCGGTGGGCGGCTGGCTCGCCGCCGGCGGGCCGTTCTTCGCGGCCGAACCGTGGCTGCTCGCCGTCGCCATCGGCACCTGGGTGGGCGGCTTCGACATCCTCTATGCCTGTCAGGATCTGGCCTTCGACCGCGCGAACGGCCTGCACTCGATTCCGGTGCGCTTCGGCGTGCGCGCCTCGCTGCTGATTTCGCGCGCGTGCCACGTGGTGACGGTGGCCGCGTTGATCGCGATTGGCATCGCGGCCGCGCTCGGCCCGATCTATCTCGCGGGGGCCGCCGGCGTCGCGCTGCTGCTCGTCTACGAGCAGTCGCTCGTGCGCGAGCACGACCTGTCGCAGGTCAAGCGCGCCTTCGACATGAACGGCTACGTGGGCATTCTCTACATGGCAACGACCATGGTGGCGGTGTATGTCGCACGCTGATCCGGCACTCGTGAATCGGCCACGGCAAATCACGATCGGCGTGACGGGCGCCAGCGGCGCGGCGTACGCGACGCGCACGATCGCGGCGCTGCTCGAGCAGGGGATCACGCTGGAGCTGGTTTTCAGCGACTTCGGCCGGCGCCTGCTGAAGGACGAACTTGGCGCGTCTGCCTCGGTGGATCGCCTGGGCGACTTCCTGCGCGACAAGTACGGCGACGGCGTGAAGAACGGCACGTTCGTCGTGCACAGCAATCGCGACCTGGGCGCCACCATCGCGAGCGGCAGCCACCGGTCGAGCGGCATGGTGGTGGTGCCGTGCTCGATGAAGACGCTGGCCGGCATCGCGCACGGCCTGTCGCGCAATCTCGTCGAGCGGGCCGCCGACGTCATGCTCAAGGAAAAGCGGCCGCTGGTCATCGTGCCGCGCGAAACGCCGATGAGTCTGCCGCAGTTGAAGAACATGGTGCTGGCCGCCGAAGCCGGCGCGCACATGCTGCCGGCCATGCCGGCGTTCTACCAGATGCCGAAGACGCTCGACGACCTCGCCGACTTCCTGGCGGGCAAGATTCTGGCGGCGCTCGGCATCGAACATTCGTTGTATCCAGAGTGGCAACCGAACAACCCGCCGGCCAATCCGAACTAGAGCCGCTGCTCGCGAAGCCGGGAGCCGACATCGCCGGGATGTTCGATTCCATCGCGCGGCGGTACGACACGCTCAACCATCTGCTGAGCGCCGGCCTCGATCGGCGCTGGCGCGCGCGGGCCGTGCGCGAGCTGCATCTCACGGGACGCGAGCGCGCGCTCGACGTGTGCACCGGCACCGGCGATCTGGGCTTCGCGCTGCTCGGGGCGAAAGGGCAGGGCGCCAGGGAAGTGCTCGGCGTCGACTTCGCGCACGAGATGTTGAAGATTGGCGTCGCGAAGGTGCGCGCGTCGGCGTTTGCCGGCCGCTTCCAGATCGCGCGCGGCGATGCCATGAACATGCCGGTGCCCGGCGCCGCCTTCGACGCCGCCACCATCGGCTTCGGCATCCGCAACGTCGAGCGGCCCGATGCCGCGCTTCGCGAAATCGCGCGCGCGCTGAAGCCGGGCGGCCGCCTTGCGATCCTCGAGTTCGGCTTCCCGCGCATCCCCGGCATCCGCGCCGCGTACAAGTGGTACTTCCGCGCCGTCCTGCCGCGCGTCGGCCGCGCCATCTCGAAGCACGGCAAGGCCTATTCCTATCTGCCCGCCTCGGTCGAACGCTTCCCGACGCCGGAAGCCTTCGCCGACGAACTCCGCAAAGCCGGCTTCCGCCAGGTGCGAACCGTCCCTCTGGCGCTCGGCATCGTCTATCTGTATATCGCTGAGCTGTGACCGGTTGCTGGTAGCTGGTTGCTGGTTCTTGGTGCGTGACGGACCAGCCACCAGCAACCAACAACCAGCAACCTGTTAGACTCGTACAACCCCTTGTCCTTCTTTGATTTCGACGGCCGCTTCGATGAGTCAGGCGGCGTCGGGAGCGCGATCTCCCGCCGCGAGGCTGTCCTTGTGTCGCTGCTCGCGCATGCGATCTTCGTCATCGTGATGCTGCTGACGCCGGATGCGCCGTGGCTGGTGGCGCAGGCGGACGTCATTCCCGTGATGCCTGCGCAGGATCAGCAGTCGCTGCCGTTCATGCTCGTGGAATCGGCCGCGAAGCCCACCGCGCCGCCCGAGCGTCCGCGCGTGGCCTCGGATCTCGATCGCCGCGCGGCCTCGGCCGAGCGCGCGCCGCAGCCGTCGAACGACATGCCGTTCTCGCGCGGCAACAGCGCCGACATGCTCGACGGCGCGCCCGCGAAGCCCGCGCGCGGGCCCGTCACGCCGGCGCCGCCATCGCCCACGCCGCCCGCGCCGCCGCTGTCGACGTCACCCGGCATGACCGCGCCCGTCCGCAGGCCGGCTGAAACCACGCCGGCGTCGGGCGGCCTCGGCGAATCGCTGCGCAACATCGATCAGCTGATCAAGCGCGAGCGCTTCGACAACCCCACCGGCGGGCCCAACATCAACGACGCCACCATCAGCTTCGACAGCAAGGGCGTGGATTTCGGGCCGTGGCTCACGCGCTTTGTCGCGCAGGTCAAGCGCAACTGGCTCATCCCGTACGCGGCGATGACGATGCACGGGCGGGTGGTGGTGACGTTTTACGTGCACCGCGACGGGCGCATCAGCGAGCTGACGGTGATCAAGCCGTCGAGCATCAACGCCTTCAACACCGCCGCGTTCCAGGCGCTCGTGCAGTCGAACCCCACGCTGCGGCTGCCGCCGGAATATCCGGACGACAAGGTGCTGTTTACCGTCACGTTCTTCTATAACGAGCGGCCGGGCGGCGGACGTGACGAGTTGTGATCTGTTGATCTGGTGAGGGTATGTTCACGCGTGCGCAGCAGCGCGGCCTGTTCCTGCTGGCGACCCTCGTGCTCGTCGTCACGCTGGTGCGCCTGTTCGGATAGCGGCGCGCGATGAAGTCCTTTCTCGCGGTGCTCGGCCCGACGGCGTCGGGAAAAAGCGCGCTGGGCATCGCGCTGGCGGCGCGGCTGGGCGGCGAAATCGTCAACTGCGACTCGACGGCCGTGTACCGGGGCCTCGACATCGGCACCGACAAAGTGCTGCCCGCCGAACAGCAGGGCATCCCCCACCATCTGATCGACGTCGTCGAACCCACCGACACGTATACGGCGGCGCGCTTTGCGGGCGACGCCGCGCGCGTGATTCGCGACATCGAGGCCCGCGGCCGCGTGCCGATCGTGGTGGGCGGCACCGGTTTTTACTACCGCGCGCTGACGCGCGGCCTGTTTCCCGGACCGGCGCGGGACACCGCCGTGCGCGACCGCCTTCACCGGATTGCCGAGGCGCGCGGCCCGGAGCGGTTGCACCGCTGGCTCGCGCGCGTGGATCCGGCCTCCGCGGCGCGCATCCAGCCGCGCGACGCCAAGCGCATGGTGCGTGCCCTCGAGGTTTATCTGCTCACCGGCCGCCCGCTGACCGCGCACTTCGACGCCACCGAAAGGCCGCTGCCCGAGTTCGAGCCGATCGCCTTCGGGCTGGAGCCGACCCGCGCGCTCATCGCCGAGCGCGTGGCGCGGCGTGTGGAGCAGCAATTCGCTCGCGGCATCGTGCAGGAGATCGAACGGCTGCTGGCCGCGGGCGTGCCGCGCACGGCGCACGCCTTCAGCGGCCTCGTGTACCGGCAGGTGATGGAGATGCTCGCGGGCGTGCGCGGCGAGACGGAAACGAAGGCGCTCATCGTGCAGGAGAACCTGCGCTATGCGCGGCGGCAGTTGATCTGGTTCCGTAAAGAGCCTAACCTGAAGTGGATTCCGGCACCCGGCGAGCGCGACGACACGCTGCAGACCGTTCTCGCAGATATCGCCGTGCGAACCAGCCGCCCCTGATGGCACCGTCACCCTTCTCACGCGTCATTCTCATCGTCATGGACAGCGTCGGCATCGGCGAGCTTCCGGATGCGCGCACGTATGGCGACGAGGGCAGCAACACCGTCGGCAACATCGCGCGGGTGCGGCCGCTCAACGTGCCGACGCTGCGGTCGTTCGGGCTGGGACGTCTCGTCACGCTCGACGATCGCGAGCCGCCCGCCATCGCCGCGTCGTACGGGCGCATGGCGGAACGGTCGCCCGGCAAGGATTCCGTGACGGGGCACTGGGAGATGGCGGGGCTGGTGCTCGACAAGCCGTTTCCCACGTTTCCCAACGGGTTCCCGCGCGAGCTGCTCGACGCCTTCGAGGCGCGCGTCGGCAGAAAGGTGCTCGCCAACAAGGCCGCGTCGGGCACCGAGATCATCGAGGAGCTGGGCGCCGAGCACGTCGCGAGCGGCCGTCCGATTGTCTACACATCGGCCGACAGCGTGTTTCAGATCGCCGCGCACGAAGACGTCGTGCCGATTGCGCAGCTGTATGAGTGGTGCGAGGTCGCGTACGAGCTGGCCGGTAAGGGTATGGGCATCGGCCGCGTCATCGCGCGCCCATTCAAGGGCGGGCCCGGCGCGTGGGTGCGCACGTCGAACCGCAGGGACTACGCGCTGACGCCGCATGCGCCGACGCTGCTCGACCGGCTGCACGACGCCGGCGTACCGGTAATGGCGATCGGCAAGATTCAGGATCTGTTCGCGGGCCGCGGCGTCTGGGGCGCCGTGCACACGTCATCCGATCAGGAAGGCATGGATGCCGTCGAGCACGAGGCCGGCACGCTCGATCGCGGCCTGATCTTCGTGAACCTCGTCGACTTCGACACGCTCTACGGCCACCGCAACGACGTGGAGGGCTACGCCGCGAATCTCGAGCGCTTCGACGCGCGCCTCACGCGGCTGCTGCCGCTGCTGCACGGCGACGACCTTCTCCTGGTCACCGCCGATCACGGCAACGACCCGACGACGCCGGGCACCGATCACTCGCGGGAGTATGTGCCGGTGTTCGCGTGGGGCGAGCATGTGAAGCGCGGCGAAGATCTCGGCACGCGCGCCACCTTCGCGGATCTCGGCCAGACCATTGCCGACGTCTTCGGCGTGGGCCCGCTCGATCACGGCACCAGCTTCCTCAGGCAGATCATCCAGTGAGCCATTCCATCCGCGAACAACTCGAAGCGCGCGAGCGCGAGGCCCTGGCGCCGCAGGCCGCGCAGAGCGCGTCCACGCGCGGCCGCCTTCGCCCGGAGCCGCAGGATCCGATTCGCCCCGCGTTTCAGCGCGATCGGGATCGCATCATCCACACGAAAGCCTTTCGGCGGCTCAAGCACAAGACGCAGGTCTTCTTCGCGCCGGCCGGCGATCATTACCGCACGCGGCTCACGCACACGCTCGAGGTGTCGCAGATCGCGCGCAGCATCGCGAAGGTGCTGCGGCTGCACGAGGAGCTGACCGAAGCCATCGCGCTCGGCCACGATGTGGGGCACACCCCGTTCGGCCATGCGGGCGAGCGCGTGCTCGACGAGCTCGTGCCGGGCGGCTTTTCCCATCACGCGCAGAGCCTGCGCATCGTCGACGTGCTCGAAAACGATCGCCAGGGCCTGAACCTCACGTTCGAGGTGCGCGACGGCATTGCGCGCCATTCGAAGGGCAAGCACGGCCTGCCGGTGGGCGCGCCGCCGGAGCATCGCGCCAGCACGGTCGAAGGGCAGGTCGCGCGCGTGGCCGACATCATTGCCTACGTCAATCACGACATTGACGATGCCGTGCGGGCGGGGGTGCTGCAGACGTCGGATCTGCCGGCGGCGGCCGTGCAGGTGCTGGGCGCCTCGTCGGCTGAGCGCATCGGCCGCATGGTCACCGACGTGGTGATGCGGACGCTCGAGGGCGGGCTCACCGAAATCCGCATGAGCGACGAAATTCTCGAGGCGACGCTCGCCATGCGCGAGTTCCTGTTCGGGGCCGTGTATGAAAACGACGCCGCCACCGCCGAATTCGCCAAAGCCGCCGGCATTCTCGGCGGCATCTGGGAACGGGTCAGGCAGCGGCCGGAGCAATTCCTGGACCTCCGGACGGTCGAGGCGGAAGGCCTGGACACGGCCGCCCAGGACTTCGTGGCCGGCATGACCGACCGCTATGCCGTGAGCCTCTACGAGGAGCTGTTCATCCCGAAGCCCTGGGCGTGATCGGAACCTGCCGAACCCGTCGAACCTGAGAACCCCGGAACCCCGGAACCCGTTATAATGTCCTCTTGGCCCGGGCTCTGCAGGGGCCAGCAGTGTGACTGATATGCAGCTCGATCTGACCCGATTCCGCGAAGCGGAGACCCCGTTCGCCCGGCAGCTCGAGCCCGGGGAGCTGGCCGCCGAAGGCGATCCGTTCCGCATCGTGGAGCCGGTCGCGCTCGTCATGACCGTCCGCAAGGACGATGACATGTACAAGCTCGAGGGGCGGATTCGTGCGTCGCTCGAGCTGGCGTGCAGCCGGTGTCTCGAGCCGTTCACGTTCAGCGTCGACGCGCCGTTCGATCTGCGGTATCTGCCGCAGCACATGAACATGAGCGCCGGCGGCGGCGAGGACGGCGGCGAGGACGACTCGGAAGGCGCCGAGGTGGGCGGCGACGATTTGACGACCGCGTTCTACCGCGACGATCAGATCGATCTGTCTCACCTGGTGCGCGAGCAGCTGTATCTCGCGCTGCCCATGAAACCGCTGCACCGTGACGACTGCAAGGGCCTGTGCCCGAGCTGCGGCGCGAATTTGAACGAGACGACGTGCGGCTGCCAGGCCGAGTGGGAAGACCCCCGGCTGGCGCCGCTCAAGGCCCTGAAAAAGACGTAGAAGACAATCATGCCGAATCCCAAGAGACGCCATTCCAAGACGCGCACGGCCAAGCGCCGCACGCACGATGCCCTGACGGCGCAGTCGATGAGCGAGTGCCCGCAGTGTCACGAGCGCAAGCTCCCGCATCAGGTCTGCCCGCACTGCGGTTTCTACCGCGGGCGGCAGGTGCGAGCGACCAGCGAAGACTAGGTGGTCACCCGAATCGCCGTTGACGCGATGGGCGGCGATCTGGCGCCGCGCACGGTCGTTGACGGCGCGGTGCTGGCGGCGCGGCGGCTCGACGCGGGCGTGACGCTCGTGGGCGACGAGGCGGCGATCGAGCGCGAGCTCGAGCGGCACCTCGATCGCGCGGCGCTCGACCTGACGGTGGTGCACACGCCCGACCGCGTGGCGATGGACGAGTCGCCGATGCAGGCGCTCAGACGCAAGCCGCGGGCCTCGGTGAAGGTGGCGGCGGAGCTGGTCGCGGCCGGCGAGGCGGCGGCGCTCTTCAGCGCCGGGCATACCGGCGCGACGGTGATGGCGGCGCATGGCGCGTTCGGCATGTTGCCGGGGATCGATCGGCCGGCGCTGGCGGCCACGCTGCCGGCGCAGGGCGCGCGGCGCGACGGCTCGCCGTCACGCGGCGTGATCCTGCTCGACTCGGGCGCCAGCGTCGAATGCCGGCCCCAGCACCTGGTGCAGTTCGCGCTGATGGGCGCGGCGTTCGCGCGCGCGGCCCTCGACGTGGCGAACCCGCGGGTGGGCCTGCTGTCGATTGGCGAGGAAGCGGGGAAGGGCAACGAGCTGACGCGCGAGGCGCACCAGCTGCTGCTGGCGGCCCCGGTGGCGTTTGCCGGCAACATCGAGGCGGGCGAGCTCTATTCGGGATCGGCCGACGTGGTCGTCTGCGACGGGTTTACGGGCAACATCGCGCTGAAAGTGAGCGAAGGGCTCGTCGAGACGGTTGAAGGGATGCTGCGCGAGGAATTGTCGCAGACGCTCGGCACGCGGCTTGGATGGCTGCTGTCGCGGCGCGCGTTTCGCAATTTCCGGCGCCGGGTCGACTACGCCGAATATGGCGGCGCGCCGCTGCTGGGCGTGGCGGGCCTGACCGTGGTGGGACATGGACGCTCGTCGGCCAAGGCCGTGCGCAGCGCGATTCTGATGGCGGCCCGGTTGGCCTCCGCGGGATTCATCGAGAAGCTGAAGGTGGAGGCGAGTGCCCGACAGGCGTCCTGACAGCGGGTTGATGCTGACCGATCGCGTGGCGATCGTGACCGGCGCGTCGCGCGGCATCGGGCGCGCGGTGGCGATGATGCTGGCCTCGCGCGGCGCGCACGTGATTGCGGCGGCCCGCGGCGACAACGCGCGCGAGACGGCCGACGCCATTGCGGCGGCCGGCGGCACGGTCACGGCCGTGAGCGTCGACGTGACGGACGCGGCCGCGGTGGACGGCATGGTTGCGGCGGCTCAGCAGGCCGGCGGTGTGGACATTCTCGTCAACAATGCCGGCATTACGCGCGATCAGCTTATGCTTCGTATGAAGCGTGAGGACTGGGACGCCGTGCTGGCCACCAACCTCACGGCGGCGTTCACGACGTCGCAGGCCGTGCTGCGGCCCATGATCAAGCAGCGGCGCGGGCGCATCGTGAACATCACCTCGGTGGTGGGGCAGTCGGGCAACGCGGGCCAGGCGAACTATGCGGCCTCGAAAGCGGGGCTGATCGGGTTCACCAAGGCGCTGGCGCAGGAAGTGGCGTCGCGCAACGTCACGGTGAACGCGGTGGCGCCGGGCCTGATCGAGACGGACATGACGCGCGCGATTGCCGGCGGCGCGCATCAGGCCTGGGCGGAGAAGATTCCCCTGGGCCGGCTGGGGACGCCGGACGACATCGCCGCGGCAGTGTGCTTTCTTGCCTCGGACGAGGCAGCGTATATTACGGGACACGTGCTCGCCGTCAACGGCGGCATGTACATGTAGGGGGAGATGACATGGCGGTAGCGGACAAGGTCAAGAGCATCATCGTCGAGCAGCTCGGCGTGGACGAAGAAGAAGTCACGCCGGATGCGTCGTTTGTCGACGATCTCGGCGCGGATTCTCTGGACACCGTCGAGCTGGTGATGGCGTTCGAAGAGGAGTTCGGCATCGAAATTCCGGACGAGGACGCCGAGAAGATCACCCGCGTGAAGGAAGCCGTCGAGTACATCGAGGCGCACGCGAAGAACAAGAAGTAGCCCGGCTCGCGGAATCGCATTGATGTCCAGGCGAGTTGTTCTGACCGGCGTCGGGCTCGTGAGCCCGCTCGGCGTCGGCACGCGGGCCAATTGGGAGGCGCTGCTGGCGGGCCGCAGCGGTATCGGCCCCATCACGCGCTTCGATGCGTCGCAGTTCGCGGCGCGCATCGCCGGCGAGGTGAAGGGCTTCGATCCGCTGCAGTTCATGGAGAAGAAAGATGTCAAGAAGATGGACATCTTCATCCAGTTCGCGGTGGCGGCCTCGCAGTTTGCCATGGATGATGCCGGGCTGACCGTCACGCCCGACATCGCCGATCACGTCGGCGTGTTCATCGCGTCGGGCATCGGCGGCTTCACGACCATCGAGCGCGAGCACCACGAGCTGATCAAGGGCGGCCCGCGCCGCATTTCTCCGTTCTTCATCCCCGCGTCCATCATCAATCTCGCGGCCGGGCAGGTGTCGATCCGCTTCGGCGCGCGCGGCCCGAACCTGGCCACGTGCACGGCCTGCACGGCGTCGGCGCACGCGGTGGGCGAGGCCTACGAAATCATCAAGCGCGGCGACGCCGACGTGATGATCGCCGGCGGATCCGAGGCGGCCATCACCGAGATGGGCGTGGGCGGCTTCGCGGCCATGCGCGCGCTGTCGACGCGCAACGACGAACCCGAGCGCGCCAGCCGGCCGTTCGACAAGGACCGCGACGGCTTCGTCATGGGCGAAGGATCCGGCATCGTCATTCTCGAGGAGCTCGAGATGGCGAAAACGCGCGGCGCCACGATCTACGCGGAGCTGGTGGGCTACGGCCTGACTTCCGACGCGTACCACCTGACCGGCCAGCCCGAAGAGGCGCATGGCGCCGTGCGATCGATGCGCATGGCCATCCGCAAGGCGGGCATCGACGCGGGGCAGATCGATTACATCAACGCGCACGGCACCTCGACGCCGATCAACGACCCCACCGAGACGCTGGCGGTCAAGACGGTGATGGGCGACCACGCGACACAGGTGGCGATGTCGTCGACCAAGTCGATGACCGGGCACCTGCTCGGCGCCGCCGGCGGCCTCGAGGCGGGCATCGTCGCGCTGGCGGTAAAACATCAGATCGCGCCGCCGACCATCAACCTCGAGCATCCGGACGAGCTCTGCGACCTGGATTACGTGCCCAATGCGAGCCGCGCGATGAAGATCGACTACGCGCTGTCGAACTCCTTCGGCTTCGGCGGCACCAACGGCACCCTGTTGCTGAAGAAGTACGACGCATGAAAATCGCCGTGTGCATCAAGCAGGTCGTCACGCGCGAGTGGCAGTTGCGCGTCAATGACAACAAGACCTGGATTCGCGATCAGGACGCGAGCTGGGAGCCCAACGAGCCCGACGCCTATGCGCTCGAGGAGGCGCTGCGCCTCAAGGAGAAGCACGGCGGCGAAGTGATCGTGGTGTCGGCCGGGCCGGCGCGCGTGCAGCAGGCGATTCGCGACGCGCTCGCGCGCGGCGCCGACCGCGCGCTGCACATCGAAGACGACCACCTCGCGGTGGCTGACGCGTTCGGCGTGGCCGGCGCGCTGGCGGCGGCGTTGAAGGATGAGCAGGTGGACCTGGTGCTCACGGGCCTGCAGTCCGACGATCAGGGCTTCGCGTCGGTCGGCGTGATTCTGGCCGAGAAGCTGGGCCTGCCGCACGCGACCATCATCATGGAGGTGGAGGCGACCGGACCCGCGCTGCGCGTGAAGCGCGAGCTCGAGGCCGGCTGGTTCCAGTGGGTGTCCATGCCGCTGCCCGCGGTGCTGACGATTCAGAGCGGCATCAATCAGCTGCGGTACGCCACGCTCAAGGGCATCATGGCGGCCAAGAAGAAGGAAATCAGGAAGATCGCGTCGCCCGGCGCCGGCGAAGGCAAGCAGGAAGTCGTCAGCGTGTACTTTCCCGAGAAGGGCAAGAAGACGCAGATGATTCCGGGCAGCCCGGCCGAAGCCGCCGCGGAGCTCGTCAAGAAGCTGCGCGAGGACGCCCGTGTTATCTAGATTAGCCGCGAGGGCCTCGGCCCGAGTGGCTCATGCCTGTGGCCTGGGGCCTGGGGCCTGGAGCCTGTCATGATTCTGGTCGTTGCGGAACAGCGCGAGGGCGCGCTCAATCGGGCGAGCTGGGAAGCCATTGCGGCCGCGCAGGCCGTGGGCGAGCCCGTCACGGGTGTCGTCGTGGGCGCGGGCGTCGCCGGCGCGGCGCAGGAGCTCGCGGCGGCCGATGTCGCCGAAGTGATCGCGCTCGAGCACGACGCGCTCGGCATGTACACGCCCGACGGCTTCGTCGCCGCGCTCGAGGCACTGGTCGCGGCCGAGCAGCCGTCGCTCGTGTTCTTCGCGCACACCTATCAGACGCGCGATTTCGCGCCGAAACTTGCCGCCCGCCTCGATCGCGCGCTCATCGTCGACGTCACGGGCGTCAAGGGCAGCGGCGCGGATCGGCTGTACGTGCGGCCGGTGTTCCAGGGCAAGCTCACGGCCGACGTGCGCGCCACGGGCCCGGCGCCGCACCTGATCTCGTTCCAGATTGGCGCCTATCGCGGCGACGCCGTGAAGAAGGGCAGCGGCGCGCCGGTGCGCCGCGTGGCCGCCGCGATCGACGCGCCGGCGATCCGGCAGAAGCCGGAAGCGCCGTTCAAGGAAGCGAAGCAGGCCGTGGATCTGTCGCAGGCCGAGCGGATCGTCGCCGTCGGGCGCGGCATCAAGGGGCAGGAGCATCTCGCCGTGGCCGAAGGGCTCGCGACAGCGCTCGGCGCCGAAATCGCCGCGTCGCGCCCCATCTGCGACAACGGCTGGCTGCCGATGGACCGGCAGATCGGCAGCTCGGGCCAGACTGTCGCGCCGAAGCTCTACGTCGCGCTCGGCATCTCCGGCGCGATTCAGCATCTGGTCGGCATGAAGGGATCGCGCACCATCGTCGCCATCAACAAGGATCCGGAAGCGCCGATCTTCGAGGTGGCCGACTACGGCATTGCCGGCGATCTGTTCGAGGTCGTGCCGGCGCTGGTCGCGGAGCTCCAGAAGTAGATGCGTGAAACCCTCGACGTCGACATTCTGATCGTCGGCGGCGGGCCGGCGGGGATGTCGGCGGCGCTGCGGCTCTCGCAGCTGCAGCAGCAGACGGGCGGCGAGCCGCTCGCGATTGCCGTGCTCGACAAGGCGCGCGAGGCCGGCGCGCACATGCTGTCGGGCGCCGTGCTCGATCCGTCCGCGCTCAGGCAGCTCATTCCCGACTTCGAGGCCAAGGGCGCGCCGCTGGCCTCGCCCGTGCTGCGCGACGAAGTGTACTTCCTCACCGAGTCCTCGAAACTCAAGTTCCCGATCACGCCGCCGCCGATGAACAATCACGGCAACTACATCATCTCGCTCAGCAAGTTCGTGAAGTGGCTGGGCGCGGAGGTGGAGGCCGCGGGCGTCGATGTCTTCGCGGGCTTCGCGGCGTCGGAAGTGCTCTACGACGGCGCCACCGTGGTGGGCGTGCGCACGGGCGATCGCGGCGTGGGCCGGCACGGCGAGAAGAAGGCGACCTTCGAGCCGGGCGTCGACATCCGCGCGAAGGTCACCATCTTCTGCGACGGCGTGCGCGGCAATCTCACGAAGTCGCTGATCCGCGCGCTGGCGCTCGACGAGGGCCGGCAGCCGCAGATGTACGCCATCGGCATCAAGGAGCTGTGGGAGGTGCCGAGCGGCCGTCTCAAGGCCGGCACCGTCATTCACACGATGGGCTACCCGCTGCGCCAGGAGGAATTCGGCGGCATGTTCCTCTATGCGCTCGAAGACGGCCTCGTGTCGACCGGGCTGGTGACGGGTCTCGACTACAAGGACCCGATGTTCGATCCGCATCTGGCCTTCCAGCGCGCGAAGCAGCATGCGCTGTTCGCGGACATCCTGCAGGGCGGCACGCTCGTGCGCTACGGCGCGAAGGCGCTGCCCGAAGGCGGCTGGCACACGGTGCCGCGCGTGCACATGGACGGCGCGCTGATCGCGGGCGACGCGGGCGCCTTCGTCAACTCGATGCGCCTGAAGGGCATTCACCTGGCGATGCGCACGGGCATGCTCGCGGCCGAGACGGCGTTCGATGCCGTGCGCGCCGGCGACGTGTCGGCAGGGAAGCTGGCCGCGTATCAGCAGAAGATTGATGCGAGCGAGGTGCGCACCGAGCTCTATCCGGTGCGCAACGTGCACCAGTCGTTCGAACACGGCCTGCTGCCCGGCCTGATGTACTCGGGCCTGTCGCTCGTCACCAACGGCTGGTGGGTGAACGATCCGATGCCCTCGCATCCCGGCTACGAGCGGATGCAGACGCTGGCCGGCTACTACGGCGCCGCGACGCCCGATCCCGACACGCCGGTGCGTCCGGTGAAGATCGACCGCGCGCTCACGTTCGACAAGCTCACCAACGTGCACTACTCGGGCACGCGCCACGCCGAAGATCAGCCGTCGCACCTCATCGTGCACGACACGGACATCTGCCGCACGCGCTGCCGCGAGGAGTACGGCAACCCCTGCACGAAATTCTGCCCGGCCAACGTCTACGAGATGGTGGACGATGGGCAGAAGGGGAAGAAGCTGCAGATCAACGCGTCGAACTGCGTGCACTGCAAGACGTGCGACATCATGGATCCCTACCAGGTGATCGACTGGGTGCCGCCCGAAGGCGGCGAAGGACCCTCCTACGAAGGAATGTAGGTGTTGAGTCGCGGCGACCGGCTCAAGGCCGCGGCAATAGCGGCGTTCGCCGCTCCGGTCGTCGGCGCGCTGGGGCGCACGTATCGCTGGGTTGAAGACGGCGCCGAACATCTGAAGGCGCTCGACGCTGCGGGCACCGCGCCCATCCTCGCCTTGTGGCACGGCCGCATTCTTCCCGCCACCCTCTACTTCCGCGATCGCGGCGTCGTCGCGATGACCTCGCAGAACTTCGACGGCGAATGGATCGCGCGGCTGATGCGGCGGTTCGGATACGCGCAGGCGCGCGGATCGACGTCGCGCGGCGGATCGCGCGCATTGATCGCGATGAAGCGCGCGATCGACGAGGGCCGCACCGTGGCGTTCACGGTGGACGGACCGCGCGGGCCCGCGAAGGTGGCGCAGCCGGGCGCGGTGTGGCTCGCCGGCGCGACAGGCCATCCGATTCTGCCGTTCCACATCGAGGCCTCGTCGCACTGGACGGCCCGCAGCTGGGACGCCACGCAGGTGCCGAAGCCGCGCGCGACGTTGGCGATCGCGATCGGCGCGCCGCTGCACGTGCCGCCGGAGCTGGACGCACAGGCGCTCGAAGCACATCGAGAGGCGTTGCAGGCGGCGCTTTCCGGCCTGGAAATGCGCGCATTGCAGATTCTGCAACACCCACATTGACCCGCTAAAGGTGCTGCTTTATTCTCTGGAAGAACTTTAGGTTCCAGAGACATATGCGCCATGCTGTGTCGTTCGGCTTCGGGCCGTCAGGCGCGCGTTCGGGATCGCTGGTGGTGTGCGAGCCCGACGAGTACTTCGTTCCTCATTTCAATCCCCGTGTGCTGCTGGTCGACGATGATGTGGCGTCGCTCGAGACGTGGGCGCTGCTGCTGGCGGATGCGGGGGTGCGGGTGCAGGTGGCGCCTGGCGCTGATGCGTGCCTGCGCGCGCTGGGCGAGAGCGCGTATGATCTGGTCGTCATCGACCTGCGGCTGGGCGGCGACAATGGCCTCGACGTCATGCGGCGGCTGCGCGCGCGTGGCGATCTGACGCCGTTCATTCTGGCCACCGGGCACGCGTCGGTGTCGGTGACGGTGGAGGCCATGCGGCTGGGCGCGCGTACCGTGCTCGAGAAGCCGCTGATTGGCGACGATTTCCTGGCGCCGGTGCTGCGCGAATTGCGGGCGATGGATGCGGCCGCGCGCGCGCCGGTGGATCCGGGTGCGGGGTTGTCGGCGGGGCATCGCTGGGCGCGCTATGTGCTCGACGCGTCGCGCGCGGCCGACGACCCGCGGACGCTGGCCGACTGGGCACGTGCGGCGGGCACGAGCCGGTCGGCGCTGATTGAAGTGTGCGCGCGGCTCGACATCAATCCGCGCGACGCGCGGGATCTTGCGCGCGTGCTGCGCCTCGTGCGCCGTGTGTCGGAGCGCTGGGATCCGGAGGCGTCGCTCGACGTCGCCGATCGCCGCACCCTTCGCCGTCTTCTTGTTCGTGCCGGGCTTGGCGCCACTCCCCAGGGCGCCCGGCCCACGCCGGAGCAGTTTCTCGCGATGCAGCGGTTCGTTCCCCAGACGAACGCGGCGCTCGCGATACTCCGGCAGCTGGTGGGGTAGCGCAGGCCTTCAGGCCTGCGGCGGGTAGAGACTACCCCACATTTTTCCGCGCGATTTTACGTACGAAATTACGGGCGATTTTGTCTGTGCTCAACCACGGTGGCGCCGTAGGCTCTCTGCGAAGCGATGACGCTTCACCCTGATGGGAGAGTGCGATGAATAGAAGGAAAGTCCTGGCAGCCGTGACGCTGGCCGCGATTCTGTCATTCCCGGCCGCCACCACGGAGATCAAGGCTCTGCACGGGATGCCCGCCGCGCAGTGGACGTATTTCCTCGAAATGGACGCCGAGGAAGCGCTCATCGTCGGTGTCGGTGGAGCGGTGATGTGCAGCTTCATTCCGGGCATCGGCAGCGTCGCCTGCGGCGTCGCGGGCGCGTTCTAGCGCACATGGGAGGGAGCGCGACATGAAGCTGCCGTCATGGAGCGTTCCCTCCTTTCCGACGACATTGCGGCAATTGTGCGCCGTCAATGTGGTCATGCTCGCTTTGTCTGCAGGCGCCGGTTGGTCAGTCGCCTCGTCGCGAGGCGCGGCCGTTGAAGTGGCCAGAAGCAGCAGCGGGGCTGCCGGAGGCTCGGATGTCATGGACGATGCGCGCGTGATCTTCGTGGCCAACGTCCGTGTCGCAGCCCTTCTGGTGCTGGGAGCGTGCACGCTGGGAGTCCTCACCGTGGCCGTGTTCCTGTGGAATGGCTACCTCCTCGGCTTTGGTCTTGCCGCGCTTTATGGCACTCAGCCGGGGAACCTGCTCTACGTTCTGGCATACGCGCCTGTCGAATTCGCCGCGTTCACTCTGGCGTCGGCCGGATCGATGCATCTTGCGGTCCGAGTGATGCGGGCGCTTATCGCACGGGAACCGCTCTCTCTGAGGTCGTCGACGGCAGCCTTCGCGCTGTCGCTGCTGTTGCTCGCCATCGGCGCCGGTATTGAATCCTGTCTGAAAGCCCGCGTGTCGCATCCCTTATGAGCGAGGTTCTGAAATTGATCGCGGTCGAGCGCGACTTTCCGGGTTTCCGGTTTGGCCCCGTAACGCTGGCGTTCGCGCCTGGCGTGGTCCACGGCCTGCTCGGCCCCAACGGTGCGGGCAAGACGACGATGTTGAACCTTATGGCGCTGCAGTCGCGCCCGGCGTCGGGCTCGATGACCTATGGATCGAGGGTTGTCCCGTGGGCGGATCTGCGATGGAAGCAAACCCTCGCGTATGTGCGTGAAACGCCCGCGTTCTATGACGAATTTACCGTCGCCGACACGCTTCGGTTCGCCGGCGCGCTTCACGATCGTTGGGACCTGGCATTGGCCACACGCCTGGCGAATCGTTTCGGTCTTGACGGTCGCAAGAGTGTGCGGGCGCTGTCGAAAGGGACCAGAGTCAAGCTCGGGCTCGTCCTGGCGCTGGCGCAGGGTGCTCGCCTGCTGCTGCTCGACGAGCCTACGGCCGGCGTTGATCCGACGTCCCGAGAGGAACTGCACGACGCCATCAAAGAGCTGCGCCTGGAGAGACCGGACCTCTGCGTGATCTTGTCGTCTCACCTCTTCGAGGACGTCAATGAGCTGGCCGACCAGTTCCTGATCCTGCGCGATGGCCAGGTCGCCTTCGCCGCGTCTCGGACGGAACTGGCGGTCATGTCTCTGTATCGGTTGCCCGAGCAGGCCGTCGTCCCGTCCTCCGACGACATTCGGCTGACCTGGGTATCGAAGGGGGAGCGATGGATTCTGCTGCCGCGACAGTCCAGGCTCATCGCCACGCTTCGGTCGCTTTCCGGCTGCGTCGAGGACAGGGCCGATGGCTTGATCGCTGCGGCTTATCGCGGTACCGTCCAGGCGCACGCCACCGGGAGTACGCCGTGGTGAACCATCGCGTGCGAGTGCTGCTGCTCAAGGATCTCAGGCTGCATGGCCGCGGCGTGGCGCTCATCCAGGCCGCGGCCGTTGCCCTTGTCTGGGTCATGCTTGTCCTTCACCCGAGCGACATGCGACGCCAGGCCAGCTTGCTGTTCAACGTGAACTTCCTGTTGACCGGCCTCTGGGGAGAATGGCTCGTCTCGCGGGAGAAAACCAAGGGCACCTTCGGGTGGCTTCGCTCGCTGCCAATTGCCGATCGAGACCTCGTCGCCGCGAAATTTGCCGGCGCCGCGCTCTATGCCGTCGTACTCTGGGCCGTGATGTCGGGGATCCTCGCGGCTTCCTACTTCATGGAGCGCCCGATGGAATGGCTGCTGCGGGCGATGGCGTTGGTCACATTCGGAGGCATCACACTTGCCGCCCGTTGGCGTTTCACCCAGAAGGTAGGCCAGACCCTGCCCTTTGCTCTGGTCCTCGTCCTGCTGTTGGGCGTGGCCGCCGCCCAGCGGGGCGGCCGCTGGCCGGCCGGCGCGGTTGCGCTCATTCAAGGCAGTGGAGGACAGGTTGCCGTCGCTGTCGGACTCCTCACCTGCTATCTCTTCACCGTAGGCGCAACAGCCGTGTGGGTCCGAAGGTCGGATACCTCACGGCTGGTGGAATGAGCACGGGGCCTGGTCGCGAGTTGCGCCATGCTGATGTTCGTCTGGAGTCCCGTTCGGTTTTTCCACCGCCGTATGCAGAGCAGGCCGGCGTGGACGGCGGCGATAGCAGCGCCCCTGGCGTGTGCACTGCTCGAGTTGACGGCCACGACCATCTTTGCCGCCAAGAATGAGGCGATGCTCGACCGTCTGGCGGTGGTCACGAACGCGTCCGTCGGGAGCCTGACCGCAGCCAGATTGTCGACGTTGTCGACCGTCTTCGGATACCCGATGCTTTACGGCATTGTGACGTTCGCAATGATCTGCTTCGACATTCTCGGCAGGGATTCGCGCCACGCGCGCCGCATCGCCGAGTTTACGGGCATCGCATTCGCTGCTTGCGTACCGGCGTGCCTCTTCATGTGCCTTGTCGCGGTAGTGTGGGTGCCTCCTCCGCTCGATCTGCAGCTTCAGGCATCGATGTCGCAGATTGAGCATGCCATCGACGTTTACCGCCAGGCGCTCGCCAGCGACCCCTTGATATCTACCGGCCGCACTCTCTACTATGCGTCGCTGGCGTGGCTCGTTGCGCTGCTGGCATGCATCCTCAAGGTGGCAGCCGGGTACACGACTCGGGCAGCAGCCGCGGCTGCGTGCGTGCTGTTCGCGGCTTTCGGAGGTGCGTATCTGCTCGTGGCATGAATGCCTCGCGTCCGAGAGTCGCTCCACAGCCGGTCGCGCCAGGTGACGAAGCCGAGTTCGTGAAAGCGCTCGCTCGACTCGCGCGCTCATAAGGAGGAACGTGATGCCAGGAATGTCGTGTGTGATGGCGGTGGCAGTTACCACGCTCGTTGCCATGTTCCTGCCCGCGAGGGCGACGCTCGAGCCGCAGCAGGGTGGAAACCCTCTCGCCGGGCCGTATGACACCAAGCAGCTTGGTCTCGGCACGCGCGCCACCGTTGTCGTGGCGTTCGCCGCGGATGACTGCAAGGCCTGCGCTGAGGCGATCCCGTTCTACAAGACACTGCTCAAGGTGCCAGGCATGGACGGAAGCACGCGGCGGCTCATCGTTGTGGCCATGGATGGCGTCTGGCCGGTGAAGGACATCACAGACAAACAGGCGTTCGAGCCACATCGGCTGACGTCAGGGCCATATCCGGCCGGCCGGCTCCCCGGTGTGACCAAAGCGCCGACGGTACTCGTCCTCGATGAAAATGGAGCTCCGGTCGGGAAGTGGGAAGGCCCGCTGACGGATGTGCAGCAGAAGGAAGTCATCGCGGCCGCCAGCAGGCGCTGACGGCCCAGCGGGCTCCGCAGCCTCGCGCGCGCCGCCGCGATGCTCTCGGCCGCGGGACATAATTGTCCCGTGGCCGTCACCATCTTCACCTCACCTCGCTTCAGCGAGCACGTCACGCCGCCGGGACATCCCGAGCGGCCCGAGCGCGCCAAGGCCATGGAGGGCGTCGCCAACCGCTGGCGCATGAAGGGCGGCGACGTCCGCGACGCCCGGCCCGCGACGCGCGGAGAGCTCGCCCGCGTGCACACGCCCGAATACCTCGATCTCGTCGAATCGGTGCGGGGACGGCCCGCGCAGCTCGACCCCGACACCTACACAAGCCCCGAGTCGGTCGAGATTGCGGCACTCGCCGCCGGCGCCGCCATCGAGGCCGCCCGCCTCGCGCGCGACGGCACGCCGGCCTTTGCGTTCGTCCGTCCGCCCGGCCATCACGCCGAGCCCGACAAAGCAATGGGCTTCTGCCTCTACAACAACATCGCCGTCGCAGCCGCCGATCTGCTCGCCACCGGCACGCGCACAGTCGCCATCGTCGACATCGACGTCCACCACGGCAACGGCACGCAGTGGGCGTTCTACGCAGATCCGCGGGTGCTGTTCATCTCGAGCCATCAGTTTCCGTTTTATCCGGGCACTGGCGCCGCCGGGGAGACCGGCAGCGGGGAAGGCGCCGGCTTCACGCTCAACATTCCGCTCGCTGCGGGCGCCGGGGACGACGAGTACGACAAGGCCTACGCGGAGATTGTTCAGCCGGCGCTCCAGACGTTTGCGCCTGAAGTGCTGCTGATCTCCGCCGGCTTCGACACCTGGATTCATGACCCGCTCGCGGGCATGCGGGTCACGGCGGACGGGTTCCGCCGCATCTTTGCGCGCCTCCGCGCTGCCGCCGATGCCACATGCGGCAGCCGGGTCATGCTGGTCACCGAGGGCGGTTACGATCTGGCCGGGCTCGAAGCGGGACTGCAGGCCGGATTGGCGGCGTTCGGCGCGATATAATTCACGTTTGGCCGACTACAACCCGCAGACCATCGAAACGAAATGGCAGGACACCTGGGCGCGCACGCGCGCGTTCGAGGTCACTGAAGATCCGTCACGCCCCAAGTTCTACTGCCTCGAAATGTTCGCGTACCCCTCGGGGCACGCCCACGTGGGCCACGTCCGCAACTACATGATCGGCGACGTGATGGCCCGGCTCAAGCGGATGCGCGGCTTCAACGTGCTGCATCCCTTCGGCTGGGACGCCTTCGGCCTGCCCGCCGAGAACGCCGCCATCAAGAACGGCACGCATCCCGAAACGTGGACGCTCGAGAACATCGCGCACATGAAGGGGCAGCTGCAGCGGCTCGGCATCAGCTACGCCTGGGAGCGCGAGTTCGCCACGTGCCAGCCCGAGTACTACCGCTGGAACCAGTGGCTCTTCACGCGCATGTTCGAGAAGGGCCTCGCCTACAAGCGCCGGTCAACGGTGAACTGGTGCGAGAGCTGCCAGACGGTGCTGGCCAACGAGCAGGTCGTCGACGGCGGCTGCTGGCGCTGCGGCACGCCCGTCACGCTGCGCGATCTCGAGCAGTGGTTCCTGCGCATCACCGCCTACGCCGACGAGCTGCTCGAAGCGGCCGACGGTCTCGAGGCGTGGCCCGACAAGGTGCTCACGATGCAGCGCAACTGGATCGGGCGCAGCGAAGGCGCGCGCGTGAAGTTTCAGATTGCGGGCGCGGCAGCGGACGAGCAGATCGAAGTGTTCACCACGCGCATCGACACGATCTACGGCGCAACGTTCATGACGCTTGCGCCGGAGCATGCGCTGGTCGAGCGATTCGCCGCCGAGTCGGACGACCCCGCCGCGTTCCGCGCGCGCGCGCAGAAGTTCCGCTCGCAGGACCGCACGGCACGCATGACCGGCGATCTCGAGAAGGAAGGCTTCGACACGGGCCGCCGCGTCATCAATCCGTTCACGCACGAAGAGATCCCCGTCTGGATCGCGAACTTCGTCCTCGGCGAATACGGCACGGGTGCCGTCATGGGCGTGCCGGCGCACGACGATCGCGACCGAGAGTTCGCCACCAAATACGGCCTGCCCATTCGCACGGTCGTGAGCGACGATGATGTGCTCGTTGAGTCGGGACCGTTCAGCGGTCTGAAGGCTGACGAGGGCGTTCGGAAGATCACGGCCGAAGCCGAGGCTCGGGGAGTCGGCACGGCGACGGTGCAGTACCGGCTCAAGGACTGGGGCATCAGCCGCCAGCGCTACTGGGGCACGCCGATCCCAATCATTTACTGCGACAAAGACGGCATGGTGCCGGTGCCCGACGACCAGCTGCCGGTGACGCTGCCGAAGATCGACGTCTTCAGCGGCCGCGGCGATTCGCCGCTGGCCAGCGTGCCGGAGTTCGTGAACGTGGCGTGCCCGAAGTGCGGCGGGCCGGCGCGGCGCGAAACCGACACCATGGACACGTTCGTCGACTCGTCCTGGTACTTCTACCGGTTCTGCGATCCGTCGAATGTGAATCTGCCGTTCGATCGCGCCAAGGTCGAATACTGGGGCCCGGTCGATTTCTACAGCGGCGGCGTCGAGCACGCCATCCTGCACCTGATCTACTCGCGCTTCTTCGCGAAGGTCTTCCGCGATCTCGGCATGAGCACCATCAGCGAGCCGTTTTCGCGCCTCCTCACGCAGGGCATGGTGTTGAAGAACGGCGCAGTCATGTCCAAGTCGAAGGGCAATGTCGTGGACCCCGACGACATGATCGCCAAATACGGCGCCGACGCGCTGCGCCTCTACGTGATGTTCGTGGCGCCGCCTGAAAAGGAAGTGGAGTGGAGCGACGCGGGCCTCGACGGCAGCTTCCGCTTCCTGCTGCGCGTCTGGCGACTCGTGTGGCGGCTTGCCGAGACGATCGGCGGCGAAGGCATCCCGGCGCCGGCCACGCTCGCGCTCAACGACGCCGAGCGCGCGATGCGCCGCAAGACGCACGAGACCATCCGCAAGGTCACGCTCGACCTCGATCCGCGCGTGCATCTGAACACCGCGGTGTCGGGCCTCATGGAGCTGGTCAACGAGCTCTATACCTTCTGCCAGGGCATCAACTGCTTCCGCGGCGTCGACAAGGACGATGTGGGCGTGATGGACCGCATCGAATCCATCGCGGTGGCGAAGGAAGCGGTCGAGGCCCTGGTGCTGATGCTGTCGCCATTCGCGCCGCACATGGCCGAGGAGCTGTGGGAGATGCTCGACCACGCGGGCGGCGTCGTCGCCGCGGGCTGGCCGGCGTTCGATCCGGAAGCCGCGAAGGCGGATGAGATCGTGATCCCCGTGCAGGTCAACGGCAAGCTGCGCGGCCGGGTGACCGTGCCAGCCGACGCGACCGAAGCCGTCATTCAGGCCGCCGCCCTGACCGACCCGCAGGTGCAGATCCACACGGCAGGCAAGACGGTGGTGAAGGTGATCGTCGCAAAGGGTAAGCTGGTCAGCGTGGTGGTCAAATGAAAAGGGTAGCGCAGGCCTTTAGGCCTGCGGTGGTCGCGATGGTGGTCCTGCTCACCGCAGGTTGCGGCTACGCGCTCGCCGGCCGCGGATCGTCGCTGCCCGACTATATCCGCGTGATTGGCGTGCCGAACTTCAAGAACGGCACGCCGGTGTTCGAGATCGATCGCGTGATTTCCGATCGCGTGCGGCAGGAGCTGATCGGGCGCGGCAAGTACGAAGTCAGGCCCACCACCACCGGCGTCGACGCGCTCGTGGACGGCACCGTCACGTCCGTCACGCTTGCGCCGGCGACGTTCGACCAGAACCGCCAGGCCTCGCGCTACACGATCACCATCACGGCCTCGGTGACCTTCCGCGACATCAAGACCGGCAAGGAAATCTGGGCCAACCCGGCCATCTCGTTCCGCGACGAGTATCAGATCAGCGATCCCTCGAGCGGCGCCAACATCGCGGCCTTCTTCGGCAACGAGACGAACGCCGTCACGCGCCTCGCCAACGACTTCGCGCGCACCGTCGTCAGCGCCATGCTGGAAGCCTTCTAGGCCGTGCCGTCTGTCGCCGCCGACGCCTTCGTTCAGCAGATTCGCAAACGCAAGCCAGAGCCCGTCTACGTCATCATCGGCGACGACGATCAGGAGAAGTCGGGGCTGTCGCAGCTCGCCTCCGAGCTGGTCGAGGACGAGCTGCGCGCCTTCAACGTCGAACGGCTCTACGGCACCGACAAGACCACCAGTGCCGACGCCATCGTCGAAGCCGCGCGCGTGTTGCCGATGCTCGGCGACCGCCGCGTCATCGTGGTGCTTCGCGCCGATCGGCTGCTGAAGCCGCCGCGCAAGAAGGCGGACGATGACGAGAGCGACGAACCGGCAGACGCGAGCGACGGCGCGCCGGTGTCGGCGGATGCGCTGACGGCGTACGTCACGAAGCCCGAGCCGATGACCACGCTGGTGCTGGTGGCCGACGACATCGATCGATCGCGCAAGCTGGGCAAGGCCCTCATCAAGCATGCGGCTATCGTCGAGTGCTGGGGGCTGAAGGGCGGCAAGGAGGTCAAGGGCTGGGAGCTGCCGCAGGTGGCGCGCGCGGCGCAGGCGTGGGTGAAGAAGCAGGCGGCCGAGGCGGGCAAGCAGGTGGACGCGCAGGGCGCGATGCTGCTGGCCGAGCGCGCGGGCACCGATATCTCGCGGCTGCGAGGCGACTGGCAGCGCGTGCTGTTGTACGTGGGGGAGCGCGCGAAGATCACGCGCGAGGATGTCGCCGAAGTGGTGTCGCCGGAGACCTCGCAGGACGACTGGGCGGTGACCAACGCGATCGAGCGCGGCGACGCGGCCACGGCCCTGCGTCAGCTGGGCCTGGCGTTCGATGCCGGCGCGGCGCCGCAGATGATGGTGGGGCAGCTCGGATGGTGGGTGCGATCGAAGCTGCCAGGGCTGGCGTCCGGCCGTGTGAAGGCGGCGGTGGACGCGCTGCTCAGAACTGATCTGGAGTTGAAAAGCTCGACGGGCGAGCCGCGCGTGCTGCTCGAGCGGCTCGTCGTCGAATTGTGCGGGCGGTAGGCCGGGACGTCAGTCCCGGCGCCGTCAGATCAGGCCTTGGCGGCCTTGCTCTTCTTCGACGCGCGCTTGACCAGCCGCGACTTGTAGCGGCCCGCGGCGTTGGCGTGGATGATGCCCTTGCCGGCCATCTTGTCGATCAGCGAGAAGGCCTCGTTGAGCGCGCCCTTGGCGGCGTCGGTGTCGCCGGCGTCGAGGGCGGTGCGGATCTTCTTGAGACCGGTGCGCAGGCGCGAGCGCATCTCACGGTTGCGGGTCTGCTTCTTCTCGGACTGGCGGTGGGCTTTTACCGCCGACTTGTGCTTCGCCAAACTGGATTCCTTTGCTTCGGGCGGCGTCCGGCCGCGCTTTCAAACCCCTGATTTTAGCATTACCAGTCCTCGCGGGCCCGGTATTTCGCCTTTCGGGCCTCGCGGCGGCTCCGGCCGTCGGTGGCCTGATCGATGGCCAGGTTGACCCGGGCGGCCCGGCGGATGGCCGCCTCCTCGGGGGTGGGCGGCGGGGTCGTGTCGTCGTACATCTTGCGCGCCTGCGCCTTGGGCAGGTGCATGTCGGTGACCGCGCGTACCGTGAGGGTCTGGCGGCGGCCGAACGGCCGGGTGATGCTCAGGCGGTCGCCGACACGGAGCTGGCGGTTGGGCCGCGCGTTGTCGCCGTTGACCTCGACCTTGCCGCCCGCGCAGGCCCGCTGGGCCTCCGACCGCGTCTTGAACACGCACGAGACGTCGAGCCACACGTCGAGGCGGACGCTCTCGTCACTCATGAGACCATCTTAAACGTGATTGGCCGATCCCTGCTCAAGTGGATAGGCGCCGACCGCGGAGCCATCGAGCCCGGCGCGCTCGACCGCACCGCCGCGGCGCTCGACACGATGCCGCCCGACCGGGCCCGCTACGTGGCCGCCTTCGCCTATCTGCTGGCGCGCGTGGCGAACGTGGACTCGCACGTCTCGCCGGACGAACTGGATCTGATGCATCGCGCGGTGCAGAAGGAAGCGGATCTCACCGACGATGAGGCGGCCGTCATCGTGGGGCTCGCGCTGGGCGACACGCGGCGTTTTGCCGGCACGCACAACCTCGATGTCACGCGCGAGTTCATGACGCTGTCGACGCCTGGCCAGCGGCTCGGCCTGCTGCGATGCCTGTTCGCGGTGTCGGCCGCCGACGACAGCGTGGCCACGGCGGAAGACAACGAGATCCGCCGTATCACGCGCGAGTTGAAGATCGAGCACGCCGACTTCATCGAGGCGCGCGCCGAGGTCAAGGCGCACTTGGCGGTATTGAAAAATGTAAAAAATGGGGACGGGTCTTAATTATTCATCGCGTGCATCACGCGATGAATAATTAAGACCCGTCCCCATTTAAATTACTATCGACCGCGCGGCGAACAGCGGCTCGGCGAGCGCGGCGTCGCCGGTCACCCGCACCGCCGCGCGCGCCCGGTCGCCCGGCAGGCCATTGAACAGCAGGCGCCGGGCGGTGTCGTCGCTCAGGGCGATACGGGCGGCCGGCGCGTTGGTCGCGCCGGCCATCAGGCGCCATGCGCCGGCGCTGCGCTCGAGCGCCCACGTGCCGCCGGCCGGTCCCGCAATGTCGAGTGCCACCACCGTGCCGTCCGCGGCGTCGCTGGCCCGCCAGGCGTGCGGCAGGCCGCGCAGCGCGATGAGCAGCGTCGCATGCAGCCAGGCCGGATCGGCCATCGGCTCCGCGCCCACCGCCTCGCGAATCTGCGCCTGGTGATGCCACTGCTCGGTGAGCTCGCGGCCGATGTCGAACCAGCCGGCCGACTCCATCTCGCCCGCCCACGACACGCCAAACAGGCCCGGCGCGTCGAACGGCATCATCTCGAAGAAGTCAGCCAGCTCGCGAATACTCTTCTCGTACAGATCGGCGAGCGCCCGCGTGCTGAGCCGCCGCGACGCGCCCACCCATTCGGCGTTGATGTGATTGATGAACCGCGCGAAATCCCGATCGCTCTCGATGGGGAAGGGCGGCGGAGGCGGCGTGTGCAGGTCGCGGTGAAACGACAGCCGCCGGAACCCGATGTCGGTCAGGTGCGCCACGACGTCGCGCACCTGCCACGAGCCCACGGCCGTGCGCGTCCACGCCGTGTCGGGCAGCGCGCGCAGCAGCGCGATCAGGCTCTCGCCGATCGGGCGGAACAGGAAACGGGTATCGGTCGGAGGAAGGGGCGTGATCACGCCCGCCAGTTTATCGCGCTCGGAGCGAGACGACGGTGCCGCCGGTTTCGGGCTTCTTGTCGGTATAGCGCACGACTTCGCGGCCCTCTGGCGTGAGCTCGGTGACCTGATAGATGGTCAGCGAGCCGCGCGTGACGGCCTTGACGTCCTTGATCCGGTTGCCGATCTTCGCCACGTAGTTGCGCGTCTCGCGATACGGCGGCACGCCGTCGTAGCGCTCCACCGCGCCCGGGCCGGCGTTGTACGCCGCAAGCGCAAGCTCCACGTTGTTGTCGAACCGATCGAGCAGCGCACGCAGATATTTCGTGCCCCCGCGGATGTTGTCGGCGGGATCGAACGGATCGACGACGCCGAGGTCGCGCGCCGTGCCCGGCATCAGCTGCATCAGGCCCATCGCCCCCACGCTCGACACCGCGCGCGGGTTGAAGGCGGATTCCGTTTCGATGACGGCGCGCACCAGCACGGGATTGAGACCGTTCGATTCGGCGTGCTGCGCGATCAGCGAATCGAACTCGGTGCCGCGCGGCGCGCGCTGCCGCGCCACGGGCGCGACCGACCGGAACCCGGCATCCACGATGCGCGGCGTGCCGCTGTCCGTGCGCACGTATGAAAAGTTGGCGGGAAGCTCCTGCGCCGATACCTGCGGCGCAAGCACGGGCATGAGCCCGGCGCAGGCCGAAAGCAGAACCACGCGCGACGAGAGGCGCTCGAACATAAAAGTCTTTTGGAAGCCCTAGTTTAGGGGGCGCAAGCCCCACCCGGCAAGGGCAACGTGCGTACCCGGTGCTATCGGCCGAAACAGGCCTGATCTGCAGCCGGGTTTAGGCGGAGGGCTTACAGGTCTGGCAGGTCGATTTCAGATTTGTCGGTGGCGCGCATGAGGGTGTCGTCGGTGCCGCCGGCCCGGAACCATCGCCAGCCATGGGCTTCCAGGCGCACGCGATGCGTGCCGTTGGCCAGCGCGCGGCTCGGCTTGCGCCCGAACAGCTCCGCCAGCAAGCCGTCGCGCTCCGAGCCTGGCGTGAACGTCACCGTCGCCGGGCGTCCGGAAAAGTTGTGCAGGGTCACCAGCGACGTGCCGCGCCAGTCGTATCGCAGCGCGAGCACTTCGGGCACGCTTGTGCGCAGCACTTCCACCTCGCCCCAGCTGATTTCCGGGCACTCCTTGCGCATGCGAATCATCCGCTCGGTGCGATTGAGCAGCGACTGCGGATCGTTGCGCTGCGCGGCGACGTTCACCTTCTCATACCCGAACTGCTCATCGTCAATCACCGGACGCACGACGCGCCTGGCGCGTGAGAAGCCGGCGTGCGGCGCGCTGCTCCACTGCATGGGCGTACGCGCGCACTCGCGCTCGGGCAGTTTCAGGTTTTCGCCGATGCCAATCTCGTCGCCGTACTGCATCATCGGCGTGCCGGGCAGCGAGAACAGGAGGCTGAACGCGAGGTCGAGTTTCTGCGCGTGCCCGCCAAGCATGGGCGCCAGGCGGCGGCGGATGCCACGGTCGTACAGCTGCATCCGCTTCTCGGGCGCGAAGGCGTCGAACACGCGCTGTCGCTGTTCCTCAGTGAGGCGCCCGAGGTCGAGCTCGTCGTGACTGCGAAGGAACTGCACCCACTGCGCGTGCGCCGGCCGCTTCTTGGTCTGCTCGATCGCCCACACGAGTGGGCCGAGGTCTTCGGTCGCCAGCGCGTAGAACAGCCGCTGATTGACGGGGAAGTTCAGCATCATCTGCAGGTGATCGCCCTCGTCGCCGAAGTACTTCAGGCTTTCGTCTGGCGGCACGTTCGCCTCGGCCAGCAGAATGGCGTCGCCCGTGCGCCACTGCAGGAAGTCGCGCATTTCCTTGAGCAGGCCGAAGTCCTGCTGATGCTCGACGTTCGCGCCCTTCTTCTCAATCAGGAAAGGCACCGCGTCCATACGGAATCCCGAGACGCCGAGCTCCAGCCAGAAGCCCATGATCTTCTGAATCTCCGCGCGCACTTCGGGATTCCACGTGTTCAGGTCGGCCTGATGCTCGTAGAAGCGGTGGAAGTAGTACATCTTCGCCTTGCGATCCAGCGTCCACGTCGTCGTCTGCTGGCCGGGGAAGACGATGCCTTCCTTGTGATTCTTCGGGCGCTCCTTCGACCAGACGTACCAGTCGCGGAACGGCGACTTCGGACTCGAGCGCGCGGACTGAAACCACGGATGATCGATCGACGTGTGGCTGACCACCAGATCGACGATGACGCGCATGCCGAGCGCGCGCGCGTGGTTCATGAAGTTGGCGTAGTCGCCGAGCGAGCCGTGCTTCTCGTGGACGCTGTAGTAGTCAGTGACGTCGTACCCGTTGTCGCGGTTCGGCGACCTGTAGAACGGCTGCAGCCAGACGCACGTGACGCCGAGGCCCGCCAGATAGTCGAGGCGGCGCATGAGCCCCTCGAAGTCGCCGACGCCGTCGCCGTTGGCGTCCTGAAACTTCTCGACGTCGAGGCAATAGATGATCGCGTTGCGGTACCAGAGATCGTCAATCGACATGGGTCAGGGCCGGGAGAAGGCGTTCGCCGCACGCTGTGAGGAATCGTTCCTGGTGATCGCGCGCGACGTTGTGCAGGTAAATGCGATCGAAGCCCATGGCGGCGTCCTCGTACAGCCACTCGGCGTGACGCTCGATGTCGGCCGACACGCGCACGCGGGCGGCGATGTCCTCGGGCGTGAGATGCGCGGATGCGCGATCGAACTCGAGCGGCGTGGCGAGATCGCTCAGTTGATCGCGCGTGAGCCCTGCGTGGCGCCATTGTTCGTGCGCCGCGGCCCGTGACTCGTCCTCGGTCGGCGCGAACGACAACGCCACCTGGAGATACGCGGGCTTCGCGCCGCCGCGCTCGCGGAAGGCCTCGAGGATGGCGCGCATGTCGTCGCGCGGCCCAGACACGGTAATCAGCGCGTCGGCCCATTCGCCGGCCCAGCGCGCGGTTTCGGCCGACAGCGCCGCCGCCACCAGCATCGGCGGGCGCGCGGGCACGTCGTAGATGCGCGCGCGCGACACCATGACGCCGTCACGCGTCATGGTGACCGGCTCGCCCGTCCAGAGCGCGCGCATCGCATCCACCGACGCCTTCAGGCGCAGCTGGCGTTTCTCGCGCGGCGGCCACCCGGTGCCCGTGATTTTCTCGTTGAGCGCCTCGCCGCTGCCCACGGCAATCCAGAAACGGTCTGGAAACATCTCGGCAAGCGTCGCCGAGGCCTGCGCGATGATGGCCGGATGGTAGCGCTGGCCGGGCGCGCACACGGTGCCGAACGACAGCGGGGTCGTGGCGAGCGCCGCCCCGAGCCAGCTCCACGTGTGGCCCGAGTGCCCCTGCCGCTCGCTCCACGGGTGGAAGTGATCCGAGCACATGGCGGCGGTGAAGCCCGCCGACGCCGCAAGCGTCGCATGCCGCAGCAGCGTCGAGGGTGCATGTTGTTCGTGGGAGCAGTGAAATCCGAAGACGGGACCGGCCATCGCCGGGCTGTGTTGCAAAAAGAGGGGCAATTGTAAAAACCGGGGACAGGCCCGGGTTTCTACAATGCGGTGATGAGCTCGCGGGCCTTGCTCAGCAGCGCGTCGATGGCGGCCGGATCCTTGCCACCGGCCTCGGCGAAGTCTGGCCGTCCGCCACCCTTGCCGCCGACAATGGGCGCGAGCGCCTTCACCAGATTGCCGGCGTGGATGCGCGTGACGAGATCCTTGGTGACGCCCACCACGAAGAGCGCCTTGCCGTCCTGCTCGGCCGCGAGCACCACGACGCCGCTCTGCAGCCGATCGCGCAGCTGGTCGGACATCGTGCGCAGGCCGGCTTTGTCGAGTCCTTCCACGCGGCGCGCGATCAGCTTCGTGCCGCCCGCGTCGATGACGTCGTTGCTGCCCGCGCCGCCCGGCGCGCCTGCCGCCGCGCCGCCCATGGCCACCTTCATGCGCAGCTGCTCGTTCTCGCGCGCGGCGCGCTTCAGCTCCTCGCGAAGCTTCGCGATGGCGTCGGCGGCCTGATCTTCGACAGCGCCTGACGCGTCGACCAGCCGCGCGAGCGTGTCCATCCTGGCCTGATAGTGCCGCACCGCGCCGTCCCCGGTGAGGGCTTCGATGCGGCGCACGCCGGCCGCCACGCCGCTTTCCTGCGTGATGACGAAAAAGCCGATGTCACCGGTCGCGCGGACGTGCGTGCCGCCGCACAGCTCCATGCTGAAGCCGTCGATCGACACCACGCGCACCTTGTCGCCGTACTTCTCGCCGAACAGCGCCATCGCGCCGGCGGCCATCGCGTCCTCGGTCGACCGCACGTCGGTCGTGACCGTGGTGTTGCGGATGATCTGCGCGTTGACGATGCGCTCGATTTCGACGCGCTCGTCGTGCGTGACCGCCTGGAAGTGCGTGAAGTCGAAGCGGAGGCGATCGGGCGCGACGAGCGAGCCGGCCTGACGCACGTGCGTGCCGAGCACCTGCCGCAATGCGGCATGGAGCAGGTGCGTGGCGGTGTGATTGCGGCGGGTGGCGTCTCGAACAGACGCGTCGACGATGGCCGACACGGTGTCGTGCACGCTCAGGGACCCGCGCGTCACCTTGATGCGGTGCGCGCGAGGGCCGCCGGGCGCGACGCGCGCCAGGCCGTCGACGATGGCTTCGGCGTGGGCGTCGCGTACGAGCTTGCCTGCGTCGGAGACCTGTCCGCCCGATTCGAGATAGAACGGCGTCCGCGCAAGCACCGCCCAGCCCGCCGCGCCCTCGGGCAGCTCGGGCACGCGCTTCCGATCCGCGTCGAACAGCGCCACGATCGGCGTGTAGTCCAGCACCGTGCTCGTGTAGCCTTCGAACTCGTCGGCCAGGCCTTCGATGGCCGCGCGGTCGGCGTCGCTCGCGTACTCGAACGCCGCGCCCTTCTTCGTCTCGAACGCGCTGGCGCCGCGCGCGCGCTCGCGCTGCAGCTCCATGGCTTCGTCGAAGCCCTTGCGATCGACGGCCAGGCCGCGCTGTTCGGCGAGATCCTCGGCAAAGTCATACGGCACGCCGAGCGAGTCGTAGAGCCGGAACAGGTCGGCGCCAGGAACGGGCGTGCCGGATTTCGCCGCGCGCTCGATCACGTCTTCGAGCTTCGGCAGGCCGTCGCGCAGCACCGCGTCGAAGCGGTCCTCCTCGGCGTGCACGGTGCGGGCAATGGCGTCGCGATTGCGCGCAAGCTCGGGATACACGTCGCCCATCTCGCGCACGATCGTGTCGACGAGCTCGTGCAGGAAGGGCTCCGTGATCCCCAGCTTCTTGCCGTGCCGCATCGCGCGCCGCATGATCTTGCGCAGCACGTAGCCCCGCCATTCGTTCGAGGGCAGCACGCCGTCGGCGATCAGGAACGTCATCGCGCGCAGGTGATCGGCGATGACGCGCATCGAGACGTCGGGGTGATCGGCGGTGTCGATGCTGGCCGTGTAGGCGCGTCCGGCCTTGCGGCCAATCGCGTCGAGCAGCGGCGCGAACATGTCGGTGTCGTAGTTCGAGGACTTGCCCTGCAGCACCGCGGTGACGCGCTCGAGGCCCATGCCGGTGTCGACCGAGAGCGCCGGCAGCGGCTTCAGCGTGCCATCGCTCTGGCGATCGAACTCCATGAACACGTTGTTCCAGATTTCGATGTAGCGCTCGCACGAGCACTCCATGCCGCGGCAGGATTTGCCCGCCGCCTCCTCCGCGCACGGCTCATCGTCGCGCCGAAAGTAAATTTCGGAGCAGCGGCCGCAGGGGCCGGTGTCGCCCATCGCCCAGAAGTTGTCGTCGGAACCGAGTTCGTGAATGCGATCGGCCGGCACGAGCTTCGCCCAGGCTTCGAACGCCTCGTCATCGCGCGGGATGCCCGCTTCGCCCTTGAACACGCTCGGGTAGAGGCGGGCCGGATCGAGCTTCCACACCTCGGTCAGCAGCTCCCACGCGAACGGGATCGCGTCCTTCTTGAAGTAGTCGCCGAACGAGAAGTTGCCGAGCATCTGGAAGAACGTGTGATGCCGCAGCGACGGCCCGACGTTGTCGAGATCGTTGTGCTTGCCGCTGACGCGCATGACCTTCTGGGACGTCGCGGCGCGCGTGTAGTCGCGCTTCTCGCGGCCAAGGAACAGATCCTTGAACTGATTCATCCCCGCGTTGGTGAAGAGCAGGGTGGGGTCGTCGCCCGGCACGAGCGACGCGCTCGCGACGACGCGATGGCCGCGGGCCTCGAAATAGGTGAGGAAGCTGTGCCGAATCTCTTTCCAGGTCACGATCTGTTCATTCTATCGCCCCGGCTGCACCACCGTGAGGCCGCTGGCGCGGGCCGCGTCGGCAAGGCGGGTGTCGTAGGTGATGACCTCGAGCGAGGGGTCGCCTACCGAGAGTGCCGATGCCAGATGGATCGCGTCGAGTGCCCGCAGTGAATATGGTTCACCCGCGCCGGCGGCGTCCAGAAGGGCCTCGTCCATTTCGAGGAGGACAAGAGCGCCGGCTATTTCCTGCAGTGACGACACGCGAGCCGCGAGCGGCCGCCGTGCCACCGCCCGCTGTGCCTCCAGCACGGACAGGCGGGACGCGACGAGCCCTGTGCGCTGAACGATGTCGGCCTGGAGGGCCGGTGTTTCGTCTTCGGGAATGATCAACTTCACCAGAGCCGAGGCATCCAGGTACGCAAGGCCGCTCATTCCAGCCGTTCCGCGCGGATTTCGTCGAGGATCTCGCTCAGCGGTTTGTCGCCGTCCCAGGGCTGGCGCGTCTTGCGAAGCTCTTCGATCACGTCCCCGATGTGCCGCTTGGCAGGCGTTGCGCGGCCCTCGGCGATCAGCCGGTCGATCACGCTGTTGGTTTTGGGCATCGGCCGCAGAATCGCAACCTCCTGGCCGCGATCGGTCACCGTCAGCGCCTCGCCTTGCTTCACGCGCTCGAGATAGACAGAGAGGTTCTGCCGAAGTTCCCGCACGCCCACGGCGTTGGAGCGATCCCGGATCTTGTAGCGGGCCATGTAGCACATGGTAGCACGTTGCGACGGCGCCGTGCCGTCGTTGAGTTGCCGTGCGCGTCGGCGATCATGTATATCAGTCCCACATATGTCAGTCCTCCACGGCAGCCGCGAATGGAAAAAGGGAAGTGCGGAGCTCCTCATCCTCTCGCTCGTCGAAACGCGCGCGCGGCATGGCTACGACATCGCGAAGCTGATCGAGCTGCGCTCTGAAGGCGCGCTCACCTTTCACGCCGCGTCCCTCTATCCGTTGCTGTACCGCCTCGAGAAACGCGGATGGATTGACGGACGCTGGACCGAGAAGGCGGGCGAGCGCCGGCGTCGTCTCTACAAGATCACGCCGGCGGGAAGGAAAGTCCTGGCCGCGCAGCGCAGCGGCTGGGAAGCCTTTGTGAAAGCGATCGGACGTGTCACAGGGGGCGAGCATGCCTGATTGGCGGGATGAGATTCGGCGCCGGCTCGAGCCATTGACGCTCTCGCCTACGCGCGAAGCCGAAATCGTCGAGGAGCTCGCGCAGCACTGCGAGGACCGGTATCGCGAGTTGCGCGCGGCAGGCACATCCGAATCAGCGGCTCACGCCCGCGCCCTCGACGAGATCGACGACGCGGAGACGCTGCGCCGTGAAGTGGCGCGGCTCGAGCGGCCGGCGCCGGTCGTGCTTCTGCCGATCGGCTCGCAGCCGAGTGGCGGCTGGTTGAGCGCATTCTGGCAGGACCTGCAGCAGGCCATGCGTCGCCTGCGCCGCGCCCCCGGCTTCACACTGACGGTCCTTGCGGCCTTCGCGCTCACAATCGGTCCGACGACGGCGATTGTGAGCGTCGGCAACTGGCTGATGTGGCGGCCGCAGCCCGGCGTCGGGCAGCCGGAGCAACTCGCCCAGATGTATGTCGCGCAGTGGGACAGCGACTCGTCGATGCGACCGATGTCGCTGTCGCGCGAGACTGTGAGCGATTTATTAGCGAACTCCGGCACGCTCGACGGCCTGGCCGGAGGCCAGGAGAGCAGCGCGAGTCTCGCGCTGCCGAACAGTCTGCCCAGGCAGGTAGGCGCCGCGCACGTGACCGGCGACTATTTCGAGGTGCTTGGACTGCGTATGCGCGCGGGCCGCGCCATTCAACGCGGCGACGATCGCCTTGGCAGTCCGCATGTGGCGGTTCTGGCGGAGGCCACTGCAGAGCGCGCCTTCGGCACAGCGGAGAACGCACTCGACAAGACCCTCACCATCAATAACAGGCCGTTCACGGTTGTCGGTGTCGTCGAGCGCGCCTTCGAGGGGATCGCGCCGACGAGTGCGATCGAGGCATGGGTGCCCGCCAGTTCGTACTTCTACATGCGGCACTTCGCCGAGCTACGCGACACCTCCTTTTACTCATTCGTGGCGCGGCTCAAGCCAGGCGTCGGCGCCAGCGCCGCTGCGGGGGAGATAAACGGCCGCCTGCGCGCGCTCTTCCAGCGCGATCCGAAGACACACAGCCGTCTCGAGCGCATCGAAGCGCGCGTGTTTTCCGGGTTGGGGGAGACGCCGCTCATGCGACCGCATCGCCGCACGCAGGTGCGGACGATGATGGCGATCGCGGTGACGCTGCTGCTCCTCGGTTGCGCGAACGTCGCGAATCTGCTGCTCTTCCGCACCACGCGTGGACAGCACGAGATTGCCGTTCGCAAAGCGCTCGGGGCCTCGCGCGCGCGTCTCATCCAGGCGCAGGTGACCGAGAGTTGCGTGCTGGCGATGGCGGGTGCCTGGCTCGGGCTCGGTCTGGCGTTCTTCCTGAAACAGCTGATGCAGCGTCTGCTGTTCCCGCGTGCGCCTGGCATGGGCTTCACGGTCCCGGTCGACGGAGCCGTCCTCGCCGCCACCGTGATTGCCGCGCTCACCACAGGCATCGTCGCGGCGCTGGCGCCGGCATTGATGGCGGCGCGGCGAACCTCGTCGAGCGGACTGCGATCAGGAGGCCGGTCGTCGACCGGGTCGGTCCGCCTGCGCGGCGCGCTCGCCTCACTCCAGCTCGCACTCTCGTTGACGCTTCTCGTCGGCGCGCTGCTGCTGGTCACGACGCTGCACAATTTGCGGCAGACCGACATCGGATTCAATCCGGCCGGCGTTACGGCGATGTACGTGTCGCCCGTGGATCACGGATACAAGCCGGCAGAGGTCAACGGGTATCTGCGTCAGGTGCTCGCGGTACTCTCGGAGCGCGGAGACGTGCAGGAGGCCGCTGCGGGTGCCGGTGCCCTCGATGCCGCGTTTCACATGGACCTCCCGCGGCTCGGCGGTGGCAAGTTCGAGATCACCACGAACGGCGTGACGCACAACTACTTCAACACGCTCGGCATTCCGATCCTCCGCGGGCGCGAGTTCACCGAGGAGGAGGCGTTCGCCGCCGGGGGCGACCCGCCGATCCTCATCACGGCATCTTTGGCCCTGGAGGCCTTCGGTACTCTCGACGTCGTGGGCCGTGACCTCGTCCTGACCCGCCGCACGCAGGAGCGCCGGCTGCCGATCATTGGCGTGGTCGGCAACGTGCGCACGGGGTCACTGACGCAGCCTGCGTATCCGGTGATGTATCAGCCCTTCGGCCGGTCCGAGACGGGGGGCCGCCGCGCCGAGTTCCTGATCAAGTCGCCGTTGCCGGCATCACGCGCGGGCGCGATGGCGGCCGAGATCTCTTCGCGCGCGGCCGCCAGCGTGCCGCTCGCGAGCATCCGTCCGCTCACGATCGATATTGATCGCCAGCTCGCGCGCGAGCGTCTGTTTGCGTGGCTGCTCGGACTGCTCGGCGGCGTGGGATTCGTCCTCGCCTCGCTTGGCCTCTACGGGCTCGTATCACAGACCACGATCGAGCGGCGGCGCGAGTTCGGCATCCGGATGGCGGTCGGCGCGTCGCGGCGCGATGTCGTGACACTCGTAGCCCGTTACGCGTTCGGTGTCTCCGCGGTTGGCATGGCATTCGGCCTCGCCGGCGCCTACTACGGCACGCGCATCGTCGACACGATGCTGTTCGGCGTCGACCGCCTCGACCCCCGCGTGTACGCGGTCGCCGTGCTCACGCTGCTCGCCGTAGTCGCCATCGCATGCGTGGGTCCCGCGGTGCGCGCGCTGCGCGTGCAGCCCGTCGAGGTGCTGCGCGCGGAGTAGGAGCAACGCAGTAACTGCGCGCTGGAGCCGCCCAAAGCTGTGGACGAATTGTGGAAACTCACGCCGGCGTGAGTTTCCACAGGCTGTGGATTTCCGCGTGGCAGAAAGTGCCACGCGCTCGCGTTCGAAGCGCCCGGCACGGCAAGATAGAGCCGTGATCACCTCGTTCGTTCCGCCTCAGACCCCCGCGCTCATCGTCGATCGTGCCGCGCTCGAGGACAATCTCGCCGCGATGCAGGCACTCTGCGCCACCGCCGCCGTCCGGCTTCGCCCTCACGGCAAGATGCACAAGTGCTCGACGCTGGGACGGCTGCAGGTCGAGCGCGGCGCCGTGGGCTTGTGCGCACAGACCGTGGGAGAGGCCGAAGCATTCGTCGCAGGCGGCATCCGCGATGTGCTCGTCACGTCGCCCGCGCCGGAGTGGGCCGCGCCGCGCATCGCCGCGCTCGCACGGACGGCACGCGTCGGCGCGACGGCCGATCACCCTGATCAGATCGCCTGGCTTGGCGCGGCCGCGCGCGCGGCGGGCACCCTCATCGACCTCATCGTCGATATCGATCCCGGCACGCATCGCACCGGCGTCGATCCGTCGAACGCCGTTGCCCTCGCGTGCGAGACGGCATCGACGGAGGGCCTGCGTTTCGCCGGCATTCAGATGTACGCCGGCCAGATTCAGCATGTGGCCGATGACGCGTCGCGCCGGCGGGCGTATGACGATGTCATCGCCGCCGCGGCCGCGCTCGTGGCGGCGCTTCGCACCGCCGGGCTGCCTCCCGACGTTGTCACCGGCGGCGGTACCGGCACGCATGCCTACGACCTCGCGAGCGGCGTGTTCACCGAACTGCAGGCCGGCTCGTACGCCTTCATGGATGTCGAATACGGCATCTGCGAGGCGCCGGCAGGCGGCGAGTGGCGCTTTCAGCAGGCCCTGTTCATCGCCTCGACGGTCGTCTCAGCCAATCACGCGACGCACGTGACGATTGACGCGGGCGTGAAAGCCGTCAACATGGATGGACCTCCACCGCGCGTCCACAGCGGCGCGCCGGCAGGCTCGACATGGAAGGACATGGGCGACGAGCACGGCTTCATTGTGCTGCCCGAAAACCGCGTGCCTGACAGCGCGCCGAAGCTCGGCGATCTGGTGTGGCTGCAGCCGGGACACTGCGACCCGACGATCAATCTTTATGATGCAATGTTCGTCGTGGCGGCAGACGGATCGGTAGAGCGGTGGACGATTGATTCTCGGCGCACGCAGGCCTGAAGGCCTGCGC
>JAKFEY010000001.1:0-75589 GCA_036675475.1 Vicinamibacterales bacterium
CCGGCGGTGGCGGCAGCGACACGCCGAGCACGCGGCCGCGCGGCTCGGATCTGATCCTTCGCGATCTCACGACGGGCGATGAGCTGAGCCTCGGCAACGTCGCCGACTTCCAGTTCGACAAGACCGGCCGCTGGCTCGCCTTCACCATCGACGCCGCGGATCAGGCCGGCAACGGCCTGCAGCTGCGCGACATGACGTCGGGCGCCGTGCGCGTGCTCGACAGCGGCAAGGCCTGGTACGAGCGTCCGGCGTGGACCGACAAGGGCGACGGTCTCGCGGTGCTCAAGGGCAAGGAGGATCGCGCCTACCGCGATCGCCTGCACTCCGTGATCGGCTTCACCGGCTTCACGCCCGGCGCCGCGCCCACGAAAGTCACGTTCGATCCGTCCACCGACACGTCATTCCCGGCGGGCATGACGATCAGCCCGAACCGCACGCCTGCATGGACCGAAGATCTCACCGCGCTCATGTTCGGCATTCACGAGCTGCGAAAATCGGATCGCCCCGCGCGACCTGAGCCCGGCGCCGCTTCGGACGACAAGGCCGACGCGCCCGCCACGCCGCCGCCGGCCGCACCCGCCGCCGACGACAACGCCGACGAGAAGCCGAACCTCGTGATCTGGCACTGGAAGGATCCGCGCCTGCAGTCGCAGCAGGAAGTGCAGCAGAACGCCGACCGCAACTACAGCTACGTCTCGATCTACTACCCGGCCACGCAGAAGTTCATCCGCCTGGCCGACGATGCGCTGCGCACCGTGAACATCGCGCCGAAGGAGAAGTGGGCCGTCGGCTACGACGTCCGCGACTATCAGCGCATGGGCAACCTCGACGGCCGCCAGTTCCGCGATGTCTACATCGTCAATCTCACGACCGGCGAGAAGAAGCTGGCGCTGAAGAAGAACCGCTGGATCTACGGGCCGTCGCCCGACGGCACGAAGGTGCTGTTCTATCAGGACAAGCACTTCCACGTGCTCGACCTCACCGACGGCCAGACGCGGAACATCACGGCCGCCGTGCCGGCGAATTTCGTCAACGTCGAAGACGACCACAACATCGTCGATCCGCCGCGCAATCCGTGGGGCTTCTCGTCCGACAGCAGGCACGTCGTGCTCAACGACGGCTTCGACGTCTGGCAGGTGCCGGTGGCGCAGGGTACGGCGGTGAATCTCACCGTCAACGGCACGAAGAACGGCATCCGGCATCGCACCCGGTTCGTGCTCGATGCCGACGAGCAGGGCATCGATCTGTCGAAGCCGCTGTATGTGGATGTCTACGGCGAGTGGACGAAGAAGCAGGGCTTCGGCCGGATCGATCCGGGCAAGCCGGGCGTGAAGAACCTCACGTGGGATGACGCGAGCTTCGGCCGCCTGATGAAGGCGAAGAAGGCCGACGTCATCGTCTATTCGAAGGAAACGCGCGCCGAGACGCCAAACTTCCATGCCACCACGCTCGCGTTCGGGCCGGCAAAGAAAGTCAGCGACGTCTATCCCGATCAGAAGAACTTCGCGTGGTCGAGCGACGCGATGCTGCTCGACTACACCAGCGACAAGGGCCGCCGGCTGCAGGGCTCGCTGTTTCTGCCCGCGAACTACGAGAAGGGCAAGACGTACCCGATGGTCGTCTACATCTACGAGCGTCTGACGCAGGGACACAATCAGTATCAGCGCCCCACGTCGAACGGCTTCAACCGCGCCGTCTACACCAGCAACGGCTATGCGGTGCTGATGCCCGACATCACGTACCACGTGAACGACCCGGGCATGTCGGCAGTGTGGAGCGTGGTGCCGGCCGTCAAGGCCGCCATCGCCACGGGCATCGTCGATCCCAAGCGCGTCGGCATTCAGGGCCACTCGTGGGGCGGCTACCAGACGTCGTTCCTGGTGACGCAGACCGACGTGTTTGCCGCGGCCGTGGCGGGCGCGCCGCTCACGAACATGATCAGCATGTATTCGCTGATCTACAAGAACAGCGGCGTGACCAACGGCATGATCTTCGAGAGCAGCCAGGGCCGGTTCACGAGCGGCTACAGCGACAACTGGGAAGCCTACGCGCGCAATTCACCGGTGTATCACGCGCAGAACGTGAAGACGCCGCTGATGATTCTGCACAACGATGAGGACGGCGCGGTCGACTTCACGCAGGGCATCGAGTACTTCAACACGCTGCGGCGCATGGACAAGCCGGTGATTCTGCTCGAGTACCCGGGCGAGAATCACGGCCTCGCGCGGCCGGCCAACCAGCAGGACTACACGGTGCGCATGATGGAGTGGTTCGACCACTACCTCAAGGGCGAGCCGGCGCCCGACTGGATGAAGGACGGCATTCCGCGCCTGAAGATGGAAGAGCACATCAACGAGCGGCTCAAGGCGCGGAAGAAAGACGGCTCAGGCCTTTAGGCCTCGGGTGGCGCAGGCCTTCGGGCCTGCGCCCGACCCTTCAGAAGAAGATGATGTTCCCGCCGCCACCGCCGAACCGCGGGTTGACGACGTTGTTGAAGATCGAGCCGAAGCTGTAGCTGACGCCAAAGCCGACGTAGTAGCGGTAGCCGGTCGCCAGCTGCCGCTGCCGCAGCAGCACCTCGTCGATCGAAGCCCCGCCTTTGCGCAGGTTGATCTGGTCGCGAATGCGCGAGTAGTCGCCGAAGACGTTGAACGAGAAGCCCTTGAACAGGCGCACGTCGGCGTGGCCGAAGACCGAGAGCCTGTAGCGCTCGAGGTTGTTGAGATGCTGCCTCAGGCTGACCGATGCGCCCGCTGATCCCCACGGCTGCCGCAGGCCAAGGTTCGAGCTCAACTCGTGCTCGACGATGGTCTCTTTGAGCTTGTCGAAAATCGTCAGCTCCTCATAGTCGATGAACGCGGGGCCGGCGGAATACAGGAACGTCCAGCTGCGCCGCGTCGATTCGGCGTACGGAAAGACGTCGTACTCGATGCCCGGGGCGAGACGGAACACGTAGTCCTGATTGTTGAACGTCGAGCCGCTCAGATTGCCCCGAAGACCCGCCGACCAGTGTTCGCCGAGGCTCTTCACCGCCAGCGTGTTGACGCCCCAGGTGCGCGAGATGCTCCTGATGGTGGTGCCCTCCTCGTCGATTTCGAAGGTGTTCTCGTTGTAGTTGCCGTTGGTCGAGAGGTTGATCTTCCAGTTCTCCGTTACGCGGTTGGCCGAGAGGTTCAGCCGGTACGACCGGTTCTTGTTCGACCGCTCGCCGCCAAGGTTGCCGTTCACGCTCGTGCGAAACACCCAGAAGTTCCAGGGATCGTGCTCCGGCTCCGTCGCCGTGGTGGTCGCAGGCGGGGTGAACGTGACGTCGAGCGACGCCAGGCGCCCGGTGCGCACGGCGTATCGCGCGAGCCCGAGGCGGATCACGCGCGCCAGCTCCTTGCGGCGGGCATCGTCCGTGTCGGTGGAGGCGCTGGAAAATGTGAGCGTGTCGTCGACGCCGGCGAGCGGCCCGGATCCAAGGAATTTCAGCGTCCAGTTCCAGCCGCCTCCGCCCGTGGTCTGGGTGGTCACCAGCACATGGATGTCTGACGACTCGCGGTCGCGGACCCAGTCGACGAACGCGACGTTCTCGCGCAGGAAATCGAAGTCGCACTCGTACTGGCAGTCGAGAAACACCCTCAGCTGCGAGACAGGCGCCGCGGCTTGCGGTGCCTGAACCGCACCCTGGGCTGTCGCCGCCTGCGCGGTCGTCCCGAAACTGCACACGACCAGCGCGAGAAACGCGACTGCGGCGGCGCACATCCTCATTTTTCCTCCGGAAATCTGCTGGCGCGCTGCCCCAGAGCAAGCGCCGCTCCAACCCGGTCCCAACCCTGTCTTAGACGGCTGGGCTGGCCTCCCGGTTGTGGAAAGTGCGGTAAAATAGAGGGTTCATGATTACCGTTTCCGGCGTTTCCATGCGGTACGGGTCGAAGATCCTCTTCGACGACGTCACCACCACGTTCTCCAAAGGCCGCCGGTACGGCCTCACCGGCCCGAACGGGTCGGGGAAGTCGACGTTCATGAAGCTGCTCACGGGCGAGCTCGAGCCGCAGCGCGGCACCGTGTCGCGCCCGAAGAAGCTCGGCGTCCTCCGGCAGGACCAGTTTGCGTTCGACGAGTTCCGCGTCATCGACACCGTGGTGATGGGCAACGCGCGGCTCTGGAAGGCCCTCGAGGAGCGCGAGAAGCTGTACGAAAAGGCCGACATGACCGACGCCGACGGCATGCGCCTCGGCGAGCTCGAAGGCATCGTCGGCGAAGAAGACGGCTATACGGCTGAAAGCGACGCCGCGGTGCTGCTGCAGGGGCTCGATATCCCCGACGAGCTGCACGAGCGCAAGATGGGCGAGCTGCAGGGCGGCCAGAAGGTGCGCGTGCTGCTGGCGCAGGCGCTGTTCGGCAACCCCGAAGCGCTGCTGCTCGACGAGCCCACGAACCATCTGGACCTCGACTCGATCCACTGGCTCGTCGACTTTCTCGTCCGGTACGAGGGATCGCTGATCGTGATCTCGCACGATCGCCACTTCCTCAACGCGGTGACGACGCACACGGCCGACATCGACTATCAGACAATCATCACCTACACCGGCGGCTATGACGACATGGTCGTGGCCAAGACGCAGGTGCGCTCGACGCTCGAGTCGCAGAACGCGCAGCGCGAGAAGAAGATCGAGCAGCTCAACGAGTTCATCGCGCGCTTCGCGGCCGGCACGCGCTCGTCGCAGGTGACGTCGCGGCGCAAGGAAGTGGAGCGGCTGCAGACCACGGAGCTCGCGCGCTCGAACATCGCGCGGCCGTACATCAAGTTCACGCAGAATCGCCCGTCGGGCAAGCTCGCCGTCGAGTTCTCCGACATCTCGAAGGCGTACGGCGATCACGACGTCATCGACGGCTTCAGCGGCATCGTCAATCGCGGAGAGAAGATTGTGCTGATCGGCCGCAACGGCGCCGGCAAGACGACGATGCTGAAGGCGCTGCTGTCGGAGAAGCCGGAGCGCGGCGTGACGTTCGAGGGCAGTGCAGCCCTTCAGGGCTGCGATCGGGACGCCGGCTCCATTCGCTGGGGCCACGAGGTGTCGATCGGCTACTTCCCGCAGGACCACACCGGCCTGATCGAGAAGGGCACGACCGCGGTGGACTGGCTGCACCAGTTCGATCCGCAGGCCGCGCGGCAGGACATCCACGGCCTGCTCGGCCAGATGCTCTTCACGGGCGAGGAAGGCGCGAAGCCCACGCACGCGCTGTCGGGCGGCGAGACCGCGCGCCTGCTGTTCTGCCGCATCATGCTGCAGAGGCCGAACGTGCTGATTCTCGACGAGCCCACGAACCACCTCGACCTCGAGTCGATCAACGCATTGAACATCGCGCTGCAGAAGTTCGAGGGCACGATCTTCCTGGTGACGCACGACCAGGACCTGATCGAAGAAGTCGGCACGCGCGTCTGGAACTTCGAGCCGGTTGCCGGCTCGGCCTCGCGCATCACCGACTTCAAGGGCGTCTACGAAGAATTCGAATCGAGCCGCCTGGCGCGGCGGTAGCCGTGCGTATCACCGACACCCTCTCGATCGACGATGCGGCGCTCGACGAGCGGTTCGTGCGCGCGTCGGGGCCGGGCGGGCAGAACGTCAACAAGGTGTCGACGGCCGTGGAGCTGCGGTTCAATGTGCTCGCGTCGACGCTGCCGGATGATGTTCGGATGCGGCTGATTGCGCTGGCCGGCAAGCGCATCAACACCGAGGGCGTGCTGCTGATCGACAGCCGCGAGCATCGCACCCAGGCGCAGAACAGGGAAGCGGCGCGCGCGCGGCTGGCGGCACTGATTCAGGCGGCGGCGGTGCGGCCGAAGAAGCGGCGGAAGACGAAGCCCTCGAAGGCCGCGAAAGAGAAGCGGATCGAGTCGAAGAAGAAGCGCGGGCAGATCAAGGCGGGCCGCGGCCGCGTCAGCGACGACTAGAATCCGTCGAACCTCGGGTTCACCACGTTGTTGAAGATCGACCCGAACTGATAGCTCAGTCCCATCGACAATCCATAGCGATACGACGTCTGCAGCCGGCGGAGCCGCAGCAGAATCTCCTCGTCGGATGCGCCGCCGGCCGGCAGGTACAGCTGATCGCGCACGCGTGACGCGTTGCCGTTGATGTTGAGCGAGAAGCCCCGGAACAGCCGGATGTCGAGGCGGCCGTCGAACTCGAGCCGGTGCTTCGAGAAGTCGTGCAGGTAGTTGGCGGCCTCGAACGTCACGCGGCTCGAGCCCCACGGCTGCCGCAGCGACAGCGTGGTCTGGAAGTTCTGGTCGTACACGGTTTCATCGAGCTTGTCGTAGATCGTGCGCTCGCGATACGACAGCCGGTTGACCCCGATGGTGTACTGCGCAAAGAGGACGCGCCGGGTCGACTCGGAGTACGGGAAGAAGCTGTATTCGAGGCCGGCGGCCGCGCGGATGGCCAGATCCCGGTTCTCGAAGGTTGACGCGCCCACCGACGTGCGCGCGGCCACGGCCCAGTGCTCGCTGCCGAGGCTGCGGATGCCGAGCGCGCGCGCGCTCCAGTTCCTCGACAGGCTCGTGAACGTGCCGCCGTCGCTCAGCTTGAACTCGTTCTCTTCGTATTCGACGTTCGATGAGTACGAGAGCTTCCACAGGTCGGTGGTGCGGTTGGCGGAGAGGTTGGCGCGGATGCCGCGCTCGTTGCCGCGGCTCTCGCCGTTGATGTTGAAGCTGGTGCCGGCGCGGAACACCCAGAGATTCCATGGGTCGCCGGCGGCGGTCGCGGCCGTGGGCGGCGAGGCCGACGGCGTGAACGTCAGCGACAGGGCGCCGGCCGCGGGCGTGTCATAGAGGAACGGCACGAGGCCGAGGCCGAACGTGCGCACGAACCCCGCGCGCCGCTCGTCGCTCGTATCAGATCCGGCCGACGAGTACCGCAGCGCGCGCTTCTCGCCGGCGAGCCGGCCGAGGCCGATGTACTCGATCACGTAGTCCTGCCCGCCCGTCCCGTTGCCCTGCGTCGTGACCAGCACATGCACGTCGGCGTCCGAGCGGTCGCGCACGTGATCGACGTACGGCACCTCGGTGCGCACGTAGTCGAAGTCGCACGCATGCTGGCAGTCGAGAAAGACCCGCAGGGGCTCTTGCGCTTGCTGGGCGGCGGCCGGCGAAAAACCGATGAGGATGAAGACGAGCGCTGAAATCAGGATAGGCAAGAAGGCAGCATAACAAAAAAGGGCCGGGCGATTCGCCCGGCCCCGTGTGTCTCAGCGCTGTCCGCCGCGGCCGCCGCGCTGTCCCTGCGCGGGCGCCGCGTCGAGCGTCACCTTGTAGCCGTCGACGAAGACGTGCTTGATGGTGGTTTTGTCGCCGAACAGGTCGCCGTCGGTGACGATGAGGTTGGCGATCTTGCCGCGCTCGAGCGAGCCGAGGCGCTTGTCGGCGCCGGCGATTGTCGCGGCGTCGATCGTGAGCGCGCGCAGGGCGGCGTCGGCCGGCAGGCCTTCCTTCACCGCGCGGGCGGCGTTGCGCACGAAGTCGCGCGGCTGCTGCAGGCCGCCCGTCTCGAACGCGAACGTCACGCCGGCTTTCGCCAGCAGGCCCGGCGCCTTCGGCGCGTTGGCGCGCGCGCGCAGCGTGTCGAGCGACTCGTCGGCATCCGGCGGCAGCGTGCGCGGCCGCGTCGGATAGTTGAGCGAGTAGATGACCGGCGCGTTGGCCGCCTTCAACTCCGCCGCCATGTCCGCCGCCTCGCGGGCGCCGGTGACGATCGGATTGACGTTGAGCTCCTTCGCCAGCCGCAGCACGCGTCCAATCTCGCGCGCCTCGTCGGCGTCGAAGGCCACCGGCATCTTCCTGTCGATGGCCGGCAGCAGCCCGTTGAGCGCGGGATCCCACACGGGCCGCGGCATCGACGGGTTCTTCTCGTAGTGCGCCAGCGCCTGGCGCTGCCACGCGGCGTCGCTGAACGCCTGCCGCACGAACGAGATGGCGCCCATCAGCGACGCGGGATACGGCCCGCCGCCCGGCTGGAAGTTCACGTGCAGCGCCACCGGCGACTCGACCACGGTGATGGTGCTGCGGACGTCGGCCACCGATCCGATCTGCGGATCGTCCGGCGGCGCGATCACGTTCACGAGCGCGCTCTGGCCGCGGAAGATGTTGCCGGACGGTGTGGCCAGCACGCTGGTGATGCCGGCCGACGCCAGGCGCGTGAGCTCGGCGCCTTCGAGGCGCAGGTGCTGCGCGGCCATGAAGTCCGGCTGCAGGATGCGCTCGCGCTTCGCCCGCTCGGTGTCTTCGCGCGACTGTCCGGGCGCCGCCGGGGCGCCGCCGCGTCCGCCGCCGGCTGCCGCGGCCGCAGGCGCCTCGATCACCGCCGCGTTCCCCATGTCGATCAGGCCCGGATACACGGTGAGGCCCGAGCCGTCGATGACGACCGCGTCGGCGGGAATGGCGGCGCCGGCGCCGACCGCCTCAATCAGGCCATTGCGCAGGACGATGTTGCCCGAGGCAATTTCCGCCCCCGACACCGGCACGATCTTCGCGCCGCGGATGGCATACGCCGGGGCCGCCGGCCGCTGTTCGCCCGCGATCGACACGGCGAGGCCCAGGGCGAGGGCTCCAATGGAAGCAAGCATTCTTTTCATGACTCAGCGTCTCCGCTCCAGTAATTCTGAACTCTCAACTCGCCAGCTCTGACTTCACTGTCTCCCCATGAATCGCTGCCAGAGCAGCCAGTGTTTGTTCTCGAGGCTGACGTCGCGCCCGTTGATGATGACGTTCTTCACGTTCGTCCTCACCTCGAGCGGGTCGCCGTCGGCGATGAACAGGTTGGCAATCTTGCCTTCCTCGAGGCTGCCGACCGACGCCTGCACGCCGAGAATTTCGGCGGCGTTGATCGTCAGCGCCTTCAGCGCTTCTTCCCTCGACAGGCCCCACGCCACCGACTGCGCCGCCTGGTAGGGCAGCAGCCGCACGTTCGAGTACTCGCCGGTCGAGAACGAGAACTTGATGCCGGCGTCGGCGAGCACGTCGCCCGCGGCGTAGTTGAAGTTGTGCGACACGTCTTCGCTCTGCGGCGTGGACTGCACCTCGGTGAGAATCACCGGCACGTTCTTGCCGGCGAGCGACTTCACGCCCATCGCGGCCGCGAACGGGCTCGTGATGATCACCATGTCGACGTCTTCCTTCGCCCCGAACGCAATCGCATCGTCGAAGTCCATGTAGCTGCCGACGCGCGTGTAGAGCTTCGTGCGCTTTTCGACGACCGGCACGAGCCCTTCGAGCATCCAGTCGACCTGGCGCGTCTTCGGATCGGCCTTGGCGTAGGCGCGCGCGCGGGCGAAGTAGTCCGACACCTGCTGCAGGCGCGCGTCGCGGCGCCGCTTCAGCTCGTCGTACGACGTCTCGCCGCCGCCACCGCCGCCGCGTCCCCCGAAGCCGCCGCCGCGTCCGCCGCCGCCCGCCACCGCCGGGAAGGCGAAGACGATGCCGGCGCTGGGCTTGACGGTGGCTTCTTCCCACGTCCAGCCGTCGAGATTCATGACGGCGACGTCGCCGGAGAGGATGCCGCCGCTCGGCATGACGGCCGCGGTGGTGATGCCGTTGGAGCGGCCCACGGGGATGGCGTCGCTGTCGGCCTGATACTCCACGCGCGTGCGGATGTTCTGGTTGAAGTCCAGCATCTCGCTCACATCGTCCATCCCGCGCACGCCGGGCTCGTTGAGGCCGAGGTCCGTGGACGTTTCGATGAAGCCGGGATAGACCGAGCCGCCCTTGGCGTCGATTACCTTCGCGCCCGCGGGCACCGGCACATCGGGCCCGAGCGCAACGATCTTGTTGCCGCGGATGACGATGGTGCCCTTCTCAATCGTCGGCTTGGTGACGGGCACGATGCGCGCGTTGGTGATGGCGAGCACCTCGTTGGTCGAGGGCGATCCGGGAGGTGTCGGGACCTGTGTGGCCTGGGATTGAGGCGTACCGGCCTGCGCAGGACCGGTGTTCGACTCGGCATCGACATACGGACCGTGCGGCCGTTTGCCGTCGACGTCAGGCTCGAACCTGAACCCGTCGAACCTGTCGAACCCGGGAACCTGCGAACCATCGGGCCGCGTAGCGTTTCCGCGCAGCGCCGCCTTCTCCTTCTCGAGCTCCGTGATCCGCCGCGCGTCCGCTTCCCGGTCGTGGTAAAGGATGCCGTCGATGTACACGCGATCCGCGACGGCGAAGCTGCTCAGCGGATGCGCCGTCCAGATGACGACGTCGGCGTCCTTGCCCACTTCGAGCGAGCCGACTTTGTTGTCGATGCGCAGCTGCTTCGCGGGATTGATGGTGACCAGCGCGAAGGCTTCCTCTTCGGTGAGGCCGCCCCACTTGATGGTCTTGGCCGCTTCGGTGTTGAGGCGGCGTGCGTGTTCGGCGCTGTCGGAGTTGATCGAGACGAGCACGCCCTTCTGGTGCATCAGGGCGGCGTTGTACGGGATGGCGTCTTCCGCTTCGATCTTGTAGCCCCACCAGTCGCTGAAGGTCGAGGCGCCGGCGCCGTGCGCGGCGATTTCCTTCGCCACCTTGTAGCCTTCGAGCACGTGCTGGAACGTGGCGATCTTGAAGCCCATTTCATCGGCCAGGCGGATGAGCATCAGGATTTCGTCGGCGCGGTAGCAGTGCGCGTGCACCAGCCGCTTGCCTTCGAGGATCTCGACGAGCGGATCGAGCTGGAAGTCGCGGCGGGGCGGCAGCGCGTCGCGGTTCGTCTTGCGCGCCGCCTCATAGTCCTGCCAGGCCTTCTGATACGCCTTGGCGCGCGTGAACGCGTCTCGGATGACGTATTCGACGCCGCCGCGCGTGGCGGGGTAGCGGGCCGGCTGGTTGGGCTGCGTGGGGTTGCCCTGGCGCTTCGGGTTTTCGCCGAGGGCGAACTTGATGCCGGGCATCGCGCCCGGGAACAGCAGTTCCTGTCCGGTCTTCGCGCCCCATTTCAGCTTGATGACGGCGTTGCCGCCGCCGATCGGGTTGGCGCTGCCGTGCAGCACGTTGGCGACGGTGAGGCCGCCGGCCAGGTCGCGATAGATGTTGATGTCGGTCGGGTCGATGACGTCCTGGATGCTGACCATCGACGACACCACGGTGCCGCCCTCGTTGATCGCGTCGGCCGCGATGTGCGAGTGGGCGTCGATGATGCCCGGCGACACGAACTTGCCGGTGCCGTCGATGACGTCGGCCCCGGCCGGAATCTGGACGTTGGCGCCCAGCGCGGCAATTTTGCCGTCGCGGAGCACGATGGTCCCGTTCGGGATGGTGCCTTTGGTGACGGTGACGAGGGTGGCGTTGCGAATGGCCACGACGCCCGGCGTGCGGGCCTGCCCGGTGACGCGGGCGGTCGACGCCGGCGCCACGATGGCCATCAGGGATGCCGCCGCAAGGGCGGCTGGTTTGAGGAGTCTGCGAATCACGGTTGGAGCCTCCACCTTACTTAATGGGTCGGTATACAGGGGCGAGGGGCAATGTACTCAGATACGCCGGAGAGGGCAAATTGTGACGATCCTGTATCCTGGCGCCGGTGCCCTCGCCCTCCGGCTATTACCGAGCGCCGATTGCCGACTTTCTCGCAGCGGCAACTGACCAGGTCCTGGGCGCTCTTGCACGTTCGCATGGACCCGCCCTGGATCCCACACAGCGTGATGCTTGGCTGCAGGAAATCGACATTCTCAAGCAGTCACTGTCGGGGCTTCGCGGCACCATCTACCTGGAGTTCGATGTTCCTCGACTCGGCTCGAGGATCGATGCGGTCATTGTTGTGGGTGCCGTTGTGTTTCCGGTGGAATTCACTACGCGCTCGATCTGAAGAATTTTCATCTCTCGAGTCATGCAGTTCCGCTCCTACCGATCTTGGTGGCGACAGAGGCCCGGCGAACGGACCCAGCATGGCCTGCGCCTCACCCTGATGGTGTTTATCCTCCACGTCGCTGCGCTGCCGCTGATCTCGGCAGGGTTCTTCGAGAGGGGATCGCTCTCCACGCGGGTGACGATGTTGACGGCATGGCATGGGGAGTAGGGGCGTACCACCCTACCCCGACCATCATCGAGGCCGCGCGCACTCTCTATGCAGGCCATTCTGTCGACGAGATCACCCGGTCGGACGCTGACGCCGCGAACCTCAGCGTGACCTCGGCCGCGGTCGAGGAGATCATCGAAAGGTCCCGCGCAAGAGGGGAAAAGAGCATCGTTTTCGTCACCGGAGTCCCTGGTGCCGGAAAAACTTTGGTCGGCCTGAACATTGCCACCCGACGAGAGGGGCTCGGCGATGCGAGGGCCGTCTATTTGTCGGGAAACGGCCCGCTTGTCAAAGTGCTCCAGACCGCTTTGACTCGTGATGCGGCACGTCGACGTCAGCGTGGTGAGCGCCACGGCGACGCAAGGCAGGCCGTCAAAGCCTTCATCCAGAATGTGCACCACTTCCGGGATGAGGGTGTGCGCGCCGAAGCGCCTCCTGACGAGCACGCCGTGATCTTCGACGAGGCGCAACGTGCTTGGGATAAGGCCAAGACGGCCGCTTTCATGAAGCGTCGAAAGGGTCTGTCCGGGTTCCAGTATTCCGAACCAGAGTTCCTGATTTCTTACATGGACCGGCATCGCGACTGGGCCGTCATTGTCTGCTTAGTCGGCGGCGGTCAAGAGATCCACACCGGCGAAGCTGGTATCACTGCCTGGCTCGAAGCTGTTCGCGACAGGTATCAGAATTGGCGGACCTACGTCTCGCCGAACCTCATTGATGCCGAGTACGCTGCCACTTCAGTTCTTACGCTCATGCCGTCGTCTGCGGCGATTGATTATGACGAGCGCCTTCACCTGGCCTCGTCTGTCCGTTCCTTCCGATCCGAGAAAGTGTCAGCACTTGTTAAAGCCGTACTCGACCGGGACGTACCTGGCGCGAGGAAATTGATTCATGCGATCGGAACGCGGTTCCCGCTCTTCATCACGCGGGACCTTGCGAGGGCAAAGGCATGGGTACGACGACAGGCCCGCGGTACAGAGCGCTTCGGTTTGGTGGCGTCTTCACAAGCGGCCCGTCTGAAGCCGCATGCCATCGATGTGCGGGTCGAGAGTGATCCCGTGCACTACTTCCTGAGTGGCCCTGACGATACGCGATCGAGTTACTACCTCGAGGACGTCGCGACCGAGTTCCAAGTGCAGGGGCTTGAGCTTGACTGGGTCTGTGTGACTTGGGACGCGGATTTTAGATCCATCGACGACGGTTGGCAGTGTCGGTCTTTCCGTGGAAAGGCTTGGCAGGCCATTAGGAAGCTTGAGCGACAAAGATATCTGTTGAATGCGTACAGAGTCCTACTGACGCGGGCTCGACAAGGGATGGTGATTTTTGTTCCTCCCGGTGAGCCTGATGACCCTACACGCCTGCCAGAGTTCTATGACGGGACGTACACCTATCTGCGAAGTCTAGGTCTTGCTGAAATCTGAGGGAGCGTCTATCTAGGATGGTTCGACCGGGAATGCGTGGATAAGATCGAGGTCGTATCTCTCCCACCACCACCTGACGAACTCGAGTGGCGTGTCGCGGGCTTCAAAGCCCCGGCGGAGCGGCTGCTCGTCGCCGCACAGATCGTCCCAACTGCAACCGAGATGGTGTCGGCAGAGAACGTCGACATCTCTTGCCCATTCCGAGAACTTCAGCGGCGCGACCATAGGTCAGTGTGGTTCGTACCCCTGACAGAACAGGTCCATTCCTGCTCGGGCTCAGCCGCGGCTTCATGTCGTTATGTCGCCGGGAGTAGCACCAGCGACGCCGGTGGGGTCCCTCGTACCGACGCCGTCGGTATCGTTCGATCGAACGTCGCCAATCGCCCCTTCCGATTCACAGCAAGTCCAAGCAAGTAGATGTCCGTCAGCTGCTTCGCGCCGCCCGCGCGGGAGAGATCGAAGAGATCGTCGCGCAGCGAGATCGCGTCGCGCCAGAACTGATGGCCGCCGCTCGCGCAGAAGGTGCGAAGGCGGGCCGCGGCTGTTTCCACGCGCTCGCCGAGTCCATACGCGGGATGCGAGATGACGCGGATGAAGCCGTTCTCGGTGATCGGGCACGTCGCCCAGCCGGCATCGCGGTTCTCCGCGAACCAGTCGTGGGCGGCGTCGTGATGAATGTGATGGGGGTCGAAGAGCGCGACCAGGACGTTGATGTCGAGCAGCGCCGGCGCGGTCACCGGTCGTCCCTCAACTCATTGACTCGCTTCATCGTGACGCGCGGTTCGGACGCCGCGCGGGGCGCCAGCAGGGGAACACCGTTGCGCACTTGGCCGGATTCGCCCTCGCGGGCCAGGCCGCGTCGCGCCAGGTCCGACAGAACCTTGCCGGCGGTCGACCCCTTCGCGGCCGCTAACTCCTTTGCCGCCTGTAAGATGTCGTCGTCTACGTCCAGCGTGGTTCGCATGGCGCATCATCAAACATCACGCATCAGATGTCAACTGACGCGAGGCCTAAAGGGCCTGGTGCCACCGCCGCCAAAGACCGCGCCTCGCCGCCGTTGACCTGAGACCGCAATGTGGGCACAATGACTACATGGCGAGAAACACCGTTGGCGCGCGTGAGCTGAAGGCGAGGCTCGGCAAGTACCTGCGGACCGTGCGGGAGGGACAGACCGTGATCGTGACCGATCGCGGCGAGCCGATCGCCGAGCTGCGTCCCATTCAGGACGAGCTCGACCGGAAACTCGCGAAGCTGCGTGCAAAGGGACTCATTGGCGGCGGCAACGGACGGCTGCGTCCGTTCGAGCCCGTTCGCATCGGTGGCGCCACCGTCGAGTCTGCGATCCTCGAGGATCGCGAAGATCGATTCTGATGCGCTACTTCGACGCGAGCGCCCTGGCGAAGTGGTACATCGACGAACCGGGAACGGAAGTGGTCAAGCGTCTCCTCGATGCGCCCGCCGCAACGAGCCGCCTCTCCGGCGTCGAAGTGCCGTCGGCCATCATCAGGCGCGCCAGGGAAGCCGCCACACCAGCAGCCCGCCGGGACGGCGTGCTCCATTCGTTCAGCCTGGGTCTGGCCGACTTGCTCATCGTGGAACTCGCCGCCGAGGTGGTGCGTGCCGCTAATGGCATCCTGAGCCGGAATCCGCTGCGCGCATCAGACGCCATTCATCTCGCGAGCTGCGTGTCGCTGTCGTACGAGCTCGGCGCCGATATTCCTTTCGTCGCGTTTGATGAGCGACTGCGAGCTGCGGCCCTCGCAGAAGGATTGACGGTCGAACCCTGACGGCGCCGACTAGGACGCCCGCGCCTTCGATTCGCGTTCCTGCTGGCCCTTGAGGATGCTGCACCACTCTTTGTGCTGCGGGTGTTCGATTCCGCACTCCACACAGATGCGCACGCGGGTCTTCGGTTCAGCCTTTCCGCCCAGCAGCTTCTTCAGGAAGGTCATGGAGGCTTGGACGGGATGAACCGCGGTTTGGTTCGCTCTCCTCATACGCCTCGCGCAGCAGCGCGATGACATCCTTGTCGACGTCGGACGATGACGAGAGCGCGACTTCGACGGCCATGGTGTCGTGAACCCTGGAGCGCGAGAGGCGGCCGCCCGGCTTGCGGCCGTCGAGGCGCAGCGCGAGCTTCACGTGATCCTTTGCCGGCTGCACGCGCGCGAAGGTGCGGCGCGGCGTCACCAGCGACACGTAGGTCTTGCGCGTCTGCACGGCGACGTCGCCCAGTGACGTCGCCGCCTTGATGATTCGGTCGTAAATTTTTCGCAGGGCAGGCCGGCCCTCATACTGCGCGTCGACAAGCTCCGCCGACGTCGCCGTTGCGTAGTCCGGATAGCCGAAGCGCTCCATCACCAGCAGCATCGCGGCGTAGCCGTCAACGCCTTGCGCCTTCAGCCAGGCGCGCAGCGCGTCCTTGTCTTTCGGCCGCGCTTTCGCGACGCGCGCGTTCCAGACGGAAAGTCCTTCGCCGGTCCGCTTCTCGAGCAGCCGAATTGCCATCTGGCGATGGTGTTCCCAGTCGCGTATCTGTGCCATGGATGCCTACCGCGGGATTGTAGTAGCCTCGGCGGCATGACGCGACTGCTGCTTTGCGCGCTGCTGCTGGCGGGTGGCTTTCAGGCCGGGCAGGCACCTGCCACGCCCGCACCGTTTCACTGGCATGACGACTACACGGAGTATCACCTGCTCGCGCCGGAGACGCATCAGTTCCACATCGTGTACTTCCTGAACCAGCGGCGCGCCGGGCTGACCTACGTGTTGAATCAAACGCGATCGGGCAGCGCCGGCTCGGACATCTCGGTGAGCGACCCGCGCACCGGCCAGCCGCTGAAACACGACTACCTGACTGGCAAGGAGCTCGCGGATGCGGGCGTGCCGGGCCGCCTGAATGCTGACGAGCACTACATCCGCGCGCACCTGCCGCGCGCCGTGCCGGCCGGCGGCGAGGGGCGCGTCCGCATCGAAAAGACGTACGCCGACGAGAAGAGCTACTTCGCCTCAGCCAACACGATCACGTTCGCCCGCTCGCTCGGCATCGGCCGCAACGCGATCATTCTTCCCGCCGGCTACGGGCTCGTGTCTTCGAACGTCGCGGCGGAGATCGCGACGCTCGCGGACGGGCGCGTGCAGCTGTCGTTCGAAAACATCAACGGGTATGCGTCGGACGTGACGATCGTCGCCTCGCGGCGCCCCGGCGCGACGCGCGCGCCGGCAGGCGGCGAGAGCACCGCATTCCGCTCGATGAAAACGTTGTACGAGATTGGCGCGGACGGCCTGGTCGCCGTGCGCCACGAGCGCATGCACTGGAGCGCCGCGCCTGACGCGACCCTCACCACCGTGTCGCTCGAGCCGTTCTCGACCCTTCGCCGCGTGCGCGTCACCGACATCGACACCGGCGAGCCGCTGGCCGTGGTGCCGCCGCCGGCGCGCGGCCGGCACGCCTCGGCCCGCATCCCGCCCGTGAGAAGCGCGCACGTGCGCATCGAAGGCACGCTGCAGGAGCCGGCCGACATCCGGCCCGCCGGCCTCACCTGGTCACGCGCGCTGACCGAGCCGCGCGCCACGATTGTGCTGCCGGCCGGCTTCGAGATCACGCACGTCAACGTGCCGGTCACCACCGGCACGCTGCCAGACGGCCGCATGTACGCGCAGCTCGTCAACAACCGCGCGGGCAGTGCGGTACCGCTCGAGATGAAGGCGGCCAGGCTCCGCCCCGGAGGCGACTGAGCAGGAGCCGCCCGGCGATTGGGCGTATCCTGAGAGGCTTGCCTAATCCACGAAAGACCTCACCCTCACCAGCCCTGAAGCGCTTCGCTGTTCTCGGCAATCATCTGCCGCGCCAGTGCGGCATCGCCACGTTCACCACCCACATCGCCGACGCGCTGGCGGCTGAGCTGCCGTCGGCCGACGGCTTCGTCCTCGCCGTCAACGACGCCGGCCGGCGCCATGCCTATCCGTCGCGCGTGCGCTTCGAAATCAAGGAAAGCGATCTGGCGTCCTACCGGCGCGCGGCCGACTATCTGAACGTCAATCGCGTGGACGTGCTGTCAGTGCAGCACGAGTACGGCATCTTCGGCGGCGAGGCAGGCGCGCACGTGCTGCCGCTGCTCGCCGGGCTGCGCATGCCGATCGTCACGACCCTGCACACGATTCTGTCGGAACCGAATGACGCGCAGCGCGCGGTGCTCGACGAGGTGATTCGCCTGTCCGAGCGCCTGATCGTCATGAGCCAGACCGGCGCGGACCTCCTCATGCGCGTGCACGGCGTCAGCGCGCGGCAGATCGATCTGATCCCGCACGGCATCCCGCAGGTGCCGCCGGCCGGGAAGAGCAAGCAGCGGCTCGGCGTCGACGGCAAGACGGTGATTCTGACGTTCGGCCTGCTGTCGCCCGACAAGGGCATCGAGTACGTCATCGACGCGATGCCGGAGATTCTTGCCGCCCATCCCGACACGGTCTATATCGTGCTCGGCGCCACGCATCCGCATGTCGTGGAGCGCGAGGGCGAAGCCTACCGCCTCATGCTCGAGGCGCGCGCGCAGAAGCTGGGCGTCGGCGCGAGCATGATCTTTCACAACCGGTTCGTCAGCCAGGAGGAGCTCGTCGAGTTTCTCTCGGCCACCGACATCTACATCACGCCGTACCTGAATCCCGCGCAGATCACCTCGGGCACGCTGGCCTACGCGGTGGGGGCGGGCAAGGCGGTCATCTCGACGCCCTACGTGTATGCCCGCGAGCTGCTTGCGGACGGACGCGGCGTGCTCGTGCCCTGGCGCGACGCCGGCGCGATCGCCCGCGAAGTCAACGCGCTTGCCGGCGACGAGGCGATGCGCAGCGCGATGTGCGCGCGTGCCGCCGCGCACGGCCTGCGGATGTCGTGGCCCGCCGTCGCGCGCCAGTATGTCGAGAGCTTCATGAAGGCGCGCACACAGCACGCGCGCCGCAGACGTACGGAGCTGCAGGCCCAGACGCTGGCGGCCCGGCCCGCGGAGCTGCCCGAGATCGACCTGCGGCACGTGCTGGCGATGACCGACGACACCGGCATGCTGCAGCACGCCGCGTTCAGCATTCCGCGCTACGAAGAGGGCTACTGCATCGACGACAACGCGCGGGCGCTGCTGCTCGCGTCGCTGCTTGGCGACGCGGGCACCGACGATCCCGCGACGCTGCGCCGGCTCTCGGCGCGGTATCTGGCGTTCGTGCGATATGCGTTCGATCGCCCGGCCGGCCGGTTCAGGAACTTCCTCTCGTATTCCCGCGTGTGGCTCGAGCCCGCCGGCTCCGAAGACAGCCACGGCCGCACGCTCTGGGCGCTCGGCGCGTGCGTGGGCCGCGCGAGCGATCCGGGGCAGCACAGCCTGGCCGGCGATCTGTTTCAGGCGGCGCTTCCCGCGGTCGCGTCCTTCAGCAGCCCGCGCGCGTGGGCCTACACGCTGCTCGGCATCGACGAGTACATGCGCGCCTTCCGCGGCGACAGCAGCATCGAGGCGCTGCGCGCGGATCTCGCCGGCCGGCTGCTCGCGCTCTTCACCCAGTCAAGCGGCGTCGACTGGCCCTGGTTCGAGGATTCGGTCACCTACTGCAACGCGCGCCTGTCGCAGGCGCTGATTCTGTCGGGCGCGCGCATGCGGCGTCCCGACATGGTCGAGGCCGGCCTGCGGTCGCTCGAGTGGCTGGTCTCGGTGCAGGTGTCGGCCGACGGCGACTTTGCCGCGATCGGGTCGAATGGTTTTTACCAGCGGGGTCAAGCCCCGGCCGCGTTCGATCAGCAGCCGGTGGAGGCGTGCGCCACGGCCTCTGCCTGTCTCGAAGCCTACCGCGTGACCCGCGAGCCGCAATGGCTGGCGCGCGGCCAGCGCGCGTTTGCGTGGTTCCTCGGCCAGAACCATCTGCACCTCTGGCCGTACGACGCCTCAACGGGCGGCTGCCGCGACGGCCTGCACCGCGATCGCATGAACATGAACCAGGGCGCCGAGTCGACGCTGTCATTCCTGATGGCCCTTCACGAGATGCGCGTCAGCGAACGCGTCGCGCCACGTCCCATCCTCGCGCTCGTTCCGCAGCTCACCACATGACATCAACCCTGACGACGTACGAGACGCTGTTTCAGCGCCACGCGAACAATCCCATCCTGACGGCGGCCGACTGGCCGTACGCCGTCCACAGCGTGTTCAACCCCGGGGCCACACGCCTTCGCGACGGCACGACGCTGCTGTTGTGCCGCGTCGAAGATCGCCGCGGCCTCTCGCATCTGTGCGCGGCGCGCTCCGTCAACGGCATCGACGGGTGGGTGATTGACGAGGCGCCGACGTTCCCGGCCGATCCCGCCAATCATCCCGAAGAGCTGTGGGGCGTCGAGGACCCGCGCATCACGTTCGTCGACGAGTTGGGGAAGTACGTCATCGCCTACACGGCCTTCAGCCGCGGCGGTCCGGGCGTCGCCCTCGCGCTGACAACCGATTTCCGCACGTTCGAGCGGCTCGGCCTCGTGATGCAGCCCGACGACAAGGACGCCGCGCTCATGCCGCGCCGCATCAACGGCTGCTTCGCGCTGATCCATCGTCCGGTCACGGAGTCCGGGGCGCATGTCTGGCTGTCGATGTCGCCCGACCTCACCAACTGGGGCACGCACACCCTGATGCTGCCGGCCCGGCGCGGAGGCTGGTGGGACGCCAATCGCGTGGGCCTGTCGCCGCCGCTGATCGAAACGCCGCGCGGCTGGCTGATGATCTATCACGGCGTGAAGCGCACGGGCGCCGGCTGCCTGTATCGCATGGGCGCCGCGCTGTTCGACCTCGAGACCGCGCAGACATGCCTGCTGCGCGGCGACGAGTGGATCTTCGGCCCCGAAACGCCATACGAACGCGAAGGGGACGTCGGCTACGTCGCCTTCTCGTGCGGTTACACGATTGACGATGATGGCGACGGGCTGAATCTGTATTACGGAGCGGCCGACACGAGCATCGCGGTGGCGAAAGGCAGCATCAGCCGGCTGCTCGCATGGCTCGACGAGCACGGCGACGACAGGCTCGACAGCTCGATGCGCTAGAAGGTCAGCACGACCTTGCCGACGTTCTGCCGGCTCTGGATGTAGGCGTGTGCGGCGGCGACGTGCTCGAGCGGGAACGTGCGCGCCACGATCGGCGTGAGGCGGCCGGCGTCGAACTCCTGCATCAGCATCGCCACGATCGGCGCGAGCTGCTCGCGCTCGGACCACAGATGACCGACGTTCAGGCCGAACACGCCGCGATTGCGGTTGATGAGCGAGAAGGCCTTGAAGCGCGGCATCGCCCACAGCGTTTTCAGGATGGTGAGGTAATCGCGCGTGCGCGACGGCGCGATGTTCGAGACGCCGAACATCACCAGCCGGCCGAGCGGCGCGAGCAGCGCGTAGCTCGCGGCGAAGCTGTCGCCGCCGAGCGGATCGAGAATCACGTCAACGCCGCGCCCGCCGGTGAGGCGCGTCACGTCGGCGGCGACGTGCGCCGTGCGGTAGTCGATCAGGTGCTCGAAGCCGAATTGCTGCAGCGCGCCGTGCTTCGCGGCCGACGCGGTGCCGAACAGCCGCGCGCGCCGCAGCCGTGCCAGCTGCGCCGCCGCAATGCCGACGCCGCCGCCGGCGTTGTGAATCAGCACGGTTTCGCCGGCCGCCACGTTCGCCATCTTGTAGAGCGCGATTGCCGCGGTGAGATACGTGACGGCGACGCCCGCAGCCTCGGCGTCACTCAAAGAAGATGGCGTGGGGAAGACGCGCCAGGCCGGCGCCGTCACGAACTCGCTGTAGCCGTTGAACGCGGTGATGGCAATCACCCGCGCGCCTTCGCTGACGCCGGTGACCCCCGGACCCGCGCGCTCGACGATGCCGGCGACTTCGTAGCCGGGGACGTAGGGCAGTTTCGGGGCGTCGGGATACAAGCCCAGCCGTCCAAGCACATCCGCGAAGTTCACGCCCGCGGCCCTGACGCGCACGAGCACCTCGCCCGGGCCCGGCTCCGGCACCGGCCGCTGTTCGATCCGGAACACGTCCGGGGCGCCGTTGCGAGGGATGACCGCTGCGCGCAAGGCGGCAGTATAATTCCGCACCCATTAGGAGGGGTTTCCATGCGCAGATTCGCGCCGTATTTCCTGACCCTGGCGCTTGCCGGGCTCGTCATCGCCCCCGTGGCCGCGCAGGCCACCGACGAGAAGACCATCAAGGGCGAAGTCATCGACATGAAGTGCCATCAGGGCAAGGGCCACGAGGCCTGCGCCACCAGCTGCGTCCGGCGCGGCGAGCAGGCCGCCATCAAGGTCGGCGAAGAGGTCTACGTGATCGTCGGTGACTTCACGGCCGACAAGAACGCGAAGCTGGTGGAGTTTGTCGCCAAGGACGTCGAGGCGACGGGCAAGATCGGCGAGAAGGACGGCCACAAGACGATCGCGGTCACCAAGATCGCGTTAGCGAAGTAGCGCAGGCCTTTAGGCCTGCGGTCGGGCCTTTAGGCCTGCGGTCGGGCCTTTAGGTCTGCGGTCCGCCCGAGGGGGTTGCGGCGGCTGGTACACTACTGACCATGCCGCCGTTGCTCCCTCGGACCGCAGCATGCCTGGCCGTCACCCTGCTGGCCGGAGTCGCCGCGGCGCCGGCTTCCGCGCAGAGCCTGCGCGGCAGCCGCGCGTCACTCGACCGCCAGAACCGGGAAGCCCGCCAGCACGATTTCACCTTCCTCCGCCGTCCCTCGCAGCTCGAACGCTTCGAAGACGCGGGCCTGCTCGTGCCGCTCGAAGGCGGCCGGCATTACCGGCTGCACGATGTCTCGTTCAACGTCGCGCGCCCGGAAGTGAAACTCTTCGTCGAGCGCCTCTCGGGGCAGTACGCCACCGCCTGCGGCGAGCCCCTCATCGTCACCAGCCTCACGCGGCCGACCACGCTGCAGCCCGTCAACGCTTCGCCGCGATCGGTGCACCCGACCGGGATGGCGATGGACCTGCGCGTGCCCGAGGGCAAGTGCCGGCGCTGGCTGGAAAAGACGCTGCTGTCGCTCGAGCGCTCGCGTGTGCTCGAGGCCACGCTCGAGCGGCGTCCGCTGCACTTTCATGTGGCGGTGTTTCCGGATGAGTATCTGGCGTATGTCGCGCGCACGACCGGGCGCAGCCAGGCGTCGCTGCTGGCGACGGTGACGGGAGCGGAGCAGCACACGGTGCGCCGCTCCGAGACATTGTGGGCGATCGCCCGGCGCTACGACACCACGCCGGCCGCCATCCGCAAGGCCAACGGCCTGACGTCGAACGTCATCAAGCCCGGCCAGACACTCGTGATTCGGTAACAAGCATCGCGAGCAGCGCCTTCTGCGTGTGCAGGCGGTTTTCGGCCTGATCGAACACGATTGAGCGCGCGCTGTCGATCACGGCGTCGGTGACCTCGTCGCCGCGATGCGCGGGCAGGCAGTGCATGAACGACGCCTGCTCGCCGGCTGCGCGCATCAGCGCCTCGTTCACCTGATACGGCCGGAAGATCGCGTCGCGCACGCCGGCTTCATTCTCCTGGCCCATCGACGCCCACACGTCGGTATAGACCGCATCGGCGCCGGCGACCGCCTCAACCGGATCGCTCGTCAGCAGGAGCTGCGCGCCGTGCGCCGCGCGCGCGCGGGCCGCCTCGGCCACATTCGCAGGCAGTTGATACCCGTTCGGCGAGCCGATGCGCACGTTCACGCCCAGCATCAGGCCGGCCTGCGCGAGCGAGGCCGCCACGTTGTTGCCGTCGCCGACATAGGCGAGCGTCGCGCCCTCCAGCGAGCCGAGCTGCTCGCGCAGCGTGAGCATGTCGGCCAGCGCCTGGCACGGATGCTCCTCGTTGGTGAGCGCGTTGACCACGTGCATGCGCGGCGCGGCCGCCGCGAATTCCGCGAGGCGCGCCTGCTCGTACGTGCGCACCACACACGCCGACACCCAGCGCTCGAGATTGCGCGCCACGTCGGCCAGCGACTCGCGGCCGCCGAGCGCCACGTCGGCCGGCGGTTCGATGACGTCGCCGCCCAGCTCGCGCACCGCGATCGTGAACGTCGACCGCGTGCGCAGCGACGGCTTCTCGAACAGCAGCGCCACGTGCTGCCCCTCGAAAATCCTACCCGGTTGAATATTCCCGGTTGCCCGTGCGGCCTTCATCTCCGCGGCCAGATCGAGGCACGCCCGCAGCGCCGCCGGCGAGAGATCGAGCACCGAGAGGAAGTCTTTCGGCGTGTCCACCGCCACCGCAACAGCTCGCGTCATGTTCTGTACTCCGCATTGATGCGCACGTAGTCCGCACTGAAATCGCACGTCCACATCGTCGCGGCGTGCGAGCCCATCCCCAGGTCGATCGTGATCGCGATGTCCTTCTGTTTCAGGACCTCCGCGGCCTCATCGGCGCGTTCGTCGAATGGGCGCCCTTTCACGAACAATTCGACCGGGCCGATCGCGACGGACGTGCGCTCGAGCACGAAGGCGCTGCCGGATCGTCCGGCCGCGGCCACAAGGCGGCCCCAGTTCGGGTCGCCGCCATGGATGGCCGTCTTCACGAGCGGCGAGTTCGCGATCGTGCGCGCGGCCAGCCACGCGTCGCGTTCCGTCTCGGCGCCGCGCACCGTGATGGCCACCAGCTTCGTCGCGCCCTCGCCGCCACGCACGATCTCGCGCGCCAGGTGGCCCGCCACGTCAATCAGCGCGGCCGCGAAGTCATCGAGGTCGCGCTCGCGAATCGCCGCGCCGCCGGCCCCGCTCGCGAGCAGGAACACGCAGTCGTTGGTCGAGCACTCGCCGTCGACGGTGATCGCGTTGAACGTCACGTCCACCGCCTTCACCAGCGCCCGCTGCAGCAGCTCGGGCTCAACCTCCGCATCCGTCGTCAGAAACGCGAGCATGGTCGCCATGCGCGGCTCGATCATGCCGCTGCCTTTGGCGATGCCGCCGACACGAAACATGCGGCCGTCGGGCAGCGTGCACTCGATCGCGCGCGCCTTCGGGAACGGATCGGTGGTCATGATGGCCAGCGACGCCTGATCGCCGGCGTCAGCCGCGCGCGCCGCCGCGGCCTGCCGGATGCCGGCGCGCACGTTGTCCATCGGCAGCGCGACGCCGATCACGCCGGTCGACGCCACGAGCACTTCCTCAGGCACGCAGCCGAGCAGCGACGCCGTGAGCGAGACCATCTCAGACGCGTCGGCCGCGCCCTTCTCGCCCGTGCACGCGTTCGCGCATCCGGCGTTGGCGACGATGGCCTGCGCGCGGCCGCCCGAGGCCTGGAGATTTGCCATCGACAACAGGACGGGCGCCGCCTTCGCCTTGTTGATGGTGAAGACGGCCGCCGCCGCGCAGTCGGCGGCGGCCGCGATCAGCGCCACGTCGGGATTGCCGTTCTTCTTGATCCCGGCGGCCACGCCCGCGGCGGTGAAGCCGGCGGGCGCCGTCACCGCACCGGGAATCCCGGTGATGCGGATGTCGCTCACGTCAGGCGGCGCTCGCCACGAGGCTCGCCTGGCCGTTGCGCAGCGCACCGGCCATCAGATCGAGCGGCAGCAGCATCGCGTACTGCTCGCACCGGCGAAAGAACGCGCACGACGTGCAGTCGGCCTGAATCTTCTCGGGCAGCCACGTGTGCGGCACGATCGAGAACCCCTGACGCACGAAGAACCCCGGGCTGTGCGTGAACGCGCAGATGGACAGATAGCCGGCGTCGCGCGCCGCCGTGACGAGCGCCGCCGTGAGATCCGCGGCCACGCCGCCGCCGCGATGATCCCGATCGACGACCAGCGAGCGCACCTCGGCCACCTGCGACGACAGCTTCATCAGCTCCGCGCACGCGATGATGCACCCGTCCTCTTTCCGCGGCGGGGCCGCCTGCACCCCGCCTGGCTCGGCCGCTCGCAGGGCCCCACCGCCCCGCTCCGCGGCCTCGCAGATCACGATGAAGCGGTCGGCATGCGTCTCGAGCTCGGCGAGCGAGCGGGGCAGCAGATGCCCTTCGAGGCGATGCGCTTCAATCAGCGCGAACAGGGCCGGCGCTTCCGCGCGATCGGCGTAGCGGATGGTCTTCGTCATAGCACGTCACCAAGAATCGAAACAGCCTCGTCAATCTGCGCAGCCGTCACGATGTATGGCGGCAGCACACGCAGCACGGTGTTGGCCGTGCGGTTGATCAGCAGCCCGCGCTCGAGCGCGGCCTGCAGTACGGCGGCGGCATCGCCTTCGACGTCGATGCCGCGCATCAGTCCCACGCCGCGAACGGCGGTCACCCGCGTGTGGCGCGCCCTCAGCCCCTCGAGCGCGTCGCCCAGGTATTCACCCATCGCCCGCGCGTGATCGAGCAGGCCGCCTTCGAGCTCGTCGAGCACCGTGAGCGCGGCGCGGCACGCCAGCAGATTGCCGCCATACGTGCTGCCGTGATCGCCCGGCGCGACCGCCGATGCCACGCGCTCGCTCATCAGCGCGGCGCCAATCGGCATGCCGCCGCCAAGCGCCTTGCCGAGCGCCATCAGATCGGGCTGCAGTCCCAGCGTCGTCGAATGGAACATGCGGCCGGTGCGGCCCATGCCCGACTGCACCTCGTCGGCAATCAGCAGCGCGCCCGTGCGCGCGCAGCCGGCCGCGATCGCGGCAACCGCCTCCGGCGACAGCGGCCGCACGCCGCCTTCACCCTGGATCGGCTCGACGATGACAGCGGCGACGTCGTCCGTGATCGCGTCGGCGATAGACGCCGCGTCATGCGGATCCGCAAAGACGACGTCTTCGATCAGCGGCGCGAACGGCTCGCGATAGTGCGGCTCCCACGTGACCGAGAGCGAGCCCATGGTGCGGCCGTGGAAGCTGTGCTTCAGCGCCACGAACTTCGTCTTGCCCGAGGCCTTGCGCGCGAACTTGAGGCACGCCTCCACGGCTTCCGTGCCGCTGTTGCAGAAGAAGGCGCGCGGCAGCGTCGAGTGCGCGGCAAGGCGCGCGGCCAGCTCGCCCTGCAGCGGGTGGAAGTACAGATTGCTCGTGTGGGCGAGCGTCGCCGCCTGCCCGGCCAAAGCCTGCGCAAGGGAGGGGTGCGCGTGGCCGAGGGCGGCGACGCCCACGCCCGACACGAAGTCGAGATAGCGGCGGCCGGCCGTGTCGAACAGATACACGCCATCGCCCCGCTCGAACACGACGTTCGGGCGGCGATAGATCTGCAGAAGGTTGGCGGCCTCGAGGGCCTGCACGTTCGTTTCGCTGCTGACTGTCGTCATTGGTTGCTGGTTGCTGGCTTGCCCCCCGGAGCTATGGCGAAGGGGGGGTGCTGGTTGCTGGTAAGAACAGTGCCAGCTTCGAAAGTCGTGTCGCGTCCGTCCACGATGCGCACATCGGCCACACCGGCTTCGCGCGCGGCCTGGCAGGCGCGCAGCTTGGCGATCATGCCGGCCGTGGCGCTGCCGTCGTTCACCATCGCCTCGAGCGCCGCGGCGTCGAGCGCATCGATCAGCTGTCCGCCGGCATCGAGCACGCCGGGCGTGCTGCCGGCCACGAGCAGCCGCGCGGCGCCGATGGACGCGGCGACGTGCGCCGCCATGACGTCGGCGTTGACGTTGAGCAGATCGCAGGCCTGAAGGCCTGCGCTCCCGCCGATGCTCGCGATCACCGGCACGTAGCCGAGGCCGCACAGGTCGGCCACAATCTGCGCGTCGCCGGCCAGCGGCCGGCCGACCAGGCCCGGATCCACGGCCGAGCCCGACACCGTTTCCATCGCGCTCACGCGCTCGCACAGGGCCAGGCCGGCGTCCACGCCTGTGAGGCCGACGGCGCGAACGCCGCGCGACGTCAGCGCCGCGACCAGCTCCGTATTCGCCGTCCCCGCAAGCACCGCCACCACCGTATCGAGCGTGGCCTGATCGGTGACGCGGATGCCGTCGCGCTTCACCGGCTCGATGCCGCGCCGCGCCAGCTCCGCGTCGATGGCCTTGCCACCGCCGTGCACGACGACGAGCGGCGTGTGCGCGGCCATCGCCGCCACCGCGCCGGCCGTGCGCGCGCGATCCGCGGCCGATTCGATGAGCTCTCCGCCCAGCTTCAGCACCGTGACGCGCCCATGGGAAATTGGAAAAGGCGTCGTCACAGCAACCCCGCCCGCTCGTCGAAGCCCATCGCGACGTTGAAGTTCTGCACGGCCTGGCCCGCGGCGCCCTTGACGAGGTTGTCGATGCACGACACCAGCACGAGCCGGTGCGTGGCCTCGTCGAACTTCCAGCCGATGTCGCAGAAGTTCGTGTGCGCCACGTGCTTCACTTCGGGCAGCGCGTCGCCGGTGAGCCGCACGAACGGCGCCTCGTCGTACGCCGCGATCAGCGCGGCTTCGATCTCGAACGCCGTGACTTCCGGGCGCATGCGCACGTAAATCGTCTCGAGGATGCCGCGGTCGAGCGGCACCAGGTGCGGCACGAACGTGACGTCCGTTCCGAGCTGCTGCTCGATTTCGGCCGTGTGCCGGTGCGCGAAGATGCCGTACGCCGCCACGCTGCCGTGCACTTCGGAAAAGTGCGTGCGATCGCTCGGCGTGCGGCCGGCGCCCGAGATGCCCGACTTGGCATCGATCACGATGCCCTGCGACAGATTCAGCAGGCCTGCATCGGCCAGCGGGCCCAGCGCGAGCAGGGCCGCGGTCGGGTAGCAGCCCGGGCACGCGACGACGTTCGCGTCGGCGATCTCCGCCTTCGCCAGTTCCGTGAGGCCATACACGAGGCCATCGGGCTCGGAGTTGGTGGCCGGATACCACTTCTTCCGCAGATCCAGGTCGCTCAGGCGGAACGCGCCCGACAAATCGAAGATGCGCTTCACGCCGCGCGCCTGCAGGTCGGGCACGAGCGACGCCGACGCCGCCTCGGGCACGGCGAGAAACACCACATCCGCGCCGGCCAGCCGCTCGATATTCAAAGGCTCGAGCTGGCCGTCCCACACGCGATTGAGCCGGGGCAGCGGGCGCGCCGCGCTGTCGGGGCTCGAGGTCATGGCCGCGCGCAGCGACGCCGCCGGGTGCCGCGCGAGCAGGCGGAGCAGTTCCTGCCCGGCATATCCACTGCCTCCCGCCACGGCCACCGATACGGTGCTTGCATAATTATGCATCGTATGGTTTATTTATACACGAGTGAAGGCATTCCGGCAAGCGCAGATTCTGGAGCTCGTCGACAGCGCCGAGGTGCACTCGCAGCAGGAGCTGCTCGCGCGGCTCGGCAAGCGCGGCATCAAGACGACGCAGGCGACGCTCTCGCGCGACATTCAGGAGCTCGGCCTCGTCAAGCGCGCGGCCGACGGCGCCTACGCGCGCGCGACGGCCGCGAACGCGCCCGTCGCGGCGCCGAGCGATTCGCTGCGCCGGCAGATTGCGGTGCTGTTGCGGGGCGTCGAGCGCGTCGACCAGATGCTGGTGCTGCGCACCGATCCGGGGCAGGCGCAGGCGCTGGGCGTGGCGATCGATCGCACGCGCCTCGAGGAAGTGGCCGGCACCGTGGCCGGCGATGACACGATTTTCGTGCTGTGCCGCGGCAAGGCCGCGGCGGCCGAGGCAGAAGATCAGTTCGTGGACTGGATGAAAGGGAAATAGGAGACGAGATGGCAGCAGAGAAGATCATCCTTGCGTATTCAGGCGGCCTCGACACGTCGGTGGCCATTCCGTGGCTGGCCGACCGCTTCGACGCCGAGCTCATCGCCGTGACGATGGACCTGGGCCAGGGCAAGGAGCTCGACGATGTGCGCGAGCGCGCGCTGGCCGTGGGCGCCAAGCGCGCGCACGTCATCGATCTGCGCGAGGAGTTCGCGCGCGACTACATCCTGCCGGCGCTGCAGGCGGGCGCGGTGTACGAGGGCAAGTACCCGCTGGCGACCGCGCTCGGCCGTCCGCTCATCGCGAAGCATCTCGTGGAGATCGGCCGCATCGAAGGCTCGAAGACGATCGCGCACGGCTGCACGGGGAAAGGCAACGATCAGGTGCGCATCGACGTCTCGGCGCGCGCGCTCGAGCCGCAGGTGAAGGTGATCGCGCCGGCGCGCATCTGGGGCCTCACGCGTCCCGAAGAAATTCAGTACGCGAAGGACCGCAACATCCCGGTGCCGGCCACGGTCGACAGCCCGTACAGCACCGACACGAACCTCTGGGGCCGCTCGATCGAGTGCGGCTGCCTCGAGGATCCGTGGTGCGAGCCGCCGGACGACATCTATCTGCTGACCAAGTCGCCCGCCGAGGCGCCCGACACGCCCGCGTACGTCGAGATCGAGTTCGAGAAGGGCGTGCCCGTGAAGATCAACGGCGTGGCCATGAGCCTCGTCGAGCTGATCACGAGCCTCGAGACGATTGCCGGCGCCCACGGCGTGGGACGCCTCGACATGGTCGAGAACCGCCTCGTCGGCATCAAGTCGCGCGAGATCTACGAAGCGCCCGCGGCCGTGGCGCTGCACACCGCGCACAAGGAGCTCGAGACGATGGTCATCCCGCGCGATCTCGAGCGGCTGAAGCGCCAGCTCGGGGCCGTGTATGCGGACCTCGTGTACAACGGCCTCTGGTTCACGCCCACGCGCGAAGCGATCGACGCTTTCGTCGCGAAGGTCCAGGAGCGCGTCACCGGCGTCGTCCGCCTCAAGTTCTTCAAGGGCGACTGCCGCGTCGTCGGCCGCAAGTCGCCGTTCGCGCTGTACGACCACGCGCTGGCGACCTACGATGCCGGCGATGCGTTCGATCACACCGCGGCGGAAGGCTTCGTGAAGATCTGGGGCCTGCCGGTGGAGACGGCCGCGCGCAAGTCGCCTGAAAAGGTGGCGGCGGCGCTCAAGGCCGAGTCGAAGGTTCCGGTGGGCCACGCTGGAGAGAAGGCCTAGCGTGGCAGCGATGTGGAGCGGCCGTTTCGACGGCCGCCCCGATCCCGACGTCTTCGAGTTCGGCCGATCGTTTTCGTTCGATCGCCGGCTCGTCGACGACGACATTACCGGCAGCATTGCCTGGAGCGAGGCGTTGGCCTCGGCCGGCGTGCTGTCGGCGGCGGAGGCCAACGCCATCGCGACGGCTTTGGAAGAGATCCGCATCGAGATTGGCGGGTCGGCTGATTCACTTGCGACCGATGACGAGGACGTCCACTCCTTCGTCGAGCGCCTGCTGATCGAGAAGGTCGGCGACGCAGGGCGGCGCCTGCACACCGGCCGGTCGAGGAACGAGCAGGTGTCGCTCGATCTGCGGCTCTATCTGCGCCGGCGGATTCCCGTGATTCAGCAGGAGCTGCGCGCGCTCGGGATCGCGCTCGTCGAACGCGCCGAGGCGCTCGGCGATGCGGTGATGCCGTCGTACACGCACCTGCGCCGCGCGCAGCCTGTGCTGGCGGCGCATTTCCTGCTGGCGCACGTCGCGCCACTCGAGCGCGACCTCGAGCGCTTCGCGCAGGCGGCCGGCGCCGCGGATGCGATGCCGCTCGGCTCGGGCGCGATTGCCGGCACGAGCTACGACATCGACACCGAAACGCTCGCACAGCGGCTCGGCTTCACGAAGGTGGTGGCCAACAGCCTCGACGCCGCCGGCGACCGCGATTTTGCCGCGCAGTTCCTGTTCGCGGTGGCGATGTCGGCCATTCATCTGAGCCGTCTCTGCGAAGACCTGATTATTTTTTCGACCGACGAGTTCGCGTTTTTCGATCTCGACGACGCGGTGGCGACAGGCAGCAGCCTGATGCCCCAGAAGAAGAACCCGGATCCGCTGGAGCTGGTGCGCGGCAAGTCGGCGCGGGGCATCGGCCACCTGATGCAGTTCCTCACGCTGCTCAAGAGCGTGCCGGCCGGCTATTCGAAGGATCTGCAGGAAGACAAGGAATCGATCTTCGACGCCGAAGACACGATCATCGGCAGCCTGAAGTCGACGGCCGCGGTCGTGCGCTCGCTGAAGTTCAATCGCGCCGCCGCGCGCGAGGCCGCGTCGGGCCTGCTGCTCGCCACGGAAGTGGCCGATTACCTCGTCTCGAAAGGCATGCCCTTCCGCCGCGCTCACGAAGTGACCGGCGGCATCGTGCGCGACCTGGTCGCAAGGAAAACAGATTTTGCGTCGCTCTCGATAGAGCAGTGGAAAGCGTACGACGCGGCTTTCGACGCCGATGTGACGGACTGGCTCACGCCTGAAGCCGCGGTGCGCAACCGGCGCACGCCGCAATCGACGAATCCCGATGCTGTGCGGGCGCGACTTCTGGCAGCGAAGCGCCGATTGTCGTAGCCGTTTTGTACGGTGACGACCTCATCTATAAGACTTAGCTTGACTACATAGGACACCAGCGTCATGCTGGTGATCTAATTCACAAGCAATAGCCAGCACCCTAAGCCGCCCCCAGCAGCTCCTGGAGCAACTCTCGATGTCTCGTTTCTCTGTTATTCGTGTGTCTGCGTGCGCCGTTGCGCTCGCCCTTGCCGCAGGTTGCGGCTCAAACGCGCCCACCGCTCCCGCGCCTGCCGTCAACGGCTCGGTCCCGGTGTCGGCGAACCCCGGCAGCGATTCGAATGGCGCCGGCGCCATCGCGACCGCCAACACCGGAGCCATCACGGTTCCCGCCGGCGGCGGCACCAACTACACGTGCAGCGATCTGGCCGCGCAGTACGCGCCGGGCGCCGAGTGGATCGAAGTCAAACTCGATCAGGCGCCGAACGGCGCGCACACCGTTGCCGACAACATGCTGTCGGCCGGCATCACCAACGGCACGAGGCTGACGTTCGACTGGACCGCGAACCGCGGCGTCGATGCCGTCTTCGTGAAGTCGGGCAGCGCGGGCCACAGCCTGTATCTCTACTCGACCGAAAGCACGGGCGCCACCGGCCTCACGACACCGACCGGCCAGGACATCAGCCACGTCTCGTTCTGTTACGACGTGGAGCTGCTCGTGTCGAAGACGGCGGCGACGTCGTTCACGCGCGACTACGACTGGACGATCGCGAAGTCGGTCGATCAGCCGTCGATTACGCTCGCCAACGGCGCGCAGACCGCAGTGAACTACACGGTTGCCGCGTCGAAGGATGCCGGCACCGACAGCGACTGGGCCGTGTCGGGTACGCTCATCGTGACCAACCCGCACACGTCGCTGACCGCCGCGGGAATCTCGGTGGAAAGCAGCCTCGCGAACCACGGTGCCATTGCCGTGTCGTGCCCGCTCGGCTCGCTCGCGCCGCAGGCGTCGATGACCTGCAGCTACGGGCCCGTGAGCCTCGCCAACGGAAGCGCGCGCACGAACACGGGCGCCGCAGACAGCTCGACCTACGGCATCGTGCGCGGCGAAGGCGCCGCAGCCGTGTCGTTCGTCGCGCCGACGACCGTTCGCGACAACGCCGTCAACGTGACGGACAGCTACTCGGGTGCGGCCGTGCTCGCGACGGGCCTCACGGCCTCGCGCGCGTTCACCTATCCGCGTCCCGTGCAGGCCTCGCAGCTTGCCTGCGGCGCGAACACTCTCAGCAACACCGCCTCGCTCGCGACCGACGATGGCGCGATGCGAACGGCGTCGGTGAATGTCACCGCGATGCTCGACTGCTCGACGGCCGCGGTGCCGCCGCCTCCGCCGGCCGTTCCGCCCACGGCCGGCTGCACGCTGACGCAGGGATACTGGGGTACGCATTCGAGCAAAGGCCCCGCGAAATACGACGCGACGTGGGCGCTGGTTGGCGAGAACACGCCCTTCTATCAGAGCGGCGCCTCCTACTACGGGGTGCTGCAGCTGCCCACGAAGGGCAACGCGTACTACCAGCTCGCGCACCAGTTCATCGCGGCGAAGCTGAACATCCTCAAGGGTGCCGCGGCGCCGGCGGGCTTCGACATGGCCGCGGCCGACGCGTTCTTCACGGCGAACACCCCGGCGCAGATCGCGGCGCTGAAGGGCAGCTCGCCGCTGCGCGCGCAGGCGCTCGCCTGGGCGGCGACGCTCGACAGCTACAACAACGGGCTGCTCAACGCGCCGCACTGCTCGTGAGCGAGTCTTAAATACGAACGGCCGGTCCCTCAACGGGGCCGGCCGTTTTCATTTAAAGACGCGATCAGAACCGGAACGAGACGCCGACCGTGCCTCTCCAGAAGCGGAAGGCGCCGAGGTCGAAGTCGACCTCGTCATCATCATCGCTCTCGGACATCTGACGGAAATAGCGCAGATCGCCGCGGATGCCGACGCGATCGGTGAAGTACCCCATCACGCCGCCGCCCACGTTGAACCCGAGCGCGTTGCGATCGACTTCGAAGATGTCGTCGACGTCGTCGATGCTGGTGTTGATCAGGCCGACACCGCCCGTGGCGTACGGGCGGAATGCGCCGCGCGGCGTGCTGAGGACGACATTCGCCATCAGGGATGAGTAGTTGCTGCTGTCGATGAAATCGACATCGTCGTCGTCGCCCTCGAAGAACTCGGGCGAGTAGCCGAAGTCCACCTCGAAGCCGAACACGCCGGCGCCAAGCCAGGTCAGCGTGCCGCCGTAGGTCATTTTCGAGCCGTCGATCAGGGTGTCGAATTCGTCGTCATCGACGTCGGTGCCGGCTGCGAAGCTGGCGCCGATGAAGGGTGTAAAAATCCACTCGGCCGAAGCCGTGGCAGGCGCGAGGCAGAGGGCCATCGCGGTAATAACAATCAGTCGCTTCATGGTAACGGTATGCTCCCGCCACCATGCCAGCAAGGGCCGTGCCTCGCCGGACGCGCTACCTCTTGCGTTTGGCGATTTCCGCGAGCGCCCAGTCGCGAAGGCTGGGGCTCGAAAGGCCGATTGCTCGAGCTTCTGTCTCGGCCCGTGCCGTGTCCCACCCATCGACGGTGACGCGCTTGATCATCCAGAGCCCGGCCGCGCGGTTCGCGGATCCGCAGTGCACGAACACCGGCTGATTTGCGGAATCGGTCACTTCCGCGATGAAACGGTCGACCAGCAGATCGTCGGGGTTTGAGACATCGAAGGGCAGATGTATGTAACGAATACCCGCCGTCGCGGCGGCTTCCTTCGCGTCGTCGATGTGCGCGTCGCGCTCGTTCGCGAGACGCAGGTTGATCATGGCCTTATAGCCGCGCTTCGCAATTTCGGGAATGGCCGCGGCATCGGTGGCGCCCGCGCACGCGATGGTCGGCTCGACCTGCGTCATGTTGCGAACGCCAGGAATATCCTGCCGCGTCATCTGCGAAACGCCGCTGGCGCCGAGCGCGATCATGGTCGCCCACAACACAATGCCCGCGCTCGCGATGGCGAATGCCGCCTTGTTCCTGTCCATGCTCAATTCCTTTCGATCGTCACACTCACCGGCGCATCGAGGCGCACCGACAGTGGAGATCCGGAGGTCAGGACCGCAACGGAGCGATCGCCCGCGGCAACCGCCGCGCTGCCCGCGCCGGCGCCGGCCACGCCGCCGAGAATCGCGCCCTTCCTGCCGCCCATGATGCCGCCGATGATGGCCCCGCCGACGGCACCACCTCCGATCTTAGCCGCAGACTCGCGCGCGGGTGAATCGCCTTCGCGAACGATGGCGTCGACGCGAACGGTTTCGCGCGCGCCGTCGGCCAGGACGAGCGTGTGGAAGCGCACGCCGAGCCGCGCCCGCTCCTTGAACTTGCCGCCGCGCGTGACTTCGTTGACCGAGCCCAGCACCTTCGTGCCCGCTGGAATCGCCACGCGGCCGTCGGCGATGACGTCGCGCGTGACGGTGGCTTCAACGCGATCTTCGAGTTCCGCGGTCTCGGACGACACGGCCGTGATCAGGCGCACGCCCAGGACGGTGCCGGCAGGGACGTGCAGTTCGCGGAACCGCGGGGCGGCTGGTTCCACTGGTTCCACACGTTCCACGGGTTCCACAGGTTCGGTTCTCGGTTCCTCGGTTCCTGGTTCCGGGGTTCTTGGTTCCTCGGTTCTCGGTTCTGGCGCCGCGACGGGCGTGCGCGTGGTGTTCGCGGCGCGCTCGGCGCGGCGGGGCGCAGCGACAGGGTTCGCAGGTTCCGTGTAGACCGGCGCGGGCGCCGCGTAAACCGGCGCGGGCGTGAGAAGCGGCGTGATGTGCGCGAGCTCCGACCCGGCTGCCGGCGCGGGCAGCGCGGTCTCGGTTTCGGCAACGCCGGGACGCGCGTCCGCCGTGATGGCGCTCTGGGCCTCATGCGCGTCGCGCTCGAAGTCGTTGGCCGCAAGCGACAGCCAGCTCGCCATGCCGATGGTTCCGGCGATGGCGACAGCGGCGGCGGCAATGTAGGAGTTTCGCTTGGTCATGGTCGTGTCCTGGTTGCCTCCCATACCGCAAGCGACGTACCCACCAGATCATCGAAAACAGGCCTGAATCAGCCTAGTCACGGCCACGCTCGACCCTGGAACAGGACAGCTCGTGTCCTCGAAATGGCCCTCGGAAAGACGCCTCGCGCGACGCTCAGAGGGAAGCCGCCTGGTAGGCCGTTTGCACCTCGGCCCTTCATGCGGCGATTTCTTCTGGTTTTCGTGCTCCTTTGTGGACCGGTCGCGCGCGCCGAAGCGGTCACGTTGCGCGATCTGATCGACCTGTCAAAGCAGGGTCTGAGCGACGAGCTGCTGATCGCGCTCGTCGAAGCCGACAAGTCCGTCTTCCATCTCAACGCCGCCGACGTCCGGCTTCTGAAGCATCAGGGTCTCAGCGATCGCCTGCTGATTCACCTGCTGAAAACACCGTCTTTGCGCCAGGAGATTCAGCCGGTGCTCGTCGCGGCCGACGCCCGCCCCGCGCCCGCTGTCCAACCCGCACCCGAGCGCATCATCGTCATCGAGCGCGTCGAGACGGTGCCGGTGCCTGTCTATGTGCCGGTCATCACGCCCTCGCGGCGTCACGATCGCGACGACGACCGCGATCACGACGGGCGGGCCGGCGACGACGAGCGAAGGCGCCACCGGCCCGAGCCGGTTTACTGGGGCTACGGCGGAAAACTGCGGCCAGACGCCTGGACGCCGCAAGGGCACAGGGAACAGGGGAAAGGGCAAAGGGACGGCAAGGGGAAAGGGGACAGGTAGCAGGTAAAGGTCAAAGGGGGGCCCGACGTAATGTGCTATAACCCGGCACGTCAGGAGTCCCCCTTTTATGTCTCACATTCCGTCGCTCAGGCAGGCCCGTCCGGCCGCAGCCCTCATTCTTTTTGCCGCAGTTCTCGCTTCGTCAGCCGCGCCGTCGGCGCGGCAGGCGCGCGGCGCGCAGCGCATCGACGAGGAATACACGAAGCTGATTCGCGAGCATTCCACCGAGAAGCGCGTGATGACCGAGCTGGTCGATCACCTGCCGGCATCCGACACGGTGCCGACGCCGCTGAAGGTGCTCGGCTACGTTCCCGGCACACCCGGGAAGATGACGTATCACTCCGAAATCGTCCGGTACCTGCAGGCGCTCGACAAGGCGTCGGACCGGGTGACGATGACGGTGATCGGCAAGAGCGACGAGGGCCGCGACATGGTCAGCGTCACGATTGCGGATGAAGCGACGATTCGCAGCCTCGACAAGTACAAGCAGATCACGGCGCAGCTGACCGACCCGCGCAAGATCTCGGACGAGCAGGCGCGGCAGCTCGTCGCCACCGGCAAGCCGATCTACTACGCGATGGGCAGCATCCATTCGACGGAGTACGGCAGCCCCGAGATGCTGATGGAGCTCGCGTATCGGCTTGCGGTGGGCGAGTCGCCGTTCATCCAGCAGATTCGCAACAACATCATCTTCGTGCTGACGCCGGCCACCGAAGTGGACGGCCGCGAGCGCGCGGTCGACAACTTCCGCTTCCAGCAGGCGAACCCGGGCGAGCCGGCGCCCGGCATGGTGTATTGGGGCAAGTACGTCGCGCACGACAACAACCGCGACGCGATGGCGCAGGGCCTGCGGCTCACGCAGGTGATGATGAAGACGTTCCTCGACTGGCATCCCACCGTGTGGCACGACCTGCACGAGTCGGTGACGCTGCTCTACACCTCCACCGGCACCGGCCCCTACAACCCCATCGTCGACGCCATCCAGGTGGACGAGTGGTGGCTGCTGGCCAAGACCGAGATCATGGAGATGACCAAGCGCGGCGTGCCGGGCATCTGGACCTACAACTTCTATGACGGCTGGGTGCCGAACTATCTGTTCTGGATCGCCAACACGCACAACTCGATCGGCCGGTTCTACGAGACGCAGAGCTACCGCGGCACGAACTACGCGCTGGGCGCGGCGCAGAGCCGCGAATGGTACCGGCCGAATCCGACGCCGGCCAACGTGCAGTGGGGGCCGCGCAGCAACATCAACATGCAGCAGTCGGCGCTGCTGCTCGCGCTGAACCACGTCGCGAAGAACAAAGAGACGTATCTCGACAACTACTACGTGAAGGCCAAGCGCGCGATCGCGCGCGGCAAGGACGGCACGGACGTGCCGAACGCGTATGTGATTCCCGCGGCGCAGCACACCGCGGCGCATGCCGCCGATCTCGTGAACATGGTGCGCATCCAGGGCGGCGAAGTGCACCGCGCGACGTCGGCGTTCAAGGCGGGCGGGGTTGACGTGGCGGCGGGCGACTACATCCTGCGGATGGATCAGCCGTACGGCCCGCTCGTCGAGACGATCATGGGCGTGCAGTGGTATCCGGCCGACAACCCGCGGCCGTACGACGACCTGGGCTGGACGTTCCCGTACCTGCGCAACGTCAAGCACCACGTCATTCGCGACAAGGCCATCCTCACGCAGCCGATGACGCTGATGACGGCCGACGCGAAGCTGACCGGCGGCGCGTCGGGCACCGGCCGCACGCTCGTCATCAATCACACCACCGACAACAACCTCGCGACGTTCCGCTTCATGCACCCGAAGGTGAAGATGCTCGCGGCCGAGAAGGAGTTCGAGGCTGGCGGGAAGAAGTTCGTGGCCGGCTCGTTCATCATTCCGGACGCGGATCGCGCGACGCTCGACACGTCGCTGACCTCGCTCGGCATTGCGGCGGTGGCGGTGGATGCGATGCCCTCGGTGGCGACGCACGACCTCGACGTGCCGCGCGTCGGCTACATCCACACGTGGACCAACACGCAGGATGAAGGCTGGGTGCGCCTGGCGTTCGATCACTACAAGATTCCGTACACGTATTTCGCCGACAACACCATTCGCGCCGGCGCGAACCTGAAGGCGAAGTACGACGTGATCATCTTTCCGCACACGAGCGGCAGCGCCGCGTCGATCCTGACGGGGCGGACCGGGCCGACGCCGGTGGAGTACAAGAAGAGCAGCGTCACGCCGAACATGGGCGGCGTCGACGAAACCAGCGACATGCGCGGCGGCCTCACGCGCGACGGCCTGCGCGAGCTCGAGAAGTTCGTCGCCGAAGGCGGCGTGCTCATCACCGAAGGCGTCACGTCGACGCTGTTCCCCGAGTACCGCCTCACCGAGGGCGTGACCATTGAACAGGCCGAGGGCTTGTGGGCGCCCGGCTCGGTGCTGAAGGCGAACTTCGCCGACAAATCGAGCCCGCTCGCGTACGGCTATAACCAGAACGCCATCGGCGTCTACTTCGACTCGTCGCCGGTGATGCGCGTCGGCAACGCCGGCTTCGGCGGCGGGCGCGGCCGCGCGGGCGGTCCGGATCTCGGCCAGCCGAATCAGCAGCCGAACGCCGCGGCGCCGCGGCTCACCACGCTCGAGGGCGGAACGGCGCCGACGCCGGCTGGTGCCGCGCGCGCGGGTGGCGGCGGTGCTGGTCGCGGCGGTGGTGGCGGACGCGGCGGCGGCGGCGGACAGTTCGCCGCTGCATCGGCGCCCGGCCAGCCGCGCGTGATCCTGCAGTTCCCGAACGAGGCCGACGACCTGCTGCTGTCAGGCGGCCTGGTCGGCGGCGAGGCGCTGACCGGACGCGCCGTGCTCGTCGACGCGCCGCTCGGCAAAGGCCACGTCGTGATGTTCGCCACGCGCCCCTACTGGCGCTGGCAGACGCACGGCCTGTTCTTCCTCGGCTTCAACGCGATGCTGCACTGGAACGATCTGGACGCGAAGTAGGCAGGCTCCAGGCTCCAGGCTCCAGGCTTCAGACTCCAGACATGACCCCGGGCGGACAACGCCGCCCGGGGTTTTTCTTTTAAGCCTCTGGTCTCGGGCCTCTGGCCTCTGGCCTATATGATCGTCCATGTGAACATCGCCATCGTCGGCGCCGGGATCGTCGGGTGCGCCATCGCGCACGAGGTCGCGGCGCGCGGGGCGAAGGTCACGGTGTTCGAGCGGCGCGGGGTGGCGCGCGGGGCGAGCTGGGCGTCGGCGGGCGTGCTTGCGCCGTGGATCGAAGCGCAGGAGCAGGGACCGCTGCACGAGATGTGCGCGCGCAGCCTCGGGATGTACGACGACTTCGTCGAGCGCGTGCGGCGCGACGGCGGCGCGGCGTTCGAGTACGCGCGGCCAGGCACACTCGAAGTCGCCTATACAGAGGAACAGGCCGAGGCGCTGCAACAAACCGCGCGCACGCTGGCCGCGTCCGCTGCGCGCGCGGAATGGCTCGATCGCGATGCGGCGCGCGCCCTCGAGCCGGCCGTCAACGAGTTCATCCTCGGCGGCCTCCGCATCGATGAACATGGCTTCGCGGAGATGCCCGGCATGGTCGACGCAATCGCCTCGGCGGCGCGCATGCGCGGTGCGGCCTTTCATGCGCCGGTCGACGTCGCGAAAATCGAACCTGCGCCGGGCGGCCTCGTCCGCGTGCAGGCCAACGGCACCCCGCAAACCTTCGATCGCGTCGTCATCGCCGGCGGCAGCTGGACCAACCGGCTGAAGGCCGGGGGCCCGAGAATCAGTCCTGTCAAGGGACAGCTCGTGCGGCTGCGCTTTGATGCCGCTCCGGCCACGCGTGTGCTATGGTCCGACGCCTGCTATATGGTTCCCTGGCAGGACGGGACGCTGCTGGTTGGCGCGACAATGGAAGACGCCGGCTTCGACGAGCGCCCGACATCGGCGGCGGTGGCGTCGCTGCTGGCCGCGGCGGCGCTGCTGGTGCCGGCCACGCGCGACGCGACCTTTGTGGACGTGCGCGCCGGGCTGCGGCCCGCGCCCTCGGACGAGGAGGGCGTGCCGTTTATCGGGCCGTCGCCGTCGATCGCCAACGTGACGATTGCGGCGGGACATTTCAGGAACGGCGTCCTGCTGGCGCCGCTCACGGCGAAGCTGGCCGCGGATCAGGTGCTGGGAGACTCGAATGCCGAAGCTGACTGACGATCAAATCAACGCGCGGCTGCCAAAACTGCAGGGATGGTCGCGGCAGGGCGACGCGCTCACGCGCACGTTCGCCTTCCGCTCCTACGCCGATGCCGTGGCGTTCGTCGTCCGCGTCGCGTTCGAGGCCGAGGCCAACGATCATCATCCCGATGTCGCGTGGAGCTTCCGCAAGGTGACGCTGAACTGGTCGACGCACAGCGACGGCGGCATCACCGACAAGGACTTCGACGGCGCCGCCGCCGCCGATCGCATCGCCTCGTCCACGCCGCAGTCGACCGCCCAGAAGTCCTGACCGCATGCAGCTGAAGGGCAGCTACAGCGCGCGTGAAGTGGCCGCCTTCACCGGGCTGTCGGCCCGCCAGCTGCAGTGGTGGGACACGCACGGCGTCTTCCCGCCCGCCGTCGCGCCGAAACGCACCGCCGCCGGCGGCTTCACCGAGCGCCGCTATTCGCCCATCGACACGCTGGATCTGCTCGTGCTCGCCGAGCTCCGCCGCCGCAAATATTCGGTCGACGACATCCGCCGCATCATCGAGGTGCTGCGCACGCGCTTCGGCGCGCGCCCGCACGAAACGCTCGAGAACGCCGGCCGCATGACGCTGCTCACCGACGGCACGGAGATCTTCGTGCGGATCGGCGACCGCTATTTCAATTTGCTGCGGGATCCCGAGCAGCCGCTCCTCGTGGGCGAGGAGCGGCTGAAGGGCGTCAAGGTGAGACGAAAGGCTAGTCGATCGGGAAAACGTCTTCCACGCCCTCGCCGGGCCGCGGAATGACATGCACGCCGACGAGCTGACCGACTTTGCGCGCGGCGGCGGCGCCGGCGTCGGTGGCCGCTTTCACCGACGCGGTGTCGCCGCGGACGATGGCGGTGACCATGCCGGCGTCGACTTTCTGCCAGCCGACGAAGTCGACGTTCGCGGCTTTCACCATCGCGTCCGCCGCTTCGATCATCCCGACCAGGCCGATCGTTTCGACCATGCCGAGCGCGTCGCCGTCATGTTTCTTCTGCGCCACGTTTACTTCTTTCCGAAGCCGGTGACGACCACGTCGAGGTTGTGGCTCGCGCGCAGGCCGTAGATGCCGTCGGTCGACGCGAGCTTGTCGGCGCCGATGAGCGCGGCCTTGTCGAACGACGCCACGACCTGGCCATTGATCGCGCACGAGGCCGTGCCGTCCTTCACCGTCCAGGCGATCGTCTGGGTGACGCCGTCGGCGCCGGCCTTGTTGACGGCGGCGTGCGCCGCGGGCCGCACGCGGCCGCCTTCGCCGGGCGCCGGCGCGAAGTTCACGACCTTGCCGCCACTGAAGCCACGCACGAGGTAGGTGCCGTTGCTGTACGCGAGGCAATACACCAGGTTCGGCGCGTCGGTGTCGAGATCCTTGCCGCCGATGAAGATGCCGTACGGATGCGGATGGCCCGCATCGGGCTTGGCTTCCTTGAACGTCGCGCTGACGGTGTAGTTGCCCGACGCCTTGTTGGCGTCGTTCCAGTAGAACGCGGCCGGACCGATGGTCAGGTGCAGGTCGTCGCCCGCCTTCGCGAACTTCGAGTCGTTGATGGTCAGGCCCTTTTTCACGGCCCCGGCGTCGATCTTGCCCTTCCATCCGTCGACGGCAATGCCGCCGCCGGTCACCTTGCGGTCGGCGTCCTGGGCCAGGGCAAGGCCCGGCACCGCGAGAGCGAGCGCGAATACGAGAGAGATCCTCTTCATAGAGCGAATCCTACAGGATCCGGCCCCGGGCGGCCACAGGAACGCTTTCGGCCACCATCTCGCCGTCGAGCAGGTGCACGATATCGACCATATTCGAGACGACGCAGGAGTGATTCGGGATGATGCGCACGCGATCGCCAATCGCGAGGGCAGGCGCATCCGGCGCGACTTTCACCGTGGCGTGCTCTTCGGACAGGCGCTCGATCGTGAAGCCGTCGTGCGGCCGCAGCGCCGCATCCGGCGAGGGGGAGAGGGCGCCGTACCCGGCAAGCGGCGAAAACCCGCGCGCGCCGTCGTTGGTGAGGGTCTTGCTGCCCGCGTCCAGGATGATTCGGCCGGGATGCTTCGCGACCACCGTTGAAAGCACCGTCAGCGCGCAGTCGTCCACCGTCGCCGCGCCGAGGCCGACCTGCGTGCGGTCGAAGTACACGTAGTTCCCAGGCCGCAGTTCGGTGGGGCCCGGATGGGTCACCGAGAAGCGCGCGGTTGGCGTGGAGCCGATGCTGATCTCGTCAATCGCCACGCCCTTCTTCCGCATGTGCGCGGCCAGCCGCGTCATCGCGTTCACTTCTTCTTCCGCAATCAGCCGCAGCGCCGCTTCGGAGGACGCGTGGTAGCCGTGGCCCGCGTGGCTCAGGATGCCGCGCAGCTTCAGCCCGGGCAGCGTCGCGACCAGCGAAATCAGATGCGGCGCTTCAGGCGACACCGGGTCGACCCCGCAACGATGAAAGCCGACGTCGATCTTCACGAGCACGTCGAGCGTCCTGCCCGCCCTCTTCATCACATTCGCCCACGCCGTCGCCACTTCCGCATCATCAACAATGATCGACAGGCGGGTGCGATCCATGAGCGGCAGGATCAGGTCCTGCTTCGACGGATGAACGGGATAGGGAATGCGGATGTCGGGGATGCCGGCGTCGGCAAACACCGCCGCCTCCGACGGCTTCGCGCAGCAGATGCCGGTGGCGCCGCGCGCGAGCTGCTGCCGCGCGATGGCGGGCACCTTGTGTGTCTTGGCGTGCGGGCGCAGCAGCAGGCCGGCCGCGTCGGCCGCGCGCTGCATGGTGTCGATGTTGCGGGTCACCCGGGCGGTGTCGATGACGACCGCGGGTGTCGGGAGGTCCGTGATCTGCACGGATGCAACGTTAACTCATGAAGCCCGCAAAACGCTTCTCGTCGATCTTGTAGCCTGGAAAGACGTTCGAGGCATCGCGCAGCTCGAGGTGACGCGTCACGACTTCGGCAAAGACGTCGCGGAAGTCCGTGGTGATCGCGAGATCGCGTCCCTGCCAGCGCTGCTCGACCTCGAGGCCGGGCCAGCGGCCGTAGACCTTGCGTCCTTTCACGCCCGCGCCGAGCGCGATCATGGCGTTGCCGTGGCCGTGGTCAGTGCCGCGGTTGCCGTTCTCGGCCACCGTGCGGCCGAACTCAGACATCGTGAGGATCACGACGTCGCGCATGCCCTCGCCGAGGTCGGTCGCCAGCGCCGCGATGCCGCGCGCGAAGTCGTCAAGACGGTTGGCGATCTGTCCGGTGGCCGCGCCTTCGTTGGCGTGATGGTCCCACTGGCCCGATTCCGCGAACGCGATCTCGAGCCCGACGTCGGCCTTGACCAGCTGCGCGATCTGCCGCAGCGACTCGCCGTACGGCGACCGCGGATATTGCGCGCCGTTGGCGGGCGTATAGCGCGCGGGGTCGACGTCTTTCAGCGCGCGCACGGCGTCGAAGGCGTCCTTGCCGGTGCGGCCGAGGACCTGGTCTGCGGCCGCGGCGTACTCCGCTTCGAAGGACGCCTGCACGTTCGCGGTGGCCTGGCCCGCGCGGATGCCGAACTGATCGAGCCGCGCAATCGCCAGCGCGGGCGCCGTGCCCTGCAGTGTGCGCGGCAGCTGCGGCGCCAGCGCCACGGCGCGGAACGGCGTCGCCTTCTGATGTTCCTTCGCGTGCAGATACCGATTGAGCCAGCCGTCGCGCGTGCTCTTCACGCCCGGCGTGCCGCTCTCCATGTAGTCCTGCGCGTCGAAGTGCGAGCGCGTGTCGTCGTGCGATCCGGTGGCGTGAACGATGGCCAGCTCGCCGCGATCCCAGAAGGGTTTCAACGGCGACATGCGCGGATTGAGCCCGAAGAAGCCGTCGAGATCGATCGCGCCGTCGGGCCGTCCAGGCTGTCCCACCGCGATGCTCGGCCGCGCGCGGTAATAGCCCGCGTCGCCGAACGGCACGATCATGTTGAGGCCGTCGACTGCGCCGCGCTGGAAGATGGTGATGAGCACCTTGTGGCGCTCAGCTGCCCACGCCGTCCGCGCCAGAAAGGTGGGCGCGAAGCCCAGGCTCACGAGCGCCATGCCGCCGTTCTTGAGGAAGATGCGCCTGTCGATCATTGCTGCGCCTTTCAACGCGTTGGCCTTCCGCAAGCTTTCTTCGCGCTCGCGATTAGACGCTCGCGCTCAGAAACTTGCTCACGGCCACCGCTCTACAATCGATTCCGTTTACTTCCGCTGAAACTCCGGCGACCCGAGCAGCAGTGCGAGCTGGCCGGGTTTGTCGGCGGCTTTTGCCACGGTGCCGCGCGTCGCGGGCGACAGCGCGCCGGGGGCAACGATCGTTCCTGGCTCGACGCGGTTGGCGGCGACACGCGTGCCGGGCAGCCGGTTCGAGACCAGCGCCACCGCGAAGTTCATGCGGTTGATGAGCGCGCCGCTGTTGACCCACGACGCGGCCGTGTCGTCATAACCCGTCGGCGGCTGCGCGCCGTAGAGCGGCATGCCGAGCGTGCGCAGCTGCTGCACGAGCGGCCCGGCGTTGCGCACCTCGGCGCCCGTCGCGCGCAACGCGCTCACGACGAACTCGAACGGCGTCTTGACCTTCGCGCCGCGGGCGGCCTCGGCCATGAACTCCGGCGACGTGATGATCGCGCGCGTGACCTTCTTCAGATCGCCGCCGCTGTCGAGAAACACCTTCGCGGCGCGATCGACCAGCGCCTGCGGCGGCGTGTCCGACACGAACCGGCGCGCGAGCTTGCGCGCGATGTGCTTCGCGGTGGACGGATGCGCGGCGACGATGTCGAGCACGCGCTCGCCGTCGCGCTGGCCGCCGCCGGCGGGCAGGGTGTGGCCGAGCACGACCTTCGCGCCGTTGTCGTGAATGCGCTCGTTGAACTGGAAGTCGCCGCCGCCGCGCCGCGGCGCCTCGATCGTCCAGCCGGTGAACGCGCGCGCGACTTCGATGACGTCTTTCTGCGTGTAGCCGCCGTCGACGCCGAGCGTGTGGAGCTCGAGCAGCTCGCGCCCGTAGTTCTCGTTGAGCCCGCGCGCGGGCCGCGCCGGCTGCTGCGGTTGCTGCGGCATCGGATTGCCGCGCCCCGCCATGCCCGGCCGGCGGCTGCGGCCACGCCGCGCCTGCGGGGCCTGCGGCGCTTCCGGCGCCGCGCTCATCCAGTTGTCCAGATACCAGAGCATCGCCGGGCTCTTCGCCGTCTCGCCGAGCATGTCGCGGAAGTTGCCCAGCACGTGCGGACGGATGGCCTCGCGCTCGTACTCGGTGAGATAAAACCGCGCGAACTGGCCCTTGCCCGCAAACACGTTGAAGTGGTTGAACCAGAAATCGACGAGCACTTCCTCGAGCTGCCGGTCGCTGTAGACCGCGCGCAGCAGCTTCTGCTGCGACAGTTCGAGCAGCGGCAGGTTCGCCTGCGTGCGCTGCCGTTGCGCCCCGGCGGGAGGCGCCATCTGGCCGGGCTCGCCCGGCGGAGGCGTCATCTGCGGAGGCGCGGCGGCCTGGTTCCGCTGCTGCGGGGGCGTGTAAAACCGGCGCGCCATCTCCGAGCTGCTGAGGCCAAGCGTCTCGAATGACGCGAGGCGGGCCTCGACTGCCTGCGCGTCGATTTTCGCTGGCTCGAGCTGGAGCTCGATGTATTTCTCGAGCCCCATGGCCCGCACCCGCTCGATATCTCCCGCGCGGGCACCGTAGCCCAGCCGTCCCAGGACGTGCCCAATCGTGTCGTCCTGGGCCGCGGATCGCGCCGACAGGGTGGCAGTGGCTGCCACCAGGACCGAGATGGTGATCGCCTTCAGAAACTTCATACAGCAGAATTAGACATGTCCCGCCCGGCGCTCGTTACAGCCACAGACGACATTCTCAGCCAAATCTACGATCAGACGTGGGCAATCTGGAGTGACGGCCTCGACCGGGGCAGTTACGAGCGCTACAACCGGGCCCAGATGGCGACGACCTGGGGAAAAACGCACCTGGACCGCCTCGCGCTGGTCGAAGGGGACACTGTGCTGGCCAGCGCCAAGCGGTATCGCCTCACCCTGCAGGTGGACGGCGAAGACATGCCGTGTCTCGGGATTGGCGCGGTGTTCACCCCGCCGGACCGGCGCGGGCAGGGCCACGCCGCGTCGCTCATCGAGCGCATGATCGAACAGGCCGCCGGCGAGGGCGCCGGCATGGCGCTGCTGTTCTCCGAAATCGATCCCGCTTTTTACGCGCGCCTCGGATTCGAGCCCATCCCCATCGGTGAGGCCACGCTCGCGCTGCGCCCGCAGTCCCGCGAAGGCGCGCCCGCCGTGCTCATGCGCGGCGGCGACGACCGCGACATCGACAACATCGCATCGATGCATGCCGCGCGTGCCGCGCGCTACGGCCTCTCGCTGGCGCGCGCGCCCGAATACATCCGCCACGCCATCTCGAAGCGGCGGCTGCTCGCCGCGTTTGGCGCGCCGGGCCTTCGGCACGTCGAGTACTTCATTACCGAAGAGGGCGGCAACGCCGTCGCCTATATCGTGGTGACGCGCGGGCCCGAGGGGCACGTGCTCGAGGAATGGGGCGATCGTGATCCCACCGGCGCGCGCGTGGGCGCGATGCTGCAGGTGCTGGCGGCGCGCACGCCGACGGAAGCGGCCGTGAAGCTGCGGACGTGGCTGCCGCCGGACTTCGCGCCGCCGCAGCTCGAGCGCATCGACGAGAAGCCGGCCGCCGAAGTCGGCATGCTTCGCGGCATCGGGCGCGGCACGCCGCGCGTGCCCGCGTCCGGCGTGTTCTATCTCAAGGCTGACGCGTTCTGATCACGAACGGCCGCAGCACGCGGCCGGCTTCCTTGCCGTCCGACTTCACGATGGCGCGCGCGAGAAATTCGCCTTCGCCAAGCAGCGCCACGTCGACGCGCGCCTCGCCCGTCCGGCGCCCGGGCTGTGGCGCGGCGCTGAATGTCACCGGCACCTTCGTCAGCGCCAGTCCGTCCTCGCGGCGCGAGATCTCAATGTCGACGCTCGTGCCGTCGAGCAGCGCCGGCACGTCCGAGTACAGCTCGATGTAGGTCTGCAGCACCGTGCCGGCCGGCCCGTCAGTCAGCAGCGCGAGCTTCTGCGTGGCGGGATGCTGCTCCGACAGCAGCAGATCGGACCAATGCAGCTGCCCGGCGCCGTGCAGGCGCGCCTCGAACGTGTGGCCGACGCTGCCGTCGCGGCCCGACGCGTCCGCAACCGCATACCGAAGCGAATAGATGCCGGGATCGACGACGAGCGCCGAGGCGAAATGCTCGACGCGGCCGTTGTGCGGCCCGAGCGACGGCTCGACGTCGCTGCCCGCCAGCCGCCCGTCGCGATCGACGAGCGTGAATCCCATGGCCGCATCCACCGACGGGTTCAGCGTGCGATCGACCTCCGACGCGATGATCACCTTCACCTTGCCGCTTTCATCACGCACGATATACGGCGACACCTTGATGCCGACCGACGTCAGATCGATGGGCGATCGCAGCGCTTCGCCCAGGCGCGGGCCCAGCGACGCCGCGTCGAGCGCCGCGTCCATCGCAAACTCGCGGCGCGCGCGCACCGTCAGGCCGCGACGTCCCACACCAATCTTGATCTTGTGCGTGCGGCCGTCGCGTTCGCCCGGCTGCGGCTCGAACGAGAGCAGGTAATACCCCGACACCTCGGTGCTGACGCGGCTGAAGCCAAGCCACGGATTCGACGGCGACAGTGGCACCACTGCGCCGCCGGCCAGGCCCGCCAGCAGCTCGAGTCCTTCTTTCTCGAGGGCGCGATCGGCCGATCGCGACCGCGACATCGTGGCCGCCCCGGCTTCGAACGGCGAAGACTCCATCTGCAGCACGTACAGCGAGACTTGCGACTCGGCGGCGGTGGGCGCAACCCATCCCAGATCCTGCACGCCCTGATCGAGCACCAGCCCCTCCGACAGCAGCACCATTGTCTTGCGCGTCCGCCCGGCGCGAAGACGCCGCATCGTCTCGCGCAGACCGACCAGCGACTCTGCCGTGCGGCTGCGAATCTCACCGCTGACGATGCGCGCGTCGCTGATGACCATCCGCTGGCAGAGCGCCATCTCGTCGGTGCTCATGTTGCCCGCGCATTCGCGCTCGAGCACATCGCGCAGCACATCCTGCTGCCCGCGCACGATGGCCTTGGCCTCGTACACGCCCACGCGCGTGCCATGCTGCATCGACGGGCCGCGGCCCGCGACGCGCTTCAGCGTTTCGGCCACCAGCGCGTGGTTCGACGTGAAGTCGAGCACCGGGCCCGCGCCCGGCAAAAGCTGCAGGCCGACGCGATCGTTCGAATTCAGCGTGCCGAGAAACTTCGCGGCCGCGTCGAACACCACGCGCCCCGTACCCGCCTTGATGTTGTTCTGATCGATGACGAGCATGATCAGCCGCCCGCCGCGGCTGTCCAGATTGCTCGAGTAATAGGCGGGTGGCGGCCCGGGATCGACCAGCCGCCGCAGTGACACGAACTCCGCCGACGCGATCTCGCGCCGCTTGCCGTCGACCTCGAGCGTGAAGTCCGCCGGCGTCAGATCCGCAACCGGCCGCCCATCGTCATCGACGACGACCACATCGACGGCGACGCGGTCGACACCCGATCGGAACGTCGTCTGCGGCTGCTGCGCAGGCGCCGCCTGCTGCGCGCCCAGAAGCACCGCGCCAGCCAGCCAGAAGATCAGCATGCCCCCATTCTAGTGCCCGCGCTCGTCGTCGGCTCCGTGCTCCGCCGCTTGCTGCGACGAGGCCGCGCGAAAGGGCGCTCGGGTCAGTCTGTCGCTGCGCCGCGTAGCTCGGGCGATCTCAGCTCGCATGCACAACCACGGCGCCGCGACAGACCGACCACTCGCGCTCAGCGCGGCCATGCGCAGGGGCGGTGTCCGGTGTTCCTCAGCGACGCCGTTAAAAAGACATCGGAGAGACCCGGCGCACGATCACGCGCCTGGCTCGACTCGCCTCGGCGGCGCTGAGGAATACTGGACGCCGCCCCGAGCAAGGGCTCGGTGCCCGAGCGCGGCTTATCGCCGCTTGAGGTCGGAGGTGATGTGTTGGGCGGCGAGGAGGCCGGGGAGGCCTGTGATACCGCCGCCGGGGTGCGAGCCGGCCGAGCCGAGGTAGAGGCCGCGCACGGGGGAGTCGTAGCCGTGCATGCCGAGCAGCGGCCGCGCGACGAGCATCTGATCGAGCGCGTGCTCGCCGTGATGGATGTGGCCGCCGTCCATGCCGTAGATGACTTCGAGATCCTCCGGCGTGATGACTTCCGCGTTCACGACGATGCGGGTGATGCCGGGGGCGACGGTTTCGAGCGTGCGCATGACGCGTTCGAGCAGTGTGTCTCGCGCGGCCGTCCATGTCGTGCCGCGAAGCGTGCGCGGCGCGTACTGCGCATAGATCGACATCACGTGTTTGCCGGCCGGCGCGAGCGAGCCGTCGTGCGTGGACGGCACGGCAATCTCGAGCCACGGGTCCGTCGACATCTCACCGTACTTGCTCGCGTCGAAGGCGCGCTCGAGATAGTCGACGTCGGGCCCCACGTGAATGCGCCCGCGCAGCGCGGATGGATGTGCGGCGAGCGCCGGAAACACCGGCAGCGTGTCGAGCGAGAGATTGACCTTCGCCGTGATGCCGTGCGCGCGGATGTTGCGCGTGCGCGTGACGGTGTCGGGCGCGATGATGCCGGGCTCGACGAGGTGCAGCAGCGTCTGCTTCGGTCCCACGGCCGACAGCACCGCGCGACACGCGATGGTCTCGCCCGAATCGAGCGACACGCCCGTCACCGCATCCCCCTCAATCAGCATCTGGCGCACGCCGCAGGAAACGCGGATGGTGGCGCCGGCCGACGTCGCGGCCTTGGCGATCGCGTCCGAAAACGCGCTGATGCCGCCCGTGACCGTGAGCCCGCTGCCCACCGGGTGTGGATCGAAAGCGAGCTGATAGAGATATGAGAGCGTGCCGCCGGCCGATCGCGGCCCGAGTTTCGAGCCGAGCAGGCCGCGCGCGGCGATGGCGGCGCGCAGCAGATCGTCGCCGAACCATTCCTGCACGAAATCGGCGATGGGCATCGGGCCCCAGCGCAGCAGGCCGTACGCGGTGCGTCTGTCGAGCGCGCGAAACTTTCGCGCGGCGCCGCCGAGCGTGAGCACGTCGCGGAACGACGGCGCGTCCATGTCGGGCGCCGGCTTTTCGAGCACGGACGCGACGACGCGGACCGCGTCGTTGACCTGCTGCACGAACGACCCGTAGCGCGCGGCATCACTGCCGGACGTCACCGACAGCGCTTCAACCGTCTTGCCGTGATCGCGATAAAACGGAATCGCCTTGCCGGCCGCATTCACCGCCGTCAGCGGAATGTCGGGCGTCATCCACTCGACACCGTTGAGTGTCAGCGCGCGCGCCAGCGCCGGATGTACGGGCGGCATCGTGTGGGCCAGCGCGTTCGACGCGGCGCCGCCGACGGTGGACCGCCGTTCGAGCACGAGCGTCGACAGGCCCGCGCGCGCGAGCCGCTCCGCCGCCACCAGGCCGTTGTGGCCCGCGCCGATGACGATGATGTCGACCGAAGCCGGGGTCATACCGGCAGCGTCCAGGGATCACGCGCGGCGCCCCGCGGGCCGGCTGCGTTGGCGCGGCCGAGAATGGCGAACGCCGCGTTGCGCCCGGGTGCCGCCATGATGCCGCCGCCGGGGTGCGTGGCGGAGCCGCACATATAAAGGTTGCGGATGGGTGTGCGATACGACGCCCATCCCGGGGCCGGGCGCAGGAAGAACAGCTGCTCGAGCGTGAGCTCACCCTGGAAGATGTTGCCCTCGGAGAGTCCCCACTCGCGCTCGAGATCCAGCGGCGTCACCACCTGCCGGTGCAGGATGATGTCGCGGATGTTCGGCGCGTGCTCGGCAATCGTGTTGATGACGGTGTCTCCGAACGCGTCCTTCTGATCGTCCCAGTTGCCCTCGGCCAGGTGATACGGCGCGTACTGCACGAAGCACGACATCACGTGCTTGCCGGGCGGCGCGACGCTCGGATCCGTCAGGCTCGGAATGACGATGTCCATGTACGGACGCCGCGAAAACCGCCCGTACTTCGCATCGTCGTACGCGCGCTCCATGTAGTCCACGCTCGGAGAAATGGAGATGGCGCCGCGCAGGTGCGGGCCGTTGCCGGGCATGGCCGTGAAGTTGGGCAGCGCGTCGAGCGCGAGGTTCACCTTGCCAGACGAGCCGCGGTACTTGTAGCGGCGGATGTCTTCGACGAAGTCGTCAGGCAGGTGCTCGACGCCGGTCATCCGCTCGAATGTCAGGCGCGGATCGACGCTCGACGCGATCACGTCGGCAAGGATGTAATCGCCGTTCTCGAGAATCACGCCCGTGGCGGATCCGTTCGAGACGATGATCTTGGCCACGCCGGCCTCGGTGCGGATTTCGACGCCGGCGGCGCGCGCCGCGCCGGCAATGGCATTCGACACCGCGCCCGTGCCGCCGCGCGAGAAGCCCCACGAGCGGTAGGCGCCGTCGATTTCGCCCATGTAGTGGTGCAGCAGCACGTAGGCGGTGCCCGGCGATCGCACGCCGAGGAACGTGCCGATGATGCCAGACGCCGACATCGTGGCCTTGAGTACGTCGGTCTCGAACCACTGATCGAGAAAATCGACCGCGCTCATCGTCATCAGCTGCAGCTGGTTGTAGCGATCGCGCAGCGGAAGATTGCGGAAGCGGTTGGCCAGGCCCGCAAGCTCCCGCAGTCCGCCGAAGCCGGGGCGCGTGGGATCGGGCGGCGTCATCGCCATGATCGGCTTGACGAAGCGGCCCATCTCGACCATCGCCTGCGAGTACTCGTCGTACGCCTCGGCGTCGATGCGTGAGTGGCGCGCGATTTCGCGGCGCGTCTGGCCGTGATCGTTGGTGCGCCACAGGTAATCGCCGCTCGGCATCGGCGTAAAGGTGCCGTCGAGCGGAAGAATCTCGAGGCCGTGCCGCGCGAGGTCGAGCTCGCGGATGATTTCGGGCCGCAGCAGCGACACGACATACGAGCACACCGAGAACTTGAAGCCGGGAAACACCTCCTCGGTGACTGCCGCGCCGCCCAGTACGTGGCGCCGCTCGAGCACGAGCACCTTTCGGCCCGCGCGCGCGAGATACGCCGCCGTCGTGAGCCCGTTGTGTCCCCCGCCGATAATGACGGCGTCGTACTTCGTGGCCATCTGCACCGCAAAGAATACAGGAGACCGGACGGCGTTGTATCCTGTGCCGTCATGCCGATCGGCACCCCGCTGCACGAGCGCACCTTTCCGCTGTGCACCAGCCTGAACTATCGCGACTGGGCCGGGTACTACGCTGTCAGCGCGTACGAAACGCACCACGAGCACGAATACAACGCCATCCGCAACGGCGCGGCGCTCATCGACATCTCGCCGCTGTTCAAATACATCCTCACCGGGCCCGGCGCCACCGCCCTCGTCGACCGCATCATCACGCGCAGCGCCGCGAAAATGAAGCCGGGGCAGGTGTACTACACGCCCTGGTGCGACGAGCGCGGCAAGGTGCTCGACGACGGCACCGTGACGCGGCTCGAGGAAAACAAGTATCGCTGGACGGCGGCCGAGCCGAACATGCGCTGGCTGCACGAGAACGCGCGCGGGCTCGACGTGCAGATCGAGGACGCGTCGGAGCGCATCGCGGCCATGGCGCTGCAGGGGCCCACATCCGGCGCGCTGCTGATGCGCGCGGCGGAGGCCGATGTCGCATCGCTGAAATATTTCCGGATGACGACCGGCACGATTCAGGGCATCCCGGCGGAAATTTCGCGCACCGGCTATACCGGCGACCTTGGCTTCGAGATCTGGGTCGATGCCGACAAAGCCGCAGCGGTGTGGGATGTGCTCATGACCGAAGGCCGCGCCTTTGCCGTCAAGCCCACCGGCATGCTGGCGCTCGATGTCTCACGCATCGAAGCGGGCCTGCTGCTGATCGATGTCGACTTCTTCAGCGCGCGCAAAGCCCAGATCGCGTCGCAGCTCTATTCGCCGTTCGAGATGAGCCTGGATCGGCTTGTCGATCTTTCGAAAGAGCGGTTCATCGGCCGGCAGGCGCTCGCGGCGGAAGCCAGACAAGGCCCGCCTCGCCGCATCGTCGGTCTCGAGTTCGACTGGCCGGAAGTGGAGCGCATCTACGAGCGCGCCGGCCTGCCGCCCATGACGGTCGCGACGGCGTCGCGCGTCGCCGTGCCCGTGTACGCGCCCGGCCGCGGCCAGATCGGCCGCGCCACGTCGACGACCTGGTCGCCGATCCTGAAGCGCATGATCGCGCTTGCCACGCTCGACGCCTCCATGTCCGCGCCCGGCACGCGCCTCGAGGTCGAACACACCGTCGACGCCGTCCGCCACCGCGTCGCCGCCAACGTCACCCCGACCCCGTTCTACAACCCGCCGCAGAAGACCGCGCCGATTGGACAGCTGAACCCGGCATAGCAGACTTGGCTCAATGACGCCGCTCGTCTGCGTGCCCGATGTCGCGCAGCGGTGCCGAGGTGAGGGCGCGCCAAAGAGCGGTCGCGCCTGCGATCTTTTAACGGCCCCGCTGCACGACATCGAGCACGCAACCAACGGCGAGCGCGGACGCATGGCTGCGCGTGATCCGGGCCGCGCTGAGCGCGAGCGGTCGGTCTGTCGCGGCGCCGTGGTTGTACATGCGAGCTGAGATCGCCCGAGCTACGCGGCGCAGCGACAGACTGACCCGAGCGCCCTTTCGCGCGGCCCCAGCGTCAGGCCTGGCTGGGATCCTCGCCGAGGACGACTGTGATGAAGCGGTCGAAGGCGTAGAGGAGGTCTTCGCGGTTCGAGTAGGGGCCCGGGACGTAGGCGGGCGAGGAGATGCCCTGCTGCGACAGTTCGCAGACGTGCCAGTCCTGCCGGTTGGTGAGGTCCCAGAAGTCGAGCACGTCTTTCGCGTCGAAGCCGGGCTTCGCGAGTTCTTCGGGCGCGAACAGCCATTCGCACGTCAGCCGCGTGCGGTCGGGCGCGAGCGGCTCGGTGCGATGCACCATCACGTAGTCGGGGTGCAGGCTCAGGAAGAGATTCGGGAAGATGGCGTAGTAGTAGACGCACCGCCGGTCCTCTTCCGAGAGGCCCGGCAGCAGGTCGCGCGGGCACGAGCCGTCCATCGACATGGTGATGATGCCGGGGCGCAGGTCCATGCGGCCGCCCATGTAGGTGCGGCGCAGCGGCTCGTTTTCGCCGCTCATGTAGTGCGAGAGCTTGTTGAGCGCCGGATGAAGATTCGGGCAGTGCAGGCACTCGTTGAAGTTCTGGATGATCAGCTTCCAGTTCGCGCCGATCTCATAGACTTCGCGGCCGCCGCGGCGCAGGCGCTCCATCTGCCAGGGCGCGAACTTCTCGGGCAGGGCCGCAAGGTGATCGGCGAGCGGATCGCCGCCGTTCTCGGCGAGATTGACGAACACAAAGCCGGCCCAGACCTCGGTGGCCACCGAGTGCAGCGGGAAGCGCGCCTTGTCGAAGCCGGGCGTGCCCTCCATGTGCGGCGCGCCGACCAGGCGGCCGGTGAGGTCGTACGTCCACGAGTGGTACGGGCACTGAATCGCGCCGGCAAAATGGCCATGCGATTCCACGCACAGCCGCGTGCCGCGGTGGCGGCAGACGTTGTGATGCGCGCGAATCGACGCGTCATCGTCGCCGGTGCGCGTGATGATGATGCTCTGGCCGGCGATGTCGCGGAGCATGTAATCGCCCTTGCGCGGCACTTCTTCGGCGCGCCCGGCCTGCACCCAGTTGGAGCGGAAGAAGAGATCCAGCTCGCGCTCGAAGAGGCGCGGGCTGGTGTAGAAGCGCGCGGGAAGGGTGGTGGCGCCTTCGGGCAGCGGATCGCGCGGCTTGATGTGCGAAGCCGGAACGTCGTGCGTGAGGTCGCTCACGTGAGGCATGATAGCGCACCGTGAATCATCCAGCCCTGAAGCGCGCGCTCGGCCCGTGGGACCTGACGGCCCTCGGCGTCAATCAGGTGATTGGCACCGGCGTGTTCCTGATGCCGGCGCTCGTGGCCGGGCAGGTGGGATCGTGGAGCACGGTCGCCGTGCTGGCGGTCGGCGGCCTGTCGATGTTCATCGCGCTTTGTTTCGCCGAAGCGTCCAGCCGGGTGGCGACGACCGGCGGCGCCTACATCTACACGCGGCAGGCGTTCGGCCGCTTCATCGGCTTCGAAGTGGGCTGGATGACGTGGTTCACGCGCGTGGCGAGCTGGGCCGGCGTCGCATATGGATTGACGATGTATCTGGCGCGGTACTGGCCGGCGCTCGACGACGGCACCGCGCGTGGGCTCTTCCTGACGGGCGTGTTCGGCGTGCTGACGGCCATCAACATCCGCGGCATCCGCCAGAGTGCGTGGGTCGTGAACTCGCTGACCATCGGCAAGCTGGTGCCGCTCGCCGTGTTCGTGGCCGGCGGCCTGGCGTTCGTGGAATGGTCGCGGGTGATGCCCGTCAAGCCGTGGCCGCCGTTCGATCAGACGTCGGCGGCGCTTCTGTATCTGATCTTCGCGTTCGGCGGCTACGAGGTGGTGCCGGTGCCGGCGGGCGAGGCGCGGCGCCCGGAGCGCGACGTGCCGTTCGCGATGGTGATGACGATTGCGATCGTGACGCTGCTCACCATCCTCGTGCAGGTGGTGGCGCAGGGTGTGCTGGCAAATGTGGAGATCTCGAAGGCGCCGCTTGCCGACGCGGCCGTGATCTTTCTGGGCGCGGGGGGCGCGCTGCTGCTCACGATTGGCGCCGTGATTTCCACGACCGGCAACAACATGGGGCAGTCGCTGTCGGGATCGCGCAGCCTGTTTGCGCTCGCCGAGCAGCGCGACTTGCCGCAGGCGATGGCCTGGGTGCATCCGCGGTGGCGCACGCCGGTGGTGGCGATCGTGATCACGTCCGCGGTGGCGCTGGCGCTTGCCGTGACGGGTTCATTCTCGACGCTCGCGCTCGCGAGTGCCGTCAGCCGGTTGCTGGTCTACGCGGGCACCGCGGCCGCCGTGCTGGCGCTGCGGCGCGAAGGGCGCGCGCCGTTCACGATTCCCGGCGGCCCCGTGGTTCCCGTCGCCGCGCTGCTGGTGTGCCTGGCGCTGGTGGCCGCCGCGACGTCGGAGCAATTCCGCATCGGCGGCCTCGCGCTAATCGTCGGCGCCGCACTGTTCGCGGTAGCCCGCTGGTCCGACCCTTAACTGCTGACGTAGTCCTGGCTGTGCCGTTCGAGCAGCCGGTACTTCACGGCCGCCATGAAGAAGAACAGCGGCAGCAGCAGTTCGGCCGCGGTCGCGAGTAGATTCGCGGTCCAGAGCAGATAGCGGCTTTCCACGCCAAAGACCGTGGCGAACATCAGGCCGAGCAGCACGTCCACCACCATGCCCGCGATCATGCCGGCGAGCACGCCGAAGACCGGCGCGCGATAGGTGCGGCGCTCGTCGGCCGTCATTTCGCGATAGCTGCGATAGATGGCGATGCAGGCGGCAATCGAGGCGGCAAACACCAGCATGCCGAGCGCGATCATCGTGCCGTCGAGCGCGGCGCGCGCCGCGCGATAGGCGGACGTGCCGATGGCGGCGGCGATGATGGGCGCAACGGCGACCAGGGCGGCGGCGACGTAGAGCGCCTTGATGTTGCCGCCGCGCAGCCACGGCCGGCGATGCGGAAAGGCCAGGCCGAAGTGCAGGAACACGGTGGCCGACAACAGGCCGGCGCCGAGCACCAGGCCGTCGATGGCGGCGATCCCGAGCCGGCTTTCAGGCAGCCGGATGGCGGCAATCAGAAGGGGAAGTCCGAACGCCAGCTCCGACGCGGCCAGCGCGAGGAACAGCCGCGCGCGGCGATCGGCGCGATGCCGCCGCCACACGACGATGGCCACGATCAGCGCGAGCAGCGCCGGCGCGCTTTGCAGCGGGTCGATGCCCCACCCGTACATCATGTCTGCGCTGCCCATCCGTCCTGAATTCTAACTGCCTCCTGCGGGCCAAAACCGCGCGCGGCAAGTAAAATGTTGCGGCCATGACATTTCGACGCGCCGCCGGCGCTCTCGTCTGCGCCGTCGCGCTGTCCGCGTGCGCCATGCGCACCGCCTCGACGGCCGGCATCGACCCCTCGTACACGGGCCGCCTCGCGGCGATCTGGGACGCCGAACATGTCTCATCGCCCATTTCGGCACTCGTCGACCATGCCGAGGTCGAGCGGCGGATCAACTCGCTGCCGGCCGGCCTCTTCACGGTGCGTCAGGCCGGCGCCTCGGTTGAAGGCCGCGCCATTTATCACGTGAAGGCGGGCACCGGCCCGATGCCCGTGCTGCTCTGGTCGCAGATGCACGGCGACGAGCCGACGGCCACCTCCGCGCTCTTCGACATCTTCGCGTATCTCGACACGCATCGCGCGGAGCCCATGGCCGCGCGCATTCTCGAACGCCTCACGCTGCATGCCGTGCCGATGCTCAACCCCGACGGCGCCGAGCGGTTTCAGCGCCGCAACGCGCAGGGCATCGACATCAATCGCGACGCGCTCAATCTCGTGACGCCCGAAGCGCGGCTGCTCAAGCAGCTGCGCGACGAGCTGAACCCCGCGATTGGTTTCAACCTGCACAACCAGAGCTGGCGCACCGCCATTGGCAAGCCCGCGCGCCCTGCCACGATCTCGCTGCTGTCGGTGGCCTACAACGAGGCGCGTACGGTCAATGCCGGGCGCATGCTCACCAGGAAGCTTGCAGCGACGGTACGGAACGCCATCGAGCCCATTGCCGGCGATCGGATCGGCAAGTACGACGACAGCTTCGAAGTGCGCGCCTTCGGCGACAACATCACACTGTGGGGCACGCCCGTGCTGTTGATCGAAACGGGGCCGTGGCCCGCCGAACCAATGGACCCGCCGCTCGTGCGGCTCAATTTCGTGGCGATTCTCGCGGCGCTCGACGCGCTGGCCACCGGGCGCGTGCATGACGCGGATCCGGCGCGATACGACTCGCTGCCCATGAACGACTCGGGTCTCTCGTACACGATCGTGCGCGGCGGCAGCGTGCTGCGCGGCGACGGCCTGCCGGCCTTTCGCGCCGATGTCGGGCTGACGGGCCAGCGCCGGGTTCGCATGCACAACGGACGGCGCGAGGCCTGGATCTCGACGAGCATTGACGACCTCGGCGACCTGCGCACCAGCACGGCGCTGTTCGACGTCGATGCCACCGGCCTCACCATCGCGCCCGCCATCGACGGTGTCGCCGCGGGGGCGGAGATCAAGCTGCCTGACTGGACGCGCGACAACCCCGCGTCCGTGCTCGTGCAGACCGGCTCGCCAGGAAGCCTGATGCTGCTGCGCCCGCTCGCCGACGGCCGCTACAAAGTCGAACGTGTGCTGCCCGGCGCATGGCGGATGGATCAGCCGTGAGGGTCGCCATTCTCGGATCGGGCGCCGTGGGCGGCTTCTATGGCGCCCTGCTCGCGCGGCAGGGACACGACGTCGCGTTCATTGCGCGCGGCGCGCATCTCGACGCCATCCGCAATCAGGGCCTGCGCATCCGCGGCTCGGTGGGCGACTTTGCCGCGCGCGGACGCGCCGAAAGCGACACCTCCCGCGTCGGCATCGTCGATCTCGTCATCTACGCCGTCAAGACGTACGACAACGACACCGCGCTGCCGATGCTGGCGCCCATGGTTGGCCCGAACACGGCGGTGCTCACGCTGCAGAACGGCGTGGACAGCGTCGACGAGGTCGCCGCCGCGGTTGGCAGCGACCACGTGCTCGGCGGCTCCACGTATGTGGCCACCGCGATCGCCGAACCGGGCCTCATCGAGCAGACCGGCACGCACCGGCGCGTCGTGTTCGGGGAAGTGACCGGCCAGCCGTCGGCCCCGAGCGCGCGCGTGAACGAGATCGCGCAGGTCATGCAGCAGGCCGACATTCAGGCCGAAGCCGTCGCCGACGCGCGTCCGTCGCTCTGGGAGAAGTTCGTCTATCTCGCGCCGTTCGCCGGCTTCACCGGAGCGGCGCGCCTGCCCATCGGGCCGCTGCGCGATCAGCCGGGCTTCTTCGCGCTCGCGCTTCGCGCCTGCGGAGAGGTGGCCTCCGTCGCGCGCGCCGAGGGCGTTGCGCTGCCCGCCGATCTCGAAAATCGCCTGCGCGTCTACATCGAGGCGCTGCCGGCCACCACGCGCTCCTCGCTGCTGATTGACCTCCAGAGCGGCAAACGCATCGAAGTCGAAAGCCTGCAAGGCTCGGTGGTGCGCCGCGCGGCCGCGGCCGGCATCGACGTGCCCATCATGCAGACCCTGTATGCCGCGCTGAAGCCCTGGGCGAACCCGCGCCCGGCGCAGCCATGACGCTGGTCGTTCTCGGCACGATTGCCGCCGGCGCCGTCGCGGGCTGCCTCGGCGCCATGCTCGGCCTCGGCGGCGGCATCTTCATCGTCCCCTTCCTCAACCTTGTCGTCGGCCTGCCGTTCGCGTCGGCGTCGGCCGTCAGCCTCGTGACCATCATTGCGACGTCGAGCGTGTCGGCGACCAACACCGAGCAGCGCAAGGTCACGAACCTGAAGCTCGGCATGCTGCTCGAAGCCTTCAGCGCGCCAACGGCGCTTGCCGCCGCGTACTGGGCGGGATCGATTTCCGAGCCGACGCTGCGCCGCATCTTTGCGATCTCGGCCCTCGGCATCGCCGTCGTGATGTTCACGCGGCTCAACAAGCGGAACGTCGTGCGCGATCCGGATTTCGACACCGGCATGCTCGGGGGGCGCTATTACGAGGCCGAAAGCGGCGATACGGTGGCGTACGCCGTCAGGCGCCTGCCGGTTGCCTGCGGCACCTCCATGCTCGCCGGCGTCCTCTCGGGCCTCATCGGCATCGGCGGCGGCATCGTCAAGGTGCCGGTGCTCAACGCGTGGTGCGGCGTGCCGATGCGCGCCGCCGCGGCGACGAGCGCGTTCATGATCGGCATCACCGTCGTGGCCAGCGCCATTCCCTATTACCTGCGCGGCGACGTGGTGCCGCAGTTCGCCGCCGCCACCGTGCTCGGCGTGCTGGCCGGCGGGCGCCTCGGCATCTGGCTGATGCCGCGCGTCCGCGCGCGCGAGCTCAAGCTGATGATGATTGCCATGCTCGTGCTGATGGCGATCGTTTATCTCGTGAAGAGCGGAAAGGCAGGGGCCTGATGGAACGCGCGCTGCGCATCGCGACGTGGGTGTCCGCGGGACTGCTGGCGGCGGGACTGCTGCTGTGGCTGGCGGGCGCGCCGCAGGCGACGAGGATGCTGCACGCGGGGCTGTGGCTCCTGATTGCCACGCCCATCGTGCGCGTGCTGATGGCGTTGACCGGTTACGTGAAGGATCGCGACTGGGTCTTTGCGTTGCTGACGCTGGTCGTCCTCGGCTGCCTGGTCGTGCCGATTACCGTGTTCCTCGCGTCGTTTCCTCGCTGAACGCCTCGGGACTCGACGGAATTCCCCCCTGCACCTGCTCGGCCACCTCGCGCAGCCGGTCCTGCGCGGCGGTGCGCATGTTCTCGAGCAGATCCTGAATGCGCTGCGCCTGCCTCGTGATCACCGCGACGTCGCGCTGCAGCGCCGCATCGGGATAGCCTCGCTCCAGCAGATCGCAATGGCCGATGATCGTCTGCAGCGCGCTTTGAATCTCGCTCGCGATCGACAGCGTCAACTCCGCCATCGCCTCCATCGTGCGGAACCGCGCCACCGCCTGCTGCAGCTGCTGCGCGACGTACGCCATCGCCAGAATTTCCGCGATGGGTTCGAGCGCGTCGACGTGCTCCTGCGTGAACGCGCTTTTCGCGCGCGACACGACGTTGAGCGTGCCGACCGCCTTGTTCTTGGACACGAGCGGCAGCACCATGCCCGACTGGAAGCCGGTTTGATGCAGCACGTTGGCGTCGAGGAAATCGGGCGCCTGCTCGCTGAAGCTGTCGACAATCAGCGGCTTGCACGTGCGCACGACGTGGCCGATGTGCGTGCGATCGAGATTGAACTCGAGATCCACGCGAGGCCGCGTGCGGCGCTCAGGCTCCGCCACGCGCGCCGTGTACGTCTGGAATTCCTGCCCGCCCTCCTTCAGCAGCGCCAGGCCCACCCGGTCGCAGGGCACGATGCGCGCGACGCGGCGGGCGAGCGCCTGAAAAGCGAGCGTGACGTCGGTGGAGCGGGCGAGCGCCTGCAGCATCTCGTTGTGGGCTTCGAGCTGCTCCACCTGATCGAGCGTGGCGCGGTGCTCGCTCTCGCGGGTGTGAATCGTGTTGCGCAGATAGGAGAAGCGGCTGGCGCCGAGCAGCCCGAGCGCCAGGATGGTGGCCCACGAGAGGGCGATGAGGCCGGGCGCGAGCAGGCGCTCCGGCACAATGCCGCGGCCGGCAAGCAGCCACAGGGCGAGCTGCAGGACGGCGCCACCGGCAATCAGGGCCAGCATCAGGCCCTGCGCCTCGGAGCGACGGGGAGCCGGGGAGCTCATGGCTCCGTAATGTTATACGCGTCTCGCACCGGCCGCAGCGGCCGATCGAACCAGAGGGGGCGGCGCAGGCCCCCGGGCCCCGGGGCGGGCCGGGTCTGCTCGAGCCACTCGCGATAGAGCTGGTGGGACCGCTCGGTGTCGACCTCGATGTCGCCATAGGCATCGTCCGGGCCGGCCTTTTCGACCGTGACCTTCTGGTGCCAGCAGTGCATCCCGCTCACCGGGTCGGGTTGCACCGGGAAGGTGACGTTCTGGTGCACGCCGATCTCGCTCCACCAGATGCGGCCGCTGTCGGGGTCCTTGCTCTCGAAGGGTTGCGCGCCGTGCACCTGCTTCATCGAATAGCGGCCGCGGCCCGAGCGCTCGATTTTGACCAGCGCCGACGCGTTGCGCGAGCCGCCCTCGTCTTCATGCAGCCGCCAGCGGCCCAGATGGTGCGACATCGCCACCACGCCGGGGCGAAGGCCCTCGGTGACCCAGGCGCGCGTCACGAAATAGCCGATGGCCGTCTTCACCTTGACGAGGTCGCCGCTTTCGACGCCGAGTTTGCGCGCGTCCGGCGTCGCGAGCCACAGCGGATTCGAGTGTGAGATCTCGTACGCCCATTTCACGGCGCTGCGCGTGTGCACGAGCGTCGGCAGCCGGAAATTGGGAAGCAGATCGAATTCGTTCTCGTCGCGCTTCAGTTCTTTCCAGTGCACGTGGCCAGGCACGTAGCGCGGAATGGCATGTTCGGCCCAGCCCCATTCGGCCAGGGTCTTCGAGTAGAACTCGAGCTTCTTCGACGGCGTGTTGAAGCCGTCAGTTTCGTGGGCGCGGCTGTACGCGGCCTCATCGACCTTGAACACGCCGTACTTGCGCATGTACTCGAGCGGCTTGAGATTCTCGCGCGCGGCCGCTTCGGGCAGGCCCGGCACCGAGTTCTCGAACATCCAGCCGTAGTACTCGTCCATCGTGATGCGCTCGCCCGGACGATACGGCGACTCCCAGAACTTGCGCATGCCGAGCGAGCCGTCGTGATCGATGCGCCACGTGAGCTCCGCCCAGAACTCGCTTTCCTCCCACACCTCGCCGGGGTTCGCGTCCTTCGTGTCGGCGGCGGGGTTGCCCGCCTTCTCGCGCGCGACACGCACGACGGGCTGCCGGAACCCGAGCCAGCGGCCCGCGTGCGTCTCCTGGCTCATCGTGTCGTGACGCTCGGTGCCAAGGCCCATGGGCAGCACGTAGTCGGCAAACCACGCCGTCTCGCTCCACGTGGGCGTGAGCGCGATGTGCATGCCGATCTTCGACTCGTCCTCGAGCACTTCCATCCACGAGAAGCCGTCGGGATTGGTCCACAGCGGGTTGTAGACGCGCGTGAAATACACGTCGAGCTTGCCGCGCCCCTCCTTGAGGAAGTGCGGCAGCAGGAAGCTCATTTCGTGAAACGAGAGCGGGAACTCGCGCGGAAACAGCAGCTCGTTCCAGTAGCCGGGCGGCGGCGGCGGATTGGGATGCTTCGGCACGAACTTGTTCGTGGAGTTGAGATTGACGCCGCCCTTCTCGCCGATCGCGCCCGTGAGCACCACGAGCAGATAGAGGCACCGCGTGATCTGCCAGCCCCACAGGTTCCCCGCGGCCGCGGCGCGCCAGCTGTGCGTCGAGAAGGCCGTGCCGGCCTCGGCAATCGCGCGCGCGGCCTGCTCGAGGCGCGCGGCGGGTACGCCTGACTCGGCTTCGGCATATTCGAACGTGAACGGCGCGTACTCTTCCTCCATCGCAGCGATGAAGGAGTCGAACGTGGCCGGCGCGCCCGGCTTCTCGGCCGCCAGGTACTCTTCCCAGTTGACCCATTTCTCGACGAACGCGCGGTTGTAGCGCTTTTCGGCGAGCAGGTATCGCGCGAACGACAGCAGAATCGCGCCTTCCGTGCCGGAGTACGCGGGCAGCCACAGGTTGGATTTCGCCGACGTGTTCGACAGCCGCGGATCGATCACGATCAGCGTCGCGCCGGCGGCCTGTCCTTCGATGATGCGCTGCGCGTGCGGGTTGAAGTAGTGCCCCGACTCCAGGTGCGAGGACAGCAGCAGAATGGTTTTCGCGTGCGCGTAGTCGGGCGACGGCCGGTCGGCGCCGCACCACAGAAAGTGTCCAAGCCGCGCAGACGATGAGCAGACGTTCGTGTGGCTGTTGTGCCCGTCGACGCCCCACGTTTGAATCGTGCGGTTCGCGAAGCCGTCTTCGCCGGGCCGGCCGACGTGATACATCAGCTCGTGCTTCCGGCCCTCCTGCACCGCGCGCCGGATGCGGCCCGCGATGTCGTCGAGCGCCGCATCCCAGCTCACGCGCTCCCAGCGCCCCTCGCCGCGCTTGCCGGCGCGCTTGAGCGGATACAGGATGCGATCCGGATCCTCGAGCTGGTTCGGCGAAACGACGCCCTTCGCGCACGTGCGCCCGCGGCTGCCCGGATGCACCGGGTTGCCTTCGATTTTGCGGACGTCGAACGTTTCCTTGTCGACGTACGCCAGCACGCCGCACGCCGACTCGCAGTTGAAGCAGATCGACGGAATGATCCAGTAGCGCCGCCGATCCTTCTTCGGCCACGACGTCGACTCGTAGTCGACGTAGTTGTCCCACTCGGAAGGATCGGGATGCGTGCGGAAACCCTTATCTGGCTTCATTTCTGATGCTCGGGGCCTGGTCCGGTATTCCTCAGCGCCGGCGAGGCGAGTCGAGCCCGGCACGGAGCAGCCGGTCTCTCCGAAGTCCTTTTAACGCCGGCGCTGATGAACACCGGACGCCGCCCCTGCGCGTGATCCATACCAACAACCAGCAACCATTACGAAATCGGCACGCACTGGCCCGCGTCGACCCACACGTACTCCCAGGCGAACGCGCCCGCCAGTGACAGCAGCGACGCGGCGATCAGGAGCGGCGCCGACAGGGGCGCGGCGATGCCGAACGCGAGCAGCGCCAGCGGCAGCAGGCCGCCGAAGCCGAGCGAGACGCCCCAGAACAGCCGCGAGTATGCGCCGCGACGGATGGCCGTGAGCGCCAGCTCGTGATGGCGCGTCGGACTCGGCGTGAGCAGGTTCTCGAAGACCAGGAACACGAGGTGCGCGGCAAGCGCCGCGAACACCGCCAGCGTCAGCAGGCGCGTGGCCCCGGGCGCGTCATTCATGAGCGACGCCGCAATCAGCAGCACCGCGCCGGCTTCGACGATGGCCTGCGCGATGAGGTCGATGGCGGCATACGGCCCCTGCCAGAGATCGCGCGCGAGGCCCTGCGCGAAGAGGAATCCCGTGTAGGACGTCGCCGCGAGCGCGACGAGCAGCGTGGGCACCGCGATCAGCGTGAGGATGCCCGGCGCGCCGAACCAGGCGGCCGCAAGCCACAGCGTCGACAGCGCGCCGTGCGCCGTCAGGAAGTACGCGCCCCACGCCATCCACGACCGCCAGTTGGGGCGGATGAGGATGTAGTAGAAACGCTCGGGCCGCTCGAGATCGACGATGAGGACCACGGCGGTGATGATGGAAAAAACCAGCGACACGATGGGCGCCGCAAAGAGCGCGACCGATCCGCGCTCGCCCGCGAACCAGAGCACGGCCGCCAGCAGCATGGCGCCGGTCGCGATGCCCTTGGTCAGCAGATAGAGCGCCATGTCCATGCCCCACGCCTGCTTGTGCGGCACGTCGTAGTCCACGCGCGGCGCGCCGGGCTGCGCCGGATTCTCTTCAACGGCGCCAAGCGGCCGCAGCAGCACCTGGCCTTCCTTGTACATGAACGGCCGTGCGGCCACTTCCGGCTGAATCGCGGCTTCTTCCGCGCCGATGTAGAAAATCTTCGGCTTCGTGCCCTTGTCGGGTCGCCGCACCGTCACCGCCTCGCGCGCCACGATCTGCGCCACTTCACTCGTGGGGTCGTCGAGGTCGCCAAAGATGCGGCACTCGGTCGGACACACGCTCACGCACGCCGGCTGCAGCTTGTTCTCGACGCGGTTCGCGCAGAAGTTGCACTTCTCCGCCGTGTGCGTGTTGGGATCGATGAAGAGCTGATCATACGGACACGCCGCCATGCACGCGCGGCAGCCGATGCACGAGTCGCTGTTGAAGTCGACGATCCCGTCGCGACGCTTGAAGAGGGTGTTGGTCGGACAGATGCTCACGCACGGCGCATCGTCACACTGGTTGCAGAGGACGGGAAAGAAGAAGCGCTTGGTGTCGGGGAAGGAGCCCTTTTCGACCGTCTTGACCCAGCAGCGGTTGACGCCGACGGGAATCTCGTGCTCCGACTTGCAGGCAATCGTGCAGGCATGACAGCCGATGCACTTCCGCAGGTCGATCGCAAAGCCGTAGTTCGCCACGCCTGACGGACTATATCGCAGCCCGCTCGTCTTCAGTCAGGCCGTAGAGCCGGGCGATGACGCGGCCCGCGCTGCCCGCGTCAAGGCCTGAGAGCTCAGCCACCGACGCCTCCATGTCTGGCACCGGCAGCCATTCGATGAGCGACGTGGTGACGTGCGAGCCGACGAACAGGCGGACGAGGAAATTCGCGACGTCGCTGTTGAGAATCAGCGCGAGTGCGCGCTGCGTTCGGAGGTCCCACGCGTTTCGCAGGCAGAACAGGCTGTGCGAGGTCACCGCGCCGGCGGGGACGATGGCGGCGATGAGCGTCTGGGTGTTGGTGGGGGCCGTGACGTCGCGATAGGCCAGACGCGCGCGGTCGAAGGGCAGATCGGGCAGCAGCCGCGACGCGGCTGCCCGCGAGATGCGATGGCGCGCGCTCGCCACGTCGACGTGGTGCGGGTGCAGATGCTTGCCTTCGAGCACGGGCAGGCTTCCTCTTGCCGAGAAGGCGCCGCGGTCGTCGGTGAGGTTGAGTTCGCGGCCGAACGACGCGCCCCAGCCGCGCGGGTCGCCGAGCGCTTGGTGGCGGCCGCAGAGTTTCATTGCGAGTGCGAGGTGCGCCGCCGACGCCGCGTCTGGCACACGGCGGCTGCTGCCGCCAATCGCCTGCAGCGCTTCGCGCGTGATGAGCGGGCCGGAGCGCGGCGCACCGGCATCGGGCAGGTCGTCGAGGGCGGCGGCGTGCGCGATTCGCGTCAGCTCGAACGCCTGAGACATTTCGCCGGTCGTCGCCGTGACCGCCGCAAACCGGAGGCTGCGATGCGCCTGGAAGATGCCGTCGCGATTGTCGAAGCGCGCGAGGGTGTCGATGCGCGTGCCGTCGAGCAGCGTCTGCCGCAGCCCCGCCGACCCATCGTCGGTCATCAAGCCCCAGGGCAGCACCAGGCCGATGCGCCCGCCGGGCCGCGTGAGCTGCAGCGAGCGTTCGAGGAAGAGTTGATACAGATTGACGTGGCCTCGCGCAGAGCGGGGATAGAGGCCAGACCCGCGCGCGAAGGTGTTCATCGCGTGCCGCGAGTCGGAGCCGGCGCCTGCGCGCAGCATTTCCCAGGGCGGATTGCCGACGACGGCGTCGAAGCCGGGCGCGTCGCCGCCGAAGACGTCCGGGAATTCGAGCGGCCAGTGAAAGAAGCGCAGTGAACCCGCATGCGCGGCGGCTTCGCGGAGCCGGCGTCCGGCCGCGCGTGCCCCGATGACGCGGGAGCGCAGCACCAGACGATCCGCCAGCGCGCGATATTCGCGCGCGTCGGCGCGTGACGCAGCCGGCACGAACCACCACGCGCACCAGATGTCGCAGAGCACGCGCCATCGCGACAACCCGGCCGTGTCCGCGCGAAGGGCGGCGAACAGCCGCTGCTTGCGCCGCACGTCTTCGAGGTTTTCCTCGCGCATGCGCGCCAGATCGCACGCGCGTGCGGCCCCGGCACGCACCGCCTCGTCGGATGCGTGCGCGTCGAACAGGGGAAGCGCCGGCCCTCGTCCGGCCACGCGAGGCGCGTGACGCGCGGCCGCCGGGTCGATGCCGATCAGGCTGTTGCCGCACCTGAGGCGATGGTCGAGAAAGCTGAGCGGCCTGCCGGCCGAGAGCGTAGCCAGCCAGAGTGAGAGCTGCGCGAGCAGCGCCGCAGTGGGATTGGCGTCGACGCCGTACAGGCACTGCTGCGCCACCTGCCGGCGCAGCTGCTGGCGATCGGCGTCGGTGACGTCGTGTTCAGGCAGTTGTCCTTCTTCGACCAGGGCGCGCTCGAGCGCGCCCGTGAGAAACCTCAGCGCCGCCACCAGGAACGCGCCGCTGCCCATGGCGGGATCGAGGACGCGCAGCGAAAGGATGCGGCCCGACGAGGCGCCGGCGACGAGCGGCGACAGCGCGCGGCGGACGATGAAGGCCGTGAGCGATCGCGGCGTGTAGAACGAGCCCGACTCCTTGCGCGCGCGGCCGGCGGCATCAGGGTCGAGATCGAGCACGCGCTCGTAGATCGAGCCGAGCTCCTCGACATCGAGCTCCGCGTAGCTGACACGGCGCGCACCGCCCCGCGCGGGCCGATATTCGGTGAGCGAGGCAAGCGCTTCCGACGCGGGCCGATCCAGTTTCGAATCGAGCAGCGGCGACGCGGCCCACTTGCGCCGGGGTCCGGGCGCAAACAGCCGGCCATTGAACCCCGCGACCTGCAACGTGCCCGCGCGGCATCCCTCGCCAAGCAGGCGGCGGCCCGCTTCGAGCGAGGCCCACGCGCCGCGCGGATCCCTGGGCGGCCATCGCGTCGCTACGCTCGTCAGCGAATAGTGATCGCGATACACGCGATGCCACACGGGAACGAGCGCGCGCGCTTCCGCGAAGAGGACGAACAACAGACGGAAGACGACACCGAGGCTGGCATCGAACGGCAGCTCGCGCGCAAGCGCGTGAATGGACGTCTGCACGCCTTCGCGAAGGTGCTGTTGGACTTCAATCGCCGAACGGTCTGACGAGGCAATTGCGTCCGCCAGCGCGCCGCGTGCCCATGCCTCCGACGCAAGAATGGCCGCCGCAAAGCCCGCCGTGTCGGCGTGCGCGGCAAGATCGTCGAGCGCGATGCACGCGGTGCGTCGCGGCGATCCCGGGCGCGCGTCCATGACGGCGAGGCACACGCCGTTGAAGCCGGCCGCCCACGGCGCGCCGGCCTCGAGCGCCGCGCGCAGTACGCGGCGCGTGTCGAGCGCGAGCGGGCGGCCCCACGGGAAGGCCACGAGCAGCGCCGCCTCGCCCGAGGGCGACAGCGCCACGGCATGCTCGCCCGCGCCGCGGCACGCGAAGCCGAGCGGTTGCTCGAACACATCCTGCAGCGCTTCGAGCAGCCGTCGGCACGACGCCGACGGTCCGAGCGTCGTCGACGTGCGAGCTGCCCACGCGGCAATGCCGTCCGCGCCGCTCGTGCCGTTCGCCGCGGCGCGCGTGTGGCGGCCCTCGCCGGACGCGAGCCAGTCTCTCGCGGCGCGAGGCGACAGCAGCGTGCCCGACAGGCCGGGAATGACGACGCCGGTCATGAGCGGAACGTGGCGATGGCTCGCGCGCGCGCGGCGGTGATGCGCGCGTCGGCGGCGTGGCGCGCGATGGCGTCGCGCGTTGCCGAGGCAACGGCCTCGCGCGCGCCGGCGTCGGCGGCGCGCTGTCGATCCGCGCGGCGCTCGAAGAGGCCGTCCTGCCGCAGCGGTGCGCCGACAGACGCGAGCGCCGCGTCGCGTACATCGAGCTCGCGCGCGGTGCGGCGTGCCGCCCTGGCCGCGAGCGCGCGCGCCAGACGCGGCATCCGCGACGCGGCCCACGACCGGCCCCACGTCACGGCGGCCTCCACGCCCGCACGCAGTGCGAATACGCGCCGATCGAGCGCCGCGCCCCCTTCGACAACGGTTTCGATCTCGACGGCCGTGATCTCGCCTGCAGGAAGGGAGACGGGCTGCGTCTGATGCGGGTGATCCTGGCGCCGCGCGTGCAGCCGTCGCGCTTCGGCCGCGGCCAGCGTGTCCCACCGCCGCCCCGTGATGCGCTCATCGTCCTGCATGCGCGCGGCGAAGGCCGCGAGCCGCGCGCGCATCGCGTGCGGCAGCGTGCTCGCGCTTTCGAGCAGCGTGGCGTGCACGCGCCGCGTCTGGCCGAGACGATCCACGCGCCCGACGCGCTGGCGGATCGTCGGGGGCCGCCAGGGCAGGTCGTAGTGTATGACCCACCGGCAGCGCGCGTGGAGGTTGAGACCCTGCGACGCCACGTCCGTGGCCGCGAGCACCGTCACGCGGCCGCTGGTGAACGCGCCGAGCGCGCCGTGCAGCGCGGCGGGCGGAAGCGCGCCGTGGATGATCGCGGTCCGCGCATCCGCGCGCAGCCGGGCGGCGATCGTGTCGGCGGTATCGCGGAAGCAGGAGAAGATCACCACCGGCTCGCGCGCGCGCCGCACCAGGCGCGCCAGCGCGTCGAGACGCCGATCGGCGCGCGACGCGCGCAAGGCCAGCTCAATCAGCGCATCGAGCCGGCGCCGCTCGCGATCGAGCGGCAGTCCCGTTGCGGCGCCGATGACGGCCGCATCCTCATCGCTTTCAAGCAACGCCAGTTGTGCCTCGCCCGGTGCCGTCTCAAGCGCGGCGCGGCGCCGCAGCAGCGACAGGTGCAGCGCGTGCGGCGACGACACGGCGCGTTTGATGAGCACGCTGCACAGCAGCGGTACGGCGGCGTCCTGCCGAGACGCGCCGGCGAGCCAGCGAACGTAGCGCGCGAGCGCGTCGTGCAGCGCCTGCTCTTCCGGAGATGGCGCAACGCGAAGCACGCGCTCGGCGCGCACGCGCCCGGCCGCCACATGACGCAGGCAGATGAGACGCGCCTCGCGCGTTCCCGCCCCGAGCGCGCACAGCGCGCGCAGACGCTCTCCGCCCCCGTCCGACGGCGTTGCCGTGAGCAGCAGCACGCGGCGCGCGCGCGCGGCCACCAGCGAAACGGCGGCGTGCCGCTCGCTCAGGCCGCACGCGAGGTGCGCCTCGTCGACGACCACGAGATCCCAGAGCGCGGCGCGAAGCGACCGCAGGATGTGCGGCTGCTTGAAGAAATCGAGCGACGCCAGCAGGCATCCGGGCAGCGCCCACACGTCGATGCCGGCCGGCACCTCGTCCTGCAGCCGCCGAAGCGCCGCGGCGTCGATCGCGGTCGCGTCGATCGCGAGCCGATCCTGAAGCTCGGCGCGCCATTGCGACAGCAGGTGGCCCGGCGCCAGCACGAGGCAGCGCCGGTCGGGCAGCGCATCGAGGCAGGCGCCAATCGCAATCGCGGCCGCGACGGTCTTGCCCATGCCGGCCTCGTCGGCCACCAGCACGCGCGGCCATCCCCGCTCGAACGCCAGCGCCGCGCACAACTGCCACGCGTGAATGTCGCCACGCAGCCGTTCCGCGGTGTGAAGGGCAAACGCCGTGCGCGAGGCGCGGGCCGCCGCCGACACGATCGCCGCGGCCTGCCGCGCCGGCATCGGCGTGAGCCGGCTGCCGGCCGCCACCGCGGCCACCGGCTCGTGCGGACGCACCGCAACCAGCCGATCGGCCGCGCTCGCGGTCTCTCGCGACAGGTACACGAGGTGCGTGCGTCCGCAACCCTGGCGCACGGTCTGTTCGACACGCCACCGCCAGCCGCGCGCGCCCGCCATCATCGGCAGGTTCTGCATCGCGCACTCCCCTCCGGAAGTGCAGTAACGGCGTAGAACTGAGAACTGGAACTAGAACTGGACCGTGTCAGGCAATCCGCGGGCCGGGATGCTGCGCGACCACGGTGGTGGTGATGCCGCCGCGGGCGGAGAAGGCGCCGGTGACGGTCATGCGGCGGGGGGCACAGGCCGCCACCAGGTCATCGAGGATCTGGTTGGTCACGGCTTCGTAAAAAATTCCGCGATTCCGGAAGTCGAGCAGGTAATACTTCAGGGCCTTGAGCTCGAGGCACCGCTCAGCCGGCACGTACTGAATGCGGATTTCGCCGAAATCAGGGAGTCCCGTCTTGGGGCAGACCGACGTAAACTCGGGACATCGGATGTCGATCTCGAAATCGCGCTCGGGGCGCGGGTTGGGGAAGGTCTCGATTTCGCTGGCCACATCGACGATTGTATATCCGGCGTTTAATTCGGTAGGATACGCGGCGCGCGGATCGTAAATTGTAAATCGACCCGATAGCGCTGACACGTCCGCATGCGCGCGCGGCCGTGTTCCCCGACAGTGTGAACGCGCGCAATGAGTCAGGAGTCACCGATGGCCGATGCCCGACGAATGGGCAAGTCGGAGCTGTTCGCGCACTTTGCGGAGCGGTTCGACATGAAGCGCACGCAGGTCCGCGACCTGTTCGACGAGCTCACGGCGCTCGCCGAGAAGGAGCTCAAGCGCTCCGGCGAGTTTCAGCTTCCCGGACTCGTGAAGCTGGTGCTGCAGAAGCGCAAGGCCCGGCTCGGCCGCAATCCGGCCACGGGGGAAGAGATCAAGATTCCCGCCAAGACCGTGGTCAAGGCCCGCATCGTCAAGCAGATGAAGGACGCGGTACTGCCGAAGGCCTAGGCCGCGACCGTCGCGGTCTTCGCCGCCAGCATCCGGCTCCACAGCACGGCGGGCACCAGCCGGTCGACTTTCGACTCGAGCCCCGTCATCGAGTCGTCATCGATGATGATGCGGTCGGTCGCGTCGAGCAGCATCTCCGAGGTGTAGCGGCGGCCGCCGCTCGTCGTGCGCTGCTCGAAATAGCGGATATCTATGACGGCTCCGTTGCCCTCGCCTGGGCAGAACCGTCCTTCCAGTTCGATCCGGGTCGTCTTCACCAGCTTGCGCAGCATGGTCATCCTTTCAGCCGGCGGCTTCCATGGCCGCCGGTCGTGCGTGTGTTGCGGGGAATTCGAGGGTGAACGTCGTGCCGCGGCCCACGTCGCTGGCCACGGCGATGGTGCCGCCGAGCTGCTCGACGATCTTCCGGCTGATCGCCAGGCCGAGGCCGAGGCCGCGGCGCTTGGTCGTGACGAAGTCGTCGAAGATCTTCGGCAGGCGATCGGCGGGAATGCCGCAGCCGGTGTCGGCCACGGCCACGCGCGCGCGTCCGGCGGTTTCCGCGGTCGTCACCGTCACGCTGCCGCCCGGCGCGGTGGCCTGCAGCGCGTTGAGAATCAGATTGCGATAGACGCGGCCCAGCGCGAAGACGTCGCCCTCGATGAACGGCGCCGACGGCGTGAGCACGGCCTCGAGCGCGACGCCCGCCGTTTCGGCCACCGGCCGCATCGTTTCCATCACTTCGCCAATCGTGCGGTTCAGATCGACGGGGAAGTGCTCGAGCGGAATCGGGCGCGCGACGTTGCGCAGGTCCTCGAGCACGCGCTTGACCGCCGCGAGCTCGCGATCCACCGTGCGCCGGAACAGATCGCGGTACTCGAGGTCGTCGTGCATCTTCAGAATCAGCTTGCAGCTGTTGCCGATGTTCTGAATCGGGTGCGAGATGTCGTGCACGAGGCCGGCGGCGATGCGGCCGAACATGGCCTGCCGTTCCTGCTTTCGCACGTTGTCGGTGAGCTCGACGAGCCGGTCGGCCATCGAGTTGAAGGCCGTGCCGAGCTCGGAGACCTCGTCCTGGCCGTCGACGTGAACACGTTCCTCGAGGCGGCCGTCGGCGATGGCCTGCGTGCCTTTCTTGACCGCGAGGATGCGGCCGATGAACTGGCGGCCCCAGCGGAAGCCGATGCCGACGCTGGCCACCAGCGCGAGCAGGGCGGCGCTCACGAGCACCCAGCGCGTGCGCGTCGCAATCGCGTACGCCTCGTGCGTGGGCTGCTCGACGACGACCCACCACCCGGGGCCGGAGACGGGCGCGACGACGCCGAGCATGGTGATGCCGGCGGCGTTGCGATATTCCTTTGAGACCTGCGCGCCCGAGCGCGCATCATCGATGAGCGACGCAGCGGCGTAGTCGCCGGCGCCGCTGGCGACGCGGCGCTTTTCATCCGGGTTGCCGTGCGCGATCAGGCGGCCTTCCTGCGTCGCGAGCACGGCGAAGCCTTCGGTGCCGACCTTGATGCGGTCGACCAGCCGCCAGAGTTCCTCGAGCGAGAGTTCGCCAACCAGCCAGCCGCTGCGCGCGGGATCTGCTGACCCGAGACGCACCGACACGCGCGTCGTCGGCAGCAGGTCGTCGTCGACAGTGACCGGAGAGATCCACGTGTCGCGACTGCCCGCGAGCGCTTCGGAGGGTGGCTCGAGGCGCGTCTGTCGGAGGCTGCTCGTTGCGACCGATGCGCCCGATTCGTCGAAGAGCGTGATCTCGCGCAACTCCGGGAAATCGAGCGCGTAATTCTTGAGGATACGATCCTGCTGCCACGCTTCCTGGCGCGTGTCGCGCAGATCTGCCGCAAGCGCGCGGAGGATCTTGATGTTGTTATCGAGGTACTGATCGACCTGCTCCGCTGCCCGTTCAGCGACATTGAAGTTGCCGTTGCGCACCGACTCGCGCGTGCTGACTGCCAGCGATCGCACGGAGATGAATCCGTAGGCAAGCAGCGGCGCCACGGCGGCGATCGCCATGAACAGAACGAAGCGGCCTTTGATGCTCTTCACGGCCTAGTCGCCTTCCGGCGCAAGCGTCCAGCGCGCGATCGTGTGAAAGATGTCTTCCTCGGCGCCAGGGATGTGGAATCGCCGCCTTACGGCGCGCGCCACCTCGGGATAGGCAATAAAGATCGCTGGGGGGTCGGCCCTCATGACGTCCTGCACCGCGCGCACCCCGGCCTTGATCTCCTCGTCGGTTCGTGCGAGGCGCATCTGATCCAGCGCAGCGTCGGCTGCGCTGTACCCGGTGCGGACCGACCTCGGCGACTGCGAATGCCAGAACGCATAGGTGAAGCCGATGCTCCGCACGTTCGTGAGCTCGAACAGGAATGCTTCGTAGTCACCGGTTCCTATCCGGCGTCCCATTTGCGCAACCGGGAGCAATTCGACCGTCATGTCGACGTCGACCAACGCAAGCTCTCTCTGGATCGCAAGCGCAAACTTTTCGAGCGGAGCGTAAACCAGGCAGTGGAACGATAACCGGCTGGGCATCCGGCCTTCGCGGCCGGGCTTCAGGCGGGTCTTGCCGGCTCTTTCGAGCAATCGCACGGCCGCCGCTTTGTCAGGGCGATACGCCGATCGCGAGGGATCTACGGCCCAGTGTCTCGGCCACAAGTGGTCGAAGGCCGGCTGGCCATGGCCTCGCAACGCCGTTCGGATGACCTTCTCCCGATCGACAGCCAGGTTAAGCGCCTGTCTGACCTCGCGGCCCTTGAACGTATCGGCTGCCAGGTTGAACACGAGCAGGTAAGTGTAGGGGCGAAGAAACGCCGACACATTGATGGTGCTCTCAGTTTCGACGAAGTCACGCGCCTCCGCGCTCACTTCGTAGAGGACGTCGATCTCCGCGCGCATCAGCGCCGCCCACGCCCTGCGCTGATCGGGATATTGCTGCAGCCCAACGCCACTCAGGGACGGCTTGCCTCGATGATAGCCGTCGAATGCGCGAAAGCCCGTTAACTCGCCTTGCGTCTCGGTCGGGACGAACGGACCCGTGCCCGCCCGGTTGTCTGCGCCGGTCGCAACCGGTACTTCGATCAGGCCGT
>JAKFEY010000018.1:0-3817 GCA_036675475.1 Vicinamibacterales bacterium
TCGAGCGCCACGGCCTTGCGGCTTCGGAGCGCCTTGTCGGCCGCGATGGTGGTGAGCGCCGCCGCGTCGATCGAGGAGGGATTCTTGATCCCCGTGGTGCCCGCCCAGCCCGAGCCCGACCCGTCAGCCATGCGGCACGTCAGGATGAAGCTGGCCTCCGCGACGCGGTAGTACGCAAACAGGCCCTTGCTGTTGGCCGTGCAGTCGGTTTGATCGATCTTCGGGATGTAGCCGGAGCCGACGACGCCCTTGGCGTCGCAGACGTCGAGACTGGCCTTCACCATCTTCGCGCGCTCGAGCGGCCCGAAGTTGATGGCCTCCGGCAGCGCGGCGTCGACCGGGATGTAGTTCTGTGGCCCGAGCAGGTCGGGCGCGTTCTGCGACTCGCGCGCGGCAGCGGCGCGCTTCATCGCCTCGTCGGCGGCCAGCTTGAGGCCGGTGTCGCTGAAGTCGCGTGTCGACGCGGTGCCGCGGCGGTTGCCGCTCTGGTGCACCGTGAGCGTGACCTGCTGATTGTGCTGAACGAGATTCGTGGTGATCGACGAGTTGGCGTAGCGGGTGCCGGAGCGCTCGCCCGCGCTGAAGTCGACTTCAGCGTCGGTGTTCGCCATGTTGATCAACTTGTCGGTGATGGCCTTGACCTGGTCGCGTGTGTACATCGCGCGGGAAGATTACTTCAGTCCGCGCTGCCGCCGCCACCTCCATTCGTATCCAAGCAGCAGGGTAAACGGCACGAGCCACGCGGCGTATCGCATGGGATGGGTAGTCACCGGCGCTCGGTGCGCCGGGAAGGCCCTGCCGAGCGCGTCGCGCAGGGCGCCGATGTCGCCGCCGGGGATGTACTCGCCGCCGCGCGTCGAGGCCAGCACGCGCGGAGCCGCGTCTGACGCGTTCGCGAGCGGCGGCGTGGCGGCCACGATGAGCGGCGCTTCTGCCGACGCCGTGAGATCGGCGCTTGTGCTGGTGGCGCTCACAACCGCGGCGCCTTCGGCTGCAGGCGCCGAGATGCGCGCGGTGAACACGCCGGGCCCGGCCGCCGGCCAGAGCCGGACGGCCTCCACGCGATCGTTCCACTTCAGCGCCGCTTCAACCGTCACCGCGCCGCCTTCCGGCATGTCCCGCACAACGACTTCGACATCGACCGGCGATCCCGGGCTCGCGTGCGAAGGCGTGAGGGTCACTGACAGTGGCGCGGCCGCCGCCAATGCCGCGTCGCCGATCACGCCTCGCCAGAATGCTTCGAAGTGAGAGCCCGGCGCGGCGCGAAACCGCCACGCGTCGAGCGCGCCGCTGACGATCATCCGGCCGCGGCCCGCCGGCAGCATCTGCACAACGGGCCTCGCGTCCGCACCGAGCGCGGCGAGCGCAGCCGCGGCCGGAGGAATCGTCGACGGCAGCAGCGCGTCAGAGAGCTGGAAGCTGCCGTGCGCCGCGGAGGCGGTTGCCGGCTCCGCGAATACGCGCCGCTGCCAGCCGACATCGGTCACCTGTTCGAGCAAGCGGCCCGCATCCTGATCGGCAAGCAGCACCACGGCGCCGCCGCGCTCGCGCGCGAAGGTGTCGAGGCTGCGCCCGGTGCCGGCCGGCAGCGCCGACGGCGTGCCCACGACGACCACGTCCAATCCCTCACGCAGGGCCACATCGTCCAGCCGCGCGGCATCCCCGGCTACGACGGAAACGCCTCTGGAGGTGGCGGTGTCGGCGCGCACCTCGAACGCGGGATCCTCCTCGAGCGCGCGGCGCACGAACGTCGATGTCCACGACGGGCGCGGGTCGATGACGAGGACGCGAAGCGGGCGGTCCTCGACGCGCACCGCGGTTGCGGCGCGGGCCACCGCGCCGCCTTGCGTGATCTCCAGGCGTAATGGGAGCAGTCCCGCATCGGCAGGCGCGAACCCGAGCGGCACTGTCAGGGCGCCTCGTCGCGGTGCGTCGCGCTCTTCGCTGGCCACGAGCCGATCGCCCGCCCGCAATTCGATCTTCAGGGGGCCGGAGCCTGGTTCGATGACGTCGATGTGCGCCGTCGCGGCAATCGCGCGGCCGCGGAGGGCGACGCGTGGCATGTCGAACGCGCGAATGCGAAACGGCGCCGCGCGATCCGGATCGTCGATCACGAACACGCGGCCGTCCGCGGGGCTGAAGCCCTGCGCGGCCTCGGCCGGCAGCGGCTCGCCCGCGCCGCGGATCACGATGACGGCCTGGGTATCAAGCGAGTGGGCCGGGCGGATGTCGACCGTGCCGGCAAGATCGCGCCGCACGCGATCCGCAAATGACCGGGATGCCGGCTCCGCGATGAGCGACACCGGGAGGGGGACGATGCGGTCGCGCGTCCATGAGGGATCGAACAGTGCGGCGAGCGCGATGGCGATGGCGCCCGCGCGTGCCAGGGCCGGCGCGTTCACTGACCGCCTCCTGTCGCGCGGCCGGCGCGCAGGCGATCGGCGAGTGCGCTTCGCACGCGGGGTGACGCGGGTGGTGCGGGCGCGCTCAGCCCGCCTGTTGCTGCCTCGAGCGCGGCGTCGAGCGCGAGGGCCGCGCGGTCGAGCAGGGCCGCGGCCTCGCGCGCGTTTCGCGTGCGGGCAGCGGCGGTGAGGGGATCCACCGCTGGGCGAAGGGCCTCCGCGCGGCCCGAGGCCAGCAGGCGCGTGGCCAGCGCCGTCATGGCGGCGCGGTCGCGGTCGTCGTACGCGTCCTTGCGCGCGAGGAGGCCGACGTCGCGAATCGCGTTGCGCAGCAGGCTGACCTCGGGCGGCGGCTCGGCCGTCGCGAGGTCGCGCCGCCAGCCGGGCGCGCCGCTGCGATCGCCGGTGAGCCGCCGTGTGTCGTCGATCCGCTCGCGCGTGCTCAGCACGCGCAGGATGTAGCGGCTGCGCGTGAGCGCGCGCTGCAGCGAGACGAGCGCGCGCTTCTCGGCCGCGAGCGCCTGATCGAGATCGGGGCGAAGCAGCAGCGCGGCGGCGTCGCTCATGCTGCGGATCGCGGCAATGAGGTCGCGCCGCCCTTCGTTCTGCTCGCGTCCTTCGCTGAGCTCGTGCGACTGTTCGGCTTCGACTTCCTCGTCCTCGACTTCGCCGCCCATCATGAACACGAATTCGGCCCGCACCTGCCGCTGCTCCGCGCCGATGCGGGCGGCCTCCTCGGTCACGGCCTGCGGCGTCATGCCGCGCCGCGCCGCGACGAGGCGCTCGGTCTTGAGAATCACCATCTGCTGGCTGAGGGCGTAGGTGTCGCGCTGGTCGTCGATGGAGAAGCCTTCGGCAAGCGCCTCGGATGCCGAGACGATTTCGATCACGAATGCGTCGGACTCGACCGGGCCGCGCGTGGGATGCGCGTCGCGGGCAATCGCGCGGTACACGAGCATGTCGCCGGCCGACAGGCCGAGCGCCGCCAGCTGGAAGGTGGCGGTGCCCGAAAGCTCGCGTCCGCTCGCGCGCGAGAGGGACAGCGGCAGCGTGCCCTCGACGAAGTCGAACGTCTCGCCCGATCCCGACACCTTCGTATACGCAAGCGTGAGCGACGTCACGCCGAAATCGTCGTTCGCGGTGGCGCGGACGAGAATGTCGCGCGAGGTATCGGCGAGAAACAGGTCACGTGCCGGCGCCGCGACGCGCACGTCCGGCGCGCGATCGGGCGTCACCGTCATCGGAATGAGCACGTCGCCGCTCTGGAGAAACGTCTGCGTGGCCGCACGCACATCGAGCGCGTCGCGGCCGTCGATGGCGAGCACCACCCGTGAGCCTTCGATGGTTTCCACGCGCCCGGGATTGTCGAGGTGTTGTTCCTTCAGGCCGGTGTACGACGGCGGCGTGAGGCTCAC
>JAKFEY010000042.1:0-73687 GCA_036675475.1 Vicinamibacterales bacterium
TCGCCCGCAGTTCTATCTGCGGACGACCGACGTGACCGGCACGATGCACCTGCCGGAAGGCACCGAGATGATCATGCCGGGCGACAACACGGCGATCACGGCGGAGCTGATGGCGCCGGTGGCCATTGAAAAGGGCAGCCGGTTCGCGATCCGCGAAGGCGGCCGCACGGTCGGCGCCGGCACGGTGACGGAAATCCTGGAATAGGTTGCTGGTAGCTGGTTGCTGGTGGCTGGTGTGTCCAGCAACCAACAACCAGCAACCAGCTACCAGTTAGCGAGCGAAGCGAGTTATGGCGACAACTTTTAGCGACAAGATCCGCATCCGGTTGAAGGCGTACGACTATCGGGTGCTCGATCAGTCGACGAGCGAGATCGTGGACACGGCCAAGCGCACGGGCGCGCGGCTGGCGGGCCCGGTGCCGCTGCCGACCGAAAAGAACAAGTGGACGGTGCTCCGCTCGCCGCACGTCGACAAGAAGTCGCGCGAGCAGTTCGAGATCCGCACGCACAAGCGGCTCATCGACATCTTCGAGCCGACGCCGCAGACCGTGGACGCGCTGATGAAGCTGGATCTGCCGGCCGGCGTCGACGTCGAGATCAAGGCGTTCGGGAAGGACCATAAATAGCCATGGTTACGGGACTCATCGGCAAGAAAGTCGGGATGACGCAGGTCTATCAGAAGGATGGATCCGCGCTGCCCGCCACCGTCATCAAGGCCGGCCCCTGCGTCGTCGTGCAGATGAAGACGACGGGCACCGACGGCTACGAATCGGTGCAGCTCGGCCTCGTGGAAGAGAAGCCGGCGAAAGCCAACAAGGCCATGGGCGGCCACTACGCGAAGGCCGGCGTGCCGCCGACCCGCGTGCGCCGCGAGATTCCGATGGCCGCGGGCAAGGACGCGGAAGCGCCCAAGCCGGGCGACCACGGCGGAACGGCAGTGAAGCCGGGCGACCACGGCGGAACGGCAGTGAAGCCGGGCGATCAATTCGACGTGACCATGTTCAAGGCGGGCGACCGCGTGGACGTGATCGGGACGACGCGCGGCAAGGGCTTCCAGGGCGTCATGAAGCGCCACAACTTCGCGGGCGGCGCGGCCACGCACGGCTCGATGTTCCACCGCGCGCCCGGCTCGATCGGCGCCTCGTCGTTTCCGTCGCGTGTCGTCAAGGGCATGCGCGCGGCCGGCCACATGGGCAGCACCCGCGTGACCACGCGCAACCTGAAGATCGTCCAGGTCGACGCCGAGAACAACCTGCTCGTGCTGCACGGCGCGGTGCCGGGCGCCCCCGGCGGCTACCTCGTGATTCGGCGCGCCATCGCGGCGAAGCCGGAGCCGATCCCGCAGGTCGAGAAGGTCAAGAAGGGCAAGAAATAGCCATGAAATTGGATGTTGTTAACGGCGACAACAAGAAGGTCGGCTCGGTCGAGCTCAAGGACGATGTCTTTGGCGGGCCGGTGAAGCGCGATCTGATCTGGGAGTCGGTCACGCGGCTCAACGCGTCGGAGCGGCGCGGCACGCACGCGGCGAAGAACCGCGCGCTCGTGAGCGGCGGCGGCAAGAAGCCGTACAAGCAGAAGGGCACCGGACGCCCGCAGGTCGGATCGAGCCGCACCCCGCTGTGGCGCCACGGCGGCACGGTGTTTCCGCCGCAGCCGCGCAGCTACGACTTCAAGCTGCCGAAGAAGGTCGAGAAGGGCGCGCTGCGCGCGGCCCTCACGGCGAAGTTCAAGGAAGGCGTCGTCACCGTCGTCGAGGAGCTGAAGTCGGCCGAGCGGAAGACGAGCGCGGCGGCGGAGCTGCTCAAGCGCCTCGGCGCCGACGGCAAGACGCTGATTGTCGACGTGCAGCCCGACGAGATGTTCGAGGCTTCGGCCCGCAACATCCGCGGCATCCGGCTCGTGGCGAGCGGACGCCTGACGGCGCGCGACGTCATGGACACGTCGCGCATCATCGCGACCAGGGCCGCGGTCGAGCGGCTGCAGGAAGTGCTGGGATAACGCAATGAAGATCACCGACGTCATTCGACGCCCCCTGATCACCGAGAAGACGACCGTGATGCGCGAAGACGGCAACACGCTGGTCTTCGAAGTCGCGCGCGGCGCGACGAAGGTCGACATCAAGCGCGCGGTCGAGAAGCTGTTCGGGTCGAAGGTCGCCACCGTGCGCACCGCGACCATGCACGGCAAGTTCAAGCGCCAGGGCAAGTTCATCGGGCAGCGGTCGGACTGGAAGAAGGCGTTCGTCCGGCTGCGCGACGGCGAAAAAGTGCCCGAATTTTTGGAGGGAGCCTGATCGGTAACCGGTAACCGGTAGCCGGGGGGCGGTGGATCAGCCGACAGGCCGTTGTGCCTGGAGGCTCACACCGACAACCAGCAACCAGCAACCGACCACCGTCGCCTCATACGACATGGCAATCAGAAACTACAACCCGACCTCGCCGGGCCGCCGGTTCCAGACCGGGCCGACCTTTGACGAGATCACGACGGCGACGCCGCACAAGCCGCTGCTCGAGCCGATGAAGAAGAGCGGCGGGCGCAACAACACGGGCGAAGTCACGTCGTGGTGGCGCGGCGGCGGCCACAAGCGCCAGTACCGCATCATCGACTTCAAGCGCGACAAGCTCGAGATTCCGGGCAAGGTGTCGACGGTCGAGTACGACCCGAACCGCTCGGCGCGCATCGCGCTGGTCACGTATGCCGACGGCGAGAAGCGCTACATCCTGCACCCGGTGGGCGTGAAGGTGGGCGACACGATCGTGGCGGGCGTCAACGTCGACATCCTGCCGGGCAACTGCCTGCCGCTCAAGAACATCCCGCTCGGCACGATGATTCACAACGTCGAGCTGAAGCCGGGCAAGGGCGGGCAGATCGCGCGCAGCGCCGGATCGGCCGTGCAGCTGGTGGCCAAGGAAGGCGAGTACGCGTCGGTGAAGATGCCGTCGGGCGAGATTCGCCTGATCAGCATCGAATGCTTCGCGACGGTCGGCCAGGTCGGCAACATCGATCACGAGAACGTGTCGGTGGGCAAGGCGGGCCGCAGCCGGTGGAAGGGCAGGAAGCCGCACGTGCGCGGCGTCGCGATGAACCCGGTGGATCACCCGCTCGGCGGCGGCGAGGGCAAGACCTCGGGCGGCCGTCACCCGGTGACGCCGTGGGGCGTGCCGACCAAGGGCTACAAGACGCGCAATTCGAAGCAGACCGATCGCTTCATTGTGCAGCGGAGAAAGCGCTAATGGGACGTTCACTCAAGAAGGGGCCGTTCATCGACCTCCACCTGCTCGAAAAGGTGGAAGCCATGAACCGCGCCGGCGACAAGAAGGTCATCAAGACCTGGTCGCGTCGATCCACCGTGGTGCCGGAAATGGTGGGCCACACGATGGCGGTGCACAACGGCAACAAGTTCGTGCCCGTGTACGTGACGGAGAACATGGTCGGGCACAAGCTCGGCGAGTTCGCGCCGACGCGGCACTTCAAGGGGCACACGTCGAAGGCCGAGAAGGCCGCGGCGGCCGCCGCGCCGTCGGGTGGCGCGAAGGCAGGTGGCTAATGGTGCAGGCTGAAGCCACGGCCCGGTACATCCGCACGTCGGCCCAGAAGGCGGGCCTCGTGCTCGAGCTGATTCGCGGCAAGGACGTCAACACCGCGCTCTCGACGCTCGCGTTCGCCCGCAAGTCGGTGGCGAAGGACATCGAGAAGGTGCTGCGCTCGGCGATTGCCAACGCGTCGACGAAGGAGGGGTTCGGCGGCGACGTCGACCGGCTCTACGTCGCGGCGGCGTATGCGGGCCAGGGCCCGTCGCTCAAGCGCGTGCGCCCCGCCCCGATGGGCCGCGCGTTCCGCGTCGTCAAGCGCTCGGCGCACCTGACGGTGAAGGTCGCGGAGCGGCCGGAGAAGAAGAAGGCGGTTGCGCCCGCGGAGGGTGCGGCGGCCGAGGGCGCGCCGAAGCGCGCGCGCGGCGCGAAGCCGAAGGCGAAGGCCGCGGCGCCGGCGAAGCGGGCATCGAAAAAGACTGTAAAGGCGAAGGCTTAAGGAATGGGTCAGAAAGTACATCCGTACGGATTCCGCCTCGGCTTCAACAAGACGTGGCGCTCGCGCTGGTTCGCCGACAAGGAATACGCGAAGCTGCTGCACGAGGATCTCGCGCTGCGCAAGACGCTGAAGAAGCGGTTCGCGCACGCGGGCGTGTCGAAGATCGACATCGAGCGCGCGGCCAACAAGCTGAAGATCGACATCCACACGTCGCGGCCGGGCATCATCATCGGCCGCAAGGGCACGGAAGTCGACAAGCTGAAGAGCGAGATTCAGAAGCGCACGAACCGCGAGGTCTTCATCAACATCCAGGAGATCCAGAAGCCGGAGCTCGACGCGCAGCTGATCGGCGAGTCGGTGGCCATGCAGCTCGAAAAGCGCGTGGCGTTCCGCCGCGCGATGCGCAAGGCGGTCGAGTCGGCGCTGCGCTTCGGCGCGCGCGGCATCAAGGTGCGCGTGTCGGGCCGGCTGAACGGCGCGGAAATCGCGCGCTCGGAGTGGTACCTGCACGGCCAGCTGCCGCTGCAGACGCTGCGGGCCGACATCGACTACGGCTTCGCGCAGGCGTTCACGACCTACGGCTGCATCGGCGTGAAGGTGTGGCTTTACAAGGGCGAGCGGCTGACGCCGAAGGTGGGCCGCGAGGAAGACTACAGGGCGCCGATGAGGCGCGACGACAGACCCGACCGGGGCCCCCGTGGCGACCGACCGGGGGCCAGATAGAGGATTTGGCGATCTCGTGATCTGGCGATCTGGTGATCTGAATTCACCAGATCACCACATCACCACATCACCAGATACAAGGATTCATCACTATGTTGATGCCGAAGAAAGTCAAGTACCGCAAGCAGCAGCGCGGGCGGATGGCCGGCAAGGCCTGGCGCGGATCGAGTGTCGCGTTCGGCGACTACGGCCTGCGCGCGATGGAGCCGTGCTGGATGACCGCGCGGCAGATCGAGGCGGCGCGCGTGGCGATGACGCGCTCGATCAAGCGCGGCGGCAAGATCTGGGTGCGCATTTTCCCGGACAAGCCGATCACGAAGAAGCCGCAGGAAACGCGCATGGGTAAAGGCAAGGGCGCGCCCGAAGAGTGGGTGTGCGTGGTCAAGCCCGGCCGCATTCTGTTCGAGATGGAGGGCGTGCCGGAGGTCGAGGCGCGCGCCGCGATGAAGCTCGCGGCGGCCAAGCTGCCGATCCTCACGAAGTTCGCGACCCGGTTTGCTCAGGAGAAAGCGTCATGAAGGCGGCGGAACTGCGGGAGATGAGCGCGCAGGAGCTCGCGCAGAAGGCCCAGGAGCTCGACGATCAGCTGTTCCGGCTGCGGCTGCAGAAGTCGATGGGCCAGCTCGAGTCGGCGTCGAAGCTGCGGCCGATGCGCAAGGACCTGGCGCGCATCCGGACGCTGTTGAAAGAGAAGGGCGAGTAAGACATGGCTGCGGAAGTGTCTCGGAAGAAGGAAGTCTTCGGCCGCGTCGTCAGCGACAAGATGGACAAGTCCGTCGTCGTGGCGGTCGAGCGGCAGACGCGCCACGAGGTGTACGGCAAGGCGCTGCGGCGCACGTCGAAGTTCATGGCGCACGACGAGGCGAACGAAGCCAAGGTCGGCGATCGCGTGGCGATCGTCGAGGCGCGGCCCCTCAGCGCGCGCAAGCGGTGGGTGGTCACGCGCGTGGTCGAGAAGGCCACGGGAGTCTAAGCCATGATTCAGATGCGATCGATTCTCGACGTGGCCGACAACTCGGGCGCGCGCAAGATTGCCGTCATCAACCCGATTGGCGGATCGACCGGGCGCTACGCGCGCCTGGGCGACCTGGTGACGGCGTCGGTGAAGGAAGCGACGCCGGACGGCACGGTCAAGAAGGGGCAGGTGGTCAAGGCGGTCATCGTGCGCACCCGCAAGGAAGTCCGCCGCAAGGACGGCAGCTACATCCGGTTCGACCGGAACGCCGCCGTGCTCGTCAACGACCAGAACGAGCCGATCGGCACGCGCGTGTTCGGGCCCGTCGCGCGCGAGCTGCGCGAGCGCCGGTTCATGAAGATCATCTCGCTCGCGCCGGAAGTGCTGTAGAGCGGTTACCGGTAACCGGTTACCGGTTACCAAGAGCGAAGAGAGTAAAGACATGTCACGGTTGCAGACGCCGATTCGGCGCAACGACAGCGTGCAGGTGATGGCGGGCAAGGACCGCGGCAAGACAGGCCGCGTGCTCCGGGTGCTGGCCGAGAAGAACCGGCTCGTCGTCGAGGGAGTGAATTTCGTCAAGCGGCACACGCGCCCGAACCCGGGCCGCGGCGTGAAGGGCGGCATCCTCGAGAAGGAAGCGCCGCTGCACGCCTCGAACGTGCAGCTGGTGTGCCCCGAGTGCAGCGCGCCGACGCGCATCGGGCACAAGGTGCTCGAGGACGGCCGCAAGGTCCGGATCTGCCGCAAGTGCGAGGGAGTGGTCGACAAATGAGCCGCCTGAAGGATCGATATCAGAAGGACGTGGTGGGCGCCCTCCAGAAGGAGTTCGGCTACACCAACGTCATGGCCGTGCCGCGCATCGACAAGATCGTCGTGAACATGGGCCTGGGCGAAGCCACGGGCAACGCGAAGATCGTCGACGCCGGCGCCGACGAGCTGACGCGCATCACCGGCCAGAAGGCCGTTGTGACGAAGGCGAAGAAGTCGATCGCGCAGTTCAAGGTGCGCCAGGGCATGCCGATCGGCACCATGGTGACGCTGCGGGGCGAGCGCATGTGGGACTTCCTCGACCGGCTCATCTCGATTGCGCTGCCGCGCGTGCGCGACTTCCGCGGCGTGTCGGGCAAGGGCTTCGACGGCCGCGGCAACTACACGCTCGGCCTGCGCGACCAGATCATCTTCCCGGAAATCGACTACATGAAGGTCGACAAGAACCGGGGCATGAACATCTCCGTGGTGACCACGGCGAAGACCGACGAGGAAGCGCGGCGGCTGCTCCAGCTGATGGGCATGCCGTTCAGAGCGCAGTAAGGAACGAGATATGGCAACGACCGCGAAGATGGTGAAAGACGCGACGGTGACCAAGTACGCCGTCCGCCGCCGCAACCGCTGCAAGCTGTGCGGGCGCCCGCGCGCCTACATGCGCAAGTTTGCCCTGTGCCGTCTGTGCTTCCGCAAGCTGGCGCTCGAAGGCGAAGTGGCCGGCGTGATCAAGAGCAGCTGGTAAACGAGGTTGTTGGTTGTTGGTTGCTGGTTGTCGGTGAGCGACCGACCAGCAACCAGAAACCAGAAACCAGCAACCAACAGGATTCAGAGATATGACAGATCCGATCGCAGACATGCTGACCCGTATCCGGAATGCCACGCAGGCCAAGCACGCCCGCGTCGACATCCCGGCCTCGCGGCTGAAGGTGGAAATCGCGAAGATCCTCGAGCTCGAGGGCTACGTCGCGGGCTTCAAGGTGGTGGGCGGGCCGAGCGACCCGCAGCAGCCGTTCGCCGTCATCCGCATCTCGCTCAAGTACGGGCCGCGCGGCGAGCGCGTGATCTCGGGCATCGAGCGGGTGAGCCGTCCGGGCCGCCGCGTCTATTTCGGCCGGCACGACGTGCCGCCGGTGCTCGCGGGCCTCGGCACGAGCATTCTGACGACGTCGCGCGGCGTGATGACCGGCAAGGACGCCGTCAGAAACGGTGTCGGCGGCGAAGTGCTCTGTAACGTGTGGTGAGGTAGCAATGTCCCGTATTGGCAAGAAACCGATTCCGCTGCCCAAGGGCGTGACCGTGGCCGTCAAGGACGGCGCGATCGAAGTCAAGGGCCCGAAGGGCGCCGTCAAGCAGGCGATTCCGCCCGGCGTCACGTTCCGGCAGGACGGCGATCAGCTGACCGCCGCGCTCGAGCGCGAGGACAAGGCGCTCGGCAAGTTCCACGGCCTGGCGCGCAGCCTGGTCGCCAACGCCGTGCTCGGCGTCACCGAGGGCTTCAAGAAGGAGCTCGACATCGTCGGCGTCGGCTACCGCGCGGAAGTGAAGGGCCGGCAGGTGCATTTCGCGCTCGGCTACTCGCACCCGGTGGTGTTCGACATGCCGCAGGGCGTCGACGTGGCCGTCGACAAGCAGACGCACGTGACCGTGACCGGCGTCGATCGCCAGAAGGTCGGCCAGGCGGCCGCCAACATCCGGTCGCTGCGCAAGCCCGATCCGTACAAGCAGAAGGGCGTGCGCTACACCGGCGAAGTGCTGAAGAAGAAGGCCGGCAAGACCGGAGCCTAACCATGCGAATCAAGACGAAGAAAGACAAGCGCGAGCGCATTCACCTGCGGCAGCGCAAGAAGATGAGCGGCACCGGCGCGCGGCCGCGCCTGGCCGTGTTCCGCAGCGTCACCCACACCTACGCGCAGGTGATCGACGACATGTCGGGCACCACGCTCGTGTCGGCGGCCTCGACCGAAGCGGCGCTCAAGGGCGCGTTCGGCAAGGACGCCAAGGGCGGCAACGTCGCCGGCGCGAAGGCGATCGGCAAGGCCATCGCCGAGCGCGCGAAGGCAAAGGGCATCACGCGCGTGGTGTTCGATCGCGGCGGCTATCTGTATCACGGGCGCGTGCGCGCGGTGGCCGAAGCGGCCCGCGAAGCCGGGCTGGAGTTCTAGGCGCAGCGAGCGGCGCGGGGCGAAGGGGCCCCGCGAGCGAGCGAGCTAGGCGGGGCGCAGGGGTCCCCGCCGGAGAGATTAGATGAAGAAGATCGGCAGTCGCGAAAAGATTGACGCCTCGCAGCTCGACCTGAAGGACACGGTCGTCCAGATCAGCCGCGTGACGAAGGTCGTCAAGGGCGGCAAGAACCTGAGCTTCAGCGCGCTGGTGGTCGTCGGCGACGGCGCCGGCGTGGTGGGCTACGGCGTCGGCAAGGCGAAGGAAGTGCCGTCGGCCATCCGCAAGGCGATCGAGGCGGCGAAGAAGAACCTGATCCGCGTGCCCATGAAGGGCACGACGGTGCCGCATCCGGTGGTCGGCAACTTCGGCGCCGGCAGCGTGCTGCTCAAGCCCGCGCCGGAAGGCACGGGCATCATCGCGGGCGGCGGCGTGCGCGCGGTGGTCGAGTCGGCCGGCATCACCAACGTGCTGACCAAGTCGCTCGGGTCGGCGAACCACCACAACGTGGTGCGCGCGACGTTCGCGGCGCTCCTCGGGCTGAAGGATCCCGCGTTCATCGCGCGGCTCCGCGGCAAGGATCTCGAGGAAATGATCTCGGCGTAGCCGCGGATCTGGCGATGCGGATCTGGCGATCTGGTGAGTTGGTGATTTGATGGCTAAGAAAACGGACAAGAAGAAGACGGCCGACACGGTGAAGATCACGCTCGTCGTGAGCCCCATCGGCTTCAACAAAACGCAGGCCGCGACGGTGCAGGGCCTGGGCCTCCGCCGGCTCCGGCATTCGGTCGAAGTCGTGGACACGCCCGCCACGCGCGGCATGATCCACAAGGTGCGGCACCTCGTGAAAGTCGGCTAGGTGCCGGTGAATCTGGCGATCTGGTGATCTGGTGAATTTATGTCTCTGACAGGTTTGAAGCCGCCGAAGGGCGCGAAGCACGCGAAGAAGCGCGTCGGCCGCGGGCAGGGCTCGGGCAACGGCAAAACGGCCGGGCGCGGCCACAAGGGCGCGAAGTCGCGCTCGGGGTTCACGCACAAGCGCGGGTTCGAAGGCGGCCAGATGCCGCTGCACCGCCGCATGCCGAAGCGCGGGTTCCACAACCCGTTCGGCGTGGACTACGAGATCGTCAACCTCGACACGATTGCCGAGGTGTTCGACGCCGGCTCGGAAGTGACGCCGGAGCTGCTCGAGGCGCGCGGCCTCATCAGCGGCGGCGCGCGCACGAAGGTCAAGGTGCTGGCGCGCGGCGACATCAGCAAGAAGCTGACGGTGCGCGCGCACAAGTTCAGCGGCACCGCCCAGGAGAAGATCACGGCGGCGGGCGGCACCGCCGAGGTGCTGGCGTAAGCGCATGGAAAACGCGATCAAGAACCTGTTCGCAGTCCCGGAGCTGAGGAAGCGGATCCTCTTCACCTTCGGGCTGCTCGGGGTTTACCGGATCGGCAGCGCGATACCGACGCCCGGAATCAATACGGCGGCCCTTGCGCAGCTCGCGGAAGGCGCGCGCAACACGATGTTCGGCCTCTACGACATGTTCTCGGGGAACAACCTGTCGCAGATGACGATCTTCGCGCTGGGCGTGATGCCGTACATCAGTGCGTCGATCATCCTGCAGCTGCTGACGGTGGTCTGGCCGTACCTCGAGCGTCTCTCGAAGGAAGGCGAGCTGGGCCGCCGCAAGATCACGCAGTACACGCGCTACGGCACCGTGCTGCTGAGCGTGGTGCAGGCCTTCGGCATCGCCATCTGGCTCGAGAAGAGCACGATGATGACCGGCGGCACGCAGCTGGTGTACGACCCGGGCTGGGGCTTCCGGCTGATGACGGTGCTGACGCTGACGGCCGGCTCGATGCTGGTCATGTGGCTCGGCGAGCAGATCACCGAGCGCGGCATCGGCAACGGCATGTCGCTGCTGATTTTCGCCGGTATCATCGTCAACCTGCCGCGCGCGGTCATCGTGACCCTCGGCCAGCTGCAGACCGGGCAGATCGGCCCGATCGTGCTGGTGCTGCTGCTGGTGCTGATGGCGCTGGTCATCGCCGCGATTGTCTTCGTCGAGCGCGCCCACCGGCGCGTGACGGTGCAGTACGCCAAGCGCCTGGTCGGCCGCCGCATGTATGGCGGGTCGAGCACGCACATTCCGCTGAAGGTGAACACGGGCGGCGTCATGCCGGTCATCTTCGCCTCGTCGATTCTCGCGTTTCCCGCGACCATCGGCCAGATGTGGGTGGCGCAGGGCGATACGGGTCTCATGCGGCAGATCCTCGATCAGCTGCAGATGGGCTATCCGCTCTACGTGCTGCTGTACGTGACGATGATCATCTTCTTCGCGTACTTCTACACGGCGATCATCTTCAATCCGGATGACGTCGCGGAGAACATGCGGAAGTACGGCGGGTTCGTGCCGGGCATCCGGCCGGGCAAGCGCACGGCCGAGCACATCGACACGATTCTCGCGCGCATCACGCTGGTGGGCGCCGTGTATCTGGCGGCGGTGGCGCTGCTGCCGGAGTTCCTGATCAACGGCTTCAAGATCAACCAGCTGCCGTGGGTGGGCGACAGCCTCGACACCGTGGTGCCGCGGTTCATCACCGACGGCATGGGCGTGCAGTTCTATTTCGGCGGCACGTCGCTGCTGATCATCGTCGGCGTGGCCATGGACACGGTGCAGCAGATCGAATCGCAGCTGATCATGCGGCACTACGACGGCTTCATGAAGAAGTCGCGCATCCGGGGCCGCCGCGGGTGACCGCGATGCCGGGGACGCGACTGCCCGGGGATCCGGTCATGGCGCTCAACCTCGTCATGCTCGGGCCGCCCGGGGCGGGCAAGGGCACGCAGGCCGAGCGCTTCGCGCTCACGCACGGCGTGCCGAAGATCTCGACGGGCGACATCCTGCGCGAGGCCGTCGCAGCGCAGACGGCGATGGGCGTGGCCGCGAAGAAGGTCATGGACGCGGGCCGGCTGGTCGGCGACGAGATCATGATCGGGATCGTCAGCGAGCGGCTGCGCCGCGCGGATGCGAAGGCGGGGTTCGTGCTCGACGGCTTCCCGCGCACGGTGCCGCAGGCCGCGGCGCTCGACGGGATGCTGGGCAGCCAGCCGCTCGTGGTGGTCGACATCGTGGTGCCCGAGGAAACGCTGGTGCGCCGGCTGGCCTCGCGGCGGATGTGCGGCAGCTGCGGGCACAGCGCGCTGCCCAACGAGAAGGACTGCCCGAAGTGCGGCGGCGACCTGGTGGTGCGGATCGACGACAGCGCCGGCATTGTGCTCGAGCGGCTGCGCGTGTATGCGGAGCAGACGGCGCCGATCGTGGAGTTTTACCGCGGGCGCCCGAACTTCCGGGCGATTGACGGGACGAAGTCGCCCGAAGAGGTGCAGGCGGCGATTTGCGCAGCCGTGACGGCGGTGGCGGGAGGCGCGGCGTGATCGTGTATCGCACGCGCGCCGAAATCGAGCGCATGCGCGCCGCCAACCAGCTGGTCGCGTCGATCCTGGCGGCGCTCGAGGCGGCCGTCGCGCCGGGCGTGAGCACGGCGGATCTGGACGCGCTGGCGGAGCGGCTGACGCGTGAAGGCGGCGCGGTGCCGGCCTTCAAGGGCTATCGCGGCTATCCGTCGACGCTGTGCGCGTCGGTGAACGAGCAGGTGGTGCACGGCATTCCGTCGCCGACGCCGCTGGCCGACGGCGACATCGTGTCGCTCGACATCGGCGTGAAGCTCGACGGCTACTTCGGCGACTCGGCGGTGACCGTGCCGGTGGGCAAGGTCGACGACCGGACGTCGCAGCTGCTGGCCGTGACGCGCGAGTCGCTCGAGAAGGCGATCGCGGAAGTGCGCGTCGGCAAGCGCCTGTCGGACATCGGGCATGCGGTGCAGGCCCACGTCGAGGCGCATGGATTTTCGGTGGTGCGCGAGTTCGTCGGGCACGGCATCGGCGAAGAGTTGCACGAGGACCCGCAGGTGCCCAACTACGGGCAGCCGGGCCGCGGCGCGAAGCTGGCCGAAGGCATGGTGCTGGCGATCGAGCCGATGGTGGCGATGGGCCGGCCGGACGTGCGGATTCTGCCGGACGGCTGGACCGCGGTGACGCGCGACGGCAGCCTGGCGGCGCACTTCGAGCACACGGTGGCCGTGACGGCCGACGGGCCGCTCGTGCTGACGCGCCGGCCGGCCGGCACGGCCGCGCAGAAGCGGGCCAGCTGACGCCGCGCGGGGCATGGCTGAGGTCATCGGCACCGTGCGCGAGCAGCTGCCCTCGGCGCTGTATCGCGTCGAGCTCGAGGACGGCAGGATGGTGACGGCGCATCCGGGAACGGGCGCGCGCAGGAATTTCATCCGGCTGCTGATTGGCGACCGGGTCGTCGTGACCCTGATGCCAGGGGATCCGACAAGGGCGCGCGTGGTGCGAAAAGCGTGACGCGCGCGGCGAAGTTGGTGATCTGGTGAACTGGTGAGTTGGTGAACTTATGAAGGTCAGAGCGTCCGTCAAGAGAATTTGCGACAAGTGCAAGGTCGTCCGCCGCCGCGGCGTGGTCCGCGTGATCTGCACCAATCAGAAGCACAAGCAGCGGCAGGGATAGAGGTTAACGAATGGCACGCATCGCAGGCGTCGATCTTCCGCGCACCAAGCGCATCGAGATTGGCCTTACTTACATCTTCGGCATCGGCCGGAAGCGTTCGGGCGACATCCTCACCGAGGCGGGCGTGAGCCCGGACATCCGCGTGAAGGATCTGTCGGAAGACGACGTCCGGAAGATCAGCCGTGTGCTCGAAGAGCAGGGCCGGGTGGAAGGCGACCTCCGCAAGGAGATTTCGCTCAACATCAAGCGCCTGATGGAGATCGGCAGCTATCGCGGGCTGCGGCACCGCAAGGGCCTGCCGGTCCGGGGCCAGCGGTCGAAGACCAACGCGCGCACCCGGAAAGGGCCGCGCAAGGGCGCGGTCGCCGGCAAGAAGAAGACGGTCTGAGGATTTTGATTCATGGCTAAACAGGAACCGGTCGACGGCGCTACGCCCGACACAGGCGGCAAGAAGGCGGCAGGCAGGCCTGCCAAGAAGAAGGCGTTCAAGAAGCGCGGCGAAAAGCGCGTCGTGCATCACGGCTACGCCCACATTCAGGCGTCGTTCAACAACACGATCGTGACGATCACCGACGCCGAGGGGCACGTGATCGCGTGGTCGAGCGCCGGCGCGATCGGGTTCAAGGGATCGCGCAAGGGCACGCCGTTCGCCGCGACGCAGGCCGCGCTCAACGCGGGCAACGCCGCGAAGACGTACGGGCTGCGCTCGCTCGAGGTGAAGGTGAAGGGGCCGGGCGCCGGCCGCGAGTCGGCGATCCGCGCGCTGCAGACGGTCGGCATCGACGTCAAGTCGATCCGTGACGTCACGCCGATTCCGCACAACGGCTGCCGGCCGCCCAAGCGGCGTCGCGTCTAGAGGAATAAAGAGAACATATGGCTCGATACATTGGTCCCGTGTGCCGGCTGTGCCGGCGAGAGGGCATGAAGCTTTTCCTCAAGGGAGAGCGCTGCTACACCGAGAAGTGCGCGATCGAGAAGCGCAACCTGCCGCCCGGCCAGCACGGCCGCGCGCGCAAGGCGAAGATGGTGGGCTACGGCGTCCAGCTGCGCGAGAAGCAGAAGGTCAAGCGCATCTACGGCGTGCTCGAGAACCAGTTCCGCCGGTACTTCGAGACGGCCGAGCGCACGCGCGGCATCACGGGCGAGACGCTGCTGCAGCTGCTCGAGCGGCGCCTCGACAACGTGATCTACCGCGCCGGCTTCTCGACCTCGCGCGCGCAGGCGCGCCAGCTCGTGCGCCACGGCCACTTCCTGGTCAACGGCCGCAAGGTCGACGTGCCGTCGTACTCGGTGCGCCAGGGCGACGTGGTGTCGGTGCGCCAGTCGAGCCTCGAGAACGCCGCCATCGCGCACGCGATGGAGGAAGTGAAGGGCCGCGGCGTGCCCGAGTGGATCGCGATCGACAGCACGAAGCTGGCGGGCACGATCGCGTCGCTGCCCACGCGCGAGCAGATCAACCTGCCCGTGCAGGAGCAGCTCATCGTGGAGTTGTACAGCAAGTAATTCAGAATTCGCGAGTTCTGAATTCAGAATTTCAGTCAACGCCGCCGCGTCAGCGTGGGCCGCGGATCTGGTCCGGTTCCGCGGCCAGTAGCTGCCGGCGGCATAGCGAGAGGACAGACAGTCATGATGATGTGGAAAGGCTTCCAGCGCCCGAAGCGCCTGGACTTCGAACGTGAGACCCTGACCGACCGCTTTGGCCGGTTCTACGCGCAGCCCTTCGAGCGCGGCTTCGGCACGACGATGGGCAACGCGCTGCGGCGCGTGCTGCTCTCCTCGATCGAGGGCGCCGCGGTGACGGCCGTCAAGATCGACGGCGTGCTGCACGAGTTCTCGCCCATCCCGGGCGTGGTCGAGGATGCGACCGACATCATCCTGAACCTGAAGCAGATTCCGCTGAAGATTCACACGGATCAGATCAAGACGCTGCACCTGAAGGTGTCGAAGGCCGGCGAAGTGCGCGCCAGCGACATCCAGGGCGACGCCGACGTGGAAATCCTCGAGCCCGACGCGCACATCGCGACCGTCTCGGGCAGCGGATCGCTCACCATGGAGCTGCGCGTCAAGCGCGGCCGCGGCTACGTCTCGGCCGACAAGAACTTCGACGAGGACCTGGGCATCGGCTGGATTCCGGTCGACTCGGTGCACTCGCCGGTCAAGAAGGTCCACTATCTCGTGGAGTCGGCGCGCGTCGGCCAGAACACCGACTTCGACAAGCTGACGCTGGAAGTGTGGACCAATGGTGCGGTGTCGGCGCGCGACGCGGTGTCGTACGCCGCCAAGCTGCTGCGCGACCACACGTCCATGTTCATCAACCTCGAGGACATCGGCGAGTCGTCGCTCGAGGCGTCGGGCGAGAGCGGCGGCGCGGCGTCGAACGAGAATCTCGACAAGAGCGTCGAGGAGCTCGAGCTGTCGGTGCGGTCGTACAACTGCCTGAAGAACGCGAACATCCGCACCATTCGCGAGCTCGTGCAGAAGACCGAGGGCGAGATGCTGAAGACGAAGAACTTCGGCCGCAAGTCGCTCACCGAGATCAAGGAAATCCTCACGGGCATGGGGCTCAGCCTCGGCATGCGCGTGGATCAGCCCGTCACAGAGTAGGTTGTATGCGTCATCGAGTTGCACACCGGAAACTGGGCCGCGTCACGGAGCATCGCATCGCGATGCTCCGCAACCAGGCCAGCGCGCTCATCCTCCACGAGCGGATTGAGACGACCGTGCCGAAAGCCAAGGAGCTCAAGCCGTTCGTCGAGCGCATCATCACCATCGCCAAGCGCAGCCTGGCCGACACGTCGGACCCGGTGCGCGGCGTCAACGCCCGGCGGCTCGTCGCGCGTGACATCGCCGACAAGGCGGTCGTCACGAAGCTGTTCGACGAAATCGCTCCCCGGTTCGTCGAGCGGCCGGGCGGCTACACACGGCTGCTGCGCCTCGGCCACCGCCGCGGCGACAGCGCCGACGTGGCGCTGATCGAGCTCGTGGGCAGCGAGTACGACCCGAACGCCGAGCCGAAGTCGAAGAAGGGCAAGCCGAAGAAGGCGGCCGGCGACGAGGACGGCGAGACGAAGGCGGGCGGCAAGAAGGCCGGCGTCGGCGGACGCCTGCGCGCCGCGGCCGAACGGCTGCGCGGCGGCAAGGGCGAGAAGGCCGACACCGAGTCGAAGGCCGGACGCCGCACAGGCCCGACCAAGCGAGGGACCTCGTAAGGAGATCCCGATCGGGTCGATTTACCATTTACCATCGATAGTCGAAGAGCCTCACGATCGCCCGCGCGGTCGTGAGGCTTTTCTGTTGTACCCTTCCCGCGTGCCGTTGCGCCGCCGCCTCTCCTACATCGCCGCCAGCGTGATTGCCGCCGCCGGCATGATGAGCGGCCACTGGCTGGCCGGCGCCGCGCGCGCGGCCGGCGCCGAATCGTCGATGGCGCAGGGCCTCGGCATTGCCTCGTGGGCCGTGGCCGGCATCGTGGCGGCGCTGATCGATCGCACCGTACCGGCGCGTGCCGTGGCGTTTGCGTCCCTCGCCTTGCCGCTCGTCTGGTTCGGCATGCTGCTCGTCTCCGAAGAAAACAGCCTGTGGCTCCTCGGCCTCGCGGTGATGGCCGTGTTCGCGCTCATCGCCGGCCTGTCGGCGGCCGCCACCAAACTCGTGTTCCGCCTGGCGGGACGCCCCTGATCCTCTGATGCTCACCACCGATGATTTCCTCACGGCACGCGCCCGCATGGGCGGGCACGTGCACCGCACGCCGATGCTCACCTCGCGCACGCTCAGCGAGCGCAGCGGCTATGACGTCCGCCTGAAGGCGGAGCTGTTTCAGCGCACCGGGTCGTACAAGATCCGCGGCCCGCTCAACAAGTTCGCGCTGCTCTCGGACGAGGAGAAGGCGCGGGGCGTCATCTGTTCGTCGGCCGGCAATCACGCGCAGGGCGTGGCGCTCGCCGCCCGCATCCACGGCATCAAGGCCGTCGTCTGCATGGCCGAGAACGCGACGCCGTCGAAGATTGACGCCACGCGCGCCTACGGGGCGGATGTCGTGCTGCACGGCACGATCTGGGACGAGGCCAACGAGATGGCGAAGCAGCTCGTGGCCGAGCAGGGCTACACCTACGTCCATCCGTTCGACGACATCCAGCTGATTCAGGGCCAGGGCACGGTCGGCCTCGAGATGCATCAGGACTGGCCGGAGATCGACGTGGCGGTGGTGCCGATTGGCGGCGGCGGCCTCATTTCCGGCGTCGCGCTCGCGCTCAAGAGCTACAACCCGCAGATCCGCGTGATCGGCGTCGAGTCGTCGGGCGCGCCGGCGATGAAGCGCAGCGTCGAGGCGGGCGAGCTCGTCACGCTCGATCGCGTCGACTGCATCATCGACGGCCTGCGCGTGAAGCGCGCGGGGGTGAAGAACCTCGAGATCGTGCGCCAGTACGTCGACGAGATCGTCACGCTGCCCGATGAGCAGATCTTCGACGCCGTGGTGTGGACGATGCACTACGTGAAAGTGGTGCCGGAAGGCGCGGCCGCGTCGCCCGTGGCGGCGCTGCTGCAGGGATTGATCAAGGCGCCGGCTGGCGCGAAGGTCGCGTGCGTGCTGAGCGGCGGCAACGTGAACCTCGATCAGCTGAAGGGTCTCCGTTGGAACTAGCGCCGCCGTCGCTCGACGACGTCCGCGCGGCGCGCGAGCGCATCGCCGCCCACATCCGGCCGACGCCGCTCATGCGGCATCCGCTGCTGGATGCGGAGTCAGGCCTCGAGATCCACGTCAAGCACGAGAATCACAATCCGACTGGTGCCTTCAAGGTGCGCGGCGGCCTCAACCTGATCGCCGCGCTTTCGCCGGAAGAACGCGCGCGCGGCGTCGTCACCGCCAGCACCGGCAATCATGGCCAGTCGATCGCCATGGCGTGCCGGATTCACCGCGTGGCGTGCACGGTCTTCGTGCCCGACGGGAACAATCCTGACAAGAACGCGGCGATGCGCGCGTACGGCGCCGCGCTCGACGAGGGGGGACGCGACTTCGACGAGGCGCGCGAGCGCTGCGAGCGGCGAGCCGTCGAGACCGGCGCGCGCTACGTGCACTCGGCCAACGAGCCGCGGCTGCTGGCCGGCGTCGGCACCTACGCGCTCGAAGTGTTCGAAGCGCTCAGCGGCATCGATACGGTGTTCGTGCCGATTGGCGGCGGCAGCGGCGCGTGCGGGCTCATCACGGTTCGGAACGCGCTGGGCCTGAAGACGCAGATCGTCGGTGTCGGCGCCGCGCATGCGGATGCCGTCTACCGATCCTGGAAGGGCGGCGAACGGGTGACCGGCACCTCGGCTGCAACGTTCGCCGACGGCATCGCCACGCGCGTGACGTTCGACCTGACGTTCGGCCTCCTGAAGAAGCATCTCGACGATTTCGTCGTGCTCACCGAAGCGGAGCTCGAGGAGGGGGTGCGTCTCGCGCTGCGGGCCACGCACAATCTCGCGGAAGGCGCCGGAGCCGCGGCGCTCGGCGCCGCGCTGAAGTCTCGCGATCGCCTTGCTGGAGCGCGCACCGTGGCAGTGATGTCCGGCGGCAACATCGACACCGCCACGTTGCGACGGATTATCGGCTAGCTCTCTGTTGGCCGAAAAATGGGGACGAGTCTTCATTATTCACTCCGCGGCCGCCAGTGAATAATTAAGACCCGTCCCCATTTGTTCCAGAACCAGTACACCGGCACGCCGAGCAGGACGACGCCGATGCCCACGGCGGCGCGTTCCGGCTGCACGGCCAGCGTATTGAGCACGATTGACGCGGCGGCCAGGATGAACAGCGCAGGCGTCACCGGATAGCCCGGCACCGAGAAGGGCCGCGGCGCGTTCGGCTCGCGCCGGCGGTACACGAAGATGCTCATCGCGCCCACCGCATAGAACAGCCATCCCGCGAACACGACATACGTCAGCAGCTGCTCGAATGTGCCTGACACGGCGAGGACGATCGCCCAGGCGGAGCTGACGCCGACGGCCAGGGCCGGCGTGCCGAAGCGCGGGTGCACATCCGCCAGGCGCGCGAAGAAGACCTTGTCGCGCGCCATCGCGTAGTACACGCGCGGCGCGGTCAGCGTCAGGCCGTTCGCGGCGCTGAAGATCGAAATGAGAATCGCGCCCGCGATCAGCATGCCGGCGGCCGGCCCCATGATGGCCGTGACGGCCTCCGCCGCCACGCGGTTGGACGTCGCGACCGCCGCCGGCCCGAGCGCCGCGATGTAGCCGACATTGGCGATCAGATAGATGCCGATCAGGGCCGCCGTGCCGATCGTCAGCGCGCGCGGGAAGCTGCGCTGCGGCGCGATCGCCTCTCCGGCCGAGAACGTCACGTACTGCCAGCCTTCGTACGCCCACAGCACGCCAATCATCGCCGTGCCGAGCCCGGCCATCAGCGCGCCCGTGTCCATGACCGGCAGCGTCTGGGCGCTGACGCCGTCGAATCCCTGGCCGACCACGACGAATACGACGCTGATGCCGACGAGCGCGCCGACCTTCAGCGCCGTCGTGAGGTTCTGGACGTTCGCGCTTTTCCGCGTGCCGATGATGTTGATCGCGGCAATCGCGACGATCATCGCGACCGACAACGCGCGGGCCCCGGCAGGTGAGAGCGTTACGAACTGCCCGGCATAGTTCGAGAACGCCACGGAGAGCGTGGCCAGCGAGCCGCTGCTGATGACGAAGAACAGCGTCCAGCCATAGAGGAACGCCGGCAGCCGGCCGAACGCATCGCGGATGTAGATGTAGATCCCGCCGGCTTGCGGGTTCCTGGCGCCGAGCTCGCCGTAGGTGAGCGCGCCCAGCAGTGACAGCACGCCGCCGGCCAGCCACACGGCCAGCGCGAGGCCGACGTGGCCGCCGCTCTGCGCGAGCACGCTGCCGGGAACGAGGAAAATGCCGGAGCCGATGACCGTGCCCACGAGCAGCAGCGTCAGGTCGGTCTGGCGCAGCGTGCGCGCGAGCGGCTCGGACATGGCGCGTTATATCACGCCGGTGGCGACCCCGGCGGCTATTCGCGGCCGGCGGCGCGTTCCCAGGCTTCGCGGCGAGACGCCGCTTCGGCCACCGAGGCGTACTTGTGAACACCGCGGGGGAACCGGCGGGCGTTCTGCGGCGCCAGGCCGGCGGCCGTGTTGGACAGCTCGCAGGCGAGCTCGAGATTGCGGGGATCGAGCCGCGGACGGAGCAGGGCCGGCGGCATGTCGGCGACCGAGCGGAATTTTCGCACCGGCATCACTCATCCTCCAGGGCAAACCGGTCTTTGAGGACCTGCGCATCAAGGCGGTCCTGTTGCCGGACAGTGTCGCGCTTCATCCGGTACAGCATGCGGGGCGTGGCGACGCGGATAGTGACCTCGCCGATGCGCAAGCTCTCGTACTCGACATCGTCATACGCCGTTGCCTCGCCCAGCCGCGCGAGGATATCCAGCCAATAGTCGGTGTCCGGAGGCGCGTACTGGATCGCGGGGTATTCGCCGCCCAGGTCGCTCGCGGAGATCGCGTCTATCTCGGGATCGGCGAAGACGTCGCGCAGCGCAGTCCGGAGTCTGGCGATGTTGGCCTCGGTCGGATCGACGAAGACGTCCATGTCGCGCGTGGCGCGGACGAGACCTTGTGCGGCCATCGCCATCGAGCCCACAAGCACGTAGTCCACGCGGTGCCTCTCAAAGGCCTCCAGGATTCGCATGGCCTCGACGAAGGTCATGCGACGAGTCTACCCCAGCCGCCCCGGCCTACACTTCCTCTTCCACCACCCCCGCCCGCTCGGCCTTCGACTTCTCGATGATCTTCAGCTGCTGATGCGCGGGCACCTCGTCGTAGTGCGAGAACTCCATGTGGTACCCGCCGCGGCCGCCGGTCATCGACGTGAGCTGCTGCTCGTAGCTGAGCATCTCGGCCATCGGCACCTGCGCCTTGATCACCGTCGAGGGGCCGCGGGTGTCCATGCCGGAGATCCGGCCGCGCCGGCCGTTCAGATCGCCCATCAGATCGCCGGCGAAGTCGTTCGGCGCCACCACTTCGACGTGCATGATCGGCTCGAGGATTGTCGGACGGCAGCGCGTCATCGCGTCGCGGAACGCGAGGCGGCCCGCCATCTTGAACGACATTTCGTTCGAGTCGACGTCATGGTACGAGCCGTCGTAGACGGTGACCTTGAAGTCGACGACGGGGAAGCCGGCGAGATAGCCGCGCATCCGCGTTTCCTGGATACCCTTCTCGATGGCCGGCACGAACCCGCGCGGGATGGCGCCGCCGAAGATGTCGTCCTCGAACTGGAAGTCGCCGCCGCGTGGCAGCGGCTCCATCCGGATCTTGCAGTCGCCGAACTGCCCGTGGCCACCCGTCTGCTTCTTGTGGCGGCCGTGCGCCTCGGTCGACGCCGTGATCGTCTCGCGGTACGGGATGCGGGGCAGCTTCAGGTTGACCTCGACGCCGAAGCGCCGCTTCAGCTTCGCGACCGTCACTTCGATGTGCAGCTGCCCCTGACCCGACAGCAGCAGCTCGTGCGTCTGTGGATCGCGCGAGTAGCCGATGGACGGGTCCTCTTCCATCAACCGGTGCATCGCCGTGCTGATCTTGTCCTCGTCGCCGCGGGTCTTCGGCTCCATCGCGTAGGAGATGACCGGCTCGGGGAACGTCAACGGCTGCATCACGAACCCGCCGTTGCGATCGCCGATGGTGTCGCCCGTCTGCGTCTCCTTCAGCTTCGCCACCGCGCCGATGTCGCCCGCGTGTACTTCCGGCACGTGGGTCTGCGTCTTGCCCTGCACGAGCAGCAGATGTCCGAGCCGCTCCTGCGAGTCGCGCGTGATGTTGGTGACGTTCGAGTCGGACTTCAGCGTGCCCGTCACGACGCGAAACAGCGTGATGCGCCCGGCGAACTGATCCGCGATCGTCTTCCACACGTACGCCACGGCGGGCCCTGAGGGATCGGCTTCCTTCTCGACCGGCTCCTCCGTCCCGGGCTTCACGCCGGTCATGGGATGCTCGGTCGGCGCCGGCACGTAGTGCACGATGGCGTCGAGCAGCGGCTGGATGCCGATGTTGTGCAGCGCCGAGGCGCACACCACGGGATACACGCGCCCGGCCCGCACGCCGCGGTGCAGGCCGTCGAGCAGTTCCTCCTGCGTCAGCGTGCCCGCCTCGAAGAACTTCTCCATCAGCGCATCATCGGCCTCGGCCACCATCTCGATCAGCGACTCGCGCGCGGCGTTGGCCGCGTCGACGTACGCGCCCGGCACGCCGGTTTCGGTCATGCGGCCGCTGTCGTCAATCGCAAAGCTGTAGGCCTTCATGGCGACCAGGTCGATCACGCCCGTGAAGCCTTTTTCCTCGCCGATGGGCAGCTGCACGGCCACCGCGCCGCGCCCGAATGCCGCGCGAATCGACTCGAGCGCGCGCTCCATGCTGGCGCGGTCGCGATCGAGACGATTCACGACGAACAGGCGCGGGACCTCGAGCTCATCGGCCGCCGCCCAGATCTTTTCGGTCGACACCTGCACGCCGCCGACGGCGTCGACCACGACCAGCGCCGCTTCCACCACCCGCAGCGCCGCGCGCGCGTCGCTCAGGAAGTTGCCCATGCCGGGCGTGTCGATGACATTGATCTTGCACTTGTTCCACTCGACCGCCGCGAGGCCCGCCGAAAGCGTGTGCTTGCGCGCGATCTCTTCCTCGTCATAGTCGGTGATGGTGGTGCCATCGTCGACTTTGCCGAACCGGTTGACGGCGCCTGAATCGAAAAGGAGTGCGGAGGTGAGCTGGGTTTTTCCTGAACCGCTGTGGCCGACCAGGGCCACGTTGCGGATGGCTGCAGCGTCGTAGACCTTCATAGCGGCATACCCTCCGAGAGGCGTTCTCCACGCCGCCTCTCGAGCGAATCATATCGGAGGGGATAGGCCAGAGGCCAGAGGCTGGAGGCCAGAGGCCAGAGACCAAAAAAGCCAGCAGGCCCGTGTGCCTGCTGGCTCATCCCTAGCCTGTGGCCCATGGCCTCTGGCCTACTCGTAACGCAGAGCTTCGATGGGGTCCAGCCGCGAGGCGCGGACGGCGGGAATCATGCCGAAGAGGACGCCGACGCCGGCGGAGAAGCCGAGGCCGAGGGCGAACGACCACCAGGGCAGCGAGATGGGGAAGCCCGAGACCAGGTGGATGAGCAGGCCGATGCCGCTGCCGAGCAGAATCCCGATGATGCCGCCGGTGGAGGTGACGAACACCGCCTCGAGCAGGAACTGCCAGAGAATCTCGACGCGCCGCGCGCCAAGCGCCTTGCGCACGCCGATCTCGCGCGTGCGCTCGGTCACGCTGATCGTCATGATGGCCATGACGCCGATGCCGCCGACCATCAGCGCGATCGAGGAGATGACGACCAGCGCGAAGAACGTGGCGGCGCTGATCTGATCCCAGAGCTTCAGGATCGAGTCCTGCGTGAGCACGTCGAAGTCGTTCGGCTGATCGAGGCGCAGGTTGTGCCGGATCCGCATGACCTCCTCCACCTCGCGCAGCGCGACTTCCCGATCCACGCCGGGCCGCGGCACCGCCGCCAGCAGGATGCTGCGCATCTCGCCGCGCCCCGCGCGGAACGCGCGGATGCCGAACTGCTTCTGGTACGTCGTGTGCGGAATGATGACGAAGTCGTCGACGCCGACGTTGAACCCGCCCGGCGTGGGCCGCGGCTCGACGACGCCGACCACGGTGAACTGGCGGAAGCCGAGCCGCACCGTCTTACCGAGCGGATCGACGCTCGGGAACAGCGCCTTGTAGGCGGTCTGGCCGAGCACGATCACGTCGGCGCGGCGGTCCACCTCGCTGCCGGTGAAGAACCGCCCGGCTTCCAGGTCGAGCCGCATCACTTCGGCGTAAGCCTCGGTGCTGCCGAGCACCTGCAGCAGCTTCGTGCGCTCGCCGCCGTAGTAAACGCGCTCCTGCGTCGGCGGGCCGCCGTCGCCAAGAATGATGTCGACCGTCTGAATCGAGGGCGCGCCGCGCTCGATGGCCAGCGCGTCCTGCGGTGTCATGTTCGGCCGCTGCAGCAGATCCTGGAAGTCCGCGCCCGACGCCATGCTTACGCCGCTGAACTTGGCGACGAAGATCGTGTCGGGCCCCACCGCGGCGATCGAATCGCGCAGCGACTGATCGAAGCCGCGAATCAGCGCCGTCATGCCGACAATCGACGTGATGCCGATGACGACGCCCAGCACCGTGAGCCCCGACCGCATCTTGTTGTTGCGGACGGTGTCGTACGCCATGCGTACGATTTCGTCGAGCAGCCCTGCGCGGATGGCCATCTATTTCCCTCCGGCGGGGGCCCCTGCACCCCGCCTGGCCTCGTCGCTCGCGGGGCCCCCACGCCCCGCTCCGCTCCTCGGCATTACTCGCGCCTCAAGGCTTCGATGGGATCGAGTTTCGCGGCCTGCATCGCCGGATACATCCCGAAGAACAGGCCGACGACCGCCGTGATGCCGATGCCGAGCACGATGGACCACAGCTCCACGGCGGCGGGCAGCGGGCTCACCGCCGCGATGACCATCGCGATCAGAAAGCCGATGGCCGTGCCCACCACGCCGCCAAACGTCGACAGCGTGATCGACTCCGTGAGAATCTGCCAGACGATGTCGCGGCGCCGCGCGCCCAGCGCCTTGCGCAGCCCGATCTCGCGCGTGCGCTCGGTGACCACCATCAGCATGATGTTCATGATGACGATGCCGCCGACGACCAGCGACAGGCCGACCACGCCCACGAGCACCGCGAAGATGCCCTGTGTCGCCTGATCGTAGATGTTGAGGAACGTGTCCGACGAGTAGATGCCGAAGTTGTCCTTTTCGGCCGGCTTCAGCCGCCGCTCGATTCTGAGCGCCACCGTGGTTTCATCCATGGCCGCGCGCGTGAGCGACGGATCCTTCGGCCGGACGACGAGGTTGAGCGAGCGGCGCGATCCGAACAGCCGCTGGAACGCCGGCAGCGGGATGATGGCGTACTCGTCCTGCGACTGGCCGAAGATGGAGCCCTTCTTCTCAGCCACCCCCACCACGATGAAGGGCAGACCGGCAATCGAGACTTTCTTCTCGAGCGGATCGACCGAGCCGAACAGGCGGTCGGCGGCGTCGTACCCGAGGATGGCGACCAGACGGCCCGCGTCGAACTCGGCCGGCGTGATCACGCGGCCGTGCTCCACGTTGGTGGTCGGCAGCGTCGCGTACTCGCGCGTGACGCCCTGCAGCTGCACGCTCTCGAGCACTTCGTTGCGATACTTCAGCTCGGCGCTGCCGCGCGCCTGTACCATCACCGTGTCGACGTTCGTCGTGAACCGCCGGATCGCATCCGCATCGTCGAGCGTGACGCGCGGATTGTTGCGGACCGCGTCCTGTTCCTCTTCGGTCTGCGTCACGGGGAAGCGGTCGACGGTGAACGCGTCGGCGCCCACCTCCGACATGATCGCGTCTTCGACGCTGGCGTTGAGGCCCTGAATCAGCGACACCACCGCGATGATCGACGTCACGGCGACGATGTTGCCGAGCACGGTGAGAAACGAGCGCAGCTTGTTGGCCCAGATGGCCTGGAGCGCGAGCAGCGCCGCTTCGAGGAACTGGTTCATGTCCTACTGTCGCGTGGTGCCCACGGCCGGCACCACCTTCACCGGGTCGCCATCCTGCAAGGATCGTACGGAGCTGAACGGCCCGACGATCACCTCGTCGCCCGCTTTCAGGCCGGTGACGACTTCGAAGAAGCGCTCGCCGGCGATGCCCGTCTTGACCGGCGTGAACACCGCGCGGCCGTCCTTCACGAGGAACACGCCCTCGAGCTCCTTGCGCGTCTGCCCGGCCGGCAGCTGCGCATCGGCTGGCGCGGCGGCGGGGCGGCGCGGGCGGCGCTCGCCCTCGGCCGGCGCCGGCTCGCGGACGATGTCGCCCTTCTGATCGACGACCATTTCGCGCACGGTCGTCGCCTGAATCGGGACGGCGACGGTCTGGGTGCGCGTGGCCGTGGTGATCTCGGCCGTGCAGGTGAAGCCGGGCCGGATGTCGGGCACTTCGCCCTCGAGCTGCACGACCACCTTGAAGTTGGTCGCGGTGCGCGCGCCGGTGGCGCCGGCGGCCTGAATCGGGCTGTTGCCGACTTCGGTGACCTTGCCGGTGTAGGTGCGATCCGGAAACGCGTCGATGGTGATCTTCGCGGTCTGGCCGATCTGCACGTAGGGGATGTCCGTTTCGTCGACTTCGACTTCCGCCTCGATGACCGACATGTCGGCGATCGTCAGCAGCACGGTGCCGGCGTTGTTCATGGTGCCGACCACCACCATTTCGCCTTCCTCGATGTTGCGCCGCGTGACGAGGCCGCTGATGGGCGCGTCGATGCGGACCTTGCTCAGATCGAGACGCGCGCCCGAGAGGCTGGCCTGTTCCTGGCGCAGGCGGCTTTCCGCCGCCGTGACCGCCTGCAGCTGCGCGCGCAGGTCGCCTTCGCGCAGCGATACTTCGCTTTGCGCGCGCTCGAGCACCTCACGCGTGATCAGGCCTTCCTTGGCGAGCTCCTGCTGGCGGCGCAGGTTGTCCTGCGCCTGCTTGAGCGCCACGCGCGTGTTCTCCACCGCGGTGCGCGACTGCGCGACCGCGGAGCGCGCGCCTTCGAGTCCGGCCTCGCTGCGCTGCACGGCGCTGGTCAGGTTGCGCGGATCGATCTGCAGCAGCAGCTGACCGGCCTGGACGCGGTCGCCTTCGTTGACGGCGAGGCTCGTCACGCGGCCCATCGTGTCGGCCGAGATGTCGACCGACCGCTTCGGCTGCAGCGTGCCGCTGGCCGAGACGATGGCCTCGAGATCGCGCTTCTGCAGTTTCTCGACGTTGACCTCGACACCCGACTCGCGCTTGAAGTTCAGGTTGGCGAAGACGATGGCGCCGAGCACCACGACGATGCCGAGCGCGATCAGAATCTTCTTTCCACGACTCATGCTGATTAGCTCCGTGACGAAATGAACGCGGCAAAGCCCAGCGCGATGACGAAGTAGATGCCGAACAGCACCATGGCCACCGAGCTCGTCTTGCGCTTGTAGAGGACCGCGATCCCGACCGACAGCACGAACAGCCACCAGAGCAGGAATAGATCCATCATGCCGAGCAGCCGCGCGGCAAAGGACGATTCATCCAGCATCGGGAAGAGCACGCCCAGGTTGGTCGCCCCGGTCATCGTGCCCTTCACGTAGTTGATGGGCGTGGTGACGAGGAACGCGAGCGCCGAGATGATCTGCGAGTGCGCCACCACCGCCATCACCTGCTTGAAGGTGGCCGAGCCGCCCATCAGCGCGTTGAAGATGGCGTAGAGGATGCCGCCCATGATCAGCGCGCCGAGCGGCACGCCGACGATGAACTGCACGGCGCCCATGTAGGCGGCGTACTTCGACATGCTGCGCATGCCTTCGTACTGCTCGTCGGTGACGGTGTTGCCGAATGCCTCCTGCTGGGAGACGGCCTGATCGAGCCAGGCCTGCTGGCCGCGCTCGCTCGACAGCAGCAGCCCGACGGCCAGGGTCGAGATGATGGTGACGAGCATCAGCGCGCCGCCCACGCGCGGCGCGGCGACGATTTTCTCGAAGGTGGCGCGCGGCGCCGTGATGACGCCGACGGCGCGCGACATCAGGCTCGGGGGTGTGGGACGTTCCGCAACAGGCTCAGACATGGCTCACTCGGACCTCGGGTTTGGGAGTCGCAATTCCATACGTGGAATGGACGCCGATTGTTTCGAAATCGGGCAGTTCTTTGGGGGAGTGACTGCGAGTATTCTCGCTTAATGCCCCGCTATCCGGCTCTGCTGCTTCTGACGCTGCTTGTCGCCGCGCCCGCGTCGGCCCAAACCTTCGAAACGGCCGGCGCGCGCGCGCTCGGGATGGGCGGCGCCTTCGTGGGCGTGGCCGACGACGTCACCGCCATCTGGTGGAACCCGGCGGGCCTCGCCACCGGCGGGTTCGTGGGGCTCGCCCTGGAGCGCCACAGCTTCGAGCGGCAGCCGCCTGACCTGTTTGGCCACGCGCCGTCCACCGAGCGCTCGTCGTGGTTTCTCGGGGCCGGATCGCTTCCGCTCGGCCTGTCGTACGTGCGCACGCGCGAGACATTCTTCACGTACGGCCCGGCCGACGAGCCCGTCTCGCGCGAGCTGACCACGCATCAGGCGGGCGTCACCGTGCTGCAGTCGCTCACCGATACCATCGTCGTGGCGGGCACCCTCAAATATGTGCGGGGCGGCGCCGCCGCGGGGATGACCGGCACGGCGCTCGAGAGCGAGGCCGGGAACGCCTTCGACGCGGACGTGGCCGTCATGGCCACCGCGGGGGACCTGAAAGCGGGCCTGACGTTGAAGAATCTGACCAGCCCGGCCTTCGAGGCGCCGGACGGCACCCGCCTGGAGCTGCCGCTGCTGGCCCGGGCCGGCATCTCGTATCTGGCCACCCCGGCCCTGACGGTGGCGGTGGATTTCGACCTGAAGGCGCAACAATCCGGGCCGGACAGGCGCCGCGCCGTCGCCATTGGCACCGAATATCGACTGGTCCGCTTCGCGGTGCGGGCAGGTGCCCGAATGGACACGATTGGGGATTCCCGGCCCCTGGGGACTGTCGGAGGAAGCTACGCCGTCCGAAATGGAGTGTGGGTAGATGGGTGGGCCGCGGCCGGCGCAGAGGGCGCCGAACGGGGCTGGGGTGTGGCCGGGCGGATCGTTTATTGACAAAATTCGTCACCCCGGCGATGATCCCCCTTCCCCCAGCATTACTCGGACCGCGAAGAATCCATAGATGGCTGTACGCATCGGCGAGCTTCTTCTTAAGGAGAAGCGGATCACGCCACAGCAGTTGCAGGAGGCCCTCAATGCGCAGAAGGCCAATGGCGGCAAGCTGGGGGCGAGCCTCGTCAAGCTGGGATTCGTGCGCGACGAGGAGATTACGGCCCTCCTCAGCAAGCAGTACGGCGTTCCCTCGATAAACCTCGCCCAGTTCGAGCTCGATCCGGCCGTCATCAAGCTCGTGCCCGCCGACACGGCGGTCAAGTACCAGATCGTTCCGCTCGCCCGCAACGGCGCGTCGCTGACCATCGCGATGACCGATCCCACCAACGTGTTCGCCATGGACGACATCAAGTTCATGACGGGCTACAACGTCGAGCCCGTGGTGGCGTCCGAGATCGCGGTGCTCGAGGCGATCGAGCGCTATTACGCGGGGGCCGCCACCAAGGCGTCGCAGGTGTCGTCGAGCGGCGGCGGCGCGGGCTCGGCGCTCAGCTCGCTCGAGTTCGCCACCAAGGCGCTCGAGGATCTGCCGGAGGTCGAGGACGACAGCGTCGAGATGCTCCAGGACATGGAGGAGATCGACGTCGCGTCGCTCGAGCGGCAGGGCGGGGAGGCCCCCGTCATCCGCCTCGTGAACGTCGTCCTCATGTCAGCCATCTCGAAGGGCGCGAGCGACATCCACATCGAGCCGTACGAGAAGGAGTACCGCATCCGGTACCGCGTCGACGGCATCCTCTACAACATCATGTCGCCGCCGATGAAGTTCCGCGACGCGATCTCGTCGCGCGTGAAGATCATGGCGAAGCTCGACATCGCCGAGAAGCGGCTGCCGCAGGACGGCCGCATCAAGATCCGCTTCAACGACAACGGCAGCTCGCGCGAGATCGACTTCCGCGTGTCGGTGCTGCCGACGCTGTTCGGCGAAAAGATCGTCATGCGTCTGCTCGACAAGACGAAGCTGATGCTCGACATGACGAAGCTCGGCTTCGAGCAGGAATCGCTGACGCGCTTCGAGGCCGCGATCATGAAGCCGTGGGGCATGGTGCTGGTCACGGGCCCCACCGGCAGCGGCAAGACGAACACGCTGTACTCGTCGATCTCGAAGATCAACACGCCGGAAACCAACATCATGACGGCCGAGGATCCGGTCGAGTTCAACCTGCCCGGCATCAACCAGGTGCAGGTGCGCGAGAACATCGGCCTGAACTTCGCCGCCGCGCTGCGGTCGTTCCTGCGCCAGGATCCGAACATCATCCTCGTCGGCGAAATCCGCGATTTCGAAACGGCGGAAATCGCCGTCAAGGCCGCGCTCACCGGCCACCTCGTGCTGTCGACGCTGCACACCAACGACGCGCCGAGCACGATCAACCGCCTGATGAACATGGGCATCGAGCCGTTCCTCGTGGCCAGCTCGGTCAACCTGATCTGCGCGCAGCGCCTCGTGCGGCGCATCTGCGCGAACTGCAAGGTCGAGCATCCGCTGCCGGCGCAGGGCCTGATCGACGCCGGCTTTTCGCCCGAGGACGCGGCCGCGGTCGTGCCCATGAAGGGCGAGGGCTGCGACAAGTGCAACCGCACCGGCTACAAGGGCCGCGTCGGCCTCTACGAAGTCATGGAAGTCAACGAACAGCTCCGCGAGCTGATCCTCGTCGGCGCCTCCGCGCTCGAACTGCGGCGCAAGGCGGTCGAGGACGGCATGCTGACGCTGCGCATGAGCGGCCTTCGCAAGGTGAAGGAAGGCCTGACGACGATTGAAGAAGTCGCGAGGGAGACCGTCAAATGACATTGCCCGAACTGCTGAAGATGACCGTCGACATGGGCGGATCGGACCTGCACCTCACCACGAATTCACCGCCGCAGGTGCGCGTGGACGGCGGGTTGCGGCGGCTCGACCTGCCGCCGCTCGGCGCCGCCGAAACGAAGCAGCTGTCCTACAGCGTGCTCACCGACGCGCAGAAGAAGCGGTTCGAAGAGACGCAGGAGCTGGACCTGGCATTCGGCATCCGCGGCCTCGCCCGCTTCCGCTGCAACGTCTTCAACCAGCGCGGGGCCGTGGCGGCCGTCTTCCGTCAGATTCCGGAGACCATCCGCGGCTTCGAGGAATTGAACCTGCCGCCGATTCTGGCCACGCTCTCGGAGCGGCCGCGCGGCCTGGTGCTGGTCACCGGCCCCACCGGCAGCGGCAAGTCGACGACGCTGGCGGCGATGCTCGACAAGATCAACAACGAGCGCGACGCGCACATCCTGACGATTGAAGATCCGATCGAGTACATCCACCCGCACAAGAAGTGCCTGGTGAACCAGCGCGAGGTGCACAGCGACACGCAGAGCTTCTCGGGCGCGCTGCGCGCGGCGCTGCGCGAAGACCCCGACGTCGTGCTCATCGGCGAGCTGCGCGATCTCGAGACGATCGAATCGGCGCTGCGCATCGCCGAGACGGGCCACCTGACGTTCGCGACGCTGCACACCAACTCGGCCGCGCAGACCGTCAACCGCATCATCGACGTCTTTCCCGCGCACCAGCAGGGGCAGATTCGCACGCAGCTGTCGCTGGTGCTCGAAGGCATCGTGTCGCAGACGCTGCTGCCGAAGGCCACCGGCAGCGGGCGCGTCGTGGCGATGGAGATCCTCGTGCCGACGCCCGCGATTCGCAACCTGATTCGCGACGACAAGGTGCACCAGATCTATTCGTCGATGCAGGCGGGGCAGGAGAAGCTCGGCATGCAGACCATGAACCAGTCGCTGGCGACGCTCGTGCAGCGCCGGTTGATCACGCGCGACGAGGCGCTCAACGCCTCGTCGCTGCGCGACGAGCTGATCGAGATGATGGCGCGCGGTGCCGGCGTCGTGGCCGGCGCCGGTTTGAACAGACCCGGAATGCCTCCCCGGCCAACCCGTTAACAGAAACGTAGATGGTAAATCGTAAATAGCAACGGTTAACGATATGCCTACATTTGCCTATTCAGGACGCAGCCGGACCGGACAAACCGTGCGCGGCGAGCGCGTCGCCGAGTCGATGGACGCGCTGACGAGCGCGCTCCGGCGCGAGCAGATCAACGTCACGCGCGTCGAGCCGGTGAAGGCCAGGGCCGACAAGTCGAAGACCAACAAGTCGGTGCCGGCCAAGAACCTCGCCGTCTTCACGCGCCAGTTCTCGGTCATGATCGACGCCGGCCTGCCGCTCGTGCAGTGCCTCGAGATTCTCGGCAAGCAGGAGGCGGACAAGAACTTCTCGAAGGTCATTCTGCTCACCCGCGAGGACGTCGAAAGCGGCGCGGCGCTGGCCGACGCCATGAAGAAGTACCCGAAGACGTTCGACCCGCTCTACACGAACATGATTGCGGCGGGCGAGGCGGGCGGCATCCTCGACACCATCCTCAAGCGGCTCGCGACCTACATCGAGAAGAACGTCAAGCTGAAGTCGCAGGTCAAGTCCGCGATGATCTATCCGGTGGCGGTCATCGTGATTGCCGCGGTCGTCGTCGCGGCCATCCTGTGGAAGGTCATCCCGACGTTCGCGGAGCTGTTCGAGGGGCTCGGCGCCGAACTGCCGGCCCCGACGCTGGTCGTGATCTGGCTGAGCAACCAGCTCGTGAGCTACGGCCTGTACTTCATCATCGCGATGATCGGCGCCGGCTACATGCTCAAGCGCTACTACCAGACCTCCGGCGGCCGGCGCGTGATCGACGGCCTGCTGCTGAAGGCGCCGATTCTCGGCATCATCCTGCGCAAGATCGCCGTGGCGCGGTTCTGCCGCACGCTGTCCACGCTCATGGCGTCCGGCGTGCCGATTCTCGACGGGCTGGACATCACCGCGCGGACGGCCGGCAACGCCATCGTCGAGGACGCGGTGCAGGCCACCCGCACGCGCATCGAGCGCGGCGAAACCGTGTCGGGTCCGTTGAAGGAAACCGGGGTCTTCCCGCCGATGGTCACGCAGATGATCAACGTCGGCGAAACCACGGGCGCGCTCGACACCATGCTGTCGAAGATCGCCGACTTCTACGAGGAGGAAGTCGACACCGCCGTGGCCGGCCTGCTGACGCTGCTCGAGCCGGTCATGATCGCGTTTCTCGGCGTGGTGGTCGGCGGCATCGTCATCGCGATGTACCTGCCGATGTTCGATCTGATCAGCAAGCTGTCATGAGGGGTTGCTGGTTTCTGGTTGCTGGGTGTCGGTGCGAGCCGCGGGCGACAACGCGCCCGCGGCTAATCAAGACCAGCCGGCGGGCCGTTGTGCCCGCCGGCTCATACCAGCCACCAGCCACCAGCCACCAGCAACCGTGATCTCCCCCCTCCGCCGCAAACTGCTGTGGCTGCTGACCATTCGCGCGGCGGCGGTGACGCTGCTGCTCGGCGCGGGCAGTCTGACGGCGATCAGCGACCCGGGGCGGGGGCCGTTCTTCTTCCTGATTGCGCTGACGTACGCGTTGACCATCGTGTACGTGCTGACGCTGCGCCGCGCCGAGCGCCACCCGTGGCTGCTCGACCTGCAGTTCGCGGCCGACGCCATCATCGTGTCGGGGATCGTGGCGTCCACCGGCGGCGTGGCGAGTCACTTCTCGCCGCTGTATGCGCTGCCGATCATTGCGGCCAGCAGCGTGCGCTCGCGCGCCGGCGGCATCGCCACCGCGGTGCTCAGCGGCACGCTGTACGTCGCCGTCGTGGCGCTGCAGTACTTTGCGCCGGCAGCGCCGCTCGTCACGGCTGACACGGTGCTGCCGCCCGGCCGCATCGCGCTGCTCACGATCGGCGTCAACGTGTTCGGGTTTGCCGGCGTGGCGATGCTGGCCGGAGAGCTGGCGGAGCGGCTGCGCGTGGCGGGGCAGGAGCTTGCCCGCACATCGTCAGAGCTCGCCGAGCTGCAGGCGTTCAACGCGTACGTCATCGACAGCCTCACGAGCGGGCTGGCGACCACCGACCAGGACGGCGTGCTGATCTCGTTCAACCCGGCCGCCGAACAGATCACGGGCGTGCCGGCGTCGCGGGCCATCGGGCGGGCCGCGCGCGACGTGCTGCAGCTGCCCGACGCCATCGCCGACATCGACGACGCCGGCGCTCCGGGTGTGCGCCGGTTCGAGTGTGCCTTCATGCGCGACGATCGGCGGCAAATCGAGGTCGGTTTCAGCAGCACGCCGCTGCTGACGCCGCAGGGGCAGGCCGGGCGCCTGATCACGTTCCAGGACGTGACCGACCAGCGCCGCCGCGATCGCGAAGCGCGCATTCAGCAGCGCCTGGCCGCGGTCGGCGAAATGGCCGCCGGCATCGCGCACGAAATCCGCAATCCGCTGGCCTCGATCTCCGGCTCCATCCAGGTGCTGCGGCAGGAACTGCCGCTCAACGCGGAGCAGGAACAGCTGATGGACATCGTGTTGCGCGAGTCCGACCGGCTCAACGACACCATCAAGAACTTTCTCGCCTACGCGCGCCCGCAGCGCCTGGCGGTCAAGAAACTCGATTTGCGCCAGACCCTGCACGACACCGCCGCGCTGCTGCGCAACAGCAGCGAGATCAAGGAGGCGCACCGGCTCTCGGTCGACGTGCCGCCCGAGCCGGTCGTGTTCGAGGCCGACGAGGCGCAGGTGAAGCAGATTGTGTGGAACCTGGCCACCAACGGCCTGCGCGCCATGCCCGAAGGCGGCCAGCTGCGGCTGTCGACCAGCTGCAACGGCCACGGGGCCGTCATCGCGGTGCGCGACGAAGGCGTCGGCATCCCGCGCGAAGAGCTCGACGGCATCTTCCAGCCGTTCCGCGGCGCCTTCTTCAAAGGCTCCGGCCTCGGCCTCTCCATCGTCCACCGCATCGTCAGCGACTACGGCGGCGAAATCGAGGTGACCTCCGAACCCGGCCAGGGCACGACGGTGACGGTGCGGTTGCCGGAGCGGACGCAATGACGGTTGCTGGTTGCGGGTTGTTGGTTGCTGGTGGGTTCAAAGGAGCATCACCGTGGCGGTAACGGACTACACGAAGCTCGAGACGTGGCAGCGCGCCATGGATCTCGCTGAGGCCGTTCATGTCGCGACGCGTTCGTATCCGAAGGAGGAGCTCTATGGGCTGGTGTCGCAGACGCGGCGCCGTGCCACGTCGGTACCGAGCAACATCGCTGAAGGCCAGGGGCGCGGCACCAGCCGCGAATTCGTGCGGTTTTTAGCCATCGCGCGAGGCTCGCTCTGCGAGCTCCAGACGCAGTTGTTGCTTGCCCAACGGTTCGCATATCTCGATGCCGATCGATCGGCGAAGCTCATGGAACAGAGCTGGACCGTCGGCCGGCTGATCAACGGATTGATTCGGTCTGTCGCGCCGCCCGCGGAGTCTCGATGAAGCCGGACGCGCTGGCTGGACAGACCAGCAACCAGCAACCAGTAACCAGCAACCGATCCCGGATTCTCGTCGTCGACGATGAGCCGTCGATGCGGGAGCTGCTCGACATCGTGCTGCGGCGCGAGGGGCATGAGGTGTTCAAGGCCTCGAACGGGCGGCAGGCGGTGGAGATTCTCGAGCGCGAGCCGATCGATCTGCTCATCTCCGACATCCGCATGCCCGACATGAGCGGCGTCGAAGTGCTGAAGGTCGCCAAGACGCTCGACGCCGACATCGTGGGCATCATGATCACGGCGCATGCCTCGGTCGAGAACGCGGTCGAGGCGATGCACCTGGGCGCGTATGACTACGTCAGCAAGCCGTTCAACGTCGACGAGCTGAAGCTGCGCATCCGCAAGGCCCTCGAGCGCAAGCAACTCGCGCAGGAGAACGACCTGCTCAGGCGCGCGCTGCAGACGACGCACCGGTTCGCGAACATCATCGGGCAGAGCGGGGCGATGCAGCAGGTGTTTCAGCTGATCGAGACCATCGCGCCCACGACGAGCACGGTGCTGGTGACGGGGGAGTCGGGCACGGGCAAGGAGCTCGTGGCGCGCGCGATCCACTTCAACTCGCCGCGGCGCGATCGGCCGTTTGTCGCGCTCAACTGCGGCGCGCTGCCGGAGACGCTGCTCGAGTCCGAGCTGTTCGGACACATGAAGGGCGCCTTTACCGGCGCCGACAGCACGCGCAAGGGGCTCGTCGAGACGGCGGAGAAGGGCACGATCTTCCTCGACGAGATCGGCGAAATGAGCGCGATGATGCAGGTGAAGCTGTTGCGCGTGCTGCAGGAGCGCACGTTCCGCCGCGTCGGCGGCGGCGAGGAGATTTCCGCCGACATCCGCGTGATTACGGCAACCAACCGCGATCTCGGCCAGATGGTGGACGAGGGCGCGTTCCGCGAGGATTTGTACTACCGCATCAACGTGATTCCCGTGCACCTGCCGGCGCTGCGCGAGCGCCAGGAAGATATTGCGCTGCTGGCCGAACATTTCGTGGCGCGCTTCAGCCAGGCGATGGGCAAGCGCGTCACCGCCATTGCCGACGAGGCGCGCGAGCGGCTCGAGGCCTATCCCTGGCCGGGCAACATCCGCGAGCTGGAAAACGCGATGGAGCGCGCGGTGGCGCTCGAGCGCTCGGATGTCATCACGGTGGCGAGCCTGCCCGGGGCGGTCCAGCGCGGCGAGGCGCGACGGCCGGGCGGAGGCGGCGCGATGCCGCAGCTGCCGCACGGGTTCGATCTCGAGCAGCACGTGCAGGAGATCGAGCGCGAATATATCGCCGAGGCGCTGCGCCGCGCCGGCGGCGTCAAGATGAAAGCCGCGGAGCTGCTCGGCATGAGCTTCCGGTCGTTCCGCTATTACATGAAGAAGTACAATCTGTGAACACACCCTTCATGGAGAGATCCGGCCGCTCAGGCTTTACGGTTGTCGAGGCCCTCATTCTGACGGCCATCGTCGGCATCATCGTGGCCGTGGCCGTGCCCGGCCTGTGGCGGGCGCGCCTGGCCAACAATGAATCGACGGCGGTGGCGTCGCTGCGCGCGATCGTCCGCGCGCAAATCGCGTATGCGTCGGTGTGCGGCGACAACCGGTATGCCGCCACGTTCGCGGCCCTGAGCGTGCCCCCGCGCGGCGGCACGCAGCCGTTTCTCGATCCCGAGCTGGCCGACACCACCCGGGTGCACGACGGCTATCGCCTCGCGCTCGGCAAAGGTGACGGCGCGGCCATCGGCGGGCCCGACTGCAACGGCACCCCCACCTACACGGCGTACTACGCGACCGCCGTCCCCGAGTCGTTTGGCTCGACGGGCAAGCGATCATTCGCCGTGAACACCGGCGGCACGATCTGGCAGACCCCGGCCGCGGCCGCTCCGCCCGAACCGTTCGCCGCTCCCGCCACGCCCATCCAATAACGAGCGCCGTTTCTTGTCACTGAAAGTGACAAAACTTGTCAGTCCGGCCGATTTCAGAGGGTGCTGGGAGCCACGGCTTGAAGCCGTAAACTGCTGCACTGCAAGATGTTATGGGTTTTGCGCGCGGCGGTGAGGGAATGGCATTCCCGTTGCCTTAGAGCGGGCGCCCCTGACAGATAAGGGGAAGGAGCCAAAATAATGAAAATGCGTAATCAGAAGGGTTTCACCCTTATCGAGCTGCTGATCGTCGTGGCGATCATCGGCATCATCGCGGCAATCGCCATTCCGGGCCTGCTGCGCGCCCGCATGTCGGGTAACGAAGCATCGGCCATCGGGTCGCTGCGCACCATCAACACCTCGCAGATCGCCTTCTCGTCGGCCTGCGGCAACAACTTCTACGCGGCGACGCTCGTCGGCCTGTCGACGCCTCCGACCGGCAGCACGCAGACGTTCATCGCGGCGGACATGGGCGTGGACCCGGTCGTCAAGAGCGGCTACACCATCACGCTGGCGCAGGAAACCGGCGCCCTCGCGGTGCCCGCGACGACTCCGGCCTCGTGCAACGCGGCGGCCCTCATCACGGCGTATCACGCGTCGGGCAACCCGACCAATCCGGGCAACACGGGCGTTCGCGCGTTCGCGACCAACCAGGGCGGAACGATCTGGCAGGACGACACGGGCGCCGCGGTGGCGAACCCCCTGCCGACCGTGCCGGCGGGTTCCGTTCGTCCGATTCAGTAGCCACGACCGGATCGACGACTGTCGATTCATCTGACGGTGACGGGCGGAGACCTGGCAGGGGTCTCCGCCCGTTTTTTCTTAAGACGGTTGCTGGTTTTTGGTTGCTGGTTGTTGGCTGGCAGACACGATGGCGCCTGCCGGCTGATCAAGATTAGCCGCGTGGGCGTTGTCCCACGTGGCTCACACCAGCTGCCAACAACCAGCAACCGGCAACCGTTATAATTCAGCCCATCATGAAAGCCCGTTCGCGCATGCTGATGATCGTCCTCGCCCTCGGGGGCCTCGCGGCCGCCGGCGCCTCGTCGTGGGTGCACCACAAGCTGCTCACGCAGCCCGGCTATGTCAGTCCCTGTGACGTCAATGCGACCGTCAGCTGCACGCAGGCGTATCTGAGTCCGTACGGCAGTCTCTTCGGCGTGCCGGTGGCCATTCTCGGCGCCCTCTTCTTTGCCGTCGTGCTGGCGCTGCTGCTGGCGGCGCCGCGCGGCACGCCAGCCTTCCGCGAAAACGTGGGCGCGTATGTGTTCGCCCTGTCGACCGCCGGCCTCGCTGTCGTCCTGTATCTCGCGTATGCGTCCTTCTTCATCCTCAACGCCGTGTGCCTGCTTTGCGTGGGCACCTATGTCGCGGTGCTCGGACTCTTCATCGTGTCCGGCGCCGCCAGTACTGTGCCCATGAGCCGACTGCCGTCCCGTTTCGCGCGCGATCTGCGCACCCTCGTGTCGAGTCCGCTGGCCATTGCCGTGGCGCTGGTGCTGCTGGCCGGCGCGGGCTATCTCGTGATGCTGTTCCCGCGGGAAGGGCAGCCTGCGGCCGCCGCGGCCGCGGCCGCCGATCCGGCGGCTGCGCAGCAGGCGCAGCAGGATTTCGAGCCGCTGTGGAAGGCCGCGCCGCGCGAAGACATCGGCGTGCCGTCGGACGGCGCCAAGGTCGTGATCGTCAAGTTCAACGACTATCAGTGCCCGGCCTGCAAGCAGGCGCACGAGATGTACAACGGCATCATCAAGTCGTTCCAGGAGAAGTATCCCGGGCAGATCAAATCGATCACCATGGACTATCCGCTCGAGCCGGAATGCAACTTCAACGTCAGCAACAACATTCACCCGGCCGCGTGCGACGCGGCGGCGGCCGTGCGCATGGCGCGCCCGCTCGGCAAGGCCGACGAGATGGAGAGCTGGCTGTACAACAACCAGGGGGCGATGACGCCCGAGACCGTGCGCGCCGCGGTCGTGCGCATCGCGGGCATCACGGACTTCGACGCGCGCTATCCCGAGGTGATCAAGGACGTGCAGCGCGACGTCGCCGCCGGCGGCGCCAACCGCGTGGGCTCGACCCCGACCTATTTCATCAACGGCGTGCGCATTGCCGGCCAGCTCATTCCGGCCGACTGGTTCCAGAAGGCGATAGAGCTCGAGCTCGCCAAGAACTAATCGGGTGGTGATTCGCACCGACGCGCTGACGAAGGATTTCACGGCCGGCTTCTGGCGGCCGCGTCCGTACCGGGCGCTCGACGCGCTGACCTTCGACGTCAAGCCGGGCGAAATCTTCGGCCTGCTCGGCCCCAACGGCGCGGGCAAGAGCACCACCCTCAAGCTGCTGCTGCAGCTGCTGTTTCCCTCGTCCGGGCGCGCCGAAATTCTCGGGCGCCCGGCCGGCGACGTCGACGCGCGCCGCCGCCTCGGCTACCTGCCCGAGCATCCCTACTTCTACGAATACCTGACGGCCGAGGAGCTGCTCGAATATTTCGGGCGGCTGTTCGGGCTCGATCCGGCCGCGCGCCGCGCGCGCGCCTCGGCGCTGCTCGACGAGGTCGGCATCGGCGCCGAGCGCCGGCTGCCGCTGCGCAAGTTTTCGAAAGGGATGCTGCAGCGCGTGGGCCTCGCGCAGGCGATGCTCAACGAACCCGAGCTGCTGATTCTCGACGAGCCGATGTCGGGCCTCGATCCCATCGGCCGGCGCGACGTGCGCACGCTCATCATGCGCCTGCATGGCGAAGGGCGCACCATTCTCTTCTCGTCGCACATCCTGTCGGACGCCGAAACGCTGTGCTCGCGCGTGGCCATTCTCGCGAAGGGCCGCCTGGCCGCCGCCGGACCCATGCGCGAGCTGCTCTCGGAACACGTGCGCGGCTGGGAGATCCTCGTGCGCGGGCTCGACGATGCGGGGCGCGGCGTGCTTGCGGCGCAGGGGCTGTCGGCCGTGCCGGTGCCTGACGGCGTCTGGCAGATCCTCCTGCCCGCGACGGCGAGACCCGAGCCCGTCATCGCCTCGCTCGCCTCCGCCGGCGCGTCGCTCGTCTCCGCCGAGCCGCAGCTCGAGACCCTCGAAGACATGTTCGTCCGCCGCATTGCCTCGGCCGCCGGCGGCCGGATCGGGGAGGCGAACTGATGCGTCCCCGCACCATCCACCACGTCGCCGTGCACGTGTTCAAGGAGTCGGTCCGCGACCGCGTGCTCTACAGCGTCGTGCTGTTCGCGGCGCTGCTGATGACATCGGCGTTTCTGATTGCGCAGCTGACCGCCGGACAGGATCTCAAGATCATCAAGGACATCGGCCTCACGGCGATTTCCGTGTTCGGGCTGTTCATCGCGATTTTCATCGGCGTCGCGCTCGTTTCGAAGGAGGTCGAGAAGCGAAGCATCTACGCGCTGCTCGCCAAGCCGGTGCGCCGCCAGGAGCTGATCGCGGGCAAGTTCGCGGGCCTCGCGCTCACGCTGGCCGTCAACGTGGCCATCATGTCCGCCGTGTTTTTCGTGGTGCTGGCCTACTACCACTGGATCGAGCCTGAAAATTTCAAGCGCGTGTGGGAGGCGCCCGCCGTCGATCCGCGGCTGCTCATCCCGATCTTTCTGATCTACCTGCAGCTGCTCATCGTCACCGCCATCGCGCTGTTCTTTTCCACCTTCGCCTCGCCGCTGCTCGCGGCGGCGTTCACGCTGGGGCTGTGGGTGGCCGGCCACTTCAGCGCCGACCTGAAAGCGCTCGATGAGGTGGTCGAGGCTCCGGTGGCGTCGGCGCTCGGCACGGTGCTCTATTACGTGCTGCCGAACCTGTCGGCCTTCGATGTGAAGGCGCTCGTCGTGCACGGCCGGCCCGTCGCCGCCGGACTCGTGGCGATCAATGCGCTGTACGCTGCCGCCTTCATCGGCGTGCTGCTGATTGGCGCGACGCTGATCTTCGCGCGGCGCGATTTCAAATGACATCCCGGCGCGCCGCCATCGGTGTGCTGATCCTGCTGGCCGCAGGCTCGGTGGGGCTGCAGGCCGCGCGCGATCGCCGCTATGCGCAGACGTCGATGGACGCGCGGCTGCTGTACCTGCAGTCGCCGGCCGTGGCCGGCCGCCTCGCCCTCGAGTACGACGCCCTGGCCGCCGACATCTACTGGATGCGCGCGGTGATTCACTACGGGGGCGACCGCACGTCGAGCCGCGCCACGGGACGCTTCGAGCTCCTCGCGCCGCTGCTCGATCTGGCGACGTCGCTGGATCCGTTGTTCAGGATTGCCTATCGCTTCGGCGCGATCTTTCTCTCCGAGCCGCCGCCGGGAGGACCGGGCCGGGTCGATCTGGCCGAGCAGCTGCTGCTGAAAGGCCTGGCGGCCAATCCGCAGCAATGGCAATACGCACACGACCTCGGCTTTCTCTATTTCTGGCGCAGGCAGGATCCCCGAACCGCCGCCGAGTGGTTCCAGCGTGCCTCCACGCTTCCGGACGCGCCCGAATGGCTCGACCCGCTGGCGGCCTCCATGCTCGTGCGCGGCGGCGATCGGCAAGCCTCGCGGGAGATGCTCACGCGTATCCTCGACGATGCCGATCAGGAATGGCTGCGCAACACCGCCGAACGCTGGCTGCGGCAGCTCGACACCCTCGATCAGATTGACCAGCTCGAGGCGATGGTCGCGCGCTATCGCGCGCAGGCCGGACCGCCCGCCGCATGGATCGATTTGATCCGCGCCGGGTGGATCCCGGGCACGCCGGCCGATCCGGCCGGCTATCCCTACGTCCTCAAGCCGCTATGGGGCGAAGTGACGCTCTCGCCCGAATCGCCGCTCAATCCCTTGCCCGAGGAGAACGCGCGATGACCCTGCTGCCGCCCTGGCTCGCATGGACGTCGGTGGTGCTCTTCGGATTGGTAGTGGGCAGCTTCCTCAACGTCTGCATCCATCGCCTGCCGCGGCGGATGTCGCTCGCGACGCCCCCCTCGCGCTGCGGCTCGTGCAACACGCCCGTTGCCTGGCGCGACAACGTGCCGGTCGTCAGCTACCTGCTGCTCTCAGGCCGCTGCCGGCATTGCCGCGCCGGCATCAGCGTCGTCTATCCGATCGTCGAGCTCGCGGCGATGGGGTTGTTTCTGGTGCACATGGCGGTGTTCGGTCCCACGCTGCTCGGAGCAATCCGCCTGGTGTTTGCGTGCGCGATGCTCGTGTTGTTCTTTATCGATCTCGAGCACCAGATTCTGCCGAACGTGATCACGCTGCCCGGGGTCGTGGCCGGCCTCGCCGCGAGCGCGTTCGTGCCGCCCGGGTTCGCGTCGGCGCTGCTGGGCGCGCTGCTCGGCGGCGGCGTGCTGTGGGCGATTGCCGAGATCTACGTTCGCGTGCGCGGCGTCGAGGGCATGGGCATGGGCGACGTCAAGATGCTCGGCATGATTGGCGCCTTCCTCGGCGCCCCGCTGATGGCCCTCACCCTCGTGCTGGCGTCGTTTGCCGGCGCGCTCACCGGGGTGGGGCTGATGGCCGGAGGGCGCGGCGACCTGCAGCAGCGCCTGCCGTTCGGCACGTTCCTGGCGGCCGCGGCGGTGTTCGCCAGTCTGTGGGGCCAGCCCATCGTCGACTGGTACGCGGGCTTTTACCGGTGACGATCAACTCGCTCACGCTGTTTCTCTTCCTGATCGTCGCAGGCCTCGTGTTCCTGTGCTTCGTGATGGTCATCCGCATGATCGTCGTATCGCGCCGTCTCGCGAAGGCCGACGATGGCAATGTGAATGCGTTCATGACCGCGGCCATGCAGGACGCCGTCACGCGCATGCGCGAGCACGAGCGGGCGCTGGCCGCGCGCGCCGAGGCGTCCGAGCGCCTGAGCGATCAGATCCTCGACAACCTTCCATCGGGCCTGCTCGTCACCGACAAAGATGGTGAGCCGCAGCGCGTCAACCCCGCGGGCGCCAGGCTGCTGGGCCTGCCGGTGCTTCCGGCAACCGGTGGCGATGCATCGAAAGCAGGCGGGCGTTCGATCTGGGAAACGCTCGGCGCATCGGGCGCGGCCATGCGCGCGTTGATTGCCGAGTGCCTCGCGACCGGCGCGGGTTCGTCGCGCCGCGCGATCACCCTCGAGCCGTCCGGCGGCGGGCCGCGCAGACATCTTGGTGCCGGCGTGTCGCCGCTTCGCGACGCGGACGGGGCGGTCACCGGCGCGATCTGCCTCTTCACCGATCTCACCACGGTGGTGGATCTCGAAGATCAACTCAGGCTCAAGGACAGCCTCGCCCGCCTGGGCGAGCTCACGGCGGGTCTCGCGCACGAGTTTCGCAACGGCCTCGCCACCATCCACGGCTATGCGCGGCTCATGGACACGGCGAAGCTGCCGGCCGATCACCGCGGCTATGTCGAAAGCCTCCGCGCCGAAACCGACTCGCTCACCGAAATCGTCGCGAACTTCCTGGCGTTCGCCAAGCCCACGCAGCCCGCGCGCGAACCGACGGCGCTCGCGCCCATCGTTGGCCGCGCGGTGGCCGATGCGTCGAACGAGGCCCGCGCGCACGGCGGCAGCATGGAGCTGACGGGCGACTTCGTGGAGGTCGAGGGCGACGATGTGATGCTGCGGCAGGCGGTGAGCAACCTGCTGCGCAATGCGGTGGAAGCGTGCGTGGAGGCCGGGACGGCGCCGCACGTGCGCGTACACGGCGCCGTGGATGCCGCCGCCGGCGTTCAGCGGATTACCGTGTCGGACAACGGGCCGGGTGTGCCGCCCGGTGTGGCCGGCAAGGTGTTTCAGCCGTTCTTCACGACGCGCGGGCGCGGCACCGGGCTCGGCCTTGCCCTCGTCCAGAAGATCATCGTCTCGCACAACGGGCGCGTGACGCTCGGCGCCAGCCCGCAGGGCGGTGCAGAATTCACCATCGCGCTGCCCGTGCCAACGCGCAGAAACTGACGCGCGCGCGCGCGAATCCCAGCAAAACAGATCGATCGCCCACGGCGCTGCGCTTGCACAGAGGCAGGCGCATGGATCCGCAGCGCGCGCATGGCTTTTCCATCATTGAAACGCTGGTTGCCCTGTCATTGATGGCGGTGGTGACCGCCGCGCTGCTGCCGGGCATCGCGGTGGCGGCGCGGCTGCAGCGCGACAGCGCCATTGAAACGGAGGCCGCGGTGATTGCGACGGCGCGTCTGGAACATGTGAAAGCCGGCGTAGCGGCTGGCGTCATCGGCACGGGTGGCGCGCTGGATGCGCCGATGGAAGGTTGGCACGCGATGGTCGATCGCGAGGGGCAGCCGGCCGCACAGGGCGCATTCGACAGCCGCTGGCAGGTGACACCCGCCACCGCGCCTGCCGGTGTGCTGATTGTTGTCGTGCGCGTCGCTCCGCTCGCTGACGCGCGCGGTGCGGTCACGCTGTCCACGGCGGTGGCCCATGAATGAGCGCGGCGCGGCGTTGATCGAAGCGCTCATCGTCACCGCCACGGCGGGCCTGATCTGGGCGTCGGCCGCGCGGGTGCTGGCCGACCTGCCTTCACAGTCGGCGAAGTGGGAAGCGGCGTCGGCCGCGCGCCAGAGCGTGCGCGTCATCGAGTCGCGCCTCTCGCGCGTGATCGCGCGCATGGCGCCCATCGAGGTGACGATCGATGGCAGCGCCGTGCGCGTGCCCGCGATGTGGCCGCGGCGTGTCGGCCTGTTCAGGCCGGATGCTGAAGGGGACGTGTCGCCGGAGGCCGTCACGATCGTGTCGCGCGCGGGCGCGCATCGCGCGTTGTCGCTCACGACCGCGCTCGCGGCCGGCGGCGGCGTGGTGACGGCTTTGGCCGAGGCCGGCTGCGGCAGCGCCGCGGTGTGCGGCCTTCGCGCGGGCGACGTCGTGCTCGCCATCGCGGGCGACGGCGCCTGCGGATTGTTCCGCGTGCCATCGGTGCCCGCCGTGCCAGGGCAGCTCGCGCTGGATCCGATCGTGGAGCCAGGCGCGCCGGCGTTTCCCCCAGGCTCGGTGATCGTGCCTGTGACCGTCGACGTGATTGCGTTCGACGCGCGGGAAGGCGCGCTGCGCCGCTATGACGGCTATCGCTCCGACAGCATCCTCGTGGATGGCCTGACGCAGGCGGCGTTTGCCTTTCCGCAGCTGCCGGCGTCCGCGTTGGGTGATGGGCCGTTTACCGGCACCGGGCCGCTGGCGTGGGACGCCGACCAGCTCGAGCCCGGCCCGATCGCCTTGCGCGTGTCGCTCGCGGAGGCGCCGCAGGCCGGTTTCCCGCCGGGCGCGTCATTCGGATGGAGCAGCGGGCCGTGGCCCTGATCGGCGCGCTGCTCCTGAGCCTGGTGCTTGCCACCGCCCTCGGCGGCATGGCCATCGTCTCCGCCGTTGAGCGGCGTGCAGCTGCGGCGTATCGCCTCACGCTCGAGCTGCGCTCGGCGGCGGCCGGCATGGCTGCCGTCGCGCTCGGGGAACTCGCGCTGGCCGACTGGACGCCGCCGCTGGCGGGTTCGGGCTCGGCGCACTGGATGAGGCCGCAGCCGGGCCTCGACATCGCGGGCCTCAGCGCGGCAATCCGGGCCGACACGATGATGATGAGCTCCCACGGTGCCGATACTCCGGTCTGGCAGGTGTTCGCGCAGGCGGCCTGGCCGATGGTGTCGGGGCACCCGGGAACGGCCCTTGTGGCGGTGTGGGTGGCCGACGACTGGGCGGAAGGGGACGGGGACCCGGGCCGGGATTCGAACGGCCTGCTGCTCGTCAGGGCCGTGGCGGTTTCGGGGGTGTCCACGGCCTGGTTCGAGGCGCTCTGTGTTCGCGAGGGCGAGGGCGGGTTGCGCATGAGACACGCGCGTTCCTGGTGATCTAAACTGAAGGTACCCCGGCGCAGCAGGACCATCATGATGAAGACCTTTGTGTTGTCGGCGCTGGCCGTCCTCGTTTCCACGTCTGCGTTCGCGCAGTCGCCGCTGGCGGATGCCGCGCGGCGGGAAGCTGCCCGGCGCGGCGCCCTGAAAACCGCCACGATCCCCTCGTACACGAATGAAGATCTCGCGAAGCTGCCGCCGCGGTTTGCGCCCGCGCTGCCATCGCAGGCCGCCACCGTGGTGACCGACCTCGGCGTGGTGGGCGGCGGCGCGCCGAAGCCTGCGGCCCCGCCGGCTGCGGCGGGCGAGGCGGCTGCTGCGGGCGAGGCGCCGCGCGACGAGAAGTACTGGCGCGAGCGCATCACGACGGCGCGCACCAACCTGTCGCGCGCGCAAATCTTCGCCGACTCGCTGCAGAGCCGCATCAATGCGCTTTCGGCCGACTTCGTCAACCGCGACGACCCCGCGCAGCGCGCCAAGATCGCGGAGGATCGGCAGCGCGCGCTCGACGAGCTGGCGCGCGTGCAGAAGGAGATCGACGACTTCACCAAGGCCATTGCCGACATCGAAGACGAGGCACGCCGGCTCAGCGTGCCTCCCGGATGGCTGCGCTGACGTCATCGACGGTCCTGCTCGTCGAAGACAAGGACTCGCTTCGCACCATGCTGCGCCTCGCGCTCGAGCGCGACGGCCACACGGTGATCGAGGCGTTCGACGAACCGTCGGCGCGCGCCGCCCTCGCCGTGCGGCTGCCCGGCGTCGTGCTCTCCGATCTGAAACTGCCTGAAGGCGACGGCTTCGGCGTGCTGCGCGCCGCCAAGGACATCGACGCGGCGCTGCCGGTCATCGTGATGACGGCGTACGGGCGCATCGAAGACGCGGTGGCCGCCATGCGCGAAGGCGCGCTCGACTTCCTGCCCAAGCCGGTTGACCCCGATCACCTCGCCCTCATCGTCGCGCGCGCGCTCGAGCAGCGCCGTCTGATTACCGAAAACATGATCCTGCGCGACGAGCTCGCGCAGCGCCGCGGCGCGCCGCAGATCGTGGGCGAGGCCGAATCGCTGCGGCGCGTGCAGCTTGCGCTGCACCGCGCGGCGGAAACCGACACCACGGTGCTGCTCGAAGGGGAAAGCGGCACCGGCAAGGAGCTGTTCGCGCGCACGCTGCATGCGCTGAGCGCGCGATCGGACGCGCCGTTCGTGGCCATTAACTGCGCGGCGATTCCGGAGAACCTGCTCGAGTCGGAGCTGTTCGGGTATGAGAAGGGCGCGTTCACGGGCGCGGTCGCGCGGAAGCCCGGGAAGTTCGAGCTCGCGCACACCGGCACGCTCTTTCTCGACGAGATCGGCGACATGCCGATGAACCTGCAGGCCAAGCTGCTGCGCGCGCTCGAGGAGCGGCGTTTCGAGCGGCTCGGCGGCACCGCCTCGGTGCAGGTGGACGTGCGGCTGGTCACGGCCACCAACCGCGGGCTCAAGGCCGCCGTCGGCGCGCGGCGCTTCCGCGAGGATCTGTATTTCCGCCTGTCGGTGTTTCCGATCACGATTCCGCCGTTGCGCGACCGACGCGAGGACATCCCGATGCTCTCGCGGTTCTTCGTCGAGCGCGTCTGCCGCGACGTGAACAAGTCCACGCTGCATGTGTCGCCCGCCGCGCTCGAGGCGCTCGAGCGCTATCACTGGCCGGGCAACGTGCGCGAGCTGCAGAATTGCCTCGAGCGCGCGGTCATCCTGGCCGACGGCGACACGCTGCAGCCGCGGCATCTGAACCTGACGTTTCAAACCGACGCCGGCGACGCGCCGCCCGCCGATCCGTGGGAGCAGATCGACCTCAGTGGATCGATGGGCGAGGCGACTCGGCGCGTGACGGCGGAAGTCGAGCGGCGCAAGCTGCAGGAGGCGCTGCGCGAAGCAGGCGGGCACAAGCTCAAGGCCGCAGAAACCCTGGGGCTCACGCCGAAAATGTTTTCGCTGAAGCTGCGCGAATACCGGCTGGACTGAACGCAGGCCTGAAGGCCTGCGCTACCCGTGGGCTGCGCTACCCGTGGGCTGCGCTACCGCATGCCGATGGCCTTCATCGCGCGCACCAGCTCGCGCTGCGATACGTCGCTGACCATTTCCACCTTCCCGATGCCCACCGGCAGCACGAAGTGCAGCTTGCCGGCAATCACCTTCTTGTCGCGGCGGATGGCGTCCGAGGCCTGCGAGGCCGAAAGGTCCGCGATCGGCGGCAGGGGACCCATGTGCGTGATGACCGATGCCAGCGCGCCGCGATCCGCGGCGTCGAGCGCCTTGCGGGCGACGGCCAGTTCGGCCGCAATCAGCATCCCGTAGGCAATCGCCTCGCCGTGGCGGAAGCGGCGATATTTCGTGATCGCCTCGAGCGCGTGTCCCGCCGTGTGGCCGAAGTTCAGCACGCGCCGCGGGCCCGACTCGCGTTCGTCGACGGCGACGACACCGGCTTTGATGCGCGAGGACTCGGCGATGATCGGCTCGAGCACCGACGCGTCACGCGCGAAGATCGCGTCCAGCGTGGTGAGCACGCGATTGAACAGCTCGCGCGACGCGATCATCCCGTATTTCACGACTTCGTACAGCCCGCTGCGGAACTCGCGACGCGGCAGCGTCGACAGCGGGTGCGGATCGCTCACGACCGCGGCCGGCTGGTGAAACGCGCCGATCAGGTTCTTGCCCTGGATGTGATTGACGCCGACCTTGCCGCCAATTGCGCTGTCCACCTGCGCGAGCAGTGTCGTGGGCACCTGCACGCACGGAATGCCGCGCAGGTACGTGGCGGCGGCAAAGCCCGCCATGTCGCCGATGACGCCGCCGCCGAGCGCGATCAGCATGGTGGCGCGGTCGGCGTTCGCGCGCACCAGGCCGTCATAGATGCGCGACGCGATCGTCAGCGTCTTGTTCTTTTCGCCGTCGGGCACGAGGATCGCGGGCTCGCGGCGCAGCGACGCCGGCAGGGCGTCGCCGTGCAGCCGCCAGATGCCTGGCGCCGACACCACGATGCGGCGCGCGGGCGCGCCGGGAAGGCTGTCGAGCAGGGTGTCGATGGTACCAAGGAGGCCGGCGCCGATGAGGATCGGGTACGCCCCGCCGGCGGTGCGTACGTCCACCTGTTGCATGGCTGCTACCATAGCAGGTCTCGTGACGAGCGGAGAGCGCGCCGACTACATCGTGATCGGCAGCGGCATCGCAGGCCTGCGCGCCGCGTTGACGCTGGCGGCAGTCGGCCGCGTCCGCGTGCTGACCAAGGCGGAGCCCACCGCCGGCAACACCGGGTACGCGCAGGGCGGCATTGCCGCGGCCGTGGGCGATGACGACTCGCCGGCCGCGCACCTGGCCGACACGCTGGCCGCCGGTGATGGCCTGTGCGATGCGCGCGCCGCCGGCATCCTCACCTCGGAAGGCCCCGACCGCGTCCGCGAGCTGATCGACTGGGGGGCGCGCTTCGACCGCGACGCCCACGGCGCGCTCGCACTCGCGCGCGAAGGCGCGCATGGCGTGCGGCGCGTGCTGCACGCGCGCGACGCGACGGGCCGCGAGATCGGGCGCCTGCTGTGGGAGCGCGCGCGCGCCGTGGGCGCCATCGGCGTCGAGCCGCACGCGTGCGTCACGGGCGCGCTCATCGAAGACGGCGCCATCGCCGGCGTGCGCTACTTCGACGCGCGCGGCGCCGCGCGTGAGCTGCGCGCCCGGGCCGTGCTGCTGGCCACCGGCGGCGCGGGCGCGGTCTTTCGCGAGACCACGAATCCGCCCGTGGCCACCGGCGACGGCATCGCCATGGCGTTTCTCGCCGGCGCGCGCGTGGGCGATCTGGAATTCGTGCAGTTCCATCCCACCGTGCTCGACGCCCCTGGCGCGCCGCGCTTTCTCCTGTCGGAAGCGCTCCGCGGTGAAGGCGCGCACCTCGTCAACGCCGACGGCGCGCGCTTCGTCTTCGATCACGATCCCGCCGGCGAGCTTGCGCCGCGCGATCGCGTCTCGCGCGCGATCGTGCTCGAGCGCGCGCGCACCGGCCGGCCCGTGTATCTGACGATGGCGCACCTGGCGCCGGCATTCGTGCGCGAGCGCTTTCCGGGCCTGTCGGAGATGTGCCGGCAGGCGGGTCTGGATCTCGCCACCGATCGCATTCCGGTGGCGCCTGCGGCCCACTACATCATGGGCGGCGTGGTCACCGACCTGGATGGCCGCGCGAGCCTGCCCGGGTTGTTTGCGGCCGGCGAGTCGGCCTGCACCTACGTGCATGGCGCGAACCGGCTGGCCAGCAATTCGCTGCTCGAGGGACTCGTCTTCGGCAAGCGCGCCGGCGAAGCCATGCGCGCGTGGGTCGAGGGCGCCGCCGGCTGGAGTGAGCCGTCGACGCCGCCGCGGCCGGCCGCTGCCGACTCCGCGGCGGCCCCGGCCTTTGTATCGCCCATGGCCGAGGCGGACGTGCGCGAGCTGATGTCGCGCGACGTGGGCGTGTTTCGCGACGGCCAGGGCCTCGAGCACGCCGCTTCTACGCTCGGCGGAGCCTTTCAGGCCGGCCTCCACGCGCTCGACGCCGGCCGCCGGATGACCCTCGAGCAGTGGCGGCCGTGGTCGGTGCTCACGGTTGCGCACCTGATTGCCGCCGCCGCCCGCCGCCGCGAAGAAACCCGCGGCGCCCACGCGCGGCAGGACTTTCCCGAGCGCGACGATTTACACTGGTTGCGTCACGTCACCGACGTGATCTAGAGATTAGCCGCCGGACCGTTGTGCCCGGCGGCTCACGCCCGGAGCCTGGAGCCCGGGGCCTGGAGCCTGTGTTTTGTCCGACAAGTCCGAGAAGAAAGACGCCCTCGTCACCGAAATTACGCCCCAGACCGAAGACTTCTCGCGGTGGTACCTCGATGTCGTCCGCCGCGCGGAGCTTGCCGACTACTCGCCGGTCAAGGGCTGCATGGTCATCCGTCCATACGGCTACGCCATCTGGGAGCTCATTCAGAAGGCGCTGGACGCGCGCTTCAAGGCCACCGGACACGTCAACGCGTACTTTCCGCTCTTCATCCCTGAAAGTCTCCTGATGAAGGAGAAGGAACACGTCGAGGGCTTCGCTCCGCAGGTGGCCTGGGTCACGCGCGGCGGCGACGAGGAGCTCGAAGAGAAGCTGATCGTGCGTCCGACGTCGGAAGTGATGGTCGGGACGATGTACGCGAAGTGGATTCAGTCGTGGCGCGATCTGCCCGTGCTGATCAACCAGTGGGCGAACGTCGTGCGCTGGGAAAAGGTCACGCGTCCGTTTCTTCGCACGACCGAGTTTCTCTGGCAGGAAGGGCATACCGCCCACGAGACGGCGGCCGAGGCGGAAGAAGAGACGCTGAAGATCCTCGCCCTCTACAAGGAGTTTGCCGAAACCGAGCTCGCCATGCCCGTCGTCGACGGCACCAAGAGCGAGAGCGAGAAGTTCGCGGGCGCCGACCGCACGTATTCGATCGAGGCGCTGATGGGTGACGGCCGCGCGCTGCAGGCCGGCACGTCGCACAACCTCGGCCAGAACTTCGCGAAGGCGTTCGAGATTCAGTTTCAGGGACGCAACAAGACGCTCGAGCACGCGTGGACGACGTCGTGGGGCGTGTCGACGCGCCTGATCGGCGGCGTGATCATGACGCACGGCGACAACAGCGGCCTGATTCTGCCGCCGCGCGTCGCGCCGTATCAGATCGTGATCGTGCCGATTCCCCGCGGCAACTGGCAGGAGACCGTACTGCCGCGCGCGCGCGAGATCAAGGCGGAGCTCGAGCGCGCCGGCATGCGCGTGATGCTCGACGACCGCGACGGCTACACGCCGGGCTGGAAATACGCCGAATGGGAGATGCGGGGCGTGCCGCTGCGCTTCGAGATCGGGCCCAAGGATCTCGAGAAGGGGCAGGTGTTCGCGGCGCGGCGCGACACGCGCGAGAAGTTCGCGATCCCGTTCGAGGGCATTGCCGCGGCCACGGCCGCGAAGCTCGACGAGATTCAGGCGGCGCTGCTGGCGCGCGCGCGGGCCTTCCGTGAGGCGAACACGCACGAAGCCGCCACCTGGGAAGAGTTCACGACGCTGATGCAGGGCCGGCCCGGCTTCGTGATCGCGTCGTGGTGCGGCAGCGACGCCTGTGAAGCGAAGATCAAGGCCGAGACGCAGGCGACCCTGCGCAACATTCCGATGGGATCCCCGCGCACGCCCGGCACCTGCGTGCACTGCGGCGGAGAATCGCAGGTGAAAGCATGGTTTGCAAAGGCCTACTGACGATTGTGCTGGCGATGATGGTGATGCCGGCCCCGCAGCGCGCGCCCGATCGGGCCCGGGTCATCGTCGCCGACGGCACTGCGGTCACGCTCGAGATCGCCGACACCGAAGCGGAGCGTAACCGCGGGCTCATGATGCGCGAGTCGCTCGCCGAGACGGCGGGCATGCTCTTCATCTTTGAACAGCCCGGCGCGTATGCGTTCTGGATGAAGAACTGCCGCATCGCGCTCGACATCATCTGGCTCGACGCGTCGTTCCGGATCGCCTCGATGGCCGAGTCGGTGCCCCCGTGCCGCCTGGCCGGCTGCGAGCCGCCGTGCGATTCCGACGCCTGCCCGTCCTATCCGCCCGCGCCGGGCACCTCTGCCAAATATGTCGTTGAGCTCGCTGCCGGGTTTGCCAGGCGGCATGGCCTGAAAACGGGCCAGATCCTTCCTGTTCAGTTGCCCGCGCGCTGATCTGGTGCCTGCTTTGCTTTCTCCGGTTCTTCGGAGGAAGCAAAGACATGCGACGTTTCAGAGGACTCAACTTCAGCGGGCCCGGCGTGGCCCTTGCCGCGCTGCTCGTGATGGGCCTGACGGCCGATGCCGTCGCGCAGGGCCGCGGGCAGAACCGGGGCCGCGGCAACCAGGAGCCCGCGCAGTATCGCTTCCAGGCGATGGACACCAACAACGACCGCATCATCCAGCGGGCGGAATGGCGGGGGAGCGCCCGTTCGTTCACGGTGCACGACTGGAACGGCGACGGCGTGCTCTCGGGCGTCGAAGTGCGCATCGGCGCGCGGCGTCCGCGCCAGGCCAACCAGCAGCCGCGCGACCTCGAGTCGCCGTGGTACGACCAGACGGTCGACGACTGGACGGTGGAGCACTTCGTGTCGCTCGACCGCGATCGCAACGGCCGCGTCACCGCCGCGGAATGGATCTACGACCGCGAGATCTTCCGGCGCATCGATCACAACAACGACAACTGGGTCTCGCAGGCCGAGTTCCTCGGCAGCGAGGAGATCGACGATGACGCGGGCGATCTGTTCGAGTATCTCGACGACAACAACGACGGGCGCGTAACCCGCGCCGAGTGGCACGGCACGCGCGCCCGGTTCGACGCGCTCGATCGCAACAACGACGGCATCCTGACGCGCGCCGAAGCCGGCGGCACCGACGCGCCCACGGATCTGTTCGAGGCGATCGACCGCAACAACAACCGCATCATCGAGCGCAGCGAGTGGCGCTGGAGCACGGCGAGCTTCGATCTGCGCGACGCCAACCGCGACAGCCGCCTGAGCCGCGAGGAGTTCGTCGGCATCACCTCGAACCGCACCGCCGCCTATCGCGCCGGCTACGACCGCGGCCTCGCCGAAGGACGCGCGGCCGGACGGGAAGACCGCGTGCGCAACCAGGGCTGGGACCTGGAAGGCCAGCGCGAGCTGGAACAGGCCGACTCCGGCTACCAGGCCAGCATCGGCCCGCGCGACGAGTACCAGGCGGGATATCGCGAAGGTTTCAGACGGGGCTATCGCGAGGGATGGGATCAGCGATAGCAGGGGCGGGCGGTCGAGGCTAGGCCTCGACCGCTTTCTTCTTCTTGCCGAAGAGCCACGCGATGGCGATGCTCACGCCGTAGAGCAGCATCATCGGGCCGGCCACCAGCGTCTGCGACACGACGTCCGGGCCCGGCGTGATGATGGCGGCAACCACGAAGATGATCAGCACGGCGTACTTCGTCTGCTTGATCAGCCAGCGCGCGGTCACCATGCCCATGCGTGCCAGGAAAAACACCACCGTTGGCAACTGAAACACCAGGCCCATCGCCAGCAGCATCTTCACGTACGCCGCGAACAGCGGGCCGATCGTCGGCATGAACTTGATGTACGTGTCGGCGCCGAAGAAATTCGCGAAGAAGCCGAAGGCGAACGGAAACACGAAGTAGTGCGAGAACGCGGCGCCGAGCAGAAAGAAGAACGTGCCGAGGAACACGAACGGAATGGCGAATCGCTTTTCGTGTGAATAGAGGCCGGGCGCCACGAACAGCCAGACCTGCGACAGCACCACGGGCGACGCGATGAGCAGGCCGCAGAGCGCCGCAATCTTCATGTAGAGCATGAAGCCTTCGGTCATCTCGGTGGACATGAACGTGCCGCCGGCCGGCAGCAGCGCGTACAGCGGATCCATCACGAAGGCGACGATGCGTTTGATGAAGAAGAACGAGGCCGCCATGCCGACGAGGATCGCGACAACGGCGATGATGAGGCGCCGGCGGAGCTCGTCGAGGTGATCGAGAAAACTCATGCGGGCGCCGGTGTCGTCATCGTCCTCCGCCCGCTCGGGATCCGGAGGACGAACCAGCCGCTCGTCGTCTGCGTCGAAAGGTGCGAGTGTCACGGCCTTACGGACGTGTGATGCGCGCGATGGTTTCGGTGGTCGGCAGCGGGTCGCCCTGCGGCGGGGTGGTGTCGCCGTGTCCGTGCGGCTCGCCGGGCGCGTGCGGATCCGGCACGGCCGTGGTCGGGCTCGACGAGGCCTGGCGCGGCGGGTCGACACGCGTTTCCTCGAGCCGGATCTCGTCCTCGAGCGTGTTCTTCAACTCGTTCGACGCGCGCTTGAATTCCGCCAGGCTCTTGCCGAGCGAGCGCATCAGTTCGGGCAGCTTGCGCGGGCCGAAGACGAACAGCGCGATGATGGCGATGATGAGTAGCTCGGGCATTCCGAGCGGGCCGAACATGCGAATATCATATAGCGAGCTACTATGAGTCTGATGCGATCGCGAAATCTCGCCGCCGCCGCGCTGCTGGCCGTCCTGCTGCCCATCGGGCTGGCCGCGCAGGCCGCCCGGCCGCCGGCCGCCCGCCCGGCCAACAGCCCCGACAAGGTCGCGGAGCAGTACCGGATCTTCACGCAGGCGCTGGCCGCCGTCGAGCAGGAATACGTCGAGAAGCTCGACTCCGAGCGGCTCGTCTACGGGGCCATCGAAGGCATGCTGCGCACGCTCGACCCGCATTCGAGCTTCCTGGATCCCAAGGCGTACGCGCAGATGCGCGAGCGCCAGCAGGGCCAGTATTTCGGCATCGGCATCAGCATCGTCTCGCTCGACGGCGAGATCCGGGTGACGTCCGTGTTCGAGCAGTCGCCGGCCTATCGCGCCGGCATCCGCCGCGGCGACGTCATCGCGAAGATCAAGGGGCAGGACACGAAGGGCTGGACGAGTGACCAGGCCGTCGCCGAGCTCAAGGGGCCGAAAGGCACCACCGTGCAGTTCGACATCCGCCGTCCCGGCGCCGCCACGCTGATTGATTTCACGGTCGAGCGCGATCAGGTGACGATTCCGACGGTGCGCGCGTCGTTCATGCTGCCCGACACGCCGGGCGGCGAAAAAGTGGGCTACGTGCGGCTCGACAACTTTTCGGAGACGTCGAACGACGAGCTGACGGCGGCGCTCACGAAGCTGCGCGGCGAGGGCATGCAGCGGCTGATGCTCGATTTGCGCGACAATCCCGGCGGCCCGCTCGATCAGGCCATCGCGGTGTCGAACCAGTTCCTGCCGCGCGGCGACATGATTGTCTACACGCGCGGCCGCACGCCCAATTCGGATCAGGATTTTCACGCCGAAGAGAACGGCGCCTACCAGAACGTGCCGCTGGTCGTGCTGGTCAACCGCCAGAGCGCCAGCGCCTCGGAAATCGTCTCGGGCGCCATGCAGGATCACGATCGCGGCCTCGTGGTCGGCGAAACCACGTTCGGCAAGGCGCTGGTCCAGTCGCTCTATCGCATCAGCAACCAGGCCGGCCTCGCGCTGACGACGGGCCGTTACTACACGCCGAGCGGCCGGCTGATTCAGCGCCCGTGGGACGGCACGTTCGACGAGTACCTGACCTACGCGTTGCGCAGCCAGGAAGGCAACCGCGAGCACGACGCGTCGGAGCTGAAGTACACCGACGCCGGCCGCAAGGTCTATGGCGGCGGCGGCATCGAGCCCGATCGCTTCTTCGCCGGCCCCGTCGAAGGCTTCGACCCGACGCGCTTCGGCCGCATGCTGATGGGGCGCGGCCTGTTCGTGGGCTTCGCCGAGAAGTTCAAGGCCACGGGCGACACGCGTCCGGGCAGCCGCGGCGAACAGCGCCAGAACATCGCGCGCGGGTTCACCGTGACCGATGAGATGCTCGCCGACTTCAAGAAGTTCGTGGTCAGCGAGCGCGTGCGCATGGACGAGGAGGCCTTCAAGGCCGACGAGGCGTTCATCCGCGCCATGATTCGCTACGAAATCGACGTGGACCTGTTCGGGGTCGAAGAGGCGCGCCGCAACCTGATTTCGGTCGACCCCCAGGCCGGCTATGCCCAGACCCTGTTCGCCGAGGCGCAGAAACTCGCCCAGATGACAGGGCGATAGCCCTACATTTTGGGGTAGGACTTCGTCCTTGCCCCTAGGGAATGGGCCTGCTAGACTGACGCGGTTCGCGCGTCACACGGCCTCTGACCCCTGTTTTCACAGGTCCCGAGGGTCTTCTCGGCCTTCGCTGAAGCTACGGCCGACCCGCCGTAGCCTTTGGCGGAGGCGGGCCAGCCGCTTTCTGGCCGTGGCGCACGACCTTCGCCCCACGGCCAGCGCGGCTGTTTGCTTGTACGCCATATGAAACTTTCTCGTCTTCACATTTCCGGATTCAAGAGCTTTCCCGATCGCTCCGAGCTGTCGTTCGACCACGGCGTCACCGCCATCGTCGGGCCCAACGGGTGCGGGAAGAGCAACGTGGTCGACGCCATCACGTGGGTGCTCGGCGAGCAGAGCGCGAAGAGCCTGCGCGGCGCCAGCATGGAGGACGTCATTTTCGCGGGCAGCGACAGCCGCAAGCCCACCGCCGCCGCGGAAGTGCGGTTGAAGCTGGCCAACGTGCCGGTGCAGGCGCCCGAGATTCGGGTGGCCCAGGAGGCTGCGCTGGCGGGGAAATTCATCCCGGATGAATTTCCGGGGCATGACGCGGGCGGAAATTCTTCCGGGAGGAATTTCCCCGGCAATGGCAACGGGCACCATGCCGCCGTGGCTGCCGCGGTCGCGGCCGAGACGGCGCTGCTCGACGAGGCGCCGGTCATCGTGCGCGACGTGGAGATTGGCCGCCGGCTGTATCGGTCGGGTGAAAGTGAATACCTCATCGACGGCGAAGTCTGCCGCCTGCGCGACGTGCACGACCTGCTGATGGACTCCGGCCTGGGCGTGAAGGCCTATGCCGTGATCGAGCAGGGCAAGATCGGCCAGATTCTCAGCTCGCGCCCTGCCGACCGGCGTCAGCTGATCGAGGAAGCGGCGGGCGTCACGAAGTACAAGAGCCGCCGGCGCTCGGCCGAGCTGAAGCTCGAGGCGGCCGAACAGAACCTCACGCGCGTCGACGACATCATTTTCGAAGTCGAGAAGCAGCGCGGCGCGTTGAAGCGCCAGGCGGCGCGCGCGCGGCGCTACCGCACCCTGCGCGAGGAGCTGCGCAAGTGGGAGCAGGTCCAGTACGCGCGGCGCTACAAGACGCTTGCCGCCGAAATCGACGGCGCCTCGTCGCGCCTCGCCGACGCGCGTGCGCGCGAAACGGCAGCCTCGGCGCGGCTGGCGGAAGTCGAGTCGACGGCCGAACGGATCCGGATCGAGCTGGCCGAAGCCGAGGCGCGTGCCACGGCGGCGCGCGAGCAGGCGCATGCGCGCGAGCTCGGCATCGAGCGGCGGCAGCAGCAGATCGCCTTCGACCGGCAGCAGATTGAAACGCTGCAGCAGGCCGCCGCCGCCATCGCGGCGGAACTTGCCACGCTGGCGGAGCGCCGCGAGCCGGCCAGGGTCGAGCTCGAGACCCGGCGCGAAGCCGCCGCGCGCGCGCAGGCGGACCGCGACGCCGCGCGCCAGGAGCTCGAGACGCTCGAACAGGCCTATCGCACGGCCTATCGCGAGATCGAGGGCACCGAAAGCGACGTCGAGGCCGCGCGCAGCGAAGTGTTCTCGGCGATGAACGCGGCCACCGCGCTGCGCCACGCGCTCGAAACGGCGCATGCGGCGCGCGAGCGGCTGTCGGCCGAACTGTCGCGTCTCGATGTCGAGCGCCGCGACGTGGAAGGCGAGCGCGCGCGCGCGCACGCCACCCGCGCCTCGGCCGAGGCCGATCTGGGCCGCGCGCGCGAGTCGCTCGACTCGCTCACGCTCGACCGCGCCGCGCGCGAGTCGGAGCTCACGACGTGGCGCGCCGAGCGCGATCGCCAGGGCGCCGATGCGCGCGCGCGCGAGCAGGCGCTGGCCGGCCTCACGGCGCGGCTCTCGTCGCTCGAACAGCTCGAGCGGCAGCGGGCCGAGTACGGCGACGCCGCGCGCCTGCTGCTGGCCGATGCCACGGCAGGCTTCGCGCATCGCGGGTCGGTCGCCGACTGGCTCGACGTCGACGATGCGGCCGTGAAGGCCGTGGAAGCGCTGCTCGGCGACGTCGTCGAGTTCATCGTGGTCGACACGCAGGAGCAGGCCGAAGCCGGCTTGCGCATCGCGCAGGAGCGCGGCGCCGGACGCGTCGGCTTCCTCGTGCTTGGCGATGCGGCCCCCGCACCTTTGGAGGCGCCGGCGCCAAACGTGCGTCCGCTGTCTGGCGTGGTGCGCGTGTCGGATCCCGCAGGCGCGTCTGTCGTTCACGCGCTGGGCGCGGCCTGGATTGCGGAGTCGCTGGCCGACGCGCTGGCCGCCTCGTCACGCGGCCCGGCACCGGTGGCGACGTGGAATGGCGAGGTCTGCCGCAACGGCCGGCTGATTCAGGGCGGCACGCGCGAGGACGCGCGCGGCATTCTCGAAACCAAGCGCGACATTCGCGATCTGCGCGACCAGGTGTCGGAGGCGCAGCACGTGCTCGACCGCCTGCGCGACGACCTGTCGGCGCTCGACACGCGCATTGCGGCGTCCGACGCAGCCGTCGCCGGCCTGACCGGCGAGCTGCACGCCCGCGAGAAATCCATCGTCGGCTTCGAGCTGCAGCTGGCGGGCGCCGGCGAAGCGATCGAACGGCTCGAGCGCCGCGCCACGCTCATCGAGGCGGAGCATCATCGCGCCGAGGAAGAGCGCAAGGCGCTGGAGTTGCGCGAAGACGAGGCGCGCGCCTCGATCGCGCGCATCGAAGGCGATCAGAAGGTTGCCGACACGCGGCTGAGCGAGGCGCAGCGCCGCCTGTTTGGCGCGCGCGAAAGCGCCGAGGCGCACGGGCGCCAGGTGTCCGAGGGCAAGGCCAGGGAGGCCGCGCTCGTCGAGCGCGCCTCCGCGCTGGCGCTGGAAGTGCAGCGCCTGGTGGAAGCCGGCGCCGAGCTCGAAGGCCGCATCACGAGCCGGCAGCACGATCTGGCCCGCAACGAAGCGCGGCGTGAAGAGCTGCGCCTCGGCATCATCGACGCGGAGGGGCTGCTCGACGAGGATGTGCGCGCCTTTGACGCGCTCAAGGAGCAGGTGCGCGTCGCTGATGACGACTCCTCGACGCTGAAAATCAGCTTCGACGCCGAAGAGCAGCACATTCGCGCGGCGCGGCGCGCGCTCGAAGAGGTGCGCGGCGAGGCGGGCCAGTTCGAAGTGGCCACCGCCAAGGCGCAGGCGGACCTTCAGCACCTTTCGGATCTCTGTCTCGAAACACTCGCCTCGAACATCACGGACGTGGCTGCGGCGGTGGAGCAGATGGAGGCGGAGGGCGCCCTCGTGCTTCCGCTCAAGCGCCAGCCGAAGGAAGCGCCGATCGAGGGCGAGGAGCTCGAAGCCGGAGAGGCCGTCGAGGCTGCGCCGCAGGCCGAGGAGGCTGCGGAGCCTGAGAGCGCCGAGGCCGCAGCCGTTCAGGCGGGCGAGCCCGAGCGCATGACGCTGGAGGAGGCCCTCTCGAACCTCCGGCAGAAAATCGAGCGGCTGGGGCCGGTGAACATGATGGCGATCGAGCAGTTCGACGAGCTCGAGACGCGCCATACGTTCCTCACCACGCAGCGCAAGGATCTGATCGACTCGATCGCGACCACGAACGAAGCCATCAAGCGCATCGACAAGACCACCAAGGAACGCTTCCGCGAGGCGTTCGCCACCATCAACGCGAACTTCGAGCGCACGTTCACGACGCTCTTCGGCGGCGGCCGCGCCGGGCTCACGCTGCTCGATCTCGACGAGCAGAGCGAAGCCGGCATCGACATCCACGCGCAGCCTCCGGGCAAGCGGCTGCAGAACGTGCAGCTGCTCTCGGGCGGCGAAAAAGCCATGACCGCGATGGCGCTGATGTTCGCCATCTTCCGCTATCGCCCGAGCCCGTTCTGCCTGCTCGACGAAATCGACGCGCCGCTCGACGACGCCAACATCGGCCGGTTCGTCGAGATGCTGCAGGGCATGCAGGACCACACGCAGTTCATCCTGATCACGCACAACCGCAAGACGATGGAGATTGCCGATCGTCTGTACGGCGTGACGATGGAGGAGCCGGGTGTGTCGAAGCTGATTTCGGTGAACCTGAATTAGCCCTGTCCGGGATCGCTTGGCAAGAAACGAAGACAAGGCGACCCGCTACCATCGACTGCGGCGGCGCGCTTCCGTGCTCAGCACGGCGGCCGCCGCCGTTGTTCTTGTACTGCTGCTCGTCACGCCAGGCTCGCGCTGGCTTGCGGATGTGTCGCGCGGCTCGGCCGCGATCTATGTCGTGCTGATCGCCGTGGCGATCGAGATCCTGACGCTGCCGTTCGCGTTCGAGGCAGGCTGGCGTCTCGAGCGGAAGTACGGCCTGTCGCGCGAGACGGCCGGCGCGTGGCTGCGCGATCGCCTGAAGGGGTTTGGCGTCGGGCTGGCGATCGCGATTGTGGCGGCCGAGGCGGTGTATCTGGCCGCGCGGGTGTGGCCCGATCGGTGGTGGATTGCCGCGGGCGCGGCGCTCACGGCGGGGATGATTGTGCTGGCGCACCTGGCGCCGGTGCTGCTGATGCCGTTGTTCGTGCGCGTGAAGCCGCTGGAGCGGCCCGCGCTGTCGGCGCGGCTGGCGTCGCTCAGCGCGCGCGCGGGCGTGCCCGTGGTGGGTGTCTTCGAGTGGGAGCTGGGCGCGCGGACATCGAAGGCCAATGCGGCGCTGACCGGCTTCGGGTCGACCCGCCGGATCCTGTTGTCGGACACGCTGCTCGCGTCGTACTCGGACGATGAGATCGAGGTGATTCTCGCGCACGAGATGTCACATCACGTGCACCATGATTTGTGGTCGGCCGTGGCGGTGGAGTCGGCGCTGCTGTTCGGGGGCGCCTTCGCGGCGCACGCGGTGATGCAGCTGGCGGGGCCGCGGCTGGGCCTTCGCGGCGCGGCGGATGTGGCGGGCCTGCCGCTGCTGCTGCTGGCGGCGGGCGCGCTGTCGCTGGCGCTGGCGCCGCTGGCGCGCGGGCTGTCGCGCGCGCACGAGCGCCGCGCCGATGCGTACGCGCTGCGTCTGACGCGCGCGCCCGGCGCGTTCATCTCGGCGATGAAGCGGCTCGGCGCGCAGAACATGGCGGAGGAGCGGCCGTCGCGAATCGCGCGGCTGTTTCAGAGCCACCCGCCGCTGGCGGAGCGGATCGAGCGGGCGCGGGCGGCGCAGGCCTGCACGGGCGCTACCGGCCCTTGACCACGAGCGTGCCGTGCATGCGCCGGCAGCCCTCGTCGTTGGTCAGGTTGCAGTAGATCGGGTGCGTGCCGGGCCGGTCGGCGCGAAACTCGAAGCTCACGGTCTGGCCCGCGTCGGCGCGCTTCGCGATGCGGTACTCGTCAATCGTGAAGCTGTGCGCGATGTCGTCGGCGGTGAAGGTGATCTTCACCATGTCGTCCTGCGACACCTCGAGGCGCGAGGGCGAAAACTCGAAGCGCTTCGCATGCACCGTGAACTCGCGCTTGCTCTGCGCGACAAGCCCGGCCGCGAGGATCACGAGAACTCCCACCGTCAATGCGCGTGTCATACCTCTCCTGCCTGCGGTATTAGACGATCGTGGGGAGTCAACGGCCGCTAGTATAGTACGTCCGTCACATTTTCGTCCCGCTCGCAAACCCCGTACAGATCGGCCCCGTCTAACCCCGGCATGCGCATCCTCATGTTCACGGCCCTCGCCGCGGCGGTTGCGCCGCCTGCGGCCCTCGCGGATCCGGCGGCGAAGCGTCCGCCAGCGGCCACTATCGTCGCCACGCCTGTGCCGGCCACCGCCGTGCGCGTCGATGGCGAGCTGAACGACGAGGTCTGGGCGAAGGTGCCGGCCGTCAGCGGTTTTGTGCAGCGCGACCCGAAAGAAGGGGCGCCGGCGACATTCGACACCGAAGTGCGCGTGGCGTTCGACGACACCGCGCTCTACATTGCGGTCAATGCGGTCGATCCGGATCCCTCGAAGATCGTCGGCATCCTGACGCGCCGCGACGAGGGCTCGCCGTCGGACTGGGTGCGCGTGATCATCGATTCCTACCGCGACCGGCGCACCGCGTACGAGTTCGCCGTCAATGCCGCGGGCGTCAAGCAGGACACCTACTGGTTCAACGACGGCAATACGGACACCGGCTGGGACGCGGTGTGGGACGTCGCGGTCTCGCGCCACCAGCACGGCTGGCGCGCCGAGTTCCGCATTCCGTTCTCGCAGCTGCGCTTCAACCCGGCGTCGAGCCAGTCGTTCGGCTTCGCCGTCATGCGCCAGGTGCCGCGCATCAACGAGACGTCCACGTGGCCGCTGCTCGGCCGCAGCGGCAGCGGGTTCGTCTCGCAGTTCGGCGAGCTTACCGGCCTGTCGTTCTCGCGGGCGCCGCGCCGGCTCGAGCTGATGCCGTACGCGCTGGGGCAGGTGGCCACCGCGCCGGTTGCCGCGGGCAATCCGCTGCGCTCGTCCACCGATCCGTCAGCCACCGTCGGCCTCGATCTCAAGTACAAGCTCGCGCCCGGCCTCACGCTCACCGGCACCATCAATCCCGATTTCGGCCAGGTCGAGGCCGACCCCGCCGTCGTCAATCTCAGCGGCTTCGAGACGTTCTTCGCCGAGCGCCGGCCGTTCTTCGTGGAAGGCTCCGGCAACTTCTCGTTCAACGTCGACTGCAACGACGGCCAGTGTACGGGCCTGTTCTACTCGCGGCGCATCGGCCGCGCGCCGCAGCGCGGCGTGGGCGCGCCCGAGGGCGGCTTTGCCGCCGCGCCGGACAACACCACCATTCTCGGCGCCGCCAAGATCACGGGCCGCATCGGCAAGTTCTCGGTCGGCGTGCTCAACGCCGTGACCAGCGGCGAGCATGCGCGCATTGCCGAGCCCGCCGCGGGCGCGTCAGGCGGCGTGTTCGATACGCGCGAGACGCCCGTGGAGCCGGCCACGAATTACTTCCTCGCGCGCGCCAGCCGTGAGTTCGCGGATCAATCGCGCCTGTCGTTCATGGTCACCAGCACCAACCGCAACCTGTCGGAGGATCTGGCGTTCCTGCCGGGCACCGCCGTCACCGGCGGCGTCGATACCGACATCAGGCTGGGCCGCCGGTTCAGCGTCAGCGGCTTCTGGGCGGCGAGCACGGTGCGCGGCGACGCCGAGGCCATCGCGCGCCTGCAGCGCAGTACGGTGCACAGCTTCCAGCGGCCCGACGCCGGCCACGTCGAGTTCGACGCGTCGCGCACCTCGCTCGACGGCCACGCCGGCTCGCTCAACGTCCAGAAGATTGCCGGCCAGCGCTACCGCTTCAGCAGCAACGCGGGCTACAAGTCGCCCGGCTTCGAGATCAACGATCTCGGCTTCCAGTCGCGCGCCGACGAGATCTACGTCAGCAACTGGCACCAGCTCACGTGGGACAAGCCGGGGAAGTACGTGCGGCGGAAGAACATCAACTTCAATCAGTGGGCGGGCTGGAACTTCGACGGCGACATGCGCTACAGCGGCGGCAATATCAACTCGCACTGGACGTTCACCAACAACTGGACGATCGGCAGCGGCGTCAACGTCAACGCGCGCGGCTTCAACGATCGCCTGACGCGCGGCGGCCCCGGCGGCTACGTCAACGCCAGCGTGAACCAGTGGGGCTACATCGACACCGACAACCGCCGGCGGGTCATGGCGAACTTCTTCGGCTCCTGGTTCAACGATCTCAACGGCTCGCACAACTGGAGTACCAGCCTGGGCACCACGTACCGGCCGTCGTCGAACCTCTCCGCGCGCATCGGCATCGACTACAGCCGCAACCACGCCGAGTCGCAGTGGGTGGCCAACACCACCATCGACGCGCGCACCCGTTACATCTTCGGCGCGCTCGATCAGACGACGGTGGGTGTGCCGGTGCGCATCAACTACACGGTCACGCCGCAGCTGACCGTGCAGCTGTTCGCGCGGCCGTTCGTCTCGGCCGGCGACTACGGCCGGTTCAAGGAACTGGTCGACGGACGCGCGGCCGACTACGCCGACCGGTACGCGCCCCTCGCGTACGGCGGCAACCCGGATTTCAACATCCGCTCCTTCCGCACCACCAACGTCGTCCGCTGGGAATATCGGCCGGGATCCGTACTCTTCGTCGTGTGGCAGCAGGGGAGAGACGGCTTTGCCTCCGACGGCCGCTTCCGCTTCGGCAGCAACTTCGGCGATGTGTTCGAGGCCGACGCCACCAACGTCTTCCTCATCAAGTTCAGCCGCTGGCTCAACTTCTAAGCAGGGTCCTGACCATCTTCAACAGCGCCGCGGGCTTGAAGGGTTTCTCGATCAGCGCGGCGTCGGCCGGCAGCATCCCGTCGCCGTCGGCCGCCGCCCGCTGATAGCCCGTCATATACAGCACGCGGGTGCCTGGCCGCAGGGCCGAGAAGCGGCGCGCCAGCTGCGGGCCCGACATGCCGGGCATCATGACATCGGTGAGCAGCACGTCGATGGTGCCGCTGTATCGCTGCGCCACCGACAGCGCCCAGTCGCCGCTCGGGGCTGTCAGCACCTGATAGCCGGCGCCCTGCAGGATCCGGCTCGTGAGCGACAGCACCGGCTCTGAATCGTCGACGATCATGACGGTTTCGCTGCCGCCCTCCGCAGGCGCCGGCACGGGCTCGGCGGCCGCGGCTACGACCGCCTGCGACAGCTGCGGCAGCCACATCGAAAACACCGACCCTTCGCCCGCCCGGCTCCGCACCTGCATCCGCCCGCCGCTTTGCGTGACGATGCCGTAGACGGTGGCGAGGCCGAGGCCCGATCCGGCCGCCCCTTTCGTGGTGAAGAACGGCTCGAACATGTGGCCGAGCACCTGCTCGTCCATGCCGACGCCCGTGTCGCGGACGTCCGCGACGACGAAGGGCTCGCCGTCGGCGTCGCGCTCCGATCGCGTCGCGATGGTCAGCGTGCCGCCGTCCGGCATCGCGTCGCGCGCGTTGACCACCAGGTTCAGCAGCACCTGATGCAGCTGGCTCGGATCCGCGCGCACGATCAGCGGCTCAGGCGCCAGCGACAGCACCCACCGCACATGGTCGCCGATGCTGCGGCGCAGCATCTCTTCGATGTCGCGGATGACGGCGTTCAGGTCGACGTCGGACACGCTGAAGATCTGGCGCCGCGCGACGGCGAGCAGCTGCCGCGTCAGGCCGCTGGCGCGCTCGGCGGCGTCCTCGATCGCGCGCAGGTCCTTCCACTGCGGCTGATCCTCGCCGCTGCGATCCAGCAGCAGCGACACGCTGCCGAGAATGACGAGCAGCATGTTGTTGAAGTCGTGCGCGATGCCGCCGGCCAGCCGGCCGACCGCTTCCAGTTTCTGCGACTCCACGACCTGGCGCTGCAGCCGCAGGCGTTCGTGTTCGGCCCGGCGGCGCTCGGCCTCGCCGCGCTCCTGATCGGTGACGTCGTGGCACGCCCCGAACATGCAGGCGACGCGGCCGTCGGCGTCGAGCGACACGTCGCCGGTGCTCAACAGCACGCGCTCGTCGCCGTCGGCCCTGATGATCCGCTCGCGGACCTGAAAACTGCGCTTCTCGCGGTGGGCCTCGAGCACGGTGGCGCGCACCATTTCGCGGTCGTCCGGGTGGACGCGCCGCAGGTAGTCCTCGATGCCGCCTTCGAATGTGCCGGGCTCGAGCCCGTAGATGCGGTGCAGCTCGGGCGACCAGGAAACGCGGCCGGTCGCCTCATCCCACTGCCAGCTCCCGAAATGCACGAGCGCCTCGGCCCGCGCCATGGCGGCATGGGCGCGCGCCAGGGCGGAGAGGTCTGGGGCCCTTCTCCGGAACCACTCGGGAGTCATCCTGTTGAGACCGGCATCATACCGGACTGTTTGGACAAATATACGACTTAAACACAAAAGGCCGGCTTCTGGCCGGCCTTCCGTGAAAACAGGGACAGTCCCTGTTTAGGCTTTTTCGGCGGGCGCTTCGGTGGCCGGGGCCGATTCGGTGAGCAGCGCCTTGCGGCTCAGGCGAATCTTGCCGGAGGGGTCAATGTTGATGACCTTCACCATCACCTGTTCGCCCTCTTTCAGCTCGTCCCGCACGTCCTTCACGCGATAGTTCGCGATCTCGGAAACGTGGAGCAGGCCGTCGAGGCCGGGCATGATTTCGACGAACGCGCCGAAGTCGGTGATGCGCTGCACCTTGCCCATGTAGACCTTGTTGAGCTCGGGCGTCGCGGTCAGCTCCTGGATGATGCCGATGGCCTTGGCGGCCGACGCTTCATCCGAGGAGGCGACGTTGACGGTGCCGTTGTCCTCGACGTCGATCTTCACGCCGGTGCGCTCGATGATGCTGCGGATCATCTTGCCGCCGGGCCCGATGACGTCGCGGATCTTGTCGACCGGGATCTTGATCGTGACGATGCGCGGCGCGTAGCGCGAGACGTCGGCCCGGTGCGTGGTCGAGGCCTCGAGCATCTTGTCGAGGATGTGCATGCGGCCGGCCTTCGCCTGCGCGAGCGCCTGGCGCATGATGTCCATGTTGATGCCCGACACCTTGATGTCCATCTGCAGCGCGGTGATGCCATCGCGCGTGCCGGCCACCTTGAAGTCCATGTCGCCGTAGTGGTCCTCGGCGCCCGCGATGTCGGTGAGCACCGCCCACTTGCCGGTCTCTTCGTTCATCACCAGGCCCATGGCCACGCCGGCCACCGGCGCCTTGAGCGGCACGCCGGCATCCATCAGCGCCAGCGATCCGCCGCACACCGAGGCCATCGACGAGGAGCCGTTGCTCTCGAGAATGTCGGACACGACGCGCATGGTGTAGGGGAACTTGTCCTCAGGCGGCAGCATCGGCAGCAGCGCGCGCTCGGCGAGCGCGCCGTGGCCGATTTCGCGGCGGCCCGGACCGGTGAAGCGGCCGGTCTCGCCCACCGAGAACGGCGGGAAGTTGTAGTGCAGCATGAAGCGGCGGTAGGTCTCGCCCTCCACCGTCTCGATCTTCTGCTGGTCGTCGGCGGTGCCGAGCGTGGTGCTGACCAGCGCCTGCGTCTCGCCGCGCGTGAACACGCACGAGCCGTGCACGCGGGGCAGCACGGTGGTTTCGATCCAGATCGGGCGGATCTCGTCGAACTTGCGTCCGTCGAGGCGCTGGCCGCGCTCGAGAATCTCGTCGCGCGTGATCTTTTCCTTCAGCCCGCTGAAGACCTTCTTGGCGTCCGCGCGCTGCTCGAGGGCGTCGTCGGGATAGCTCGCCAGCAGCGCGGCTTTCGCGGCGTCGACGGCGCTGTAGTTTTCGAGCTTGTCCTTGATGCGCATCGCGTCGGCGAGCGGGCCGTAGGCCTTCTCTTCCACGCTCTTCTCGAAGGCCGCGTCGACCGCCTTGAAGGTGTGCTCGTACTTCGTCTTGCCGACGGCCTTCGCCAGGTCGTCAATCGCCGCGACGATCTTCTTGATGGCCTCGTGCGCCGCTTCGAACGCCTTGACGACGTCTTCCTCGTCCACTTCCTGCGCGCCCGCTTCCACCATCACGATGGCGTCGGCGGTGCCGGCGACGATCAGGTCGAGCTTGCTCTGCTTCCGCTCGGCGAACGTCGGGTTGATGATGAACTCGCCGTTCACGAGGCCGACGCGCACGCCGGCGACCGTCTTCTGGAACGGGATGTTCGAGATGGCGAGCGCGGCGCCCGCGCCGGTGATGCCGAGCACGTCGGAGTCGTGGTCGGTGTCGGCCGAGATGACCAGCGCGATGACCTGCGTCTCGGTGCGCCAGCCGGTCGGGAACAGCGGGCGGATCGGGCGATCGATCAGGCGGCTCGTGAGCACTTCCTTCTCGGTCGGCTTGCCCTCACGCTTGAAGAAGCCGCCGGGGATGCGGCCCGACGCGTAGGTGTATTCCTTGTAGTCGCACGTCAGGGGCATGAAATCGATGCCCTCGCGCGGATTGGCCGCCTTGCACGCGGTGACCAGCACCATCGTGTCGCCCGCGCGGACGATGACGGCGCCATCGGCCTGCTTGGCGAGTTTGCCGGTTTCGATCGACACGCTGTGGCGGCCGACCTGGACCTCTCGCTTCTGAATATTCATTGTGACCTTTCGGCCCGCTCGCGATGCGGCATGCATCGTCCGGGCCCACCCCCACCACGTGGACGGTGGAAACTACTTTCTGATGCCGAGCTTCTGAATCAGCTCGGAGTACTTCGCCGTGTCCTTGCGCTTCAGGTAATCGAGCAGGCGCCGGCGCTGGCCGACGAGCTTCAGGAGGCCGCGGCGCGAGTGATGGTCTTTCGCGTGGGTCTTGAAATGCTCGGTGAGATAGCTGATGCGCTCGCTGAGGAGCGCAACCTGCACTTCAGGAGAGCCGGTATCGGTGCCGTGGGTGCGGTAGCTGCTGATGACTTCGGTCTTGCGATCTTTCGTAAACACGTGCCTGACTCCTTCACGGGCATCCCAGAGTGCCCTGGCCGGAATGGCCCGGGCGTGACCGGTTTGCCGTACAGCCCCTGCGGGGCGGGGGTCCGAAAAGTGGACTCTATAGTTTACACCGGGAGGGCAGGCCGTCCCTAACCAGGCCCGCGCTATTCCTGCGCCGCCGCCGCGAGGACGATGAACGGCTGCAGCCCGGCGGGGGAGGCCTCCGCGACGGCCAGCAGGGCACCATCGGCACCCAGCACGCGGTAGCGGATGGGGCCGGGCACGGCCGCCGGATCCGCGGGCCCGGCGGGCACGGCCGCCGGGGCATCCTCCCAGCGCGCCACGTGCTCCGTCGCCAGGACATTGCCGTGCCGCGCGCGCGTTTCCCCCTGCGCGGTCAGCGTCACGGCCGGCAGAGAGGGCAGCAGCGTCTCCATCGGCAGCAGGCGTGACGCGGCCGCCTCGCCCTCGCGTTCCACCGCGTCGAGCGGCACGGCATCCTCGACGCTGAACCCGCCCGCGCGCGTCCGGCGCAGCGCCTCGAGGTGCGCGCCGCACCCGAGCCGCCGACCGATCTCCTGCGCCATGGCCCGCACGTAATAGCCGGCGCTGCAGGTGAGCGTCACGTGCAGCACGTCGGGCTCGACGCGTTTCCACCCGAGCGCGTACACGCAGACGTCCACGGCCTTGAGCTCGGGCGTTACATTCCGGCGCGCGAGTTTATACGCGCGCACGCCGCCCACTTTCTTCGCGGAGTAGGCCGGCGGCATCTGCTGCCGCTGGCTGCGGATGGCCTCGATCACCTCGTCGACCGCCGCCTCGTCGATCGCCGACGGCACACGGCCGCCTTCTATGGCCTGCGGGACGCCCGCCGCGTCGTAGGTGTCGGTTTCGATGCCGAGGCGGATGGTGGCGTGATAACTCTTGACCGCGCTCGTCATCAGGGACGCGAGCCGCGTGGCGCGTCCGCACAGCAGCACGAGCAGGCCGCTGGCGAGCGGATCGAGCGTGCCGGTGTGGCCGATGGACCGCTCGCCGAGCGCGCGCCGCGCGCGCGCGACGACGTCGTGCGACGTCGGGCCGACGGGCTTGTCGACGAGGAGCGCGCCATCGAAATGCTTCCCGGTTGAATTTCCCCGGTTCATATTCTGCAACCGGGGAAATTCAACCGGGTAGAATTTCGGCGCGCTCGACGGCGGCGACGAGCTCGGCGATCAGCTGCCGCTCGCCCTCGGCGCCCGTGTCGGGCAGCGTCAGGCCCGACGCGTTCCGATGGCCGCCCCCGCCGTACTTCAGCGCCACGCTCCGCACGTCGATGTCGTGCTTGGACCTCAGGCTCACGCGCCCGCCATCGTCGGTCTTGAACATCACCACGGCCTGCACGTCGCGCGCGGTCAGCGGCATGTTGATGAGGCCCTCGGTGTCTTCGCGCGTGGCGCCCGCGCTCTCGATCAGCGCGTCGCTCAGGCGCAGCACCGCGACGCGGCCGCCGGCTTCGAGCTCCATGCGGTCGAGCACCGTGCCAATCAACTTCAGCTTGCCCACGTTGTTGCTGTCGAACACCTCACGCGCCATCGCCGACGGATCGACGCCGGCCTCGACGCAGCGCCGCGCGATCTCGAACGTGCGCGCCGTCATGCTGCCGTGATGGAACGAGCCGGTGTCGGTGAGGATGGCGAGATACGTGTGGATCGCGATCTCGCGCGAGATCGGCACGCCCAGCGCGTCGACGAGCTCGAACACCATCTCGCTGCACGCGGCGGCCGATTCGTCGTACCAGTTGACGTCGCCGTACCCGGAGTTGCCGACGTGGTGATCGATGTTGATCGTGAACCGTCCCTCGAGCCCGGCCACGCCCGGCCGCGTCAGGTTGCCGCACTCCATCACGATCAACGCGTGAGCGTCACTCTCGACGGACTCCGCGATCTCGATGCGATCGAGCCCGGGAAACACGCGGTAGTGCGCCGGCGCCGGATCGGCGTTCACCAGCCGCACCTGTTTGCCGAGCGCGTCGAGCGCGAACGCCATGGCCAGCTGCGATCCGATGGAATCGCCGTCGGGCCGCGCATGTGATGTCAGGAGGAATGAGTGTCGCGCGCGAATCGCGTCGCGCGCGGCGATGAGGCCGGGATGCACGATGGCAGTTTACTTCGTGTCGCCGGGCTTCGCGTCCGGCTCGGCCGGCGCCTCTGCCGCGTCGGGCGGATTCGCGAGCTCGTACTGCCGGCGCTCTTCGCGCACTTGCTGCAGCAGCTTCTCGACGTTGTCGAGATCGGCAATGGACTCGTCGTACCGGAACTCGAGCTCGGGCGCGCGGCGCAGCTGGATGCGCTGCGCGATCTGCCGGCGCAGGAACGGCTTGACGCGCTCGAGCGCCTTCGCCGTCTGCTTCCGCTCGTTGGCCGCATCCGCGCCGTCCGAGCCGAGGCTGGTGTAGTACACGCGCGCCAGCTGCAGGTCGGGCGTGACCTTGACGCGCGTGATCGTGATGAAGCCGATGCCCGGATCCTGCACCGACCGCGCCAATAGCGTGGTGATCTCCTGCAGAATCTGGTCGCCGACGCGTTCGGGCCTCGAGTGCATGGCTACATCGTGCCGGCGATTTTCTCGACCGAGAACGCTTCGATGACGTCGCCGGCCTTGATGTCATTGAAGTTCGTGAGGCCGATGCCGCACTCGAACCCCTTCGTGACCTCGGCCACATCGTCCTTGAAGCGCTTGAGCGAGGCGATCTTGCCGCTCCACACCACGGTGCCGCCGCGCAGCAGCCGCGCCTGCGCGTCGCCCGAGCGGATGATGCGGCCGTCGGTGACCATGCAGCCGGCGATGGTGCCGATCTTCGGCGCCTTGAACACCTGCCGCACTTCCGCCACGCCGAGCCGCGCTTCCTTGAGCGTCGGCTCGAGCAGCCCCGCCATCGCCTTCTTCATCTCGTCGGTCACGTTGTAGATGACCGTGTGGAAGCGGATGTCCACTTCCTCGCGATCCGCCACATCGGCCGCGTTGCGATCCGGCTTCACGTTGAAGCCGATGACGATGGCGTTGGAGGCCGAGGCAAGCAGCACGTCGGACTCGTTGATGGCGCCGACGCCCGTGTGAATGATCTTGATCTTCACGCGATCGTCGGACAGCTTCGCGAGCGACGAGGCCAGCACTTCGGCCGAGCCCTGCACGTCGGCCTTGATGATGACCGGCAGCTCCTTCATGCCGCCCTCGGCCATCTGGGCCTGCAGGCTCTCGAGCGTCAGGCGTCCGCCCTTGGCGCCAAGCGCCTTGTCCTTGGCCTGCGACTGGCGGAACTGCGCGATCTGCCGCGCCTTCGCCGTGTCCTCGACCGCCTGGAACGTATCGCCGGGGGAGGGCAGGCTCGTGAGACCGAGCACTTCCACCGGCGTCGACGGCGGCGCCTGCTTCACCTGCCGGCCGCGGTCGTCAATCAGCGCGCGCACGCGCCCGACCACCGTGCCCGCGAGGAAGTCGTCGCCGACCTTCAGCGTGCCGTTCTGCACGAGCACCGTGGCCACGGGGCCGCGGCCGCGATCGATCTTCGCTTCGATCACCGTGCCGGTCGCGTACCGCGACGGGTCGGCCTTGTGCTCGCCGATGTCGGTGACGAGCAGCACCATCTCGATCAGCTGCTCGAGGTTCTGCTTCTTCTTCGCGGACACTTCGACCATGACGGTCTGTCCGCCCCATTCCTCGGGCATGTAGCCGAGGTCGGTGAGCTCGCGCTTGACGCGCTCCGGGTTCGCGCCAGGCTTGTCGATCTTGTTGATCGCCACGATCATCGGCACGCCTGCCGCTTTCGCGTGATCGATGGCTTCACGCGTCTGGGGCATGACGCCATCGTCGGCCGCCACCACGAGGATGACGACGTCGGTGACGCGGGCGCCGCGGGCGCGCATCATCGTGAAGGCTTCGTGGCCGGGCGTGTCGAGGAAGACGACCTTGCGCTCGCCGTTGCCGTCGGGCGCGGGCACCTGCACGGCGTACGCGCCGATGTGCTGCGTGATGCCGCCGGCTTCGCGCTCGGCGACGCGCGCTTCGCGGATCGCATCGAGCAGCGAGGTCTTGCCGTGGTCGACGTGCCCCATGACGGTGACCACCGGCGCGCGCACCACCATGTTCTCGGGGTTCGATTCGGCCTTCGCCTCCTCGGTGAGCTCTTCCTCGAACGTGCGCATCTCGACGTCGGCGCCGAACTCGCGCGCGATCATCTGCGCGGTGTCGGTGTCGAGCGTGGTGTTGATCGTCATCATCATGCGCTTCTGCATGAGTTTGAGCATGACGTCCTTCACCTTCACGTCGAGCTTGTCGGCGAGATCCTTCACGGTCATGCCTTCGGCCAGCGTCACGCTGCGCGTAATGGGCGGAGGCGGCGGCGCGGCGACGGCCGACGAGCCGCGGTCGTCGCGCGAGCGCTTCGGTCCACCCGTCGAGCGCTGCTGCCAGGACGGGCGGAAGCCGCCGGGACGCTGTCCCGGATAGGGTGGACGCGGACCGGGCATGCCGGGACGCGGCGGCGACGAGGGACGCACCGGCTGCGACGGCAGCGGGCGCGGGCCGCCAAGCGGCGGACGCGACGAGGGCATGCCGGGGCGCGCGCCCAGGCCGCCGGGACGCGCCAGGTTG
>JAKFEY010000043.1:0-73659 GCA_036675475.1 Vicinamibacterales bacterium
GGTGCGCGCGCATGCGGCCGACGCGCTCGCGGCCGTCGGCACGCCCGAGGCGCGCGCGGCACTCGAGGCCGCCGTCGCGCGCGGCGGGAAGGGCGCGGGGCCCGCGCGGCATGCCCTCGCGCGGAGGCAGACATGAACGAGCAGGTGCTGGCGGCGTCCGAAGAACTGGTCCGGCGCCTGGCGAGCGGCCTTCGCGCCGTGCAGCTGTACGCGCCCACGCATCCGCTCGTGGCGCGGCAGATGGCCGCGCTGGCCGCGGCCCTCGCCACGCTCCATCAGCACGCGCCCACCGCCGTCATCGGGCTGGTCGCCGGCCAGGTGGTCGTCGGCGACACGCCGCTGCCGCGGCTGGCCGGCCAGATGGGCGAGCTGATCGATCGCCTCACACGTGCCGGCATCGAGCGCATCGCCATCGCCCGCGGCGTCACGGCTCCCGAGCTCGAAACGTTCATCGCCGCGCTTGGCCGGTCGATCGCCGGCAAGGACGCCGCCCTCATGCTCAACTCGCCGAACATCCGCATCGGCAGGCTCGCGAGCGACGATGACACGCCCGCGGCCGGCGGGGGCGAGCGCGCCACGCTCGCGCGTTTGTACGGCGACGCGGTCGCGCAGGCCGAAAACGTCTGGGAATCGGCGCTCACCGAAGGCCGGCCCGACGTCAAGGTGGCCGCGGCCTCGATCGACAACCTCGCCGATGCCGTCACCGAGAACCGCACGGCGCTGGTCGCGCTGGCCGCGATGAAGAAATACGACAACTACACGTTCACGCACATGGTGAATGTGTCGATTCTCACGATGGCGCAGGCGCGCGCGCTCGGCATCGAAGGCCGCCTGCTCCGCGAGTTCGGGCTGGCCGCGCTCATGCACGACATCGGCAAGGTGAAGACGCCGAAGGACATCCTCAACAAGCCGTCGAAACTCGACGACCGCGAGTTTCAGATCATGAAGCGGCACACCATCGATGGCGCGGCGCTGCTGCGGCAGACACCCGAAATGCCCGCGCTCTCACCCGTCGTCGCCTTCGAGCACCACCTGCGCCTCGACGGCCAGGGCTATCCCGACGGCGTGCGCCGCGAGACGCTCAACCTCGCGACGATGCTGTGCAGCATCGCCGACGTGTACGACGCCATGCGCTCGCAGCGCGAGTATCAGGAGGCCTTCCCCACCGATCGCATCCTCGCGGTGCTGAAGCGCAATGACGGCATGCAGTTCGACCAGCACCTCGTGCGCCGGTTCGTGCAGCTGATGGGCATCTATCCGCCCGGCACCCTCATCGCGCTCGGCGACGGCCGCATGGCCGTGGTCACCGCCATTCATGCGCCGGTGCCGGAGCGGCCGCGCGTGCGCGTTGTGCTCAACGCCGACGGCACGCGCGCGGCCGGCGTCGAGGACCTCGAGCTCTGGGACGGCGCGGCGGCGGACATCACGGTGGCGTCGGTCGTCGATCCCGCAAGCGTCGGACTCGATCCCCTGCGTTTACTTGAATAGGTATACTCGCTTCGGGTGACGAACCAGGTCGCGCTGTACTTTCTCGTGATGGGCCTGATGTTCGCGTCGGCCCTCGGGTGGTTCGCGTGGCGGCTCACCAGAATGCCGGCGGCGTCGCCCGAGCGCATCGTCGGCGAGCTGCGGCTCAGTCAGGCGGCCTCGACGCTGCTGGCGCTGACGGCGGCGGTGTACGCGGGGCTCGCGGCGTCGGCCGACGCCACGCCCGGCGCCTCGGCCGATGTGGCCATCGCCGGCGCGTTCGCGGGCGCGGCCTTGCTGGCCCATCTGCGCGAGCCGCGCGCGGCGCTGGCCCTGCTCGCGGCGGCCTTTGCCGCGCACGCGCTCATCGACATCGCGCATCGCCCGGGACTGCTCCCCGTCCTGGCGCCGCGCTGGCTGGCCGTTGGCGGCGCGTCGTTCGATCTCATCTTCGCCGCCATTTGTTTCGCGCCCCTGATCCGACGATGACACGTCTCTTTCGCACGCCTGGAATCCTCGCCGCGCTGGCGGCCGTTGCGGCGGGGTGCGCCGCCGGCGCCGCTCGTCCCGCGCAGACGCCGTCTGCGCCCGCGGCCCGCCCGAAACTGATCGTGCAGCTGGTCATCGATCAGATGCGCGCCGGCTACATCGACCGCTATGGCGGGCAATGGACCGCAGGGCTGCGCCGGCTGATCACGGAAGGCGCGCACTTCACCGAAGCGCGCTATCCGTACACAGGCACGGTCACGTGCGCGGGGCACGCGTCGATCGGCACCGGCACGGTGCCCGCCGTGCACGGCATGATCCTCAACGAGTGGTACGACCGCGAGACCCGCCGGCGCGTGGCGTGTGCCAACGATCCTTCGGTGACGCCGGTCGGTTTCACGCGCCCGGTCACGGGCCGCAACAGCGGCCGCCGCATGATCACGCAGACGTTTGCCGAGCGGCTCGACGCGTCGCAGGCGCCCGAGGCCGCGCGCGTGGTGACCGTGTCGTTGAAGGCGCGATCGGCCGTCGGCCTGGCCGGCCACACCGGCGACATGGTCGTGTGGTTCGATGGCGGCACGTTCGCCTCATCGTCCGCCTTCGGCAACCCTGCGTGGCTCACGCCGTGGCTCGAGGCCCATCCAATCGAGGCGCTGGTGTCGGCGGAATGGACGCGCGCGCGCCCGGCGTCTGCGTATCTCGGCACCGACAATGAGCAAGGGGCGCGGCCGACGCGCGGCTGGACGGCGGAGTTCCCGCACAAGCTATCGGACACAGGCACGGCCACCACGGAGTTTTACGACCGGTGGACGCGCGGGCCGTACAGCGACGCGTATCTCGCCGACATGGCCATCGCCGCGATCGACGCCATGGCGCTCGGCCAGCGCGAGGGCACGGACTACCTCGGCGTCAGCTTCTCGGCGCTCGATCTGGTGGGCCACAAATTCGGGCCCAACAGCCACGAAGTACAGGACATGCTCGTGCGGGCCGACGAGACGATCGGGCGGCTGCTGGCGCATCTCGACGCGAAGGTCGGGCGCGCCAACTATGTCGTGGCGCTCAGCGCCGACCATGGCGTGGGCGAGGTGCCGGAAGATCTGGGGCCGCAGGGCGGGCGTCTGGCCCGGGGCGCCGTGGCGCGCGTGATCGACGAGGTGCTCGACAAGGCCTGGGGCGTCGACGGCACGCATGTCGAGCATGATCTCTATACCGACTACTACCTGACCGAGGCGTCGCGCACGCGGCTCGCCGGCGATCCGGCCGCCCAGGCGGCGCTGCGCACGGCGATCGAAGCCATTCCCGCGGTCCTGCGCGTCATGACCGCCGGAGACTGGGCGGCAGCATCGGCGACGGCGGATCCACTGATTGCGAGCGCCCGGCTGAGCTATCACCCGGAGCGATCCGGCGATCTGACGGTGCTGCTCCGCGAACACTTCACCGCGTCCAGCGATGCGGCCTCGCACGGCACGTATTGGGACTACGATCGCCGCGTCCCGGTTATCCTGTTTGGCAGTCCGTTCAAGGCCGGCCGATTCGAGGGGCCGGCCTCGCCGCTCGACATTGCCGCGACGTGGTCGCGGCTGACCGGCGTCGCGCTCGATCGTCCGTACGGCCGCAGCCTGGATGCGGCCGTGAAATAGCTCGCGCCTGTCGCCGGAGGTGTTCGTGCGGCTTACTGGATTCCGTCTGTTCGTCTTCTTCACCCTGGCATGTTCCACGCTGGTCATCTCGGCCGCCGTGCCGGCGTTGGCGCAGGAGACACGCGTCACGCCGCGCGGCCTGGGCGCGCTGCGCGCATGGGATCGGCGCATGGCCGCCGACATTCGATCGGGCGATCTGCGCCGCCGCAGCGTCCGCGAAGACACGCTCGTGGCGGGCCGCACGCACGAGCGGTTCGACCAGTACTTCCAGGGCGTGCGCGTGTACGGCGCCGACCTCGCGCGGCAGCGCAACGCGCTGGGCCAGACGCTGTCGGTGTTCGGCACGCTCTACGACCAGATCGCCGTCGATACCAGCCCCGCGCTTTCGCAGGCCGACGCGAAACGGCGCATCGAAGCGCTCGGCGGCGCGGCGCTCGGCGAGTCGCGCCAGCCCGAGCTGCTCGTGCTGCCGCGCGATCCGCCCGCGACGGGCTTCGCGCTCGTCTGGCATCAGCGCGTCATGTCGCCGACCGCCGGCCTGATGGCCTACTTCATCGACGCCGACACCGGCGCCCTGGTGAAGGCGCGCAACGAGATGAAGACGCAGAGCGCGGTCGGCCGCGGCACCGGCGTGCTCGGCGATGAAAAGAAGATGAGCGTGGCGCCCAACAGCCCGCGCTTCATCACGCGCGACGAGCTGCGCCCGCCCGACATCCTCACCTTCGACATGAAGGGCAACATCAACCGCACGCTGTCGTTCCTCAACGGCCAGCTGTCGCTCGGCACCGCCGACCTCGCGAGCGACGATGACAATGTGTGGACCGATGGGGCGGCGGTCGACGCGCACGCGTATGCGGGCTTCACGTACGACTACTACTTCAAGCGGTTCGGGCGCCGCGGCCTCAACGACAACAACATCCGCATCCTGTCGCTCGTACACCCGGTGCGCCGCGACGACATCAGGACGGCGTCGCCGTTCCTCATCGGGCTGTTCTATCTGAACGCGGCGTACTTCGGCGACGGCGTGATGGTGTACGGCGAGGGCCTGCCGGCCGGCTTCACGGCCGGCGGCCAGTACTGGGACTACGTCGCGGGCGCGCTCGACATCGTCGCGCACGAGCTGACGCACGGCGTCACGGAGTACACGTCGGATCTGATTTACCAGAACGAGTCGGGCGCGCTCAACGAGGCCTTCTCCGACATGATGGGCGCCGCCGCGGAGTTCTTCTTCCAGGAGCGCGGCACCGGCAACCTGCGCGGCGACTGGCTCGTCGGCGAAGACGTCATCCGGCCGGGCGGCCTTCGCAGCATGGCGAACCCCGCGTCGTACGGCGATCCCGATCACTACTCGGTGCGGTTTACCGGCACGGGCGACAACGGCGGCGTGCACACCAACTCGGGCATCGCGAACCTGGCGTTCCATCTGGCCGTCGAGGGCGGCGCGCATCCGCGCACCGGCGCGGCCGTGCAGGGCGTGGGCTTTGCGAACCGCGAGCAGATCGAGAAGACCTTCTATCGCGCGTTCACGCAGCTGATGACGGCGAGCACGAATTTTTCACAGGCCCGCGCGGCGACGCTGCAGGCCGCCCGCGACCTGCACGGCGCCAACAGCGCCGTCGAGCGCGCCATCGCCCAGGCCTGGGATGCCGTGGGTGTGTTCTGACCGGCGCCCTGCTTCATCGAGGAGTTGATGTGAGAGTCATGACTGCCGCAACCGCGGTGCTCCTCTGCCTCGCGGGCGCGGACGCCGCGGCGCAGACCACCTTCCAGGCCCCGGCGCCGAGCCGCGGCTTCATCTCGGCCAACGGGATCTATCAGGCGACGTCGAGCTCGTTCGACGACCGCCTGGAGTTTCAGGAGTTCGTCGAGAAGGGCACGATTGAGACCAGCTTCGAGTCGAAGCCGGCCATCGGCCTCGACGGATCGGTCGGCATCCGCGTGTGGCGCAATCTCGGCCTCGGCGCCGGCATCACGACCTACGCGCCCGGATCGCGCAACGATGGCGGCGGCACGGTGACGGCGCGCATCCCGCATCCCTTTCACTTCAATCAGCATCGCGAAGTGACCGGCGACGCGGGCCTGCGGCGCAAGGAAACGGCCATTCACGCCAACCTCCTCTATTTCATTCCGTCGCGATCGAAGCTGCAGGTCATCATCGGCGGCGGCGCGTCGTATTTCCAGGCCGAGCAGAGCTTCGTGAACGACGTGCTCTACGACCAGGAGTACCCGTACGACACCGCGACGTTCCGCGGCGTCGACATCGACAACGAGTCGGCGTCGGGGCTGGGCTTCAACGCGATGGTCGATGTGTCGTGGCGCTTCGCCAGGTCGTTTGGCGCCGGCGGCGTGGTGCGCTACACGCACGGGTCGCTCCCGTTCACGCCGGGCGAGCGCGAGTTGAACGTCGACGTCGGCGGCGTGCAGGCCGGCATCGGGCTGCGAGTCATCTTCTGAACGCAGGCTCTTCACGGTCGGACTTCGCGAAGCGCGTCGCGGCGGCCGTGCGGAAGATTCCCCGCGGCCGCGTGGCCACGTACGGCGACATCGCCGCCCTCGCCGGCCGCCCGCGCGCGCACCGCGCGGTCGGCACCCTGATGCGCACGCTGCAGGACCCGTCGCTCCCGGCCCACCGCGTCGTCGCCGCCGGCGGCCGGCTCGGGGGCTTCGGGGGCCAGCCGCAGCTCAAAGCCGACCGCCTCCGCGCCGAAGGCATCATCGTCCTCAACGGCCGCATCCGGCGGTTCGCCAGCATTCGCTGGCCAAGCCAACCAGGACGAGGACGAGGACGAGGACGAGGACGAGGGGAAAGGTCAAAGGAGAGAGGTCAAAGGGGCCGAAAGGTGAAAGGGTGAAAGGCGAAGGGGCAAGGCCCTTCCTCGGCTCCTTTCCCTTCGTCCTTTCCCTTCGTCCTTTCCCTTCGTCCTTTCCCTTCGTCCTTTCCCTTCGTCCTTTCCCTTCGTCCTTTCCCTTCGTCCTTTTCCCTGGCGTCCCCTTTCCCCTGTAACCTCTCCCCTTCCCCCTTTCACAATGGGCGAGCGAACCGTCGTGCCCGCAGTTGCGTCAGACTGTGCGGGCGCGGCAACGCCGCATACTGATGATTCCGTCTAACATCCATAGCGCAGACCTGGCGCTGGCCGAGCGCTGCCGGGCCGGGGACTTCGACGCGTTCGAGGCGCTCTATCGCGAGCACTCGTCGCGGCTCTTCAGCCTGACGGTGCGGATGCTCGGCAACCGCACCGATGCGGAGGACATGCTGCAGGAGATTTTCCTGACGGCGCACCGCAAGCTGCAGAGCTATCGGGGCGATGCGCGGCTGAGCACGTGGCTGTTCCGGCTCGCCACGAATCTGTGCCTGGACCACCTGCGCAGCAAGGCCGCGCGCATGACCCACGCGACGTCGTCGCTCGACGATGACCAGGCGATGGAGCCGGCGTCGCCGTCGCCGGGACCGGTCGTGGGCACGGTGCAGCAGATTGACATGGAGCGCGCCGTGGCGCGCCTGCCGCAGGGATGCCGCGCGGCGTTCCTGCTGCACGACGTGGAGGGGTTCGAGCACCGCGAAGTGGCCGCGATGCTGGGCATTTCGGAAGGCACCTCGAAGTCGCAGGTGCACAAGGCGCGGCTGAAGCTGCGCCGGTTTTTGTCAGGGTCGTGACGTCATGACGTGCGAACGCGCCAGAGAACAGCTGCAGGAGCAGATCGACGGGACGCTCGATCCGGTGATCGCGCGCGATCTCGAGCGGCATCTCGCGGGCTGCGCCGAGTGCCGGGGGCTGGCGGCGGATCTCGCGGCGATCGCCGACGGCGCGTCGGCGCTCGATCCGATCGAGGCGCCCGATCACGTCTGGCTGCAGCTCGCGGGCCGCTGGCGCGGCGAGCAAGGCGTGGTGCTGCCCCAGGCGCCGTTCGCGCGCGCGCGCCGATCGTCGTTCCACTGGCTGGCGGCGGCCGCAGTGCTGACGGTGGCGGTGGGCGGCGGCTGGATCGCGTGGCGCGCCACCGACACGACGAGCGACGTGATTCTCGCGCGCGCGCCGCAGGCGCCCGCGGCAGGCAACGCGGGCGACAACGCCCTCGTCCAAGGAGCCATGGACGACATCAAGGCCGCCGAGCAGCTCTATACGCGGGCGATCGCGGGCCTCGAGCAGGTGGCGAACGAACAGAAGGGCGCGCTCGATCCGAACGTGGCGGCGGCGCTCGACAAGAATCTCGAGGTGATCGACGAGGCCATCGTCGAAAGCCGCCAGGCCGTGATGACGCAGCCCGAAAGCGTCGTCGCGCGCGAGAGCCTGTTCGACGCGCTGCGCAAGAAAGTTTCGCTGCTGCAGAGCACGATTTCCCTGGTCGGGGAAATCAGCCGCGGCAACCAGGCCGGCGCCTCGCGCCTGTCGGGCACATAAGACGCGACGAGCGAATTCATGGTGAACAGACGAGCGTTTCTCCTCCCAATTGTTGCCGTGCTGCTGATGCCGGCCGTGCCCGCGCAGGCGGGTCAGGCCGCGGTCGCGCAGGACGTGCGCGAAGCCGTTGAATCGGTGCGCCGCGCGGCGCGCACGGTCAGCCGCTATCAGGGCAACCGCAATCAGAACCGCGTCGAGCAGGTCGCGCCGCCGCAGACGCACACGCTCAAGCTGGGCGCCGGCGGGCTGCTCGAGCTGCGCAACATCTCCGGCGACATCACCATCACCGCGGGCGGCCGCGGCGACACGGCCACGGTGGAGGTCACCAAGCGCGCGCGCGGCACGAGCGAGACCGACGCGCGCGAGCAGCTCGCGCTGGTGCGGGTGGAAGTGGCCGAGTCGGCCGGACGCGCCGACGTGCGCACCGTCTATCCCGAGAATCGCGTGCGCAATCAGCGCCGGAATCTGAACGTCGAGACGGCCTACCGCGTGGTGATGCCGGCCGGCGCCCGCGTCAAGACCGACAGCATCTCCGGCAGCATCAGCGTGAGCGGGGTCCGCGGCGAGCTGACGCTCCACACGATCAGCGGCAACATCACCGTGCGCGACGCCGGCCAGCGAATCGACGGGCAGACCATTTCGGGCAACGTGGAGCTCATCTCGGCGCAGAACGACGCGGTCGTCAACCTGTCGAGCACGAGCGGAAACGTGACGGCCAGCGGGATCAAGGTGCGGCGGATCGAGCTGGGGTCCATCAGCGGCACCGTGCGCGGGCGGGACCTGCAGTGCGACCAGGCGACGCTGCACACCATGAGCGGCGACGTCGAATACACGGGCACCTTCACGCCGGCCGGCCGCTACGAGTTCAAGACCCATTCGGGCGACGTCCGGCTCGTGCTGGGCGATCGCACCGGCTTCGAGCTGGAGGCGTCCACCTTCTCGGGAGAGGTCCGGTCGGGCCTCCCCCTGCGCCTGCAGAGCCAGGTCAGCCGCCGCAGCCGCACCGTCCGTGGCACCTTCGGCGATGGCGGCGCGCGGGTCACCGCCACATCCTTCTCGGGCGACGTCATTCTCAACGGCAAGTAAACGGGGACGGGTCTGATTTTCGCCGAAAATTAGACCCGTCCCCATTTACTCCAGCTCGGCCCGACTCTTGCTAGAGCAGGCCTCGATGCTACGGGTGTCCCGTTAACGGCTCCCCGCGCACGGAGGCAGAAGCTCAGCATGAGACGGATTGGATGGACAGTTCTGGCGGCGCTCCTCGTGGTGCCCGCTTCCGCAGGCGCCCAGGCCCGGGTGCCCGACTCGCAGTCCATGGCGGTCGGGGTCGACGCGGGCATTCTCTTTCCGGGCGATCATCTCGAGCCCGGTCCCATCGTCAACGGCCTGTGGGAGTACTATTTCACTCCCCGCGCCGGCATCCGGACTACGCTTGGGTGGGCCAACCCCTCGTTCGAACGCGAGGACGAGGACTCCCAGCGGCAGATCAAGCTTGCGCTGGATTTGCTCTATAACTGGGAGTACGGGAAGGTGCACCCGTTCGTCACCGGGGGCGGCGGGGTCTGGTTCCTGCAGGAGAAGGACAACGGCGACAACATCGGCGACAGCGAGCACAAAGGCGGTCTCACGGTCGGGGCCGGCATCGATTACTTCGTCACTCGAACGGCCACGGTGAAGTTCGAGGGACGGTATGACTGGGTAGCCGTGGACGACGGGCGGGCGGATCCTTCGGGGATTTCGCTGACCGTCGGCGTGAAGAAATTCTTCTGAGGAGGCAGACGATCATGAGGACGCGATTCATCGTCGCAGCATTGGTTGCGACCCTGGGAGCCACGACGGCTCTCGCAGCACAACAGCAGACGACCGGCGGCAACCCGGCCCGCACGGGCGAAGTCGGCGGCACGGGCGCGGCGACGCCGCCCGAAGTGCCGATGGGCGAGCTCGCGCTCGGCTCGGTGCGCATCCGGTTCAACACGATGGCCAACGGCGAGGCGCTGCCCGCCGGCACCTACACGGTGCGCCTGACGCCGGCCGAGGGCCAGCCGCCGGCGGCGGGCATCACCGAGCACTACGAGCGCTGGGTGGAGTTCTCGCAGGGCGGCGCGGTCAAGGGCAAGGAAGTCGTGAGCATCGTGCCGGCGGCCGAAATCGCCGGCGTGGCGAACGACCCGGCGCCGGGCCGCAACCGCAGCAAGGTCGAGATGCTGCGCAACAACGAGTTCGTCCGGGTCTGGATCAACCGCGACGGCAACCACTTCCTGGTGCACCTCGTGCCGCAGAATCAGGGCAAGGGCAACTAGCGCAGGTTCGCGGACGCGCTCACGAGGGGCCGGCTTCCGCCGGCCCTTTGTGTTTAATTGAAAAATGTAAGTTGTAAATTGTAAATTGCATTGGTCATCGCGACATTGGGTCATTGCCGCGCCGCTTGCGGCTTTGCTCCTCGCGCGCCTGCGCCGTGTTGCGAGACGCCGCGAGGATTCTGGCCAGCTGGCGCCCCTCGTCCAGTGCCCGCGCCGTGACGGCTCCGCCCTCGATGCCTTCGCGGTGCGACATCTCGAGCCATCCCACGGCTTCGTCAACCTCTTCGAGCGCAATCGAGAGCTTGGCGACAAACTCCCGGTGCGAGCGCGCGATACATGCCGCGCGATAGTTGCTGGCAGCGGAATCGGCTGCCCGTTTGAGTTGACTGGCGCGGTTGCGGGTTTCGAACTCCCGAAACAGCGGCTTGATGAGATGACCGACGTCGACGGCCCAGGCGGTGATGCGTTCGCGAAGTTCTTCAGGCGTCATGCGCGGGCACAAGGGCATCTTTCATGCCCGCGCATTTCCGGGACTTTCAATGCCGCAATGGCACAATCTGCAATGCAATTTACAACTTACAATTTACATTTTTCAATGTCCTCACAGGGCCATCAAGTCGAACTGCTCATGATGCAACTGCCCGTCCGACTTGAGCGTGACGTGGCGGCCGACTGAGTCCTGCAGCTCGCGGAACAGGACGCGTTCTTCTTCGCGCAGTGCGCGCGCGATGTCGGGGTTGACGCGCAGCACGAGGCCCTGGCCGTCGAGATCGGGCGTCATCTTGCGCACCTCGGTCAGGATTTCGTAGCAGATCATCGACGTGGCCTTGATCGTGCCCGAGCCGGCGCAGTACGGGCACGGCTCGGTGAGCTGGCGCTCGAGGCTCTGCTTCACGCGCTTGCGCGTGACGATCACCAGCCCGAAGTCCGACACCTGGATGGCCTTCGACGGCGCGCGATCCTTGCGCAGCTCCTGCTCGACGGCCTGGAAGACTTTCTGGCGGTTCTTCTTCTCTTCCATGTCGATCAGATCGAGCACGATGATGCCGCCCAGATCGCGCAGCCGGATCTGCCGCACGATTTCCTTCACCGCTTCGAGGTTGGTCTTGAGAATCGTGTCTTCGAGCCGGCCCGTCTTCTTGCCGACGTACCGGCCGGTGTTGACGTCGATGGCGACCAGCGCCTCGGTTTGGTTGATGACGATGTAGCCGCCCGACTTGAGCCACACCTTGCTGCGCAGGGCCTTGTCGACTTCCTGCTGCACGCCGTATTCCTCGAAGATCGGAAAGTCGCGCGTGTAGTGCTTGATGCGCGGCAGCATGGCCGGCATGAAGCGCTCGATGAGCGTGACGACGCGGCGGTATTCCTGCTCGTTGTCGATGCGGATGGCCGAGTACTGCTCGTTGAGCAGATCGCGCAGCAGCTTGGCCACGAGCGACTGCTCGCGGTAAATCACCGCGGGCGCGCGCGACGTGTCCATCTTCACGCGGATCTCTTTCCAGATCTCGTGGAAGTAGCCCAGGTCGGAGTTGATGTCGGCCTCGGGACGGCTGGCCGCGGCCGTGCGGATGATGACGCCGCCGCCGAAGTCGTGCTCCTGGCGGAAGCTCTTGACGAGGCCGCGCAGCCGGCCGCGCTCCTCGCGCGATTCGATCTTGCGCGAGACGCCGACGTGATCGACCGTCGGCATGAAGACGAGGAAGCGGCCGGGCAGGCTCAGGTGCGACGTGATGCGCGCGCCTTTCGTGCCGAGCGGCTCCTTCACGATCTGGACGAGGATTTCCTGCCCTTCCTTGAGGAGTTCCTCGATCTTTCTTCGGGGCTCTGCCCCGAACCCCGGCTCGGTCGCGCGCGGGGCCCCTACGCCCCGCTCCGCTCCCTCGCGCTTCGCCCCTCGGGGCTCTGCCCCGAACCCCGGCTCGGTCGCTCGCGGTTCGCCCGCACTCTCGCGCTTTCCACCGCCCTGGTTGCGCCGGGCCGCCTGCGATCGGCCGCGGCCGCCCGCGCCGGCGACGGGGCCGCCGCCGTTGCCGCCGTTCGACTCCGGCGCCGGCTCGCCCACGTCGCCCGAGGCGTCCGTCTCGGCCTGCTCGGCGTCTTCCGCGGCTGCCTGCGCCGCCTGCACCGCGTCGGCGGCGTCGGGCACGGCCCCGGCCACCGGCCCGTCCACGTCATCGTCGGTCTCGAAACGCTCGACCGCTTCGGCCGGGCTGATCACGTCGGTGACGTAGAGGAAGGCGTCGCGCTCGAGCCCGATGTCAACGAAGGCCGACTGCATGCCGGGCAGCACCTTCGACACCCGGCCCTTGTAGATGTTGCCGACCACGCCGCGCTGATGCTCGCGCTCGACGAAAATCTCGGCAACCAGGTCGTCCTCGAGAATGGCCACGCGTGTTTCGTGGGGATTCGAGGAGACGATCATCTCCTTGTTCATGCGGGAAGCTCCGGCGGAGCGGTACGGCTGCAGGGCGCAGGACACCCGCGGCGCCGGAAAGGGCGGCCAGCGTGGCGGCAAGCGTCAGGAACAGCAGCAGCATCGTCTACGCGAAAGATCGTGGCCGCCGGCTCACACCGGCAACCGGCTACCGGTTACCGGCAACCTAGTTAGTAAATCTCCTCATCCTGACGTTCAGGATGAGACCAAACGCGGCGAACGTCGCAATCAGCGACGATCCGCCGTAACTCATGAGCGGCAGGGTCAGGCCTTTGACGGGCGCCAGCCCCGCGGACATGGTGATGTTGTACATCACCTGGAACGCAAACCCCGAGACAATGCCGACGACCAGATAGGTCCCCACCTTGTCTTTCGCGAGACGCGCCGCGTCGAGGCTGCGAAGGAGCACGAAGAGGTACAGGCCGAGCGCCACGAGCACGCCGAGGAAGCCGTGCTCCTCTGCCAGCACCGAAAAGACGAAGTCGTTGTGGGCGACGGGCAGGAACCCGTAGCCGCCCTGGGTGCCCTGGCGGAACCCCTTGCCGGTCAGGCCTCCCGACCCAACCGTGACCCGCGCTTGAATCTGCTGATACCCGGCGCCGCGAGGGTCGCGCTCGGGATCGAGGAAGGTCTGGATGCGCTCCTTCTGGTACGGCTTGAGGGCGTACGACCAGGCGAGCGGCGACAACAGGATGCCGATGATCGCCGCCACCACCAGCAGGCGCATGCGAAGACCGGCGAGATAGACGATGCCCAGGAAGACCGGCAGCAGCGTGGCGGCCGTGCCGAGATCGGGCTGGCGGGCGATGAGCAGAAACGGAATGAGCGTGAAGACGCCGCCGACCAGCAGGTCGGACGACAGGCGCGCGCCGCGGCGGTTCTCGCCGAAATACATGGCGAGCACCATGGCCACCGCGATGCGGCCGAACTCCGACGGCTGGAGGTTGAAGAACCCGAGCGGGATCCACCGGCGCGAGCCGCCGCGGACGACGCCCACGAAGAAGACGGCCACCAGCAGCAGGATGACGCCGCCATAGATGAACAGCGACCGCTGCGTGAGCGATCGATAGTCGATCGACATGCAGACGGCCATCAGGATGATGCCGAGCACCAGCGCCTGCAGCTGCGTCCAGAACTCGCGGCCGGCCTGATTGGAGCCGAGATCGTAGGTGGTCGAATAGATCATCGCGAGGCCCATGCAGGACAGCGCGAGGATGGCCCCGATCAGGGGCCAGTCGATGTGGAAGGTCAGGCGGCGTTCGAAGATCACCGTCCCCCGGCTCCCGTGGTGGGCGCGGTGGGTGTCGTGGGCGCGGTCGGCACGGCGCCTGGCAGCGGCGCGAGCGTCGGCAGCGGGCGGCCTTCCTTCTTCGCGAAGTAGGTTTCGAGCACGTGCTTCGCGATGGGCGCGCCGAGGTAGCCGTGCTCGGAGTTTTCGGTGAACACGACTCCGGCCACTTCAGGCGTGTCCGACGGCGCGTAGAAAATCCACCAGCCGTGATCGCGGAAGCGCTTCGCGACGTCGCCGCGCAGCCGCGCGCGATTTTCGAGCGAGATGTTCGCCTGCGCCGTGCCGGTCTTGCCGGCGACGTTGTAGCCTTCCATGCGGGCCCGGCCGCCCGTGCCGCCTCCGGCGTTGACGACCATCCACATGCCTTCGTGAATCGCCTTGACGTGCTCGGGATCCATCTTGGTGACCGACCTGGGATCCGGCCGCGTGACCGCCTTCCACTCCCTGCCGTCGAAGATTTCCTTCACCAGGTTCGGCTCGAAGAGCGTGCCGCCATTGGCGATCGTTGCCGCGAACATCGCGAGCGCCATCGGCGTCACGGCCACCGCGCCCTGGCCGATCGACACCGAGACGGTTTCGCCGGGATACCACCTGCCGTCCTTGCGCGTCTTCTTCGCCCACTCGCTCGACGCAATGAAGCTCGCCACTTCATTCGGCAGATCGATCCCCGTCTTGCCGACCAGTCCGAGTCTTTCCGCCCACTTGTGAATGATGTCGATCTTGTCGCCGAGCTTTGCGCCAATCGTGTAGAAATACACGTTGCATGACTGCTGGATCGCCTGCCGCAGATCCACGCTGCCGTGCCCACCCGGGCGGTGACACTGGAAATAGCGCCCGTAGAACACGCCGCCGCCGCTGCAGTGCACGCGCGTCGACGGGTTAATGATGCCTTCCTGCAGGCCCACCACCGCCATCAGAATCTTGAACGTGGAGCCGGGCGGGTACGTGCCCTGAATCAACCGGTTGTTGAGCGGCTTCAGGTCGTCCTCGTTGAGCGCGTCCCACGTGGCCTGATCGATGCCGACCGCGAAATCATTCGGGTCGTACGCCGGCAGGCTCGTCATCGCGAGCACGTCGCCGTTGCTCGGATCGATGAACGCCGCCGCGCCCCAGTAGTTGTAGTGGCGGAAGGCGGCCTCGAGCGCGAGCTGCATGTCGAGGTCGATGGTGAGCTTGATGGGATTGCCGTCGACCGGATTCTGGAGGCTTGCCTCGTCTTCCTCGATCTCGCGTCCCTTGCTGTCGACCACCACGTAGCGCGCCCCGTCTCGGCCCATCAGCAGCGAATTCAGGGCGAGCTCGATACCCGACTGCCCCACGATGTCGCCCGGCTCGAGCGTCGCGAACTCGGGCCGCGCGAGCTGCGCCTCGTTGACCTCGCCGACGTACCCGAAGACATGTGCCGCGAGGGAGTTGTCGGGATACCGCCGCGTCGGGATGTCGTCGATGATCACACCCGGCAGCTCGATCAGGCGCGCCTTCACGCGCGCGATCTGCGCGCGCGAGGCGTTCTCGATGACCGGCACCGGCCGATAGATGGGCTCCCGCTTGTGTTTCTCGATCTCGGCATGCATCGCCGCCGGATCGGCGCCGGTGATCTCGGCAAGCAGCGCAAGCGTCGCGTCCATGTCCTCGGTCTGCTCGCGCGAGATGGAAATATTCTGGACTTCCTGGTTCTGGACCATCACGCGCCCGTTGCGATCGAGCAAAGGGCCGCGCGGCGCGCGCAGCGTGATGACGCGAATGGCGTTGGCGTCGGCGCGGGCCGCGAACTCCTCGTGACGCGCGACCTGGAACCACCAGAACGCCACGGCGAGGGCCGAAAACACAACGATGACGCCCGCCTTGATGATGGTGAGGCGGATGGAGAACGTGCGCCGATCTTCGTGTGCTGCAGGCGACGTCATAAGTGCCCCTAAAACCTTATGTTACCAATGTTTACCAGCGTCCACCACTGCTCAACCTCGACCGGCGGGCTCTGCGGCGCGCCGCAAACCCGGGCGCGAGCTCGATGATCTGGAACACCACCAGGCCGATGGCGGCGTTAATGAGCGCCTGCATGGTCACGCTCGTCCACGGCACGGCCGTTGGGCGCTGCTCGATGAGGGCGTAGAGGCCCCAGAAGACGAGCTGGTGGACGAACGTGCCGGCAATGAAGACCAGCAGCCGGGGCACGAACTGCGCCACGATGAACTGGGTGCCCACGGCGCCGGCGAGAAAGCCGACGAGGGTCTTCGAGAAGCCGCCGACCCCAAGCACACCGCCCGAGAGCGCGTCCTGCGCCAGCCCGCCGAGCGTGCCGGCCAGAAGCCCAGCCGCCGGCCCCCACGCCAGCGCGCAGAAACACACGGCCACCAGGACGAGGTCGATCGCCCACCCGCCGCCCACCGTAAAGCGCGTCAGCGACGTCTGCAGCACCAGCCCGGCCGCCACGATCAGGACGATCCCGATGGTTCTCACTGCCTGTCCGCCTCGGCCGCCCATCGCGGCGACGGCGCGGTGGTCACCACCAGCACGTAGCGCAGGTTGGAAAAGTCCACCGTCGGCCGCACCGCGATCTCTTCATAGGTGCCGCTGCCCCGCTGGGCGCGCTCGACGCGGCCGATCGTGTAGCCGCGCGGAAAGATGCCGTCGAGCCCCGACGTCAGCACGAGATCGCCCACCTGCACGTCGACGAGATTGGGCACATCGTCCAGGCGCAGCGGCGGATCTTCGAAGCCGCCGACCACGTTGCCGCCGGCGCCCGTGCGTTCCAGGTAGGCAGCGGCGCCCGCGCTCCGGCCCACGATCAGCTGCACCTGCGCGGCATGCTCCTCGACGCGGCCGTAGATGCGGCCGACGATGCCGCGGGGCGCGATGACGGCCATGTTGGCGCGCAGGCCGTCGGCCGATCCGCGATCGATCGTGACGGCCGGAAAGCCCGGTGTGGGATCGCCCGCGATCACGCGCGCGGTGATGGTTTCAATGGGCAGCGACTTGCGAAGGTTGAGCGCCTCCTCGAGCATCGCCACCTGCGACGCCCGCGCGCGCTGTTCCTCGAGCTGTCCGCCAAGCTCCACGACCTGGCGCCGCAGATGCTCGTTCTCGGCCCGCGCGCCCTGCAGCCAGACGTAGCCGTGCCAGAGGCCGCGCACCTTGTCGACGCCGCCGGCCGTCGCCAGCTGAATGCGCGACACCAGCCCGAACGTCACCGCCGACAGCAGCCGCGCGCCGCCGCGATCCTGCACCTGCGCCGAGATGAGGATCACGTGACCCAGCATTACGATCAGGAACAGATAGCCGGTCCTGCGGCGGATATCTAGCATGCCAAATCAGTTTGTTGATCTGCTGATCTGCTGATTTGTTGACCTGGATCTGTTAATCTGCCGATCTGTTGATTTTGGAGTGCAGCCGGAAGTCGACAAATCATCAAAGCGTCAAATCCAAATCAACAAGTCAACAAGTCAAAAGATCAACAAATGATTTAGTCGATCGCGATCTTTCTGAGCAGGTTGAAGTCGCTGAGCATCTTGCCCGCGCCGAGGACGACCGACGACAGCGGATCTTCGGCCATCGCGAGCGGCAGGCCCGTTTCCTCGCGCAGGCGCTTGTCCAGGTTCTTCAAGAGCGACCCGCCGCCCGTGAGCACGATGCCGCGATCGACGATGTCGGCCGACAGCTCCGGCGGGGTGCGCTCGAGCGCCACGCGCACGGCGTCGACGATCACGTTGATCGTCTCGGCGAGCGCCTCGCGGATTTCCTCGTCGGTGATCGTGATGGTCTTCGGCACGCCTTCGATCAGATGGCGCCCCTTGATCTCCATCGTCATGCGCTGCTCGAGCGGGAACGCGGAGCCGACCTCGATCTTGATCTGCTCGGCGGTGCGCTCGCCGATCAGCAGGTTGTACGTGCGCTTGATGTACTGGATGATCGCCTCATCCATCTCGTTGCCCGCCACGCGCACGGCCTTGCTGTAGACGATGCCGGCGAGCGAGATCACGGCGATGTCGGTGGTGCCGCCGCCGATGTCCACGATCATGTTGCCTGAGGGCTCGGTGATGGGCATGCCGGCGCCGATGGCGGCCGCCATGGCCTCTTCGACCAGATAGACCTCGCTGGCCTTCGCGCGGTACGCGCTGTCCTTGACCGCGCGCTTTTCGACCTGCGTGATCTCCGACGGCACGCCAATGACGATGCGCGGGCGCACCCAGACGTTGCGGTTGTGCGCCTTCTTGATGAAGTACGTCAGCATCTTCTCGGTGACTTCGAAGTCCGCGATGACGCCGTCCTTCATCGGCTTGATGGCGACGATGTTGCCGGGCGTGCGCCCGAGCATGTCCTTTGCGTCCTTGCCCACGGCTTCGATGCGGCCGTTGATCTTGTTGATGGCGACGATCGACGGCTCGTTGACCACGATGCCCTTGCCGCGTGCGTAGACGCACGTGTTGGCGGTGCCGAGGTCGATGGCGAGATCGCTCGAGAAGAGAGAGAGTGCTGACCGGAAGTTCAAAGCTGTACCTTTCCTACGTGGATGCCGTTCTTCCCGTGGCCTTTCACCCAGTACATCGCGGCGTCGGCGGCGGCCAGCAGCTCGTCGGCCGACGCCTTCGGATCGTTGTGCGTGGCCACGCCGATTGACGCCGTCAGCCGCACCGTGAGGCCGAGCGACGTCAGAAACACATGCCCCGCGACGCGGTCGCGGACGCGGGCCGCCACGGCCTTCGCGCCGGCTTCGTCGGTGTCGGGCAGGACCACCGCGAACTCGTCGCCGCCGAAGCGCGCGACGGCGTCCGTTTCACGGGCGCAGGCGCGAATCACCGCGCCCACTTCGACCAGCGCCCGGCTGCCGCACAAATGGCCGTGCGAGTCGTTCACCGTCTTGAAGCCGTCGAGATCGATGAACAGCAGCGACAGCTTCTGTCCCGACCGCGACGAGCGTTTCGTCTCGCGCCGCAGCACCGCGTGCATGAAGCGCGAGTTATAGAGCTGCGTCAGGTCGTCGGTCACCGACAACGCCTCGGCCCGCTCCAGACGCAGCGCGCTGTCGAGCGCGCAGGCGATGGGCTCCAGCATCCGCCGCACGTTGGCGCGCGACGACTGCAGCGTCGCCGCCATGGGGGGCAGGGGCGTCGAGCGTCCCCGGTCGATGCCCACCAGCACGGCCACGACGCGGTTGTCGCAGGAGAGGGGCACGGCCATCGCCGCCGCCTCAACCGCCGCGCCGACGTCCGTTTCGCCCGCCAGCCGCCGCGTCACGAGCGGCCGGCCGCTGCGGGCCACGTGCGAGGCGACCGCTTCAACCGCCATGCGCGACTGCTCGCTCCCTCCGCGGGCCGCCAGCCACCGGGTGTCCCCGGTCGAATCGGTGGCGAGCACCGCCCATTCCGGCATCGGCAGCCATGCACGAGCCCGAGAGAGCAAGACTGCGGCCACGCCGGCCGGATCGCGCCGCGAATTGACCGCCGCGACGATCTGCATGAAGCGATCGGTGGTATCGGTCGCAGAGAGCCGGCGCTGCACCCGCTTGAGCCGCGCCGCCAGGTCGGCCGCCGGAGGCATCCCGAACGCCGCCGCCAGCACTTTCCGATCGAGCGGGAGGGCGACATGGGCCGAAAATCCCAGCGACCGCGAGAGCGACGCCAGGGCCGGCGGCGCCGCCGGATCCAGCGAGAAACTCACCACGGGCATGCGCTCGGCGAGCCGCATGACGCGGCGGGCGTCGGGCGGCTTGCCCGGCCCGAGCTCCCAGAGCACGCCGTCGGCGGCGGCGCGCGTTTCGAGCGGGCCGTCGGCCGGCATCAGGCGCACCCGCCAGCGGGCCAGCGGCCGAAGCGCGGCCGTAAGGGCGGCGCTGGCCGGCCCGGCATGACGCACGTGCACCGTCGTGGTGGCGCCGCCCGTTCGTCTCGGGCCCGTTCGTTGGGGGATTCTCCGTCGCGCTCGGGCGCGGCCCTTGGTCGGCATGTGCGTTCGGCGGGGGTCCCCTCTACCCCGCCCGGCCTCGCGTACGGGGCCCCTGGCGCCCCGCGCCGCAACCTCGGCGCTCCCCAGGGCAGTGGGGGTAACAGCACCAGCAGTATAATCGTGTTTTCTCTGAGGGTTTCTAAGACATGACAATGCTCGATCGGATGCGCCGGCACAAAGGCTGGCTCAAGTGGAGCCTCGGCCTCGTCGTCGTTACGTTTGTGTTGGTGTACATCCCGTCCGATTTCATGACGCCGCAGAGCGCGAGCGCGGCGCCCAACGCGACGGTGGCCACGGTCGAAGGCCGCGACATCAAAGTCGCCGACTTCCAGCGCGCCTACAACCAGCAGGTGCAGGCGTACCGGCAGGCGTACGGCGGCAATCTCAACGATCAGATGCTGCAGCAGCTCGGCATCGAGCAGCGCATCCTCAGCCAGATGATCGACGAGGAAGCGGTGCTCGCCGAAGCCGATCGGCTCGACATCGACGTCACCGACGCGGAGCTGCGCGAGCGCATCCTGCGGCTGCCGGCGTTTCAGGAAAACGGGCAGTTCATCGGCGACCAGCGCTACAAGCAGATTCTCGCGGCGCAGGCGCCGCCGATTCCGGTCGAAGACTTCGAGCGCGAGATGCGGCGGCAGATTCAGTCCGACAAGCTGCGCGACGCGCTGACGGCGTGGATCACCGTGACCGACGCCGACGTCGACGCCGAGTACCGCAAGCGCAACGAGAAGGTGAAAGTCGATCTCGTGCTGTTCAACGCCGACGCGTACAAGGCGGGCCTCACGCCCACCGAGGCCGAGATCGCGGCGTACTTCGAGGCCAACAAGGCGAAGTACCGCATTCCCGAAAAGCGCCGCGTGCGCTATCTGCACGTCGACGCCGCCACGCTGCGCGATCGCGTCACCGTCACGGAGCAGGACGCGCGGCAGCGCTACACCGAGCAGATCACGCAGTATCAGCAGCCCGAACAGGTGCGCGTGAGCCACATCCTGCTCAAGACCGAAGGCAAGGATGAAGCGGCCGTGCGCGCGCAGGCCGAGCAGGTGCTCGCGAAGGTGAAGGCGGGCGGCGATTTCGCGGCGCTCGCGGCGCAGTATTCCGAAGACGAAGTGTCGAAGGCCAAGGGCGGCGATCTCGACTTCTTCGGCCGCGGCGCCATGGTGAAGGAATTCGAGGACGCCGCGTTCGCGCTCGAAGCCGGCCAGACCACCGATCTCGTCAAGACGCCGTACGGCTTTCACATCATCCGCGCCACGGGCAAGCGCCCGGCGTCGACGCAGCCGTTCGAGCTCGTCTCGGCGCAGATTCAGGATCAGTTGAAGTGGGAGCGCGCGCAGCAGGAAGTGCAGCGCCTGGTCGAGGAGCTCGACAAGGAGATCGACGACCCGTCCGACATCGACCGCGTGGCGCAGGCGCGCGGCCTGACGGCCGCCGACTCGCCGCTGTTCGCGAAAACCGAACCGGTGCCGGGCCTGGGCTTCGCGCCCGACGTGTCGGCGCAGGCGTTCGAGATGGAGCGCGGCAAGGTCAGCGACGCGCTGCGCACGCCGCAGGGCGCGGCCTTCATCACCGTGATCGACATCCAGCCGGCGCACGATGCCACGCTGGGTGAGGTGCGCGACCGCGCGCGCGAGGATCTGATCAACGAGCGCGCGTCGGCGATGGCGCGCGAGCGCGCGTCGGCCCTGGCCGCCGCGTTCAAGACGAACTTCGCCGCCGCGGCGAAGACGGCCGGCCTCACCGTGCAGTCGAGCGACTTCGTCGCGCGCGGCGCGGCGTTCCCGGAAGTCGGCGTCAGCACGCCGGTGGAAACCGCGGCCTTCGCCCTCGGCGCCGGCGGCGTCAGCGACCCGATTGCCACCGAGCGCGGCACGGTCGTCCTGCGCGTCGCCGACAAACAGGCCATCGACCCCGCGAAGTTCGCGGCCGAGCAGTCACAAGTGCGCGATCAGATGCTGCAGGAACGCAAAGGCCAGTTCTTCGCGTCGTACATGACGAAGGCCAAGCAGAAGATGACGATCGACCTCAACGAAGACACGTTGCAGGCGCTGTTCGCCAACCGGTAGTTGCTGGTTTCTGGTTTCTGGTTGTTGGTGCGAGCCGGCAGGGACAACGCCCTGCCGGCTTTTTTTGTCCTACCAGCAACCAGCAACCGACAACCAGCAACCTTCAGTGAACGAACACATTCGGCATCAGCGTGAGCGGTTCGCCTGAGCGGAACAGCTGCAGGCGGATCGCCAGCGATTCGATGGCCTTGGCGCGCGGGTCCTCGCGGAGCACCGCGACGCGCGGATGAAAGAACAGCGCGCCGAGCGGGCCGGCCGCGCGGGCCAGTTCGGCGCGGCTGAACATGCCCGCGCCGCCGAACGGATTCGCCACCAGTTCATAGAGGCTGCGGCGCGGCGGATAGACGTCGAGCTCGACGTGCCGCCCCGCATCGATCTTCGCGCGCGCCTTGGCGAGCGCAATCGCGTCCCGCAGCCCGCCCAGCTCGTCGACCAGGCCGAGATCGCGCGCCTGGCGCCCGGTCCACACGCGCCCCTGCGCAATCGCATCGATCTTTTCCGGCGTGCTCGCCCGTGATTCCGCGACCTTCTCCACGAACGTGTCGTATGTCGCCTGCATCTGCTCCATCACGCGCGCGCGCTCTTCCGGCGAGAAAGGACGCACCGGCGAGAGCATGCCGGCGTACTTGCCCGACTCCACGCCCTCCACGCCCACGCCCAGCTTCTCCATCGTCCCGCCCAGCGCGAACTTGCCGACGACCACGCCGATCGATCCGGTGAGAGTGCCGGGCTGCGCGACGATGGCGTGCGCGGGCATGGCCACGTAGTAGCCGCCTGACGCGGCGACATCGCCCATCGACGCAATCACCGGCTTGATCTGCCGCGTGAGCATGACTTCGCGCCAGATGACGTCGGACGCGACGGCCGAGCCGCCGGGACTGTCGATGCGCAGCACGATGGCGCGCACCGCGTTGTCGGCTCGCACCTTGCGCAGCCACTCGATGACGGTGTCCGACCCGGTGACGGCGCCGTTGGGCGAATCGAACGAGCTCTCGCCGCTGGCGATGACGCCCACCAGATAGAGGACGGCGATCTTCGGGCCGCGATCGAGCCCGAGCGAGGTCGTCGCCACCTTGCTGTAGTCGTCGGCGTCGATGCGCTGCTTCGCGCCGCCCAGATCCGACTTGTCGTCGAGCTCGTCCTCGTACGCCACATCGTCGACCAGGCCCGCGGCGACGGCGTCGCGCGCGAGATACGGCCCGTGGTCGAGCAGCGCGCGTACTTCCTCTTCGGACTTGCGGCGGCCGTCGCCGATGCCGCGCAGCAGCTGCGAGTAGAGGTCGCGGTTGAGCGACTCGGCCATCTCGCGGTGCGCCGGGGTGAAGCCTTTTTCCGTGAAGGTATTGGCGGCGGTCTTGTAGTCGCCGATGTGCATCAGGTCGGGATACGCGCCGATCTTGTCGAGCGCGCCGCGCAGGAACAGCTCGTACGTGGCCAGGCCGCGCAGGTCGAGGCCGGCCGCCGGCATCAGGTACACCTTGTCGCACGCCGACGCGAGGTAATACTCCTGCTCGGCGCCGTATTCGAGATAGGCAATGATCGGCTTTCCCGACTTGCGGAACTCGAGAATCGCGTCGCGGATTTCCTGGACCTTGCCCCAGAGCGCGCCGCCGCCGCGCGGCACGATGACGACGCTCTTGATGCGGCGATCGACGGCGGCCTTGCGCAGCGAATCGACGACTGAGCGCAGCGTGGGCTGCTCACCGATGAACTGGCTGACCACGCCGCCGGGCTCGATTTCCGACAGGTTCGGATCGATGGGCAAAAACAGCGTGGCGTTGTCGCGGATGTCCGGACCGCCGCGCGCGGCAAAGAAAATGAGGGCCATGCCCGCGGCCGAGATGAGCACGGCCACGAAAATCAGGCCGAGAATGAGTCCGACGCCCTTGCGAAGTGCCACGGTATCAGTCTACTCCGGCGAGAGATCGACCTGTTATATACTGGAGGTTCTGCCCCGAGCGATCGTCTCTTCTTGTGCGGAAGTGGCGGAATTGGCAGACGCGCTAGCCTCAGGAGCTAGTCCGGGCAACCGGGTGGAGGTTCGAGTCCTCTCTTCCGCACCACATTCTCGAGACAACCGTGACTGATATGTCTTTTCTCACCTACTCCGTCGGTGCAGTGCTGGCCATCGGCATCATGGCCGTCGTCTTTCTGATCTGGCGCGCCGCGCAGCCGTCGGGCAGTCTCGGCCAGATGCTGCGCCGCACCGACAAGATCCCCTACCACGGCGAAATCGATCCGCGCCGCTTCTCCGACCGCGATCGCGATTAGGCCGCGCCCCAGGCCGCCGGCCGCGTGCCGGCCGGCGAACCTGGCTGTGGAGGCGCCGCTCTCTACCGCGTGACCGTGATCTTGAACGGCATGGTGTAGAAACCTTCGTGCGTCATCACCTGCTTGCCTTTGCCGGTGTTGATGGCCACCAGTTCCGCGACATCGCTCGCCGTGGCTTCCACCACCCAGGTGTTCTCGCTGGTCCGCGTCACGGTCAGATCGGTGGAACCGGGGTAGAACTCCGCGTTGTACCGCACCGTCCAGATGAGCGCGCGGCCCGCGGGATCCGCGAAATCCAACTTGAAGCGCGCCTTCGACGATCCGCCGACAGGAATGTCGTTGAAGCCGTTGGGCAGAGGCTCCTGCGCGGCGTCCACGGGATTGGTGATCGACGGATACGACGTCGCGTGCACCTCGGCGAAGTTGAAATTCTTGCGGCAGCTGCCCGTAGTCATGCAGGTGCCGTTCGCGATCTGATCGCCGAAGTCCGCCACGATCGAGCGGCCGTAGCTCGTGGTGTAGTGGATATCGAGCTTGTTGTTGTCGTTGAAGAACGCGCCCTCGCCGGCCGCGTTACCGACGTACGGCCCGAGCCCGTCACCCGCGATCCGGTCGATCCGCTCCGCGGTCATGCAATCGGCCGCCAGCGGGCAGCGGAGCTCGGCGCTCACCGGCACGCCAGTCGGGGCTGGTGCCGGCGCCGGCTTGCCCTTCTTCTGCGCCATCACCGGGGCGGCCGCGATCAGGGCCAGACACACACACACCAACACCATTCTGCGGACCATCATGCACATCTCCTCTGGTTGACGAACCCGGACTCGGGTTCATGAGAGAGAAACGCTGACCCGCGATTTTTCGGACAGCCTCGTGCCGGAGGTGCGCTAGAATCCGCCACCTCCCCATGCCGGACGCGCCCGACCAGACCCTGTTGCTGCTCGAACGTGCCCGCGGCGGCGACGAGCAGGCGCTCGAGCAGTTGTTTGCCCGCTACCTCAAGCCGCTGCGCCGCTGGGCGAGCGGGCGCCTGCCGAAATGGGCCCGCGACATGGCCGACACGCAGGACCTTGTCCAGGAAACCCTGCTTCAGACGTTTAAGAAACTGGACGGATTCGAATTCAGGGGCGAAGGCGCGCTGCAGGCGTACCTGCGGCAGGCGTTGATGAACCGCATTCGCGACGAGCTGCGGCGGTTCGATCGGCGCGGGGCGACGTCCGTGCTGGATTCGCAGGCGCCCGACCTGGCGCCGTCACCGCTCGAGCAGGCGATCGGGCGTCAGGGCGCGGAGCGCTACGAGCGGGCGTTGTCGCACTTGCGCGAAGACGATCGCGCCGCGCTGGTGGCGCGACTGGAGCTGGGATGTTCCTACGAAGAAATGGCCGCGGCGCTCGGCAAGCCGTCGCCCGACGCCGCGCGCAAGGCCGCGCAACGTGCCCTCGTACGGCTGATTGCGGAGATGAAGCGTGAGGGACCCGCGCCCGGCTGACGACGAGCCGCTCGACCCCGCGCTCGACGCCATCACCTTTGCCATTCTCGACGGCGGGCCCGTCGACTGGACATCCGCCACCGATCCCGCGATCGCCTCGGTGTCCGGCGAGCTTCGGCTCGTCGCCGACCTCGCGTCCGTCCACCGATCGATCGCCGGGCAGGAGGCTGATCGCGCCACCGTTGCCCCGGGCTTCCCCTGGCGCGTCGGCCCGCTCACGCTCACATCGTCACTGGGCCGCGGCACGTTCGGTGAAGTGTTTCGCGCGTGGGACAACGAGCTGCACCGCGACGTCGCCATCAAGGTGCTGTTCTCCACCCGCGCGGCTGCCGATGATGCGGCGCGCATGCGCGAAGAAGGCCGCCTGCTCGCCCGCGTGCGCCACCCCAACGTCGTCACCGTCTTCGGCGTGCAGCCCATCGACGGGCGCACCGGATTGGTGATGGAGTTCATTCACGGCAGAACGCTCGCCGCCCTGGCCGCCGAAGCCGGGCCAATGAGCGCGCACGACGTGCGCCAGATCGGCCTGGACCTGTGCGCCGCGCTCGACGCGGTGCATGCGGCGGGCGTGCTCCATCGCGACATCAAGCCACAGAACGTCATGCGCGATGAGAACGGCCGCATCGTGCTGATGGACTTCGGCGCGGGACGCGCGGCAGACGATGCGGTGGCGATGGCCGGCACGCCGCTGTATCTCGCGCCGGAAGTGCTGAACGGCGCGCCCGCGAGCCGCGCCAGCGATATTTACAGTCTCGGCGTCCTGCTGTTTCATCTGCTGACAGGAGGCTATCCGGTGCGCGGCGCGTCGACGGCCGAAATTCGCGAGGCGCACCGGGAGAAGGAGCGCGTGCGTCTGCGCGCCCTGCGACCCGACCTCCCCGTTTCGCTGGCCCAGGCGATCGACACGGCGACCGAACCCGATCCGGCCGCGCGGCACGCAGGCGCGGGGGCATTTCGACGCGCGTGTGCGAGTACCGGGCGGGCGACCATGTCGCGCAGAGCGTGGCTGCTGGGTGCGGCCGCCGTGACGATCGTAGGCACGCTGGCCTGGGGTGCCTGGCCCTCGGCGCCGCTGCCAGCCGCGGGCGAGCCGTCGGCTGTGGCGTCGCGCGTGACCCTGCCGCCATTCGCATCCATTGGCGGCCCTTCCTCGGACGGCCGCTATTTCGCCTATACCGATGCCAGCGGCCATGCATGGCTCTGGACTACCGGCACGGCCGACCGCCGCAAAGTCGTCGACGGCTCGACGCGTGCGGAACGCGTCGACTTCCTGCGCCTCTCCCCTGATGGCAGCCGCTTGGCCTACACAGCGTTCAAGCCTGACGATACGGCGCAACTCCGGATCGCCGACACACGGGATCGATGGCCGGCAGGGGCCCTCGATCCATCGCCCGACATCACGCTTCTCTCAACAAGAGGCGCCTGGGCCGTGCCGGTGGACTGGTCCCGTGATGGCTCCACGCTGCTCGCGATGCTTTACCGTGACGATGGGCAAGTGGAAATGCTGGCCATGGCCTCGAACGGCTCCCAGTCCCGGCACGTCGCGACGTTCGCGGCGCCGCTGCCGCGCCGCGTGAGTCTCTCGCCCGACGGGCGGTTCGTGGCGTACGACGCCGTGACGGGCGCGGGCCCCGAGCGGGACATCTTTATTGCGCCGGTTGATCGATCGGGACCGCCCGCGCGAGTGGCCGGCGGCACGTCCAGCGAAGAGCAACCGGTGTGGTCGTTCGACGGCAGCGCACTGCTCGTCAACAGCAACCGGGGCGGCACGTTCAATCTGTGGCGTGTGCCCATGCGCGACGGTCGGGCCGCGGGCTCGCCGCAGCGCATCGCGTCGGGCACCGAGGACCTCACCCCGTTTGGCACCACGGCGGACGGGGATTATTACTACGCCCTTCAGACACAACGAGAGCGGCTGTGGACCGTCCCCATCGATGCCGCCGGCGTGGCCGCCGGACCGCCGGTTGAGGTGCGTGGCGATGCGACCTTCACGCGCCGCTCCCCGGCATGGTCGCCTGACGGACGGACGCTCGCGCATTTCACCATTCGCGGCATGAACATGTACGACCTCGGCGGGTATCTCACGATGCAGACGACGGACGGCGCACGCCGTCACCTGACGCTGCCGCTGTTGTTTTTCGGTGGCGCCGCCATACGGTGGGCGCCGGATAATCACGGCCTGCTGATCCGCGGAAGACGCGCCGACGGGTACTTCGCGTACAACCGCTTCGATCTGCAGACGGGTGAACTCACCGCGCTCGTCAAGGCCGAGCCTCGCGGTAAAGAAGACGCGCTCGGCATGTCGCCGGGCTGGACGAGCGGCGGCGAATCGATCGTGTGGACCACCGGGGACGCCATCACCGAACGAGTCCTGGCCTCTGGCCGGCAGCGCGTGCTGCTGCAGTTGCCGCCTGGAGAGCAGGTCACGCAGCAGTTGCCCTCGCCGGTGGACCGCCGCATCGCATTTTCGAAGATTCACGGGAAGGACACCGTGCTCGCCGTACGCGAGGAAGACGGGACGATCCGTGAGCTTCTGAGAGAACCTCGCGCGGGCTCCATTTTCTTCGTGGACTGGACGGCCGATGCCACACAGCTGGTCTACGCGCTCATCGACCAGAATTGGAACCCTCATCTCTGGCGGATTGCGGCGGCCGGCGGCACGCCTGTCGACATGAAGATCGCGCTCGAACCCGGACGCATCCGCGTCGCCCTGCGCCCGGACGGCCGCGCCGTCACGTATTCAACCGGGTCGACAGCGTTCGAGCTCTGGATGATGCGCGGCATCGCGCGCTGACGGACCGCGCTGACCCACGCCGGGCTAGACTAGTCGCCGATGCCTCTCGTCATCGGCCTCGCCGGCGGTTCGGGCTCCGGCAAAACCACCGTCGTCCGCCGTATCGTCGAATCGCTCGGCGGCGAGCACGTGACCGTGCTCGATCACGACCGCTACTATCGCGACCATCCCGAGCTCCGCCTCGAAGAGCGCGCCGCGCTCAACTACGACCATCCCGACTCGCTCGAGACGGGGCTGATGGTAAAGCATGTCCAGCAGCTGAAGAGCGGGCAGGCGATTGATGCGCCCGTGTACGACTTCACGCGGCATGCGCGCGCGGCGGCCACGGAACATTTCGAGCCGCGCACGGCGCTGATCGTCGAAGGCATCCTCGTGTTCGCCGACAAGCGGCTGCGCGAGCTGATGGACATCAAGATCTTCGTCGACGCGGATGAAGACATCCGCTTCATCCGCCGCCTCGAGCGCGACACCGCCGAGCGCGGACGGACGATGCAGTCGGTGGTCGATCAGTATCTGGGCACAGTCAAGCCGATGCACAACGAGTTCGTGGAGCCGACCAAGCGCTACGCCGACGTCATCATCCCGCAGGGTGGCCACAACGCCGTGGCCATCGACATGGTGCTCACTCTCATCAGAAGCCTGACGAAATGAAAAGACTTGCTGCTGCCCTGGTTTTTGCGTCTCTGGCCGCGCCTGCGCTGCTCGCGCAGCTGCAGCCCGTGCCCACCGTCGACGTTGCCACCGCCATGCGGTGGCGGATGATCGGGCCGTTCCGGGCGAGCCGGACCAAGGCGGCCGCGGGCGTGCCCGCACAGCCGAACGTGTTCTACATCGGCGCCGTCAACGGCGGCGTCTGGAAGACGAACGACTACGGCCGCACGTGGCGGCCCATCTTCGACGGCGCGCCGACCGGATCGGTGGGTGCCATCGCCATCGCGCCGTCGAACCCGAACGTCATCTACGTCGGCAGCGGCGAAGGCCTGCAGCGGCCAGACCTCTCCACCGGCAACGGCATGTATCGCTCGAGCGACGCCGGCCGTACGTGGACGTATCTGGGCTCGCTGCGCGACGCGCAGCAGATCCCGCAGATCGTCGTGCACCCAACCGACCCGAACACGCTGTACGTCGCGGCGCTCGGCCATCCGTACGGCCCCAACGAAGAGCGCGGCATCTTCAAGTCCACCAACGGCGGCAAGTCGTTCGACAAAATCCTCTATCGCGATCCCGACACCGGCGGCGTCGACATCGTGATGGACCCGTCCAATCCCGACATCCTCTACGCCGCCATGTGGGAAGCACGTCAGGGACCCTGGGAGAACGGCCAGTTCACCGGCCCCGGCAGCGCCATTCACAAGAGCACCGACGGCGGCAAGACATGGACGCCGATGATGAAGGGCATTCCCACATTCGAAGCGGACGGCCTCGGCCGCATCGGCCTGACCATCGCGCCCAGCCTGCCCTCGCGCCTGTTCGCGACCGTCGAAGCGCGCCAGAAGGGTGGACTCTACCGATCGGATGACGCGGGAGCGAGCTGGTATCTGGTGAACAGCGACGCGCGCGTGACGAGCCGCTCGTCCGACTTCGCGGAAGTGAAGGTGCATCCGAAGGATCCGGAGGTCGTGTACACCGGCAGCATCGCCGCGTGGAAGTCCACCGACGGCGGCAAGACGTTCACGAGCGTGCGCGGCGCGCCCGGCGGCGACGACTATCACCGCATCTGGATCAACCCAATCAATCCCGACATCATGCTGTTTGTCGCCGACCAGGGCGCCATCGTCACCGTCAACGGCGGCGAGACGTTCAGCAGCTGGTACAACCAGCCGACCGCGCAGTTCTATCACGTGATTGCCGACAACGCGTTCCCCTATCGCGTGTGCAGCGGGCAGCAGGAAAGCGGCTCGGCGTGCGTCAAGAGCCGAGGCGACAAGGGACAGATCACGGCGCAGGATTGGGAGACCGTTGGCGTGGACGAATACGGCTACGTCGCGCCGGATCCGCTGAATCCCGACATCATCTACGGCGGCCGCACGCCCACACGCTTCGATCGGCGCACGCGCCAGTTGCAGAACATCACGCCGCGCCCGCTGCGCGACGGCAACACCCGCGTGCTGCGCACGGCGCCGGTGCTGTTCTCGCCCGTCAATCCGAAGACGCTGTTCTACGCCACGAATGTGCTGTGGAAGACGAACGACGAGGGCAACACGTGGGAAGAAATCAGCCCCGACCTCTCACGCGAAACGTGGGAGGTGCCAGAGAACGTCGGCAAATATCGCGGCACGCCGGCGGCGCGCGTCGAGCGCCGCGGCGTCATCTACACCGTCGCGCCGTCCTACATCGACGAGCAGATCATCTGGGCCGGCACCGACGACGGGCTGATTCACGTGACGCGCGACGGGGGCAAGACCTGGCAAAACGTAACGCCGCCCGCGCTGAAGCCCTGGGCCAAGGTGTCACTGATGGACGCGTCGCACTTCGATCGCGATACCGCGTACGCCGCGATCAACACCATCCGTCTCGACGATCACCGCCCGCACATCTATCGCACGCGCGACGGCGGCAAATCCTGGACACGTATCGTCAACGGCATCCCCGACGGCGGCACCGTGAACGCCGTGCGCGAAGATCCGAAGACACGCGGGCTGCTCTACGCAGGCACCGAACAGGCCGTCTATGTCTCCACCGACGATGGCGACTCGTGGCAGTCGCTGCGGCTGAACATGCCGGCCACATCCGTGCGCGATCTCATCGTCAAGGACGACGACCTGGTGATCGGCACGCATGGGCGATCGTTCTGGATTCTCGACAACGTGACGCCGCTGCGCCAGGCCGTGGACGCGCGCAAGGCGCAGGATGCGTTCCTCTTCGCGCCGCAGGCCGCGTGGCGCGTGCGCGACAACATGAACACGGACACGCCGCTGCCGCCGGAAGAGCCCACCGGCGAGAATCCGCCGGACGGCGCCATCATCGACTACTGGCTGAAACGGCCCGGCAGCGGGGTGTCGCTCGAGATTCGCGATGCGAAGGGGGTTGTGGTGCGAAGCTACAGCAGCATCGATCCGCCGGCGTACACGGTGGAGGGCGAAGCCTCGCGCGTGAACTTTCCGTCGTGGTGGGTCGAGCCGCCGTCAACGCTGCCGTCGGCGCAGGGCCTGCAGCGCTTCGTGTGGGACCTGAAGTACGCGCCACCGCGCGCGTTCTCCTATTCGTATCCGATTGCCGCCGTGCCCGGGCGAACGCCGCGGCTGCCGCAGGGGCCGTGGGTGCCGCCAGGCACCTACACCGTGCGGCTGACGGCGCTGGGGCGCACGCTCGAGCGTCCCCTCACCGTGCGCATGGACCCTCGCGTCACCGCCAGCGCGGCCGATCTGCAGTTGCAGTTCGATCTGTCGCTCGACCTGTACAACCGGATCAACGTCGCATACGACGAAATCATGCGGATGCGCGCGGCGCGCGGCGGGGGCGCGGCCGGCGAGGCCGAAACGGCGCTGGTGCGGCGCCACGCGCAGATGCTGTCGGTGTATGGAATGCTGCAGGCCGCCGATGTGAAGCCGACGCCGCAATTGATCGACGCGGCGCGTTAACGCTTTTTCTTACCGGCCTTCTTTTTGCGAGGGGCGGTGCCGGCGGTGCCGACGGGCCTGAGCTCGCCGCTGCGGATGGCTGCCGCGAGCTCCTGCCTGACCTGCTCGGTCATGCCGGTGGATTCTGAGTGCGCCCGCTGGAGCTCGAGCAGGAGGTCCTGCAGTTTTTCTCTTCTATGTGGCATCGGGGGAGTCGCTGCCCGTGAACTGCGTGCCAGTATAAGGAACGGACACGGCCCTGACAAGCCGATCCGTATATTTTCGGAAGGCAGCACATGAACATCGGCATGATTGGACTGGGGCGCATGGGCGCGAACATGGCCGCCCGCCTCGTCGAGCACGGACATCGCGTCGTCGGCTTCGACCGTAGCGCCGAGGCCATCGCGCGCGCGAAGGATGACGGCATCGAGCCGGCGGCGTCGCTCGATGCCATGGTCGCCGCCCTCGAGACGCCGCGCGCCGTCTGGATGATGGTGCCGGCCGGCGCGCCGGTTGACGCCACGATCGAGCAACTCACGCCCCTGCTTGCCCCCGGCGATCTGATCATCGACGGCGGGAACTCCTGGTACCGCGACAGTATCCGCCGGGCGGAAGCCCTGGCCGCCCGCGGCTTCGGGTTCGTTGATGCCGGCGTCAGCGGAGGCATCTGGGGCCGCGCCGAAGGCTATTCGCTGATGCTTGGCGGCGACGAGGCGTTCGTCGGGCGCCTCACGCCGGTGGCCGAGGCGTTGGCGCCCGCCGCGGCGCGCGGCTGGGGACACGTCGGGCCTTCCGGCGCCGGCCACTTCGTCAAGATGGTGCACAACGGCATCGAGTACGGGTTGATGCAGGCCTTCGCGGAAGGCTTCGCGATCATGAAAGCCAAGGAGCCGCTGCACCTGGACCTCGCGCAGATTGCCGGCATCTGGCAGCACGGCAGCGTCGTGCGCTCATGGCTGCTCGATCTGGCGGCACGCGCGCTGGCGAAGGATGCGGCGCTCGAAGACATCGCGCCGTGGGTGGATGACTCGGGCGAGGGGCGCTGGACCGTGCAGGAGGCGATCGATCTGAACATGCCCGCGCCGGTGATCACGCATTCGCTCATCGCGCGGCTCGAGTCACGCGACACCGAAAGCTACGCGTACCGCATGCTGGCCGCCCTGCGCAACGAGTTCGGCGGGCACGCCATCAAGAAGGATCAATGACCGAACGCCTGCCGCCGGCGCTGCTGGTGATCCTCGGCGCCACCGGCGATCTGACCCGGCGCAAGCTGCTGCCCGCTCTGGGCGCGCTCGACGCGCGCGGCGAGCTGCCCCGCCCGTTCGTCGTGCTCGGCGTCGCGCGCGACCCGCATCCCGACGATGCGGCGTTCCGGGCGATTGCGCGGGACGTGCTGCCGCGGTTTCTGGACACGCAGGTGCACTATCAGACCATCGGCGACGGCGCGCCGTCCGATTTCGCGCGCATCGCGGCCGACATCGAGTCACTCGAGCGCGAACACGGACTGCCGGGCAACCGCATCTTCTATCTCGCGCTGCCGCCGCAGGCGTTCGTGCCCACGATCGAGGGCCTCGGCGCCGCAGGCCTCAACAAGAGCGCCGGCGTCACGCGCATCGTCGTCGAGAAGCCGTTCGGGCGCGACCTGGCGTCGGCGCGCGCGCTCAATGCGCTGCTGCAGCGGTTCTACGACGAGTCGCAGATCTATCGCATCGATCACTATCTCGGCAAAGAGACCGTGCGGAACCTGATGGTGTTCCGCTTCGCGAATCCGATCTTCGAGACGCAGTGGAACCGCGACCGCGTGGAGCGGGTGACGATTTCGGTGGCGGAGGAAGTGGGCGTCGGCACGCGCGCCGGCTATTACGACCACGCGGGCGCCGCGCGCGACATGCTGCAGAACCACCTGATGCAGCTGCTCTGTCACGTGGCGATGGAGCCGCCCGCGGCGTTCGACGCCGAAGCCATCCGCGACGAGAAGGTCAAGGTGCTGCGATCGATGGCGCGCCTGTCGGCGGGCGACGCGGTATTCGGCCAGTACGACGGCTATCGCGGTGAACCGGGTGTGGCGCCGGAGTCGGCCACCGAGACGTACGCCGCGGTGACGGCGCGGCTCGACAACTGGCGCTGGCACGGCGTGCCGTTTCTGCTGCGCACGGGCAAGCGGCTGCAGAAGCGATCGACGCGCATCGACGTGCACTTCAGGGCGGCGCCGGTTCGCCTGTTCAGCCGCATTCCCGGGTGTGACGTGTCGCCCGACCGCCTGACGATCTACATCCAGCCGCAGGAGGGCTTTGCGCTCACCTTCGGCGTCAAGGAGCCGGGCGAGCACATCCGCGTGCGTCCGGAGCACCTCGACTTCAAATACGCCGACGCGTTCGGGCCGCTGGCCGAGGCGTATGAAACGCTGCTCGGCGACGTGCTGCAGGGGGATCAAACCCTGTTCGTCCGCGCCGACTGGGTGGAGCGCTCGTGGTACCTGTTCGAGCCGCTGCTGAACGCCCCGCCCGCCCCCCTGCCCTACAAGCCCGGCAGCTGGGGCCCCTAAATTCAACCCGGTTGAACATCCCCGGTTGAAACAGGCCGATGGCAGCGTTTGTGCACTCCGCTGAGCCGGCGCGGTCCCATTTGGACCGCGGACCTTTCTGGAGGCAGCAGATGCGCAAAGTCCGTGCAACGGTAGTGATGGTTCTTCTCGCGGTGATGGTGGCGCCGTCGCTGGCGTTCGCCGGCCAGGCCGCCCAGGCGCCGCAGGCGTCCAGTGCCCAGACCCTGTCGGCGATCGCGGCCGATCATGCCGCGAAGAAGCAGGCCGATCGGCAGATGATTCTCGGCGTCCTCGATCGCGACGAAGTCCGCAAGGCGGCCGACGCGGCGGGCGTGCCGCTCGATAAGGCCAAGGCGGCCGTGGCCACGCTCGACGGCCAGGAGCTCGCGCAGGCCGCGGCGCAGGCGCAGCAGGTGAACGACGCCCTCGCGGGCGGCCAGACCATCACGCTCTCGGTCTGGCTGATCATCATTGCCCTGCTGATCATCATCCTCGTCGTCGTCGCCTGAGTCTGACGTCGGCGATACTTGAGGCCCCGAGCGCGCCGCCCCGGCGGCGCGTCATGGGGCCTTTTTTCATGCCCGCGCTCTTCCTCGCGCTCGTCACCACCCTTCACGCCGCGCAAGGCGTCGCCCTGCCGCGCGCGGTGCCGTACCTTCCCCAAACCGAAGCGTTGTGCGGCGGCGCGGCCGCCGCCATGGTGATGCGGTACTGGGGCGCGGCCGATGCGCAGCCGGAACTGTTCGCGCCGCTCATCGATCCCGCGCAGGACGGCATCGTCACCACCGCGCTCGTGAGCGATTTGCAGCAGCGTGGCTGGCAGGCGTTTCCGCTGCGCGGCGGCCTCGCGGGTGACAGCGAGGCGCTCGTGCGGCAGCATCTGTCGCGCGGGCGTCCGATCATCGCGCTCATCGAGGATCGCCCCTCCCGCTATCACTACGTCGTTGTCACGGCGCTGGACGCGGCGCGCGTGCACTTCCACGATCCGGCGATCGCGCCGTCGCAGACGATGGCACGCGAGGAGTTCGCGCGGCGGTGGCAGGCGGCCAATTATTGGATGTTGCTGGTGCTGCCGGGCGATGCCGCCGAGGCTGATGCGACCGCGGTGGGACAACCGGAACTGGCCGGGCGGGTCGCGGCTCTGCTCGGGCAAGGGAACACTGCCGAAGCACTGCGCGTTTCGACCAACGCCACGCACCAGGATCCGGGCAACGCGGTCGCGTGGGACGCGCTGGGCACGACGCTGTTCGTGATGGATCGCGACCTCGACGCGCTCGACGCGTGGAATCGCGCGGGCAAGCCGGACATCGACACGGTGCAGATTGCCGGCCTCGGGCGCACGCGGTATCGCGCCGCCGGGCAGCTGATCGATCTCGCGCCGGGCGAGCGGCTCACGGCGCCGGCGTTGCGGCGCGCGCGGCGGCGGTTGTCGCTGCTGCCGTCGGCCGCCTCGTCGCGCGTGAGCTACGCGCCGCGCGCGAGCGGCCGCGCGCAAATCGACGCGGCCATCGTCGAGCGCTCGCGGATGCCGGGCGTCGCCGACCTGATCGTCACCGCCGCGCGCGCGCCCTTCTCGCGGGACGTCGGCGTGTCGTTCACCAATCTCGTGGGCGGCGGCGAGCGGGTCGATGGCTCGTGGCGGTTTCGCGAAGGCTTCGAGCGCATCGATGTCGCGATGATCACGCCCGCGCCGCTTCCGATCGGCGCCGCCTGGCGCATCAGCGGCTTCGACGCGCGCGAGACGTTTGCGGGCGGCCCCGGCACGGTCGCGCCCCGGTGGCAGCGCGCCGCGTTCGAGGCCGCCGACTGGACGTCAGCGTGGTTGGGATGGAGCGCGGGGGTCGGGCTCGAACGCTGGCCGGTGGCGCCGGGCGCGCTCGAGAAGAAGCTGTATGTGTCAGGGCGCGCCCTGCTCGCCGCCGGCTCGTCGCTCGACATGCACATCGGCGCCGAAGGATGGATCGGCGGCGGCGGCGCGACGCGCCTGACCGGCCGCGCGCACGCGAGCGCGCCGTTCGCGGGCGGCCGCGTCGATCTCACCGGCGGCGCCGAAGGCGTGCACGGCCGCTCGCCGCGATTCCTGTGGCCGGGCGCGGGTGACGGCCACATCCGCGCGCCGCTGCTGCGCGCGCATCCGCTGGTCACCGGCGGCGCCATCAACGTGCGCGACGGCCAGATCTTCGGCCGCCGGCTCTGGTACGGCACGGCCGAGTGGACGCGGCCGCTCGCACGCATCTCGCTTGCCTCGATCGACGTCGCGCTCTTCACCGACGCGGCCCGCGCCCACCAGCTGCTCGACAGCCGCGCGTCGGATTATCAGATCGACGCGGGCGCCGGCCTGCGCCTGCGCCTGCTCGGCACCGGGCCGACCTTCCGTCTGGATGTTGCCCGCGGCCTACGCGACGGACGCTGGGCTGTGACCGGCGGATTCCTGAGAAATTGGTCGATTGGGGATTGGTGATTGCCGGATTGTTGTCGGGTTGCTGAGGAGCGATTTGCCGATTAGACGTCAGCGTCCGCCAGACGCGGTGCGGCGGGAGGCCACAAAGATCGCAACGAGCTCATTCGCTTCACGCTTATACGGCGCGACTTCCTCAGGCGTCATCACGCAACAATGTACGAATCACCCATCAGCAGATCCTGCAATTACCCCGTCGATCCGAACCCGCCCCGCGTCGGGCCGATCGGCTCGCCTTCGTCCCACTCCGCCGCCGTGTACTTCAGGAAGATGCCCTGCGCGAGGCGATCGCCGCGCTTGACGTCGACCGGCGCGTTCGTGAAGTTCAGCACCTGAATCTTCACTTCATCTTTCGGTCCGCAATAGTCGGTGTCGATCACGCCGACGCCGTTGGCCACCATGAGGCCGCGCTTCAGCGGCGTGCTGCTGCGCGCGAAGATGCCGAGGAAGTAGCCGTCGGGCACCTTGATGACGAGCCCGGTGGGGACAAGCGCGATCTGCCCGGCGGGGATCGTGAGGTCGGCTGACGCCGCCAGGTCGAACCCGGCGGCGCCAGACGATTCCCTTGCGGGAAGCGGAACCGAGGCATCGAGCCTCGTAATCCGTACGTTCACTTCTTCACGCCGCCCGACGGCGTCGTCTCGGCCGTCGTCTTGCGCTTGAACATGTCGGACACGTCGCGCGTGCCGCGCTCGAGATACGGCACGCCGTGCTCCATCCAGTCGGGCTTGGGCGCGCCCTTCAGGAAGTGATCGAAGTATTCATCCAGGTGCACGGTGTAGTGCTTCTGGTTGTCGCGGTTGCGCAGCCCGTGGAACTCGCCGTTGTAGTTGAAGAAGTACGCTTCCTTCCCCAGCCGCCGCAGCGCGTTGAAGAACTCAATCGCCTGATACCACGGCACCGCATCGTCGGCGTCGTTGTGCATCGTGAGGTACGGCGTCTGCACCTTCTCGACCCAGAAGATCGGCGAGTTCTCGATGAACTTCAGCGGCTCGTCCCACGGCGGCGCGCCGATGCGGCTCTGCGTCTTCTCGTACTGGAACGCGCGCGACATGCCGGTGCCCCAGCGGATGCCGCCATATGCGCTGATCATGTTGGCCACCGACGCGCCGCCCTGCACGGCGCGGAAGATGTTGGTCCGCGTGATCAGGTGCGTGATCTGATAGCCGCCCCACGAGTGGCCCTGGATGCCGATGCGCTTCGGATCGATGAAGTTCATCGCCACCACGGTGTTGACCGCGGGAATCACGCACTTCTCCGCCGCCTCGCCCGGGAACCCCGTCTCGTAAATGATGTCGGGCAGCAGCACGACGTAGCCGTTGCTGACGTAGCGCGAGACGTTGATGCTGTGGCCGGGATTCGGGCGGCGGTACGAGTGCAGCCCGTCGGTGAGCTGCTCGTAGATATAGACCATCAGCGGATATTTCTTCGAGGGATCGAAGTCCTCCGGCTTGATGAGCACGCCGCGCAGCTTCTTGCCGTCCGCGTTGATGTAGTCGATCAGCTCCGCCTTGCCCCAGTTGTATTCCTCCTGCTGCGGGTTGGCGTTGGAGATGCGCTCCATCTTCGCGAAGTTCGTGTCGCTGACCCAGAGGTCGGGGAACTCGTCGAAGCGCGACACGGTGAACACCAGGCGATCGCCATTGCGCGCCTTGGTCGGCGCGCCGAACGCCTTGTCGAGCATCACGAGCTTCGCGGGCGCCGCGGCACCGGTGAACGGAACGCGGTAGAAGCCGGACGCCTTCGTGCGCTCGTCGGTGGCCGCCAGCAGCAGCGGCGCGTTCGACGGCACCGTGCGCTGCTCTGGATCCAGCCGCCGATACCGGAACTCCAGGCCCTGCTTGCGGCCCTCGCCGTTGGTGATCATGCGCGCGCCCGTGCCATCCGGCTTGATTTCCCAGATGTCGTAGCGGTCGTACAGCAGCACGGAGCCGTCGTTGGCGGTCCAGCCGGCCGATCCGTACGGGCCCGGCTGATTCGGCGTGTCGTGATCTTCCTGCACGAACTTCACGGGCAGTTTCTCCGTAAGATTCGCGCGCGCGCCGTCGGCCACGCGATAGGTGAACCACTGCGCCTGGTCGCGATCGAAATAGAGCACGTATTTGCCGCCCGGTGAGCGCGTGGCGCCGCCGCCCGCATGCTCCAGCAGCTTCGTGCGGGCGCCCGTCTTGAGGTCGACGAGGAAGACGTCGCTATAGGTCGCATCCCAGGAGATCTCCTGCTGATACGGCAGGCTCGAGGTGCCGAGCGCGTGCGACGGATCGTACGGATCGACGTCGACGTCGGGCAGATCCTTCGCGGCAAGCTGCACGAAGCGCTTGTCGGCCAGGTGCACGACGGCGCGGTAGTTGCGATTGCGTTCCTGGTTCGCGCGCACCTGCTGCATCGGCTGCAGCATCGGATCCTTGTAGTGCCACAGGTCGACGGCAATCGGCGCCTTCGCGTCCGGATCGCGCGGCTTCGGCGGCGCCGGCGCGGTGCCGAGCGTGAGCCGCTGGCCGTCATCGCTGAAGCGCGGCGCGAAGTCGTCGCTGACGACCATGTCCGCCGGCACGCCCGGCGTGGTCGCCGACACCAGCTCGGCGGCCGCGGCCTCGCCCGCCTTCCAGTAATAGAGACGATACGGCGACACGTCCTTGTCGTACTCCGCCTGATCGCTCAGGAACGCCAGCTGCCGGCCCGCCTCGTCGAACGCAAAGCTCTTGTAGTTGCCTTTGCCCTTGTGCAGCGCCGTGACGGCACCGGTCGACATGTCGCGCACGAACGCACCGTCTTCTTCAGCCTTCGGCGACGACACGGCGTAGGCCAGATATTTGCCGTCGCGCGACCACGCGAATTCATTGACCAGCGCAATCGTCGTGTCTTCACCGGTCGCGAGATTGCGAACGATCAGATCGGTGCCGGCGTCCTTGCGCTTCTCGCGCGGCTGAGTGCCGCGCGCTTCGCCTTCGGCCGCCGGTTCGGCCGCGGCCGGCGCGCCGCCCTGGCGCCCGCCACGTCCCGCGGCGCCTCCCTGCCGTCCGCCGCGTCCTGCCCGCGCGCTCGGCCGATGAAAGGCCACCCAGGCCGACGACTCGGCGGGCATGCGGATGGTACCGATGCGATCGAGCGTCGTGACCTTGCCGTCGGGCAGCGACATCATGCCGGCGCCGTTGCGTGGCGTGTTCTCGTCGTTCGCCTCGCCGCCCTCGCCGCCGCCGCGCGCGGCCGCGCCGCGGTTGGCATTGGCGCGCCGCGCCTTCTCGACCTCCGCCTTCGGCGCCTCGAGCGTGAACACCACGAACTTGCCGTCAGGCGTGAACGACGGATTCGTTCCGCGCGCCTGCTTGAACTGCTGCTTCGTCTTCAGGTTGACGACGATGAGCTCGCTGTCTTCGGCTTCGCTGGTGAGCGCGTAGGCGAGCCAGTCGCCGTCGCGCGACAGCTCCGTGCCCTGAATCGCGCGCCAGTAGTCGTACGCGTCGTACGACAGCGGCTTCTTGGCCGCGGCGGCAGCGGCCGCGGCACGCGGCCTTGGAGCCGTCTGGGCCTGCGCCTGCGCAAGGACGGTGAGCGGTGTGGATGCGACAAACGCAGCGGCCACGAACAGGGCGGCGGCGCGGGAAAGGCGGCGATGGTGCATGAAAGACCTCCGGGTCGGCCTATTATTCACAAAATGATGCTGCGAATCCTGATTACGACGGCCGCCCTCGTCTCGCTGACCGCCGCGGCGGCGCCGGCGCCCAGCCAGGATCGTCCGCGCGCCCGCGACCTCGGCATCGCGCCCGGCACCCTGCAGCCGGGGCCGCTCAACGCCATCACCGACGTGGAAGGCGTGCGCGTGGGGCACGTCACACTCGTCGACGGCACGTCCGTTCGCACGGGCGTGACGGCGATCGTGCCGCACGCGGGCAACGTGTTTCAGGAGAAGGTCGCCGGAGCGGTGTATATCGGGAACGCCTTCGGCAAGCTGGCGGGCTCGCCACAGGTGGATGAGCTCGGCACCATCGAGTCGCCGATCATCCTCACCAACACGCTCTCTGTTGGCGCGGCCATCGAAGGCGTCGTCCGGTGGACGCTCGATCAGCCCGGCAACGACCACGTCCGGTCGGTCAACGCGCTCGTCGGTGAAACCAACGACGGCGGCCTCAACGACATCCGCGGCATGCACGTGCGCCCGCACCACGTCGTCGAAGCCATCACGAAGGCCTCGAGCGGCGCGGTGCTCGAGGGCGCGGTGGGCGCCGGCACCGGCACGGTGGCGTTCGGCTGGAAAGGCGGCATCGGCACGTCGTCGCGCAAAGCCGGCGACTGGACAGTCGGCGTGCTCGTGCAGACGAACTACGGCGGCGCGCTGCGCATCAACGGCGCGCTGATTCCAGGACCGGGGCGGTCAGGTGCGGCAGGTGCGCCGGTGAGTGAAGACGGAAGTTGCATGATCGTCGTGGCAACGGACGCGCCGCTCGACGCGCGCGATCTGAAGCGCCTCGCCGCGCGCGCCATCTTCGCGATGGCGCGCACCGGCTCGAGCTACTCCAACGGCAGCGGCGACTTCGCGATCGCGTTCTCAACGCATCCGTCGCTGCGCGTGACGATGGGCGCGTCGGCGCCCGAGGCACGGACCGTGCTTCCCACCGACGGCGTGTCGCGCTTGTTTACGGCGGTGCTCGACGCGACGGAAGAAGCGATCTACAACTCGCTGCTGAAGGCGACCACCACCACGGGCAACGGACGCACCATCGAAGCTCTTCCACTCGATCGAGTTAACGCCGCGATCGGGCGATAAGGGCTCATAATGGGAGGTTGCGCGTCGCGCATCCGAATCCTTATGGCACCCAAAGACCCCGAAACCCCCGGCTTCTCGTCACTCGGCCTCACGGCCTCGCTCGTCTCCGCGGTCACCGCGCTCGGCTATGAAGAGCCGACGCCCATCCAGCGCGAGGCGATTCCGCTGCTGCTCGCCGGCAAAGACGTCCTCGGCCAGGCCGGCACCGGCACCGGCAAGACCGCCGCGTTCGTGCTGCCGATGCTGCACCGGCTCGCCAAGGAAGGCGGCAAGCGCGGGACGACGCGCGGGTTCATCCTGGTGCCGACGCGCGAGCTCGCCATGCAGGTGGCCGAGGCGACGCACAAGTACGCCAAGGGGCAGAACCTCAATATCGTGCCCGTCTACGGCGGCGCCCCGATGGATCTGCAGATTCGCTCGCTGCGTCGCGGCGCCGACGTCGTGGTCGCCACGCCGGGGCGCGCCATCGATCACCTGAAGCGCGGCACGCTGTCGCTCGCGAACGTGCAGGTACTGGTGCTCGACGAGGCGGACGAGATGCTCGACATGGGGTTTGCCGATGATCTCGAAGCGATCCTCGAGCAGACGCCCGAAGAGAAGCAGACGGCGCTGTTTGCGGCGACGTTCGCGAAGCGCATCCAGGCCATCGCCGCGAAGCACCTGACCGATCCGGCGCGCGTGACGATTGCCGCCGAGAAGCAGGCGGTCGGCAAGCTGCCGAAGATTCGCCAGACGGCCTACGTCGTCTCGCGTCCGCAGAAGATGCAGGCGCTCGATCGCATTCTCGAGTACGAAGATCCGCAGTCGGCCATCGTCTTCTGCCGCACGCGGCTCGAGGTCGAGGAGGTCACCGAAACGCTGCAGGCGCACGGCTACGGCGCGCAGGCCATTCACGGCGGCATGCTGCAGAAGCAGCGCGACCGCGTGATGGGCCTGTTCCGCAGCCAGAAGGCGGACATCCTGGTGGCCACCGACGTGGCCGCGCGCGGGCTCGACATCGAGCACGTCTCGCACGTGGTCAACTTCGACGTGCCGCTGTCGCCCGAGGTCTACGTGCACCGCATCGGCCGCACGGGCCGCGCGGGGCGCGAGGGCGTCGCGATCACGATCGTCGATCCGCGGCAGTCGCGCCTGATGCGCAACATCGAGTCGCTCACGCGCCAGCGCGTGGAAATCGCGGCGCTGCCGACGATTGCCGATCTGCGCGCGCGCCGCGTGACGGCAACGGTCGAGGCGTTGCGCGCGACACTCGGCAAGGGCGAATTCAAGGAACTGCGCGCGGTTGTGGAAACGCTCGCGCAGGACTTCGACGTCGTTGACATCGCGGCGGCGGCGCTGGCGATGCTCGACGACAGCGGCCGATCGGGCGCGCCCGCGCCCGCCCCGGAGGAGCCCGCGCGCTACGAGCGCGCCGGCAGCAGCGATCGCCCGCAGCGGGGCGATCGCCCCGAGCGTGCGCCGCGCGGCGAGCGTCCGGAACGCGGCCGCGGACGTCCCGAGCCGTTCGGCATCCTGCGCATCGGCGCAGGGGCCAACGCGGGACTCCGGCCCGGCGATCTCGTCGGCGCGATCTCGGGTGAAACCGGCCTCGAGTCGAGCCTGCTCGGCCGCATCAAGATTGACGATGAAGAGTCGTATGTCGAGGTGCCGGAGTCGAAGATGCGCGACATCATCGCGGCGCTGCGGGCAACGAAGATCCGCGGCCAGAAGGTGCAGGTCGCGGCGTTCGATCCCACCGCGCCCCGGCGGTAGCGCAGGCCTTCAGGCCTGCGTGATCACCCGCTCGAAATACACCAGCGGCACGCCACGGAACACCGCGCGCCCGACTTCGGTGAAGCCGCACTTCTGATAAAACCCGCCTGCCCCGGCCGGCGCGTCGTATGCGTCGAGGCGGAGCGCGCCCGCGCCCTGCGCCGCAGCGATCGCGCTGCCCTGCTCCACGAGCCGCCGCCCGATGCCGCTGCGCTGGCTCGATGGCCGCACCGCCATGTCGACCAGATACAGCGGCGCCTCCACGTTCGCAAACCGCGCCACGTCAATCGCCCACGGCTTCTTCGCCGTCAGCCGCAGCGTGCCGGCGATGCCGCCGGCGTCGCGCGCCACGATCACGGTCGACGAGGCCACGTTGCGGCGCACGCTGGCTTCCGAGGCGCTCGCCGACCAGTGGCCCTCGCCAAAGGCGCGCGTCAGCTCGCCGGCAACCGCGCTGTGCAGCGCGGTTAGCGCGGGCGCATCCTCATCGGCGGCCAACTCGAAAATCAAGGACATGGCGTCCAGGTCACAGCCAGCGAATCAGCGCGGTGGCCAACAGTGCCGAGAGTGTGCCCATGGCAAGCGCCCTGAACCACCGTATCGGCCGCCCGCGCATGCGATCCCCGGTGGCTTCGCCGCTCGCGATGCCCGCGGCCAGGCCGAGCGGTCCGGTCCAGTCAGGCCCCAGCGTCAGCCACGTCACCAGCATCACGAGGGTCAAGACCATCAGCGAAAGGCCGAGCCTCACGAGGGATGGAGGCAGGCGGCCCGCGTCCTCCACGGCGCGATGGATCACCGACCCGAGCCGAAGCTGACGCGCGAACGCCTCTTCGAACAGTTCGACCGGCGGCGTGGCGGCGTCGCGCGCGTGGCTGGCCCAGCCCTGTTCGCCGATGACGAACGGCGCCAGCGAGGGCTCGCCCTCGACGCGCGGCACGAGGTGGAAATGCAGGTGCGGCCTCTTGTCGCCGATGCGGACCACGTAATACCGCTCGGCGCCGCTCGCCTGCTCGGCGGCCCTGGCCGCTGACGCGACGAGCGCCATGAACGCGTCGGCTTCGACGGGTTTCAGATCGCTGAACGACGCCGCGTGTGCGGCGCTCACGACCATGATGTGGCCCGGCCGCACCGTTTCCTCGGGGACGGCGATGATGCCCGCATCCGACCGGCGCAGCACGCGCGCCGCGCTGATCGGACAGATCCGGCAGAGGCTTTCAGCCACCGGTGCCCGTCAGGCGGGCCACAGCCAGCCGAACACGGCGCCCGTGATGAGCGCGTAGATCAGGCCATCGATCATCGACCTGATCGTCGCGCTCCACTTGCGGCGCCACCAGATGGACTCGTGCATCAGGCCGAGACCGTACGCGCCGAATGCGGTGAGGCCCGTCGTGTGCAGCACGGCATGGAAGCCTTCACCCGCATGCAGCAGCGGCGCGGCCACGGCAGCCGCCAGCACGCTGACGAGCACGCAGTAGACGAACCAGAGCGACAGTTCCCGGCCCATCGTCGGTGGAGCGCTGGGACCGACCGTGAGAAACGCGACGGGGCCGCGCGTCATCTTTTCGACGAACGCGGGATCCTTCATGTCGGCCATGCCCGACGCCATGGGCATGGCGTAGTTGCCTGGCCGCAGCGCAAACGGCCGCAGGGCGTTCATGACGCCCTCTTCATCCGGCAGGCGATCGAGATCGCCCTTGTGCCAGGCAGCGATGACCATGTGAAGGACGGCGCTGGCGATGAACACGAGGACGGCCGCGACCAGGATTGGCACGGCGAGTGACGTCAGAGAAATCATGGGAGCCTCCGGGGGAGTGCGCGCATCCTATGCGCCCGACCGGGAAAATTCAACCGGGTTGATTAAACCCGGTCGGAGAGCTCCACCCAGCGCGCCAGCGCCTGCTCGCGTTCGCGCGCGACGTGCTCGGTGCGCGCCAGCACCTCTTTGATGGCGTCGGCGCCCTCTTTGTAGAAGTCCGGGGACGCCGCGCGCTCGAGCAGCGCGCGCTCCTCCCGCTCCAGCGCCTCGATGCGCGCCGGCAGTTCGTCCAGCTCGCGCTGTTCCTTGAACGTCAGCTTCTTCTTCGAGACAGCCGGCGCGGACCGGGGCGCAGGCTTCGCCGCGGCGGCAGCGGGCTTCACGGCCGCAACCGCGGGTTTTGCAGCCGGCGTCGCGGCTGCCCCACCAGGAGCCGGCCGCTGGCGCAGCCAGTCCTCATATCCGCCCACATATTCCGCGATGCGCCCGTGTCCTTCGAACGCCAGCGTGCTGGTCACCACGTTGTCGAGAAACCTGCGATCGTGGCTGACGATGAGCACGGTGCCCTGAAACTCGGCGAGCCGCTCTTCGAGGAGCTCCAGCGTTTCGATGTCGAGGTCGTTGGTCGGCTCGTCGAGAATCAGCACATTGGCCGGTCGGGTGAACAGGCGCGCGAGCAGCAGGCGGCTGCGCTCGCCGCCCGACAGCGCCTTGACCTTCGACCGCGCGCGATCGGGCGGAAACAGAAAGTCCTCGAGATAGCCGTGCACATGACGCGGCTGCCCGCCGACCGTCACGGTGTCGTTGCCGTCGCCCACGGTGTCGACCAGCGTCCGCTCCGGATCGAGCTGCTCGCGCTGCTGATCGAAGTAGGCGATCTGCACATTCGACCCCGCGCGCACCTCCCCGGTGTCGGGCTCCAGCTCGCCGACGAGCATCCGCAGCAGCGTGGTCTTGCCCGCGCCGTTCGGGCCGATCAGGCCGACACGATCGCCGCGCATGATGCGCGTCGAGAACCGGCTCACGACCGGCGTGGCGCCATACGCCTTCGAGATGCCGTCCGCCTCGAAGACCACCTGGCCAGTGCGATCGGCCGCGTCGATCTGCAGCCGCACGTTGCCGATCTCATTGCGCCGCGCCGCGCGCGCCTCGCGCATGGCCATCAGCGCCTTGACGCGCCCCTCATCGCGCGTGCGCCGCGCCTTCACGCCGCGGCGCAGCCACACCTCTTCCTGCGCCAGCAGCTTGTCGAACTTGGCGTTGGCGATGGCCTCGTTCTCGAGCAGCGCCGTCTTCTTCTCGAGGAACGACTGATAATCGCCCGGCCACGACGTCAGCCGCCCGCGATCGAGCTCCACGATGCGCGTCGCCAGCCGCTGCAGAAACGCGCGGTCGTGCGTGACGATGACGACGGCGCCGGTGTAGTCGAGCAGGAACTGCTCCAGCCACTCGATGGTCTCGACGTCCAGGTGATTGGTCGGCTCGTCGAGCAGCAGCAGCGCGGGCTGCGCCACCAGCGCGCGGCCCAGCAGCACGCGCCGCCGCCACCCGCCCGACAGCGAGCCGAAGTCCGCCTCGGCGTCGAGGCCCAGGCGCGTGAGCACCATCTCGACGCGCTGCTCCACGCTCCAGCCGTCGCGCTCCTCGAGCTCGTGCTGCCGCCGCCCGAGCTCGGCCAGGTTCTTCTCGGACGGATCGTCCACCACGGCATGCGCCGCGTGGTGATACGCGACCACGAGCGCACTCAAGTCGCCGAGGCCGCCGGCGACGACGTCGAAAACCGAGAGGGCGAAATTCTTCCCGTCACCCGCATCCTGCGCGAGCCGCGCCGCCTCGGCGCCGGGCGCGCGCCAGATGGCGCCGGCGTCGGGCTGCAGCTCGCCCGACAGGATTTTCAGCAGCGTGGATTTGCCGGTGCCGTTCCGGCCGATGATCGCGACACGCTCGCCCTCCTCAATCTGCAGCGACGCATCGTCGAGCAGCAGGTCGCGGCCGAAGCTGATGGAGAGGTGGTCGAGCGTAACGAGTGGCACAGCCGACCATTATCGCCTGTCGGCGGCTTCCCTCGCGCGCTCGATGAGGTCGCGGAGCACTTCGACCGGCTGGACGCCAATCACGCCGAAGCGGCCGTTCGCGATGAAGGCCGGCACGCTGCCCACGTCCATCTGCTTCGCCAGCTCCTCATCGTCAATCACGGCCTGCTCGAACGCGCGCGAGACGAGCGCCGCGCGCAGCGCGTCGTGCGGCAGTCCCAGGGAGGCTGCAAGCGCCACCAGCACGTCGATGTCGCCGATGTCCTCGCCGCGTTCGAAGAACGCCGCGAGCAGACCGCTGTGGTACTCGTCGAAGCGCCCGATCGACCGCGCCCAGTGCGCGGCCTCATGGGCGCGGCGCGTGCGCGGCTGCACGGGCGGCAGCTTCATGCTGACGCCCAGCGTTTCGGCGAGCGGATAAACGGACGCGTCCCAGACGCGATGGAGATACTCGGCGTTCGGATCGAGCGCGGGCACCGTGTTCGGGCGCAGCTCGAACGAGCGCCAGATGACGTCGACGTCGGGCGCCTCGGCAAGCAGCGCGTGCAGGGCCGGCTCGCCCAGACGGCAGAAGGGACAGACGTAATCGGAGAAGACCTCGAGCGTGACGCGTGACACACCTCTGATCTTATCCCGACGACTGCGGAACGTACGCGCCGCGGATCACGTCAATGCATGCGAATGACCGCCGTTCGCAGCTCCATCCATCTCGCCTTCGAAACCCTTCGGCTCAACCCGTTGCGGACGACGCTGTCGACGCTGGGCATCGTCATGGGCGCCGCGTCGCTCGCCGCGGTGCTGGCGCTGGCTGACGGCAGCGAACGGCTCGCGCGCGAGTCCATCGAGCGCGAAGGACTCACGTCCATCGTGCTGCGGCCGCAGACCGATCGGCTCGTCGACGGCCTGCGCGTGCCGCAGACGAACTATCCGATGTTCACGCAGGCGGATGCGCAGCAGCTGGCCGAGGCGCTGGGCACGCGCGCGAGCGTGATGCTCGGCACGGAAGGCACCGGCACGATTGACGCGCCGGGCCAGCGGACGCGCGCCGTGCACGTGATCGGGCGTTTCGGCATCAATCAGGCGCCGTCCGCGAGCGCGGCGGCCGACCTGGCGGCAGGCCGCGCGTTGAGCGAGGCGGAGCTCCGCGGCGACGCGCGCGTCGCGGTGATCAACGAGCGGCTGGCCACGGAACTCGACAGCATGGGCCTGACGGGCGGCAGCGTCGGCGAGACGCTGACGATCGGCCCCGTGGCCTTCACCGTCGCGGGCGTGCGCAAGTCACCGCGAACCGACACGATTTTCAGCGTCATCGTGCCGTTCGCGCATGCGGAAGCCGTGATGGTGCCATCGGCCGCGCCGCGTCCGCGCCTGATCGCCGTGACGGTGGCCGACATTCAGCAGGTACCGGCGCTCAAGACCGACGTGGACGCCTTCGCGGCGGCCCGGGCCGGGTGGGGCGACAAGGTGATCGTTGCGGCGCACGGGCCGCAGCGGCTCGAGCAGGCGGCGCGGGGCATCCTGATCTTCAAGATGCTGATGGGCGCTTTCACCGCCATCTCGCTGGTGGTCGGCGGCATCGGCATCATGAACGTGCTGCTGGCGTCGATCCTCGAGCGCACGCGCGAAATCGGCATCCGCAAGGCCGTCGGCGCCCGGCGCCGCGACGTGCTGCGGCAGTTTCTGGTCGAATCGATGACGATCTCCATCGCCGGAACCGGGGCGGGCGTGGCGCTGGGGTTGAGCGCCGCGTTCCTCACGACGGCGCTGATCCGCGCGAAGACGGGCGTGCCGATGCAGGCGGCGATCACGTTCGAGACGGTCGCGGTCACCGTGCTTGCGGCGGTGGGCGTGGGCCTGGCCGCGGGGGTCTATCCGGCGATGCGCGCGTCGCGGCTCACCACCATCGACGCCATCCAGCGCGAATAGCGTCAGCGCTTGCGCGCGGCGTCGCCGCGGCGGATGGTGCCGCCCTGCACCACGCGCGCGTTGATGCCGCGCAGGCACAGTTCGCGTCCCAGCGGCGAGTTCACGAACGTCATCGCGTCGAGGCCGAAACGCTCGACGAACTTGCCGCAGCCGGTGTGCGGCTGCGGCGTGACTTCGATGACCGCCGATCCAATCGCGAGCTGCGTGCCGGGCGGCAGGTTCTTCTGACTCAGGTCGAGATCCAGATACAGCTGATCGCCGGCGAGTTTCCACCGTGCCGGATCCTGCGCGACCAGCGCGATCAGCCGCGCGTTGATCACGTTGATCTGCATGTCGGGATGCGGCTGGGTCTTGTCGGCCATGCGCGAGCTGCCGCGGAAGCGCCAGGTGTCCCCCACCAGCCCCTCGACGGGGTCGAGCTGCGCCTCGTCGAGCACCTCGCGCTCGTTGACCCGCGGGCGCCTCACGATCAGCTGCAGCGCGCCGGCATCGGCCGGCGACCGCCGAATTTCATCGAGGCCGGCCTCGAGCTGCGCCGTCGTCAGGTGCGTGACAAGCATGTTCAGCTGCTGATGCATACTTCGCATACATGCTATCTCAGGGCCGCGGGACGTCCGCCGGCGCAGGCCGCGGGGCGGCGTTCGCGACTATTGCCCTCGTCTTTGCCGCCTCGCGCGCCGCGGCGTATGCCGCCGGTGTGCGCTTCGATGTGTCACCGCTGACGTGGTACTGGCAGTACATCGACCCGCCGCTGCTCCAGGCGCGCCTGCTCGAAAGCGTGTTCTATTCGCACGCGCAACCGCCGCTCTTCAACATCCTGCTCGGCGTGACGCTCAAGCTGCCGGCAGGCGCGTTCAGCACCCTCATGCACGCGCAGTTTCTGGCGATGGGGCTGATCGCCGCATTCGGCCTTTTCCTGCTTCTCACCAGCCTTCGCATACCGGCGCGAGCCAGCGTGGTGCTCACGTGCCTCTTCACGGTGCTGCCCGCCACGATCCTCTACGAGAACTGGCTGTTCTACGAATACCTGACGATGACGCTGCTGGTGTGGATGGCGGTGGCGCTGCACCGCTTCGTGGCGCGGGCGTCGACCGCCGCCGGCGTCGCGTTTTTCGCGCTGGCCGCCGCGGCGATTTTCGCGCGATCGATTTTCCAGATTGTGTGGCTGGTGCCGATCGTCGCCGGGTTGGTGGCTGTCGTCAGCCCCCGGCTCGTGCGTCGGTGCGCGGCGGTGCCGCTGCTGCTGGTGGCGCTGCTGTACGCGAAGAACGGGCTGTTGTTTGGCGCGCCGGTCACGAGCTCGTGGCTGGGCATGAATCTGGCGCGCGGCACCGTCGTGCACCTGGACGAGCCGGCGCGTCAGGCGCTGGTCGCGAGCGGCGCGCTGCACCCGGTGGCCGCGCTTCCGCCGTTCTCGCCGCTCGACGCGTATGCCGCCGTGATGCCGCTGCCAGCCGCCTCGGGCATCGCGGTGCTCGATCGGGCCGTGAAGAGCGGCGGCAGCCCGAACTATCACGCGAAGGGCTACCTGCCGGTGTCGCGGCACTACCTGGACGGCGCGCTGTGGACGATCCGCCACGAGCCGGGCCCGTATCTGCGCGTCGTGCGCGGCGCCGTCTGGCTGTTCTTCAACCCGTCGACGGACCATGCGCCCGTCGAGCGGAACCGGCAGCAGATGCGCGCGTACGACGAGCTCGTGACGCGCGCGGTCTACCTGCGGACGCCATACCTGTTGCGCCTCGGGGTGGGGATTCTGGCCGCGTACATCTTCGCGGGCGCTTATGCGCTCGTGGTGATGTGGCAGCTGGTCGTGGCACGGCGCCCCGCGACGCCCGAGGCGAGCACCGTGCTGTTCATGGCCTTCACGTGCCTGTACGTGTTCCTGGTGAGCACGCTGTTCGAGGCCGGCGAAAACCAGCGCATGCGCTTCGTGCTCGATCCGCTCACGCTTGCGCTGGTGGCCGCGGGCGCCACGCACCTGCGCAGGCGGGTCTGGGCCCCGGAGCCCAGGACCTAGCGCCCAGGGCCCAGCGCCTACTCGGTATTCCCCGCCAGCAGCGGCTCGAGCCGCTCGAGGCGCGCGCCGTTTTCATCGCACACCGCAAACTGGCTGCGCTCGGTCGGCGCGTACATCGAGACGCCCGCGTGCCGCCCCTGTTTGTCGATGACGTAGAAGTTGACGTTGAAGTTGGGCTCGCCGCGCGCGTTGAGCAGCCGCTTCTCAATCGTGTTCGCCTTGATGCGGCGCAACGCTTCGAGGCCCGCATCCTTCGGATGCTTGCCCTGACGCATCTGCTCGACGATGAGAAACGAGGCGAGGCTGTAGAGATTCGCTTCTCCACGCCCGGTTGATCCGGCCGCGCCCACGTCTCCGTCGACGTACAGGCCCGCGCCAAGCACCGGCGAATCGCCGAGCCGGCCGGGGATCTTCCACGCCAGCCCGCTCGTCGTCGTGACGCCGCAGATCTCGCCCTTCGCGTTGACGCCGTCGCAGTTGATGGTGCCATACACGTGCTGCTCGTCGACGAGGCCTTCGGCCACCATCTGGCGGATCACGTCGCGGTGCAGGGCCTCGCGCTTGATCGGATCGAGATAGTGGCCGGGGTCGGTGCGCCGCTTCCACTCGAGCCACGCCTTGCGCGAGGTGTCGGTGTTCAGGTCGTCTTCGATCTTGAAGCCCATGAGCCGCGCAAACTCCTGTGCGCCCTTGCCGACCAGCAGATGGTGATCGGTCGTCTCCATCACCGCTTTCGCGACGAGCGACGGCGTGCGCACGCCCTCGAGCGCGCCGACGCCGCCGGCCCGCTTCTTCGGGCCGTGCATGCAGCACGAGTCGAGCTGCACGACGCCTTCGGCGTTGGGCAAGCCGCCGTAGCCGACGCTGGTGTCACCCGGGTCGAGCTCGCACAGGTTGACGCCCGCGATGAGCGAGTCGAGCACATCGTCGCCCTTGACGATCTTCTCGAAGGCGACCTCGACGCCCGTCTTCGACCCGCCGTTCTTGAAGCGGTGGCCGTTCGCCGAGGCGACCACGATGGGTTTCACACTTCGCTGAATCAGCATCTCCGGAGCCTTTGCCGAAAGGGGGCGCGCGGCCGCGGTGATGCCGGCCGCGGCGGTGGATGCGATGAAGGTACGGCGATCAATGGCCATGTCAGACTCCTGCGAGGTTCCACTTGCGGATGATGTCTTCGATGAGCGAGGCGACGGTGTCGTTGACGCGATCGAAATAAACCTTCGCTTTCGCAGCATCGAACGTGGGATAGCCCTCGCCCGCTTTGTACAGCGTGATGGACGAGGGTGACGGATAGGCGCTGTACGTGCCGGCAGGCGCGTTCGGCGTCACCATGTCGGGCCCGGTATAGCGCTCGCGGTGCACCAGCGAAGGATCGATCGCCTGCATGAACGCCGTCTCGTTCTCGGCGGCGTGGCCGCCGTCGTAGCCGAAGGTCTTCACCGTGACATCGGTCGCGAGGCTCCACCAGTTGATCACCAGCGTGCGCACGCGCAGCTCGCGGCCGACGGCCTGCGCCACGTCGTTGAGCACGGCCGTCTGCGGCCCGCCGTGGCCGTTGAGCAGAATGATGTTGCGAAAGCCCTGGCGCGCGAGGCCCGTGAGCACGGCGCGCACGTAGGGGCGATACGCCTCTTCGGGAATCGTGAACGCGCCGGCGTACGCGTCCATGCCGCCCGTGATGCCGTACGGCACGACCGGCGCGATGAACGCGTTCAGGCGCGGCGCGATCGCTTTCGCGATGGCGGCCGGCGCCAGGATGTCGGCGCCGTTGGCGGTCACGCCGTGCGGCTCGAGCGTGCCGAGCGGCAGCAGCACCGTCTGCACCTTCGCGGGGACGGCTTCCTTGAACGCCATCCAGTTGATGCGGGCCAGGTCGCGCTCGATCGGCGCGGCCTGCGGCCGCGGCAGCGCCATCAGGGCGGCGAAGACAAGGGCCATCGGCATGTTCAGCTCCGCGCGCAGTCTAACCCAGCGCCGCCGAATGCTATACGATCAGTCGTTGTCTCGCGCGATTTCCCTCGACACCATCCGTGCCGCGATGCCCCGCGTCTACAGCGCGGCCGTGCGCACGCCCCTCATCAGGCTCGACGCGGTGAGCACGGCGCAGCCCGAAATCTGGCTCAAACTCGAAACCCTGCAGCCGATTGGCGCCTTCAAGATTCGCGGCGCCGCGAACGCAGTGGGACTGCTCATCGAACAAGGACGTCTCGGCGGGCAGCGAACGGAGCGGGGCGGAGGGGCCCCGACCACACGCCGAGTGACCGCCGAGGCGGGCCACGTCCCAGGCGGGGTGCAGGGGTCCCCGCCGAATAATGAAGTCTGGACGGTGAGTGCGGGCAATGCCGCGCAGGGCGTCGCGTTGGCGGCGCGCAATGCCGGCATCAAGTGCTCCGTGCTCGTGATGGACACGGCTCCGCAGGCCAAGCTCGACGCCATCCGCCGGCTCGGCGCCGACATCGTGCAGGCGCCGTACGAAGAGTGCTGGCAGGCCGTCGAGACGCACAGCAGCCCGCGCATGCGCGGCCACTTCGTGCATCCGTTTGACGATGACGCGTTCATCAGCGGCAACGGGACGGCCGGGCTCGAAATCCTCGAAGACCTGCCCGGCGTCGACGCGGTGGTCGCGGCCGTCGGCGGCGGGGGCCTGCTCGCCGGCATTGGATGCGCGCTGCGCGCGCAGAAACCTGACGTGAAAATCTACGCGGCGGAGCCGGAGACCGCCGCGCCGCTCGACGCCTCGTTCAAGGCCAACGCGCCGGTGACCTTCGACGCGTGGAAGGCGTCGTTTGTCGACGGCGCCGGCGGCCGTTCCGTGCTGCCGTCGATGTGGCCGCTGCTGCGCAAGTACGTCGACGACACGATCGTCGTGACGCTCGACGAGACGGCCGCCGCCATGAAGCTGGCCGCGGCGCGCGCGCACATCATTGCCGAGGGCGCCGGCGCGTGTGCCATCGCCGCCGCACTGTCGAGCCGCGTGCGCGACGCCGGACATCGGCGTGTCGTCGCCGTCGTGTCCGGCGGTAACATCGACTTGACGCGGTTCGCCAAGCTCATCGGCGCCGCATGACGCCTTCAGGCACTTCAGTACCTATGGAACCATTGCAACCCGCGCTGCCAGAGAGACTCTCCAGACTGAACGATCTCGCGTACGACTTGTGGTGGACGTGGAATCCGCTGGCGCGCGACGTCTTCAAGCGTCTCGACCATGCGCTGTGGCGGCAGACGGCGCACAACCCTGTGCTGATGCTGTTCCTCATGCCGCCGGAATCGCTCGAGCGCGCGGCGCACGACGAGCACTGGCTCGAGCTCTTCGATCGCGCGATCACGGCGTTCGACGCGGCGCGCAGCAATCGCGACACGCTCTGGACGTCGCGCATGGGCCACGACGCGACGCGCGTGATCGCGTACTTCTCGGCCGAATTCGCCCTGCACCAGTCGCTGCCGATCTATGCCGGCGGCCTGGGCGTGCTCGCCGGCGATCACTGCAAGGAAGCGAGCGACCTCGGGCTGCCGCTCGTGGGCGTCGGCTTCATGTATCCGCAGGGCTATTTCAAGCAGCGCATCTCGGCCGAAGGCTGGCAGCAGGAAGATTACGTGCGCCTTGACTGGAGCGACGCGCCGGTCGCGCCGGCCGTCACGCCGTCAGGCCATCCCTGCATCGTGGCCGTGCCGCTCGGCAATCGCACGGTGCTCGCGCAGGTGTGGCGCATCCGCATGGGGCGCGTCACGCTGCTGCTGCTCGACACCGATCTCGAGGAGAACGCGCCGTGGGATCGCGAGCTGTCGGCGCGACTCTACGGCGGCGATCGCGAAACGCGCATCCAGCAGGAAGTGATGCTCGGCATCGGCGGCGTGCGCGTGCTGCGCGCCATGGGCTACGACCCGGCGGCGTGGCACCTCAACGAAGGGCACGCGGCGTTCGTCGTGCTGCAGCGCATCCGCGAGCACATCGCGCAGGGACTGTCGTTCGAGCAGGCGCTCGCGGAAGTGCGGAAGACGACGGTGTTCACCACGCACACGCCGGTGGCCGCGGGCCACGACGCGTTTCCCTTTCAGCTGGTTGAGCAGCATCTCGCCGGCTGCTGGGGCGATCTCGGCGAGCATCGCGACGCCTTCCTCGCGCTCGGCATGTACGACAACGGCAGCGGTCCCCTTTTCAACATGACGGCCCTTGCGCTGCGGTCGGCCGGCTTCACCAACGCCGTGAGCAAGCTGCATCGCGACGTCACTGCCGACATGTGGGCGCCCATCTGGCCCGGGACGCCGGCCGAACAGCGGCCCGTGTCCGCCATCACCAACGGCGTGCACGTGCCGACATGGGTGTCGCCGCCGATGGCGGGCCTCTACGATCGCTTCCTCGGCCACGACTGGCGCGAGCGCACCAACGATCCCGCATTCTGGGATCGCGTCGCCGAGATGCCCGACGAGGAGCTGTGGGCCGCGCGGCAGCAGCTGCGCAACGACCTCTTCTCGTTCGTGCGCGAGCGCGCGCGCCTGCGCTGGGCCGGCGAGCAGGCCACGCCGCAGCGCGTGCTGGCGGCCGGCACGCTGTTCGATCCCAACGCGCTCACCATCGGCTTCGCGCGCCGCTTCACCGCCTACAAACGGCCCGAGCTGATCTTCCACGACGCCGAGCGCCTCGCGAAGATTCTCAATCAGGCGCGTAAGCCCGTGCAGATCGTCTTCGCCGGCAAGGCGCATCCGGCCGACGAGATGGGCAAGCATCATCTGCACGCCATCTTCAAGCGCGCCATCGATCCGGTGTTCGGCGGCCGCGTCGCGTTCATCGACGATTACGACCTGCACGTCGCGCACTATCTCGTGGCGGGCGTGGACGTATGGCTCAACAACCCGCGCAAGCCGCTCGAGGCCAGCGGCACGTCGGGCATGAAGGCCGCCATCAACGGCGTGCCCCACATGAGCATCGGCGACGGCTGGTGGGCCGAGGGGTTCACGGGCTCGAACGGCTGGCTGATTGAAGGCATCACGGCGGATCCCTCGCACGAGGCCGTGGACGCGGCCGATGCCGCCGCCCTCTACACGCTGCTTGAAGGCGACGTCGTCCCCGCCTTCTACCAGCGCGATCGGCACGGCATCCCCACCCGCTGGCTCGACATCGTCCGCCAGTCAATCCGTACGGTGACGCCCCACTTCAGCGCGCGGCGGATGCTGATCGATTACGTGGAAAAGGCGTACGCGCCCGCGTACGAGGCGGCGAAGGTGGAACAGTAGGACGGCATATATACTGATCCAATGTCTCGCAAGACTGCCGCCGAAGTCCGCTGCGCCCTGTGCACCGCGAAGGACGTGTCCGAGCCTCGCGGCGACGAGCGCTATTGCCGCGACTGCTGGGACAAGAAGATTGCCGTCGAGGACGTGGTGGCGCGGGAGTTCACGCTCAAGCGCTACATCCGCGCGCACAGCGCCGAAAAGTACCTGATTTATCACTCAACGCAGAAGCGCCCCTGCGGCCAGCTGATCGTCGTCGACGACGGCTATGACCTGTTCCTGACGATGGTGCTGTATCCGGCGTTTGCGTGGGACGAGCCGGCGTATCACCTGGAAGGCGATCCGGAGCAGCGCACGTTCGCGGAGATTCTGGTGGACGTGGTGGCGGCCGACGTGATCGAGCCGTGGGGCGGCGGCAAATGGCACCTGGAAGTGTTCCGCTCGGCGGCCGACGACGCGGAGGACTGGAACGGCGAAATGTAAGGAAATGGGGACGGGTCTAATTTCCATCCGATTCAGGAGGAAATTAGACCCGTCCCCATTTCCTTGCAATCTTCCCCACCACCGGCAGCTCGAACTCGTCGCCCTGCCAGGCGCGGACGATGCAGACGGCCCAGGCAACCATGCCGAGCACCCAGGCGCCGTAGGCGAGATACAACAGCACCTTGAACGCCGCCGCCGAGACGAACAGCGCGGCAAACGCGAAGACCCACAGCGTCAGCCCCAGCACCCAGATCGCGCCCAGCCCCACCAGCGCCTGCGCGGCGTGAAACTTCACGAAGCGGCTCTCGCGCTCCACCAGAAAGAACAACAGCCCGCTCAGCCACCAGGCGAGGTACGACAGGGCGGCGGCGGTGTTGGGCGGCAGTCCGGTGCTGCTGGTCTCGGGCTTCGTCACCCGTTTACGATATCGCGAATGGGATGGCGCGCGTGGCCGTCGCATTTCCGGACGCCCGCGATCGCGCCGTCAGCGTGAGCACGTAGTCGCCCGGCGGCAGATCCTTCAACGGGATGTCGACGCGGAACCCGAAGCCGCCGGTGCCCCCGCCGAGCTCCGAGCTCGAGTGGTCTTCGCTGACCGTGAACACGACGTTGCCGGTGTCGTCGCGAACATCAGCGGTGAGATCCACCGCGTGCGGCGCGCGGGCGTCGTTGTCGTACGCCTCGGCATAGAGCGCGAGCGTATCGCCCGCCGGAAACGCCCGGACGGCCGACGGCATGAGCGGGATCAGCTTCGAGGTCTCGGCATCGGCGGGGCGCGTGACGATGGCCGCCGCCGACACGGATGTCAGCGACACGCCGCTCCACACGAGGTGTTCATCGAAAAAGTCGGGCACCACCAGGTCGGCAAAGACACTGCCCCGCCGCGCCGCGTTCTTGGTCTGGCCGCCAACCCTCACCTGATACCGGCCCGGCTTCACGGCGACCGGAACGATCGCGCGAAAGCCGCGCTGCTCCACGCGCGCGCGCGTGTCGGGACGCACGCGCATTTCGATCTTCTGCGACCCGCTGGCCACGACGGTCGCGGCTGGATCGATCACGTGCCAGGCGACCTCGAGGTCCTCGGCATCGACGCCGTTCACGGTCTCGAACCGGAAGACGTCGCCGGGCAGATCCAGCGTCATCAGCACGGTGGACTCCTCCGGCGTGCGTTTGAATACGGGCAAGCCGACGCGCATCGGCAGCCCCGCCGCGGGCACCGCGGCCTTGAGCATCTCCGACAACTCATTGACGGGCGCCGGCCGCGCGTCTGTCGCGTCGGCCTTCTTCAGGGCGTGATAGCCGGCGCGCGCGCGCACCTGCAGGCCCGGGCGCTTCGCGCGCACCGTCAGCCGGTGAAATTTGCCGTCGCGATCGGTCGATGGATAGAAGCCGAGCAGATAGTACGTGCTGTTCTCGCGCAGGATGCGCGCGAACCCCTGGGCAAAACTGTTGGTGTTGACAATCGCGAGGCCGCCGGTTTGATCGGCCAGCGCGCGCAGAGTGCCTTGCTTCCGCATGCGCTCGCGGGCGAGCGCCTGCGAGTCGGCGCCGGGCCCCTGGCTTCCGCCCTGCATGGCGGCGCTCATGCCCGCCGCCGCCAGGCCGTCGGCGTCGATCGTGTAGATGTGCACGTTGGCGCGCGTGGCGGCGGCGATGGCCTCGAGCATCGCGGCCCGCACGTCCATCATCTCGTGGGTGTTGCCTTGCCGCGAGAGATCGAACACGCTGCCGAACGAATCGTTGTCGACGTCGGCGCCCTCGCTGAACAGCAGCAGCGCCTTGCGGCGGCCGCTGAACGACCCCATGTAGCTCGCAAGGTTTCGCAACGTGAGAAACGCGCCGCGCGTCCTCACAAGGCGCTCCCGCGCGTCGAAATCGCGCCCCGGATCGCCGGCCTCGGGCGTCCCGGCACGGCGCATGTTGTCTTCCATGCGGTTCTCGACGGCTGACGTGAGGCCGCTGCCCATGAACTTGTCGATGGCCGCCAGCACCAGCGTCCGGTTGGACGTGAAATCCTGACTGGCGTCGGCGCGTCCGCTCGTATGCAGCACGGCGGCAAGGTCATTCGAGCCGACGTACCGCTCCACGAACTCGCGCGCGCGGCGGCGCACCTGAATCACGCCGAGCGGCGCGGTGTGCAGATCATCGAGGACGATCAGATAGACGCGGCCGTGGGCCGCGCGCTCGTTCGACGCGACGTCGGGATGCACGGCCGTCTCCGAATAGAGCATGCGATCGGCACGCTCGATCGGCACGTTGATCTCATGAAACGCCTCGATCGTCTGCGGCTTGCCCGCGTCGAGCAGCTCGAAATCGTCCGCCGTCAGTCCGGGCACGAAATTGCCTTGCGCGTCGGTGACGATGACGTCGACTTCGACGTAGTTGATTTCAGAGCGGAACGTGGCCTGCGGCCGCGTCGCGATCTGGGCCGAGACGAGCGCTCCGCAGGCCAGGACGGCCGCGGCGAGCATGGCGGTGGCGCGCATGCCCACCTTGTAACACGGCCGCCTAGGAGATCGTGAATGGGATCTCCTGCACCGCGATGGCGTTGCCCCCCGCGCGCGAGCGCGCCGTCAGCGTCAGCACGTACCGCCCCTGAGGGAGGCCCTCGAGGGGGACCTCGAGGTGCAGGGCGTGCCCGCGGCCCGCGGGCACACCGGCACTCGACCGCTCCTCGGATGTCGAAAACACGGACTTGCCGGTCTCGTCGCGCACCGACACCGTCAGATCCACCACGTGCGCCGCGCGCCGGTCGTTGTCGTACGCCTCCGCATAGAGCGCGAGCGTGTCACCGGCGGCAAACGTGCGCATGGCCGACGGCATCAGCGGAATCAGCGTGCCGGTGTCCGCGTCGGCGGGACGTGTGGGTACCGCCGCGGCCGCCGCCGACGTGAGCGACACGCCGCTCCATACGAGCCGCTCGCGCGGCAGATCCGGCACCACGAGATCGAAGAAGACACTGCCGCGCCGCGCCGCGTTCTTCAGCTGCGCCGCGACGCGCACCTGATAGCGGCCCGGCTCGACGGCCAGCGGAAATACGGCACGGAAGCCGCGCGCCTGCACGAGGTCGCGCGTGGCCTGCGACAGGCGCATCTCGAAATCGTGCGCGTCGCCGCTCACCACCTTCGCGTCATCGTCGATCAGCTGATACGCGATATGCGCGTCTTCCACGAAACCGCCGCCTTCCGGCTCGAATCGAAACACGTCGGGCGCCAGTTCCACGGCCAGGAGCGCCGTCGCCTTGTCTCCGTCGCGACGGAACACGGGTGCGGCCACACGCATCGGCAAGCCGCCGTCGGACAAGGGGGCGCTGAGCAGGTCGGCGAGCGGCGCCCGCGGCGTGGGCTTGCTGCGCGCGCTGTCCACTCGCGCAGCGTGATAGCCGGGCCGCGCCCGTACTTCCAGGCCGGGCCGCTTGACCTTCACCTGCAGCCCGTGGAATTTGCCGTCGCGCGGCGCCGTCGAGGAAAACCCGAGCAGGTAATACGCGCTGTTGTCGCGCTGGATGCGGGCGAAGCCGGCCGTGATGTTGTTGGTGTCGACGACGGCGGTACCGCCGGTCTGCTGCGACACCACGCGCAGCATCGCTTCGGCGCTGTTGCGTTCGGCCGCAAGCGCTTCGGTTGTCAGCCCCTCCGCCTCGGCGCGCTCGTTGAACGGCATCGTCGCGTCCGCGGCGCTGACCACACCGGTCGTCATGCCGCCTGTGTCGACGGCGTAGACGTGCACATTGGCGCGAGTCGCCGCGGCAATCGCGCCGATCATCGTGCCGCGCGTGTCGTTGGCGTCGACGGCGCTGTCGGGCAGCGCGAGATCGCCGGTGGCGCTGACGCCTTCGCTGAACAGCAGCAGCGCCTTGCGCCGGCCCGTGATGGAGGCGAGATTGGCCGACAGCTGCTCGATGGTCGAATACACCGCGCGGGCGCGCGACACACGCTCGCCGCCGTCCAGATCGCGGCCGGGCGCAGCCGCCTGGTTCGTGCCGCGCCGGTTTTCCATGTCCTGAATGCGATTGCGCACGGCCGACTGGAGGCCGCTGCCAATGAAGCTGTCGATCGCCTCGAGCAGCAGCGCGCGATTGGCGGTGAAGTCCTGCGCGCGGCCCGGGCGGCTGACCTGGACGACGGCCGCCAGATCGTTGGCGGCCAGGTACTTCGTCACGAACTCCCTGGCGCGCCGCTGCACCTCGTTGCTGCGCCACGGCGCCGTGTGGAAGTCGTCGAGCACGATCACGAAGAGGCGCCCGTCGCTCAGGCCTTCGTTCGAGGCCACGTCCTGGACGACCGGCGGGCCTCCGATGATCGGCTGATCGGCGCGCGCCAGCGGCACGTTGATTTCGTGGAACGCCTCAATCGTCTGCGGCTTGCCCGCGTCGAACACTTCGAAATCGGCGGCCGTCAGCCCCGGCACGAAGTTGCCCGCCGCGTCGGTGACGATGACGTCGACTTCGACGTAGTTCACCTCCGCGCGGAAGGTGACCTGCGGCCGGGCGCCGGCCTGCGCCGACACGACCGCCACGCCCGCGGCCAGCAGGGCCGCGGCGAGCGCCGCTTTGTTTCGCATGACACCGAATCTAGCACGGTAGCTGGTCACCGGTAACCGGTTGTCAGCGCGAGCCGAAGGCGACAACGCGCCTCCGGCTGAACATGTCAGCCTTGTCACCGCCAGCCGGCTATCGGCAACCGCCAGCCGATCTCCAGCGTCGTAACGCTATACTCCTCAAAATGGGCCTCGACATTAAAGGGATACAGAAAGCACTCACACGCGACGGCATCGACGGCTGGCTGCTGTACGACTTTCACGGCTCGAATCCGATTGCGGGCCGCATCACGGGCCTCGACCGCGCCGGGAAGATGACCACGCGGCGCTGGTATTACCTGATTCCGAAGGAGGGCGAGCCGCGCGCCCTCGTGCACGCGATCGAGAGCCACAATCTCGACTCCCTGCCGGGCTCCAAGACCATTTACGGGCAGCGCCGGCTGCTCGAATCGGGGCTCACCGAGATCCTGAAGGGCGTCACACGCGTCGCAATGGAATACTCGCCCGAGTGCGCGATTCCGTACGTCTCGCGCGTGGACGCCGGCACCATCGAGCTCGTCCGGCGGCTGGGCGCCGACGTCGTGTCGTCAGGCGATCTGATCCAGGAGTTCGAAGCGGTCTGGGACGCGGCCGCGATTGCGACGCATCGCGAAGCCTCCGACAAGCTCTACCGCGTCAAGGATCAGGCGTTCGCGATGGTCAAAGAGCGCCTGGCGCGCGGCGAGCGCACGACGGAATACGACGTGCAACGGGCGATGCTCGGGTGGTTCAAGGACGAGGGGCTGGTCGCGGCCGACGAGCCGAACGTGTCGGCGCAGGAAAACGCCGGCGACTCGCACTATCAGCCGAGTGCGACGAAGCACCGGCAGATCAATCCGGAGGAAATCCTCCTGATCGATCTCTGGGGCAAGCTCGACAAGCCGGGTGCGGTGTATGCGGACATCACGTGGGTCGCGTACACGGGCAAGACGGTGCCGGAGCCCTACGCGAAGGCGTTTCAGGCCATCGTCGACGGCCGCGACGCGGCCATCGCGCTGGTGCAGACGGCGGTTCGCGACGGCCGCGACCTTCGCGGCTTCGAGGTGGATCGCGCGTGCCGCGACGTGATCGAGCGTGCCGGCTACGGCGATAAATTCGTGCACCGCACGGGCCACAGCCTGGGCGAACAGGTGCACGGCAACGGCGTCCACATGGACGATTACGAGACGCACGACGACCGCAAGCTGATTCCGGGCACCGGCTTCACCATCGAGCCGGGCGTCTACACCGACACGTTCGGGTTGCGCACCGAAATCAACATGGTCGCCGGCGAGCGCGAGGCCACCGTGACGGGCCCGTGCCAGACATCAATACTGACGCTGGGATAACGAACTATGACGAAACGTACTTCGATTTTCACAGGCATCCTCATCGCCATCATGTCGCTGGCGGCCGGCCTCGTGCTGGCGTCGCGGCTCGACCTCACGCCGCGCTCGGATGCGCAGCCCATGGCTCTGCCGGCGGCCAACAGCCAGCCGATCACAGGCACCATCGACGCGACGACGTTCCGGAACATTGCGCAGACGGTGTCGCCGGCGGTCGTCAGCATTCAGACGACGGCGCGTCCCCGCCGCAGCAACACCTCCGACTTCCTCGAGCAGAACCCGTTCTTCGGCTTTCCGCGCGGCCAGCGTCCCGGCCCGCAGGGGCCGCGTGTGGGATCAGGCACCGGCTTCATCATCGACAAGGCCAACGGCTACATCCTCACGAACAATCACGTGGTCGAAGGGGCCGACGAGATCAACGTCGGCTTCTACGGCGACGCGCGCGGCGCCGACACGCTGAGCGCCAAGGTCATCGGGCGCGATCCGCTCACCGACAGCGCGCTGATTCAGCTGACCGAGCGTCCCGCCCGCGAGATGGGCCAGATCGCGTTCGGCGATTCCGACCAGATGGCGCCGGGCGACTGGGTTGTCGCGATCGGCAATCCCTTCGGCCTCCGCCACACCGTCACGGTAGGCGTCGTCAGCGCGGTGGGCCGCGACGAGTTCGAAACGGTCGCGCAGCGCCGGCAGGTCATGATTCAAACCGACGCCGCCATCAATCCCGGCAATTCAGGCGGCCCGCTGCTGAACATCCGCGGCGAAGTCATCGGCATCAACACCGCCATCTTCACGAATGAAGCGTCCTCGGGAAATCTCGGCATCGGCTTCGCCGTGCCGATCAACTCGGTGCGCAATCTGCTGCCGCAGCTGCGCACGGGCCGCATCGTGCGCGGCCAGCTCGGCGTGCAGGTGAACACCGTGCCCTTCACCGAGCAGGAGGCGCGCGATCTCGGCCTGCCCGCGGGCGGCGGCGCGCTCATCAGCTCGGTCGGTGAAGGCAGCGCGGCCGAGAAGGCCGGCATGGAAGTCAACGACGTCGTGATCGAGTTCAACGGCCGGCCTGTGCGGTCGAGCGATGAGTTGATCTCGATGGTGGTCGAGAGCAAGCCGGGCACGACCGTGCCGGTCAAGATTGTGCGCGACCGTCAGCAGCGCACCCTCAATGTCACCATCGGCGAGCTCGACCTGCTCGCCGAAGAACAGGCCGAGGACGAGACGCGTCAGAGCACCGAAGCCGGCATCGGCATCGCGATCGGGCCGATCACGCCGCAACTGCAGCGCCGGCTCGAGCTTCCGTCAGGAAGCGGCGGCGCCATCGTCACCGAAGTCGTGCCGGGCAGCGCGGCGCAGCGGTCGGGCTTCGCGCAAGGCGATGTCATCCTCGAGATCAACGGCCGCAGCGTGCGGACCCCCGACGATGTCTCGCGCGCGTTCGAGGCGGTGCAGGTCGGCTCCTCCGCCCTCGTCACCGTCTGGCGCCAGGGCCAGGAGCTCGGGCTGAGGGTGAGGAAGCGGTAGATAGGCCAGAGGCCAGGGGCCCTAGGCATGAGCCGGGCGGCACAAGGGCCGCCCGGCTTTTTTCTTTTTGCCTCTGGCCTCTGGCCTCTGGCCTCTGGCCTGCCATAATCGCCCCAGTGATCGAGCGCGAGATCAAACTCTCATTCCCATCCGTGGCTGACGCGCGGGCGGCGCTGGCGGCGGCCGGCGTGGAGGCGCACGCGCCGCGGCGGCTGCAGGACGATCGGCTGTACGACACGGCCGACAATGCGCTCTTCGCCGGGCGATCCGCGCTGCGGCTGCGCCATGAAGACGGCCGCGCACTCATCACGTTCAAGGGACCGGTGGAAGCGGGCGTCACGAAAGCGCGCGAGGAGATCGAAACGGCCGTGGGCAGTCACGAGGCCGCCGACACGCTGCTCGCGCGGCTCGGCTTTCGCGCGTGGTGGCGCTACCAGAAGTATCGCGAAGAGTTCCGCGCCGCCGATGTGATTGCCGCGATCGATGAAACGCCCGCCGGCGTGTTCGTCGAACTCGAAGGCGATGAAGCCGCCATCATCGCGCTGGCGGCGCGCCTCGGGCGCGGGCCGTCCGACTTCATCCTGGAGTCGTACCGCGGCATCTGGGTGAAAGCGCACGGCCCCTCGGCTGGAGACATGCTCTTTGGCGAGTGAATCGCGCGATCGTGAATGACATGCCGCTTCCCTGTTTAGTCCTCACCGCGGGTCTCGGCACGCGCCTGCGTCCGCTCACCGACATCCTCGCCAAGCCCGCGCTGCCGGTCGCCGGTCAGCCACTCGTCGCGCGCATCCTGCGATGGCTTGCCTCACAGGGCGTCAACGACGCGGTGCTCAACCTGTCGCATCTGCCCCACACCGTATCCGGGGTCGCCGGCGACGGCTCGCAGTTCGGGATCCGCGTGCGCTACTCGTGGGAGCAGCCGGTGCTCGGCTCGGCGGGCGGCCCGCGCCACGCACTGCCCCTGCTCGGGTCGCGCTTCCTCATCGTCAACGGCGACACGCTGACGAATGTGCCGATCAGCGACGTGATCGACACGCACACGCGCAGCGGCGCGGTGGTCACCATGGCGCTCGTGCCGCATCCGGCGCCCGGACGCTACGGCGGCGTGCACGTGAATGATGCGGGGCTGGTCGATCGCTTCACGGCGCGCACCGACACGGCCAGTTCACCGTTGTGGCATTTCATCGGCGTGCAGGTCGTCGAGGCCGAGGTCTTCGCCGCGCTTCCCGACAACACGCCGGCCGAATCGGTCGGCGGCATCTACCGTCCGCTCGTCGGACGCGGCCTCGTGGCCGCGCACCGCTCCGAGTCGATCTTCCGCGACATCGGGCGGCCCGGCGACTACCTCGAGACGGCGTTCGCGGTCGCCCGCGACGAGGGCCACCTCGGCTCGGTCATCGAGGAAGCCGGCGCAGCCTATGACGCGGCCGCGGTGCTCGACCGCGTGATTCTCTGGCCCGGCAGCCGCGTCGACGCCCGCGTCTCACTCTCGAACTGCATCGTCGCCGGCGCCCACGTGCCGGACGGCACGCGCGCGGAAAACGCGTGCCTGCTGCCCGGCGAGCACGGCCTCACGATAAAATCGTTTGCGGATGGATAGACGAACTGAAGAAGGCGCCCGCGTCCGGCTGTGCGTGCAGGGCTATCTGGCCCGCACCAAGCAGAGCGACGCGCGCGTCGTGCCGCTCACCGGCGACGCCTCCGACCGGCGCTATTTCCGGGTGCAGCCACCCGACGCGCCCCCGTTCGTCATGGCCGTACACGCGCAGCCGTTCGACGTGAAGTCGCTGCCCTTCATGAACGTCGCGAATCTCTTCGCGACGATGGGCGTGCCGGTGCCGGCGATCGTGGGCCACGCGGCAGACCTTGGCGTGCTGGCGCTCGAGGACCTCGGCGACGTCACGCTGCAGGCGAATCTCGGGACGGCGAGCGAGGAAGATCACGCGCGCCTGTACCGCGAGGCGGTCGGCATTATCGAGGTCATCCAGCGCCGCGGCGCCGAGCTCAAGTCCATCAACTATCTGCCGTACCAGATTTCGTTCGACACCACGAAGTTGATGTGGGAGCTCGAGTTCTTCTATCGCCACTTTCTCGAAGGGTATCGGGGCGTCGCGGTGACGCCGGCCGAGCGCGAGGCGCTCACGGAGGAATTCACGACGATCGTCGAAGAGCTCGCGGCCGAGCCCACGGTGCTGTGCCATCGCGATTATCACAGCCGCAACCTGATGGTGCACGACGGCAAGCTGTTCGCGATCGACTTCCAGGACGCGCGGATGGGACCCGACACGTACGACCTCGTGTCGCTGCTTCGCGATTCGTATGTCGACCTGCACGAGCGCACCGTCAACGAGTTGATCGCGTATTTCCTGGCGCTTCGCGGCAAGCGCGAGGATCCGGCGGTGTTCAAGGCGCGGTTCGATCTGATGGCGCTGCAACGCAACCTCAAGGCGCTCGGCACGTTCGGCTACCAGACGCTCGCCCGCGGCAACACGGTTTACATCCAGTACATTCCGCGCACGCTCGCCTACGTGCAGGCCAACCTCGCGCGCAACGAACGCTTCGCGCGGCTGCACGACATTCTCGCGCGCCATGTCGAGGAGCTGCGGTAGCGCAGGGCTTCAGCCCTGCGGCCACGCCCGGCCATGAAATTCGGCATTTCCACACATCTGTTTCACAACGACCGGCTCACCGAGGCGCATCTGGCGGCGGCGAAGAAGCACGGATTCGACTGCATCGAGATCTTCGCGACGAAGACGCACGTCGACTACACCTCCGACAAAGACACGCAACTCGTCGCCGGATGGTTGCGCGACACGGGTGTGCGCGTGCACAGCATTCACGCGCCCATCACCAACGCGCTGAAGAACGGCGAGTGGGGCGAGGTCTGGTCGAATGCGGCGGCCGACTCGGCGCGCCGGCAGCTGGCGGTGGCCGAAAGCTCGCGGGCGATGACGTTTGCCGCCGCGATTGGCGCCAGGTTCGTGGTCACGCACCTCGGCGTGCCCGACGCGATGCCCGCGCCCGGGCCCGACAACGACGGCGGCGCGCTGTCGCGCAGCCTGGCCACGCTGGCCGCCGAGGCGCGCGCGCACGGCCTCACGCTCGCGCTCGAGGTCATTCCCAACCGCCTCTCGACGCCCGACGCGCTCGTCGCGCGCCTCGAGGCGGCGTCGGATGCCACCGACGATGACGAGTTGGTGGGCCATGGCGTGTGTCTCGACGTCGGCCACGCGCACCTGATGGCCGCCAGCAAATCGGGCGACGGCGGCGCCATCGACGCGGTGGAAACGCTCGGCGGGCATCTGGTGACGACGCACATCCACGACAACGCGGGCCGGAGCGACGACCACCTGATTCCCTTCAAGGGCACGATAAACTGGAGCGCGCTGGTCATGGCGATGGAGAAAGTCGGCTATGACGGCGTGTGGATGTTCGAGATCGGATCGCCGGCGCCCGGGGCCGATTACGAACAACTGCTCGCGCAGGCCGCCGCCGCCCGCGCGCGTCTCGACACACTCGGCGAGCCGATCCAGTTTTCATGACTCAGACCTACATCGACGACATCGCGAAATACGAAGGCCAGGCCGTCACGCTGAAGGGCTGGCTCCACAACCGCCGCTCGAGCGGGAAGATTCATTTTCTGACCGTGCGCGACGGCTCGGGCTTCATCCAGGCGGTGATGTCGAAGGCAGCCGTGGGCGAGGAGATGTTCAAGCAGGCCGATCACCTCGGCCAGGAGTCCTCGATCATCGTGCACGGCCAGGTGCGGGCTGATTCGCGCGCGCCGAGCGGCTTCGAAATCGACGTCGCCTCGATCGAAGTCGTGAGTGAGTCGCAGGACTACCCGATTACGCCGAAGGAACACGGCGTCGACTTCCTGATGGACCGCCGCCACCTGTGGATCCGCGCGCCGCGCCAGCAGGCCGTGCTGCGCATCCGGCACGAAGTCATCAACACCGTGCGCGACTTCTTCAACGCACGCGGGTTCGTGCTCGCCGACACGCCCATCTTCACGCCGTCGGCGTGCGAGGGCACGACCACGCTGTTTCCCGTGCAGTATTTCGACGAGCAGACGGCCTATCTCACGCAGAGCGGACAGCTGTACAACGAAGCCAACGCGATGGCGCTCGGCAAGGTCTATGCGTTCGGGCCGACGTTCCGCGCGGAGAAATCGAAGACGCGCCGCCACCTCACCGAGTTCTGGATGGTCGAGCCCGAAGTCGCGTACGCGACGCTCGACGACACGATCGATCTCGGCGAAGCGCTGATCACCACCGTGGTGCAGCGCGTGCTCGAGCGGCGGCAGCAGGAGCTGAAGGTGCTCGAGCGCGACACCGCGCCGCTCGAAAAAGTGACCGCCCCGTTCCCGCGCATCTCGTATGACGAGGCCGTGGAGATCGTGCGCGCGAAAGGCCTGCCGTTCGAGTGGGGCGGCGATTTCGGCGCGCCCGACGAGACCGCCATCTCCGAGCATTTCGATCGCCCGGTGGCCGTGCACCGCTACCCGAGCGCGGTCAAGGCGTTCTACATGAAGCCGGACCCGCAGCGGCCCGAAGTGGCGCTCGGCGTGGACTTCCTCGCCCCCGAAGGCTACGGCGAGATCATCGGCGGCGGCGAGCGCCTCGACGACCTCGACCTGCTCATCAAGCGCATCCACGAGCACAAGCTGCCGCAGGAGGCGTTCGAGTGGTATCTCGACCTCCGCCGCTACGGCTCGGTTCCCCACGCCGGCTTCGGCATGGGCATCGAGCGCGTCGTCAGCTGGATCTGCAAGCTCGACCACCTGCGGGAAGCGATTCCATACCCCAGGATGCTCTATCGGCTGTATCCTTAAGGGCTGGTCTGGCCAGAAATCACCAGACCACCAGATCGCCAGACCACCAAATCCATGAAGGTAGGCTTTGTCTCGTTAGGCTGCCCCAAGAACCTCGTCGACGGCGAGGTCATGATGGGGCTTGTACGCCAGGCCGGGCACGAGCTCACGGCTGACGCCGACGACGCGGACATCCTCGTCGTCAACACCTGCGCCTTCATCGACGAGGCGAAGCAGGAATCGATCGACGCCATCCTCGAGATGGCCCAAAAGAAATCAGGGTCGGGCAAGGCGCAGCGACTGGTGGTCACCGGCTGCCTCGGCGAGCGCTACCGCGACGAGCTGAAGAAGGAAATTCCGGAGATCGACGCGGTGCTCGGCACCGGCGACGTGCCGGAGATTGTCGCGGCGATCAGCGGCATGAAAACCGCGGGCGCGTCCCCGCTCACCTTCTACAAGCCTTCCACGAAGCTGAATGGATCGGGCGCGCAGCCGGCCATGGAGGCGACATACCTGTACGACGCGTCGACGCCGCGCTACACCTCGACGCCGAAGCATTACGCGTACATCAAGGTGGCCGAAGGCTGCGATTATACCTGCGCCTTCTGCATCATCCCGACGCTGCGCGGCAGCTATCGCAGCCGCACCGAAGACTCCGTCGTGCAGGAGGCGGAAGCGCTCGCGGCGCGCGGCGTCAAAGAGCTGCTGCTGATTTCGCAGGACACCACCTTCTACGGCAACGACCTTGGCGAGCGCGGCGCGCTCGGGCGGCTGCTCCGCCGGCTCAACGCCGTCGACGGCCTCGAGTGGATTCGCCTGCTCTACCTCTATCCGACGACGATCACCGACGACACGCTCGACGCGATGGCGGAGTGCGAGAAAGTGTGCAAGTACGTCGACCTGCCGCTGCAGCACGCCTCGGCCGACGTGCTGCGCCGCATGCGGCGTCCGGGCAACCGCCAGGCGTACGACAAGCTGCTCGCGCGCATCCGCACGCGTGTGCCCGGCGTCACGCTCCGCACCACCTTCATCGTCGGCTTCCCCGGCGAGACGGATGCGGAGTTCGCCGAGCTCGAGGCGTTCATCCGCGACACGAACTTCGACCACGTGGGCGTCTTCACCTATTCGCACGAAGAAGGCACCCGCGCGCATGCGGTGGCCGACGATGTGCCGGCGGCGGTGAAGCGGAAGCGGCGCGACACCCTGATGCGGCTGCAGAAGCAGATCGTGGCCGCGCGGCAGAAATCGCGGAAAGGCGAGGTCGTGCGCGTGATGGTCGACGGGCCGTCGGCCGACTCGCCGCTGGTGTGGCAGGGCCGGCTCGAGGGCCAGGCGCCCGACATCGACGCCGTGGTCTACCTCGACCAGTGCGATCCGGAGTCGCTGGTGCCCGGCCACATCGTCGAGGCCCGTATCGAGGGGGCCCGGGGCTACGACATCGTGGCTGCCCCGGTTGGCTAGAGCCGCCGGCTGGAGATATACTGTTCTGAGGAACTTAGCAGGATCTTTGCTGAGTGGGCCCGTGCCCACTTTTTTGTTTTAGGGGCCTTTTTTCCGGCATGGAACCCCGTAGCCAGCGCGGCCCGCTCGCACCCGACCAGTTCGAACGCCTGTGGCAGGCGGCCGAGAGAGTGGCCGCAACGCACGGGCTGGACATCTTCGACGTGCAGTTCCGTCGCGAGTCGAACGGGATGGTGCTGCGCGTGATGATCGATCGGCGCGCCGACGCCGCGGGCCTGGAGCAGGCTCCGGTGGCGGGAACGCCCGACGGCATCACGGTCGAGGACTGCTCGCACGTGAGCCACGACCTGAGCGCGCTGCTCGACGTCGAAGGCGAAACGATGGGCGTGCCCGACGACGAGTACATCCTCGAGGTGTCGTCGCCCGGGCTCGACCGGCCGCTGCGGCACGAAGCGGACTATCGGCGGTTTACCGGCCGGCTGGCCAAGATCGTCACGCGCGAGCCGATCGAGAAGCAGTCGGCGTTTGCCGGCCGCATCACGGGGCTCGACGACGGCGCGGTGCTCCTGCAGGAGGGGCGCCGCACGCACCGGGTGCCGCTCGCGCTGGTGAAGCGCGCGCACCTCGAAGTTGAATTCTGACGGGCATATATGTCAACACAGACGAATCCGCTGCACCAGATGATCGAAGCCGTGGCCCGCGACAAGGGCATCGACACCGAGATCATCATCACCGCGCTCGAAGAGGCCTATCTGGCCGCCGCGCGCCGTGTGTTCAAGGGTGACGAAAACCTCAAGACGAAGCTGAACCCGGAAACGGGCGGCATCGACGTCTTCGCGGTGAAGACGATCGTCGACGAGGTCACCAACCCGGCCACCGAGTACGCGCTGTCGGAAGCGCGCGAGCTCTACGGCGACGAGGCCGAAGTCGGGATGGAAATCGAGTTCCCGAAAGACCGCGAGAAGCTGGGCCGCATCGCGGCGCAGACGGCCAAGCAGGTGATCTTCCAGAAGGTGCGCGAGGCCGAGCGCGAGAACGTGCACAACGAGTTCAGCCAGCGCGTGGGCGAGGTCGTCAACGGCACGGTGAAGCGCTTCGAGCAGGGCGACATCATCATGGAAATCGGCCGCACCGAGGCCGTGCTGCCGCGCAAGGAACAGTCGCGCGCGGAAAACTACTCGATCGCCGACCGCGTGCGCGCGGTCATCAAGATGGTCAACAAGGCCGCCAAGGGCCCGCAGGTGGTGCTGTCGCGCACCGACCCGTCGCTGCTCATCAAGCTGTTCGAGCAGGAAGTGCCCGAAATCTATGACGGCACGGTGATGATTCGCGGCGCCGTGCGGGAAGCGGGCGACCGCGCCAAGGTGGCCGTCTACTCGCGCGACCGCGACGTCGACCCGGTCGGCGCCTGCGTCGGCATGAAGGGCACGCGCGTGCAGGCCATCATCCGCGAGCTGCGCGGCGAGAAGATCGACATCGTCGAGTTCTCCGACGATCCGGTGCAGTTCGTGATGAACGCGATCAGCCCGGCCCGCGTGCAGCGCGTGACGATTGTCGACGATCAGGAGCGCGTGATGGAAGTCGTGGTCGAGGACAAGCAGCTGTCGCTCGCGATCGGCAAGAAGGGGCAGAACGTGCGCCTCGCCGCGAAGCTGACCGGCTGGAAGATTGACATCAAGAGCGAGGAAGAAAAGCGCAAGGAAGTGGAAGCGCATTTCGCGGAGCTCGACTTCGGCGGCTCGAAGTGGCTCAACCTGCCCGGCATTGCCGACGATGTGGTCGAGGCGCTGCGCGCGGCGGGGTTCGAATCGAACGAGCGCATCCTGGCGGCTGACGCCGCGGAGCTGGCGGCCATCGAGGGCGTCGGCGACGAAACGGCCGCGCGCGTGCTCGACGCCGCGCGTGAAGCCACCGCCGCGGGCGAGGCGGCGCAGGCCGAGCGTCTCGAGGCTGAGCGCGTCGCGGCAGAGCAGGAGGCCGAGCGGGTCGAGGCCGAACGCGTCGCGGCCGAGAAGGCCGAGGCCGATCGCATCGAGGACGAGCGCGTGAAGGCTGAAGCGGACGCCGAAGCGGCGCGCGCCGCGGCGGAAGCGCCAGCGGCAGCCGAGACAGAAGCGGTCGATGGAGAAAGTCCGGCCGCCGAAGCCGGCGACGGCACCGTGAAGGCGAGCGAGTAGACAGACCGGCAACCGGTTACTGGTAACCGGCAACCGAGCGATTAGCGAGGCACTTTTGGCAACAGTCCGGATTTACAAGATCGCCGAGCTGCTCAACATGAGCAGCCAGGATGTCGTGACCCTTCTCCGGAAGGAGTCCGGCATTGAGGTGAAGAGCGCCTCGAGCACGATCGAAGAGGTCGTCGCGGCGAGCTTCGTCGAGCGGCAGGCGCGCCAGCGCAACATCACCCTGCCCGGCAAGAGCCAGTGGTTCCTGGATGCGCCCGCCGCCAAGCCGGCGTCCAAGAAGGGCGGCACCGCGGCCAAGGGCAAGGCGCCCGAGCCGCCGCCCGCGCCCGCGCCGACGCTGCGTCCGCGCCTGGTGAAAACGGTCAAGCCCGCCACGCCGGCGCCGGATCACGAAGAGCCGGCCGAGCACGACGCGCACGCCGATCAGGCCGCGCACGCCGAGCACGCGGCCGTCGATCGCGCGCCCGAGCCGCAGCACGCCGAGCCGGCCGCCGCCGCGCACGACACGCCGCTGGCGGCCGCCGCGGCTACCACGCTCGACATGCCACCGCCGGTGGAGGAGCCGGTGGAACCGGAGCCCGCGCAGGAACCCGCGCGCCCGGCCGCCGAGGCGCAGCCCGAGGCGCCCGCGTCGGCGGCCGAAACGCCGACGGAACCTGCCGCCGCCGCGCCCGCC
>JAKFEY010000044.1:0-73421 GCA_036675475.1 Vicinamibacterales bacterium
CACGGCGGCGCGCGAGGCGGAAGCCGCCGCCGCGGCGCGCGCCGAAGAGCGCGCACGCGCGCTCGCGGCGCGCGAGGCGATTTGCGCGCGGCTCGAGCGCACCGATGTGCGCCCGGAATCCATCGACGAGGCGCGCGCGGAATGGGACGCGCTGCCGGCGATGGCCGAGGACGGCGACGAGCGCGCCGCGCGGGATCGGTTCGAGCGCGCGATTGCGCTGTCGATCAAGCGGCACGAGCAGCGGGATGCGGCCGCGGCCGCCGAGCAGACGCTGCGCGCGATCGCGGCCGAGGCCGCGTCGCTGTCGGGCAACACCCTGGACGAGGCCGTCAGCCGATGGAGATCGCTGAAGCGGCGCTGGAAGGAAACGGAGCAGACGTTGACGAACCTGGCGATGGATCCCCCGGCCGACGCCGTGGAGCAGCTGCGCGGCGCCGACGCCGCGATTGCGGAGCGTGAAGGCGAAGCGCGCGAGCAGAAACTGAAGGTCGCCGCCGAGCACGTCGCGCGGCTCGACCGCCTGTCCGATCGCGCCGAGCGCATCGCCAAGGCCGACGCCATCACGCTGCGCGAAGGCGACCGCCTGATGCGCGACGCCAAGACCGCGCTCGACGAGCGCGCGCCCGAGGTCAAGCCGGACGGCTACGACGCGGCGGTCGCGCGGCTGCGCGGGCTGCTCGAGCAGGTCGGCCCGAAAGTGCGCGAGCTGCGCGAGCTCGACGACTGGCGCCGCTTCGCCAACGCGCAGGTGCAGGAAGATCTCATCCGCAGGGCCGAAGCGCTGTCCGCGGAGCTCGAGGCGGATGCGGCGGCGGGCAAGGCATCCGATCTCGGCAAGGCTGCCGCGACGCTGCGCGACCTGCAGGCCAAATGGAAGAACGCCGCCGAGGCGCCGCGCGATCGCGCGCAGGAGCTCTGGCATCGCTTCCGCACGCCGGTCGACGCAGTGCGGGGCCGCTGCTCCGAGTTCTTCGCGAAGCAGGCGGGCGAGCGCGTGGCCAACCTGCAGAAGAAACAGGAGCTGTGCGAGCGCGCCGAAGCGCTGGCCGAATCGACCGACTGGGTGCAGACCGCCGAGGCCTTCCGCGCGCTGCAGGCCGAATGGCAGGCCGCCGGCCCCATCCCGCCGCGCGACGCGCGCATGTTGTGGGACCGCTTCCGCAAGGCGTCCGACCGCTTCTTCACGCGGCGCCGCGACGACCTCGCCTCGCGCAAGTCGGTCTGGGCCGAGAACCTGGCCAGGAAGGAAGCGCTGTGCGAGCGCGCCGAGGCGCTGGCCGAATCCACCGACTGGGACGCGGCCGCCTCTGAGCTCAAGCGCCTGCAGGCCGACTGGAAGACGATCGGGCCGGTGCGCAAGAGCCGCTCGGAAGCCATCTGGAAGCGCTTCCGCGCCGCCGCGGATCGCTTCTTCGAGCGGTACCACAACCGCCATCAGGTGATGCTCGAGCAGAAGTCGGCCGATCGCGAAGCGATGGTCGCCGAAGTCGAAGCGCTCGCGTCATCGGAGGGCGACGCGCAGCCCGAGAACCTGGGCGCGCGCCTTCAGGAGTTGCGCGCGAAGCTGCGCGTGCCGCCGCCGCTCAACCGGTCGGAAATCGACGCGCAGAACGCGCGCGTCGCCGCGGCGCTCGCCAGGGCCGTGGAGCGGTGGCCGTCGGCGTTCCAGGGCAGCGATCTCGATCCGGAAGCGGCGCTCAAGCGCATGGAAAAGCTGTGCGTGAAGGCCGAAGCGCTCGCCGAGAACGCCGAGCCCTCAGAAGAAACGCCGCGCGAGCTGTCGCAGGCCGAGGCGCTGGCCGCGAAGCTGCGCCAGGCGCTCGCCGCCAACACGTTCGGCGGCCGCGGCGCCGAAGAACGCGGCCCGTCGCTGCAGGATCAGCTCCGTGAGCTGCAGACGGCCTGGCAGCGGCTGGTCATTCCGCACACCGACGGGGCGAAGGCGCTGGAAGATCGCTTCAAGCAGGCGATGACCGCGGCCCGCGACAAGTCGCGCGGCAGGAAGGAACTCACGCGCGCCTGACCGGCGCGCGCGCTGTTGCAGAACCGCGCGTGCGCGCAGGCGCACGCGTTCCGCACGCCGCGGGTCGGGCTCGACTCGCGGCATCGCGCCCATCGCTCTCTCGAGCAGGTGCACCTCGTCATCCCAGGTCATCGCGAGGCCTCCTTCAACAACCCGGCGCACAGCCCCGCCGACGACGGATCGAGGCGCCGCGCCAGCATGGCGCGCGCCCGGCTCAAACGCTGACGCATCGTCTCCGCACTGACGCCGCAGACGTCCGCGGCTTCTCCGGGCGTCAATCCCTCGAACGCCACCAGCAGCAGCGCTTCCCGATAGTGTCCCGGCAGCGTGGCCAGCGCGGTTTCGACCTGGCGCTGCAGCTGGTTGGCGGACGCCATCTCGAATGGCGACGCGGATGTCTGCGGCAGCGGCCAGAGATGAAGTCCCATGCGCGCGTCGTAGTCGAGCGCGCGCGAGCGGCAGTAGCTGACGTAGAGATTGCGGGCGACCGTGAAGAGCCAGGGCGCGAGATGCGTGTCGTCGCGAAGCCGGGGCGCATGCGCGACGAGGCGCAGCCACGTCTCTTCGACCAAATCCTCGGCGACGTCCCGCCGGCGCGACAGGCGCGCGAGAAAGTTGAAGAGGCGGGCGTGGAACGCCGCATGGACGCCGTCGAACGCGCCGGCGTCGCCGCGTTTCAGGCGAATGACGAGTTGCCGCTCCCGTTCGGAATCCATCACGGTCATAACGCTGGGCGGGCCCGGGCGTGACAGCGGTCACGCCAGGCGTCCATGCGCGTTATATCCGATTGGAGGCTGAATGCTGCAGCTACTGAGAAACACAGGTGGAATCGGCGTGCTGGGGATGGCCGTGGCCGTGGCGACGGTGGCGGTCGCGGCGGCCTATGCGATCCGGCCGGCCGAACGGCGGCTTGCGCTGATGCGGCCGCTTTCGCTCGCGACTATCTTCGCCGCGCTGTGCACCTTCGCGTCTGGCGTGGCCATGGTCTTCGATGGCATCTCGACCACGGCAGGTCCGATCGGCTGGTCGCGTGTCGCGGCCGGCGCAGCGGAGTCGGTCGCGCCGATGGCGGGCGCGTTCGGTTGCCTGACGATCGCATGGATGCTTGTCGCTGTCGGCCTGCGCCGGCATCCATGAGGGGAGACGCAGGCCTGAAGGCCTGCGCTACCGCCTGGCCTGCGCTACCGCTTCTCGTAGACGACTTTGCCGCCGACGATCGTGTACACCACCTTGGCCTCGAGGATCTGATCCTCGGGCACGGTCATGATGTCCTTCGACAGCACCGTGATGTCGGCCAGCTTGCCGGGCGTGAGGCTGCCCTTGATGTCTTCTTCGAAGGCGCCCATCGCGTTGTTGATGGTGTAGGACTTCAGCGCCTCCATCCGCGACATGCGCTGCTCGTCGAAGAACACGCCGCCGTCGGCCATCTTGCGCCCGACGCTCGCGTGGAAGCTGGCGATGGGATCGATGTCCTCGACCGGCACGTCCGTGCCGTTCATGACCAGCGCGCCCGACTTCATGAGGCTCTGCCACACGTACGCGCCCGAGCGCGCGCGGTCTTCGCCGAGCCGCTGCAGCACGTAGGGCGCGTCCGACGTGGCGTGAATGCCCTGCATCGACGCGATCACCCCGAGCTGGCCGAAACGCGGCACGTCGGCCGGATCGATGTGCTGCGCGTGCTCGATGCGCCAGCGCAGGTCCTTGCCGTTCTTGTTGGAACCTTTGAAGGCCTTCTCGTAGATGTCGAGCACTTCACGGTTGGCGCGGTCGCCGATGGCGTGAATGCACAGCTGGAAGCCGTGCTCGAGCGCGATCTGCGCCGTGCGCGTGGCCGACTCCACTGACGTCGTGTTGAGTCCCGAGCTGTCGGGCTTGTCCGCGTACGGCTCGAGCATCCACGCGCCGCGCGGGCCGAGCGCGCCGTCGAGGCTGACCTTGATCGCGCGGACGGTCAGCCGCTTGTCGCCGTAGTTGACGATCTTGTAGTCCTTGATGCGCTGCGCGAGGGCGTCGTTGCCGACGCGCAGCATCACCCACAGGCGGATCGGCAGCTTGTTCTCGTCGACGAGCTTCTTGAGCATGTCGACCGTGTCAAAACCCGAGCCGGCGTCCTGGAACGACGTCACGCCCTTCGACAGGGCTTCCTGCGACGCGAGCTCGACGCCGCGCAGCGCGCGCGCCATGCGCTCCTCGGCCGTGGGCGCGGGCTCGCCGGCGCCGCGGCGCACCAGGCCCGACGCGCGCTCGCGCAGCAGGCCGGTGGGATTCCCACTGGCGTCATGCAGAATCTCGCCGCCGGCCGGGTTCGCCGTGTCGCGCGTGATGCTGGACAGCTCCATCGCCTTTGCGTTGACGAACGACGCGTGGCCGCTCGCATGCGTCAGCACCACGGGGTTGTTCGGCGACACCTTGCTCAGCGACTCGTGCGTCGGAAAGCCTTCGACGTTCGGGTTCGGCACCGACGTCCACTTCTCCTGATGCCAGCCGCGCCCCACGATCCACTGCCCCGGCTTCGCGGCGGCGGCCGCCTTGCCGACGGCGTCCACGATCTCCTGCCAGCTCTTCATCGGCATGAGATTCAGGTTCATCAGGCCTTCGCCGAGGCCCGTGAAGTGGCCGTGCCCTTCGATGAAGCCGGGAATCGCGAGCTGGCCCTTCAGATCGATGATCTTCGTGTTCGGGCCCGCCAGCTTCTGCATCTCGGCCGTCGTGCCGAGCGCCGCGATGGTGTCGCCGCGCATCGCAATCGCCTGCGCCTCGGGCCGGCTCTCGTCGACGGTGACGATGCGGCCGTTGATCAGGATGAGATCGGCAGGCGGAACCTGCGCCTGCATCGCGCTGGCGTAGAAATAGATCCCGACGCCGGCGACGACCAGGACGGCCCCGAAGAAAAGAGACTTGAAGCGTTCGTTCATGGTGTCTAGCCCCTGGGCATGCCAAGCACGCGCCGCGCATTATCGCCGAGAATGGCGGCACGGTCGGCCTCGGACGGCACCAGCGCGTCGATGATCTCGAGCTGCTTGTCGAAGATGTCCTTCTGCCAGCCGCGCGGGAAGTACGACGAGTCGGTGCCAAACAGGATGCGCGACGGCCCGGCGACGTCGAGCGTGTTCTTGAAGACGTCGCTCAGTGTCAGCTTGTTCTGGTACTTCATCCAGCTGTTCGAGCTCGACGTGTCCACATAGATGTTGGGCGCGGCGTCCATCGCCATCAGCGTCACGCGCAGCATGCCCGATCCGAAGTGCGGAATGATGAACGACGCCTGCGGATAAATGTTGGCGAGGCGCGCGACCGCGAGCGGATCGCCGAAGCGCAGGTCGAACACCGACGTGAGCCCGAGCTTCTTGCGCGCGCCAATCGACAGCATGCCGCAGTGCACGAACACGGCGCGCTCGCGCTCGGCGGCAATCGCCACGAGCCGCTCGACGCGCTGGTCGTGCAGGCGCACCTGGTGCATCGCGGGAAACAGGCACAGGCACTTCATGTCCTGCTCTTCAAACGCGCGTATCGCCCGTGCCGCCGCATCCGGCGCATTCGGATTCACCATCGTCGCCGGCGCGAACCGGCCGGGATAGCGTTTGGCGGCTTCGGCCACCGACGCCTCGTCGCCGGGCACGCTGGCAATCAGCATGGCGCCCGAGACGCCGTGGCGATCGAGCTCGGAGGCCCAGCGCGCCGACAGCACGGCATCCTCGCCTGGAGGATCCCAGCCAAGGCGGTCGGGCAGCGTGACGGCCGCGTCGGCCGGCGCGGGCTCGCGCAAATCGCGCCCCAGCGTCCGGAAGAAGCCGGCCGAGAAGAAGTGACAGTGCGCGTCGAACACGATCTCGGGTCGATTTACCATTTACAATCTCTCGGCGGATCTTCCCAGCCGGCGATCGACGGCCAGGAAATACGGCGCCGCGAGCGCGGCAAGCACGGCGGCGACGCCAAACGCGGCGGCATATCCGCTGCGCTGAATCAGCCAGCCCATTGTGGTCGATCCGGTGCCGATTCCGGTATCGAAAGCCGCAATCATCGTCCCGAACGCGGCCCCCCGGCGGCTGTCGCTGACGTGCTGCATGACGTAGGCCGCAAACGCCGGATACGCCAGACCGAAGCCGACGCCGAACATCAGGCCCGACACGACCAGCCCGGTGCGGCCGGGCGTGAAGGCCATCAGGGCCAGACTCAGCGACACCAGGCCGAGGCACGGCAGAAACACCCTGCGATAGCCGTACCGATCGCCGAGCCGGCCCAGCGTGGGCCGGGCCATCAGGATCGCCACCGCCAGCGACGTCAGATAGATGCTGCGCGGCGTGATCCCGGCGGCGTCGGCGTACATCGCCGAAAAGCTGGTGATGCCGCCGTAGCCGAACGAATAAAGAAACAGCGTGCCGGCCAGCAGGATGATGCGCGGCTCGATGATGTTGCGCAGCGTCATCGGCGGATGCGGCCCGTCGTGCCGATGGGGGCTGAGGAACGTCGCGATGATGAACATCAGGACGTTGAGCGCGATGCAGCTCATGGCGAGCGGAAACCAGCCGCGGCGATAGGTCTGGAAACCGATGGTCGGCGCCACCGCCAGCGCGAAAATCGACGCGAGGCCGGCATAGCCGAGGCCCTCCGCGCGCCGCGCCACCGGCAGAATCGAGATCATGTACGCGCTCGATGCCGACAGCATCCCCGACCAGAAAAACCCCTGGACGAACACGAGCAGGAGAATCGCGGGAATCGATTCCATGAAGGCGTACGCCAGCGTGATCAGCGCGATGGCCGCGCTCGCCACGAGCAGCACCTTCCGGTGGCCGATGCGATCGCCGATCGCGCCGGTGAGCGGCGCGAACATCGCCGAGGAAAACGTCAGCAGCCCGAGAAACAGGCCCGCCTGCAGCGTGGAGCCGCCGAGATCCTTGATGTGGAAGGGCGCCGTGGGCAGCAGCTGGAACACCGACAGGAACACGGTGAAGCTGAAGGCCCACATCGTGAAGAACCTGGCGGTGAAGAGCGGCTCTGACTTATCCGGAGGAAGGGCGGCCACGGTGAACTAAAATCATAGCCGGATACCGATGGACGACCTTACCGACGACTACATTCCCCCCTCACGCATCTGGCGCCGGCTGCCGCTCGAACGGCGCCTCGAGGCCGCGCGCGCGTTCTGGGACAGCGACGATGAGGCGAGCCTCACCGAGCAGATGGAAGCGATCGTGGCGCTGGCGCGCCACATGAAGTTCCGGCCGCAGAGCATGCAGGCCATGCCGGTCGAGAAGCGGACGAAGTACCTGGCGCAGCTGCCGGCCGTCACCGACTCGATTGCCGCCCGCGCGCTCGTGGCGTTTCACCTGGCCCATCAGCGGCCGATGATGGCCACGTTTCTCGACGCGCTGGGCATCGCGCACGAGGACGGGCTGATCACGGCCGAGGAGGTCGAGCCGCCGGCGCGGGCGACACTCGCGCAGGCCGCGGCCGACCTCACGCGCGCCTATCCGGCGCATGACGTGGCGCTCTACCTCAACACGCTGCTGGCGCAGGATCCGCATACGTGGACTGGGTTGTCGGGACTGCCGCAACTCGAGCAGTCTCAGCCGTAATCCGCGCCTCAGGCTTTCCGCCCCCGGGAGGCGTCAAAAGCAGAGCTGTCATCATGATGTTCCGCGTTACCGCCGGCGTGCTCGTCGTCACCCTCGCGCTGCCGTCAGGCCTGCTGGCGGCCGGGCTGCAGAATCCTCCTCCACCGCCGCCGCCCGCGACGCAGAAGCCGCAGCTGCCGGTTGACGTGGACAAGATCCGCGCGGCGCTGCAGCAGAATCCGCAGACGCGGCTCAACACCGACGAGCTCCGCTTCTACGTCGACATCATCGGCCGCATCCCGACGTTCGAGGAGATCGTCGGCGACTTCGACCTCAAGAACGGCGTGGTGCCCGGCGCCGCGATGACGCACGAAGAATATCTGTCGATGGTCAACCGCGAGTTCAACACCAGCGGCGCGGTCAGCGGCGTCGAGGCGCTGCAGGTCGCGCTCACGTCGTACGCGCTGCTCAGCCTCGTGAAGCGCGCCTACGAAGAATACAAACAGGCGTCGACCGAGCGCGAACGCCGCGCGATCCAGGAACGCATCGAACGCGAGCTGCGCGAGCTCGAAAAACGCCGCGGCGGCGGCTAGCAGCCTGCGTCGAGGGCGCAAGCACCGCGCCTCCGAGCGAGCGGCAGCGTCGCACTTCCGTTAGGATCCATCCATGCTGTTCATGATTCTTTCGCTCGTGTTCGCGCAGGCGGCGCCGGCGCAGACGCTCACGCTCGCGGCCGCGAAGCAGGAGATTGCGAAGATCATCGCGGCCAGCGGGGCCGAAGTCGCCGTGGCGTATCAGCCGCTGCAGGACGGCGCCGCGGGGATGCTGATCGACGCCGAGAAGACGTTTCACGCGGCCAGCACCATGAAGGTGCCCGTGATGATCGAGCTGTTCCGGCAGGCCGAAGCCGGCACGCTCTCGCTCGATGACGCGATCCCCGTCACCAACACCTTCAAGAGCATCGTCGACGGATCGCCGTACGAGTTGTCGGCGACCGAAGACTCCGACGGCGAAGTCTACAAAGCCATCGGAAAGACGATGACGCTGCGGCAGCTGATTACGGCGTCGATCATCGTGAGCAGCAACCTGGCGACGAACATCCTGATCGAGAAGCTGGGCCCCGAGAATGTGCGGAAGACGGTTGCCGCGCTGGGCGGCGACGGGATGGTGGTGCTGCGCGGCGTCGAGGATCAGAAGGCGTTCGACAAGGGACTCAGCAACGCGACCACCGCGAAGGCATTGATGGTGCTGCTCGAGAAGATTGCGCGCGGGCAGGCCGTCAGCCGGGCGGCCAGTCGCGGCATGTCGGACATCCTGCGCATGCAGCAGTTCAATGACGCGATTCCGGCAGGCCTGCCGGCCGGCATTCCCGTGGGCCACAAGACGGGCAGCATCACGCGCATCAATCACGACGCGGCCATCGTCTACGCCGAGAAGCCCTACGTGCTGGTGGTGCTGACGCGCGGCATCGAAGACGGCAAGAAGAGCTCGGCGCTGATCGCCAGCATCAGCCGGGTGATCTATTCGACGCGCCGGGACTGAAGTCCCGGCCTACCGCGCGATCACGACGATAGCGTCGCTCACGGGCCTGGGCCCGGTCGGATCCGACGGACGATTCACCACCGCGCCCTTCACCACCATCGTCGACGACCCGCCGCCGTCGAGATTGAGCGCGTCGACGAGACCGAGGCGTCGCGACAGCGCCGTGAGTTCCGGAAGGCTCATGCCGACGCTGTGACCGGGCTGGCGGCCGTCGACGACCACGAGCCACGTGTCGCCGTCGCGATCGCGGCCGATGAGGGTGCGCGGATGGCGCGCGTCGACGAATCCGGCTGCCGCGAGCACTTCTTCCTTCCAGTCGCGCACTTCCCTGCCACGCCACAACAACAGACCGGCGCCGCCGACGATGTCATCGGCGTTGCGCCAGGCGGTTGCCGGCGTGCCGAGCGCCGTGACGTAGGTGAAATTCAGATCGACGCGATCCTTCACCTTCAACTGCGCCAGTGCCGGCGGCACGGCTCCGGCCGCGGACAGCACAAATCCATCGGTGGGAATCGGCGACGAGCCGGCCTTGCTGATCGCGACGACCCGGAGCGGGCGTCCCTGCAGCGTCCACTCGATGCCCTCGCCTTTCGTGCGCGTGTCGGCGCCGTACCGCGGCGTGTACAGCATGACGCCGCGCGCGCCCCGCGCCGTGTCGACACCCGTGACCGGCACGGTAGCCCGTCTGATCTTCAGCTGCGCTTTCGCCGTGACGCGATCGAACAGCAGCGGCGGGCCTTCAGGCCGCGCGAAGCCTACGGCCCCGCGCGGACGCCCCGTGTCGCTCACGACATGGCCGTTGATCTTGAAGATGCCGGCCGGATCGCCGTTGGTGCCGAAGAAGCCCGCGTTGACGGCCGCCAGCGCGCCGCGCCGGGCCGCCATCGCGGGCACCGTCTCGCGCCCCTGCCGGCCGTCTTTGCCCAGCTCCATGTCGAGCCGCGCCGCGGACGGCTCAATCTCGAGCAGGCGCGCGCTGATCGGCGCATCGGCGCCCAGATGCGCCGCATCATCGAGCGTGTAGTAAGTGATGCCCGGCGCGAGCGTCTCGGTGGACGTGAAGCGCTGCGGGGGCTGCTGGCGCGCGCTCGCGGCTGCGGAGAGAGTGAGGGCAAGAGCAGCAACAAGGACTCGGCGCATGTGCCGATGTTAGCGCTTACTCCTCCCGCAGCAGCAACAGAGGGTCGGTGCGGCGCGCATCCCGCACGGGCAGCCACGCCGCGGCAATCCCGGTTGCAGCGATGAGTCCGACCACGATGATCCAGCTCGAGATGTCCGTCGTACTCACCCCCGCCAGCACCGACGACAGGTTGCGCGCCAGCGCGAACGCTCCCGCAATGCCGAGCACGATGCCGGCCGCGAGCATGGCGATGGTCTGCCGCATGACGAGGCGCGACAGCTGCGATGGATGCGCGCCAATGGCGAGGCGGATGCCGAATTCGCGCCGGCGGCGCGCCACGCTGAGGCTCAGCACGCTGAACAGACCGGCGGCACACACGATGGTGCCGAAGGCGGCAAAGGCGCCTGCAACTTTCGCGGCCGACTCCGGACCTTCGATGTGCTCGCGATACAGCGCGTCGAGGTGTTCCGCCTCGTACACGACGTAGCCGGGATGCACCGCGCGGATCGCGGCCCGGATCGCGTCCATCCTCACCGTCGCATCCTCGTGCAATCGAAGCGCATAGCGCGAGATCACCGGCCCGCGAGCCAGCCGGAAGAATTCGGGCTGGTCGATGCGGGGGTCGAGCAACGGGGTCAGCATTTCGCGCGACACGCCCGCCACCTCCAGCGTCGCCTCGCGGCCGATGCGGAACGTGCGCCCGATCGGTTGGGGGTCGTCCGGCCAGAGCATTCGCGCCAGGCGCTCGCTGATCACGACGGCGGCATCGGGATCGTCAGCCGTGAGAAAGCGTCCTGCGGCCAGCCGCATGCCGAAGAAGGAGAAGAACGCCGGCGTCGCCTCGAATTCGAAGATTTCCTGGCCCTCGACCGTGCGGCCATCGTCGCTTCGCAGCGCACTCATGTGGAGGTTCCCGCCCTGTGGCGGCGCGCCGCGCACGCGAAGCACGCGCGCGACGCCGGGAACGCTGGAGAGGTTCGCCTCCACCTGATCGGCCAGCGCGAGGCGGCGGCTGGTGTCCGATTCCTGATAGCGAGGCAGCGACAGCCAGACGCTGACGATGTTTCGCGTGTCGATGCCGCGGTCGATCGTTGCCAGCTGGATGAACGATCGAACCAGCAGGGAGGCGCTGAGCAGCAGGGCGACGGCGACGGCGATTTCGCCCACGACGAGCACGGACGAGAGGCGGCGTGCCGCGCGACTTTCCGTGGCCCCACGGCCGTCTTCTTTCAGGGCGCCGCCGGCCGACACACTGGTGCCGAACCATGCCGGCAGGAGGCCGGACGCCAGCATCACGGACGCCGCGAGCACGGCGACGGCTCCGTAGGCGCGGGCATCGAGATCGATCCCGTTGGCGCCGCGCGTCAGCATGTATTCGGGCACGAGCCGCTCGAAGCTCGACACCGCAAGCCAGGCGAGCAGGAGGCCGGCCAGGGAGGCGCACGCCGCCAGAAGAAAGCTTTCGCAGAGCGCCTGACGCACCAGGCGCGCGCGAGACGCGCCAAGCGCGGCCCTGACGGCGCGCTCGCGGCGCCGCGACAACGCCTGGGCGAGCAGCAGGTTCGCCACGTTGATGCAGGCGACGACCAGCACGAGCACGACACCGGCGAACAGCACCTTGACGGCGTTGACGGTGTAGTCGTCGAACGATCGCGTGCCGAGGTTGGCCGCGAATGCCAGCGAGGCGGGAGGCGCAAGCGATGAGGGGACGCTTGCGCGCGTCGCCTCTTCAGCCAGGCGGCGAGCCTCCTCGCGCGGCAGGCCGCTCCTGATCAGGCCGATCGCCCACATCGCTTTCTTCTCCGCGGCGCCACGCGCGATGTCCAGGGGCCGCCAGAATCCCTTCCGGCCGAGCGGGAAGCGGAAATCGCCCGGCATGATGCCGACGATCTCCGTCTGCGTTCCCTCGATCGACACGAAGCGGCCGACAAGCGAGGGTTCGCCGCCGAAATGCGACCGCCACAGCGTTTCGGAGATCAGGGCCGGCGGGACGAGCGCCTCTGCGTCTGCCTGCGTGAAGCCGCGGCCGTGAATGGGCGCGACGCCGAGCACGTCGAGCATGCCCGGCGTGATCCACGACTGCGACACGCTCCTGGGCTCGCGTCCGTCATCGAGCGTCGTGCCGCTCGTGGAGGCGTGCACTTCGACGCGCTCGAACGCGCCCGACTGTTGCCAGGCGCGGATGAGTTCCGGCGACGCATTCAGCGACGGCCAGGCGCCCGGCTGCCGCGCAATGCCGATCGGCACGAGCCGCTCGGCGTTCGGATAGGGCACCGGCGTGAACAGGACGGCGTCGGCGACCGTGAACACGGCCGTGCACGCGCCAATCGCGAGCGCGAGCAGCGAGATGGCGAGCGCGGTGGTGCCGGGACGCGCGGCGAGCGCACGCACGGCCTGACGCAGATCCGAGAGGATGGCGTTCATCCACCCGCCGCCGTTGGATGAAGGTGACTGCGGCCGGTGACCCGACGGCAGGCGCGGAAACCCGGCGCGCGCCTTGATCGCCGACGTCGCGAGATCCACGAACTCCGGGATGACGGATCGGGATTCGGAGACGGCGCGCAGGGTCTCCCGCATCTCGGCCCCGTGCGCGTCACGCATGTCTTTCGGGAACAGCCGCAACAGCACGCGGCAGCCATAGTCGACCAGCCTCATGCCTTCTTCGCCCGCAAGACGCGCTTGTCGCGCGCGAGCGCGACCAGGCTCTCGAGACGCCGCGCCTCGGCCTCGGTGACCGCCTTGCCGAACGGGGTCACCCGGTAATAACGCCGCCGCTCATCGTCCTGGGCTGGGGCCGGGCGCTTGTCGCTCTCTTCGACCAGATCGAGATCGAGGAGCCGCTTCATCACGGTGTAGAGCGTCCCCGTGCGCAGGACGATCAGGCCGTCGGTGCGGCGGTCGACCTCGCGGATGATGCCGTAGCCGTGGCGGTCGGCGTCGGCCAGCGCGAGCAGCACTTGAAAGACGATGGGCGTCAGCGGCAGCATCGAGCGGGGATCGGCGGCAGGCTGGCGCATTTGTCTCGAATGCATTTGTAATAAATGCATATGACGCAAAGCGCTGTCAAGTGACTGGAGGAGATGTCGAGTCGGCTGCATATACTTGCCGCATGCAACGCCGAGACTTTCTGAACGCCACGGTCGCCGCGCCCCTGGCCGCGGCCGCTCTCACGTCTTTAAAAGCCGATGCCGCCGCCGCGCAGGTGGGCCCGCTTCCGAACGTGCCGGCCCGGCTGAAGGCGGGCGACACCGTCGGCCTGGTGGCGCCGGCCAACGCCACGTTCAACTCGGTGGAGCTCGACATCGCGCGCGAGTCGCTCGAAGCGCTCGGCCTCAACGTGCGCGTCGGTCCGCACCTGCGCGATCGGCACGGCTATCTCGCGGGTGAAGACCGCGACCGCGCGGCCGACATCAATGCGTTCTTCAAGGACACCTCTGTCTCGGCGGTGCTGCCCATTCGCGGCGGCTGGGGCAGCGCGCGGCTGCTGCCGTATCTCGACTACGAGATGATTCGCCGCAATCCCAAAGTGGTCGTCGGCTACAGCGACGTCACCGCGCTGCTCACGGCGCTGCACACGCGCGGCAACCTGATCACGTTTCACGGCCCGAACGGGATGGGCCGGTGGGATGCGTACTCGCTCGACTACTTCAAGCGCGTGCTCTTTGGCGGCGAGGCGGTGACATTCGCGAACACGCCGCGCATGACCGACAACAACGTGCTGACGCCCACGCAGAACCGCATCCGCACGGTGACGCCGGGCACCGCGCGAGGACGGCTGCTCGGCGGCAACCTCAGCGTGCTCGCGGGCATCGCCGGTTCCCCGTACATGCCCGACTGGAACGGCGCCATCCTGTTTCTCGAGGACGTCGGCGAAGACATCTACCGCATGGACCGCATGCTGACCACACTGAAGCTTGCCGGCATCTTCGACAAGATTCGCGGCTTCGTCTTCGGCACGTGCAGCGAGTGCGGGCCCGGCGACGGCGGCTTCGGCGCGCTCACGTTCGAGGAGCTCTGGGCCGACCACATCGCACCGTTGAAGGTCCCGGCCTGGTCGGGCGCCATGATCGGCCACGGCATGCCGCAGTGGACGCTGCCGGTCGGCGCGATGGTCGAGATCGACGCCACCGCCGGCTCGATTCGCATGATGGCGCCCGCGGTCAGATGATTCGCGAGATCGAGGCGGATGACGATGTGCGGCGCGCGCGCACGCGTTCTACTTCCGCAAGCGCATGCACATCTCGAGCTTTCACTTCAGGATGGAAATCCGCTGAATCACATCCGCCTCGAGGATCCGATCAACCACGTCCATCCCTGAGACGACGCGCGCAAAGACCGTGTAGTCGTGGTTGAGGCGCGGCAGGTCGACGAGATCGATGAAGATCTGCGCGTCGCCGGTGTCGCGGCCGCGCGTGGAGATGCCCACGGCGCCGCGCTCGTGCCGCGCGAAGCCGACCTCGTCGCGCTGGAATCGCGGGGCGCCCGCGTATTCGTTGGCCCACGGGCTGCCGCCCTGCACCACGAAGTTCGGCACTACGCGGTGGAACGTCAGGCCGTCGTAATAACCGGCGTTGGCAAGACGCGCGAACCGCGCAACGGTCGCCGGCGCCTCGCCAGGCAGAAGCTCCAGGTCGATGCTTCCGCCGCGTACCATGGTGATGCGCGCGCGCGTGGGAAGGCGCAGCAGCTCCTGCATCGAGGGTGACATCAGCTCGCGCGGTTTCGGCGCGGGCGGCGGCGCGTCAGCCGGGGCGGCGAGCTTCAGGGCCTCGACCAGCGCCACGCGCGCGTCGACGGTCGTGTCGGCGCCGGCCGCGTCCAGCGCGTCGATAGCGGCAAGCAGCACATCCTTGAACGCAGGCGCGTCACCGGTGACGGCCACGGCGCCGGCAGCGGTGCGCAGCAGCTGCGGGTCGCGCCGCTCGGCAAGCGCCGACATCACCGCGGTTTTCAGCAGTGGACGAACGGCATCGGCCGTGGCCGGCGTCTGCGCGCGCGCCACCAGACCTGTGATGGCGGCTTCCCGCACGTTCGGATGCCGGTCGGCGGCAAACGTGGCGAGCAGTTGATCGTCGCCGAGGCGTGCTGCGGCTTGCGCTGCGTACATGCGAACAGGCCATGCGGCATCCGTCACATGCTTCGGCATGAGCTCGCGGGCGCGCGCGGCATCGACGGAAGCGAGCGACACCAGCGCGTGTGACGCGCGATGCCAGTTGAGGCCTCCGGGCGTCGCGGCAAGATTCGTCAGGGCCGCGGCGACGGACGCATCCGCGCACCGCGCGAGCGCATCGATCGCGGCCAGCGCGACGTGCGCGTCGCCATCCGTCATCGCGCCGAGCAGCGCAGGGCACGCCTCCGCCCCTCGACGTGCAACCGCCCGCACAGCTTCGTAGCGGACGTGCGGATCGGCATCGCTGAGCGCCGACGTCACCATCGGCGCTCCGTCCGGCGCGCCCGCAACCGCCAGAATCGCCAGGCGGCGCATCTGGAAGTCGTCGCTCTTGAAAAGGGTGGTCGCGAAGGCGGCGTCGAGCGCGCGGCTCGTGAGCAGCGCCTGCGCCGCCGTGCGGCGATCGACCGGCGACAACGCCTGCGCGGTGGCGGCCGCGCGCAGCCAGCTGACGGCCCGCGGCGAGAGCACACCCGGTTTGCCCGCGCGCCGCGCGAGAATTTCCAGCGCGCTTGCCAGGGCGCCGGCGCGCGGTCCGGACGCGGCATGCGCCAGGCCCGCGGCTTCGACCTCGGCGATCGACGCGGCGTCTGCCAGCCGCGCGGCGCTCTCGAGCATCGCCGCCGCGGCCGCGTCGTGTGCTTCCTGCCGCAGCTGCGCGAGCAGAGTCGCGCGGCGCGGCGCCTTCGCCGCGGCGTCGAGCGCGTTCACCGACTGCGCCAGCGCAAAGGCGGCCGTGCCGCGCACCAGCGGATCCCGATCGCGCAGCGCGCGCTCGATCAGATCGGCGGGAACGGCGCCCGCGGGATGCCGCTGCTCGAGCCGCCCGAGGGCCCGCACCGCGCGCGCGCGCATGCCGGGCTCGCTGTGCGACTCGGCGATCGCCGCCAGCCGCTCGTAGTCGCCGGGCTGCGAGGCGCGACGGTCCTCGGCGAGGATGAGCGCTTCAATCGCCGTCTGCGCGGCCTGCGGGGCCTGCGCACGCACCGTGGCGGACGCGACGAGCGCGACCGCCAGGACTGCCGCCGTCATCTTCATGGGTTACTTCTCTGTTGAAAGCCGCCGGGCCGACGCCACCGCTTCTTCATACCACTTCGTCCAGGCCGCCACCGCCGGGTCGCGATCGGCCGCCGTCTCGCGCCGCTCGCGATCGATGCGCGCGCGGCCGGCGGCCGCCACCAGGCCCGCGACCTCGCGCGCTTCGGCGGACGTTGCCGATCCCATCAGCCACGCCGTGGCGCCCACCGCGGCGGCGACGTTGCGCATCTCGTCGGCGCTCACCTTGTCGGGCGTGTCGAAGTTGGTGTGATAGTAGCGATCGGTGAAGTGCCAGTCGAGCAGCGACGGCACGCCGGTGCTGCCGAACACCGTGTGATCGCTGCCCCCCTCATACGGGTTCGACCGCACGATCCATCCCGTGCGCGTGCCCACACGCCGCGCGACCGCCAGGTGCAGGTCGTTGATGATGTCGCCCTTCAGCGTCTTCGGGTCAATCTCGCTTCTGCCCCACTCGCTGTGCGGATCCCAGGCGCGATCGTAGACGGCGCCCGGATCGGGCCAGCGCTCGACCAGAAACGATCCGCCCGTCTTCGAGACGTCCTCGCCCGTCATGTCGAGCGAGAACATCCACATCACCTGCGTCGCCTGCGCGGCGTGATCCTTGATCCACTGCCGGCTGCCTGAAATCTCGTCGATGAAGAGGAACGTGAGGGTGCGCGCCGGACGCGGCAACGCGCCGCTCGCCATCGCGTCGCGCATGGCAACGGCCAGTTCGGCCAGCGTCGCGGTGCCGCTCGCGTTGTCGTTGGCGCCCGGCTCCTGCACGTGCGCCGCGATGACGATTCGCTCCGACGGCAGCGAGCTGCCGGGAATCTCGGCAATCACCATGCGCGCCGGCCGTTCGGTAAACGTGCTCGAAATGGTCACGCGGGCCTGCACGGGCCCTGCCGCCAGCCGCTTCCTCATGGCCGCCGCGGCGCGGGGCGTGGCCTTGAAGCCGAATGACTGCTTCGCCTTGTCGTACGGAATCGATGACCACTGCAGGATGTCCCACTCGTCGCGGGGCGGCTCCGGCACGCCGGGCGGCGTCGGCCGGATGTACGACGGCAGCGACGTCGACACGACACCCGCCGCGCCTCGGGATGTCGCCTCGCGCCAGAGCCGGCCGGCATCGGCATCGCCCAGCACGATGGCGTCCTTCACGTCCTTGCCCTCGTAATCGGCGGCGCGGTCGCCGCGGCCGACGTCCACCAGCGTCAGGACCCGTCCGTCCGCCGGCGTTGAGAAGGAGTTGATGCACAGCGCCAACCGCTCCCGCGCTTTCGACAGCACCAGCGTCGAGCTGCCGTCCGCGTTGATTAACGACAGCGCGGCGATGCTGTGGTCCCAGCCGTGCCCCTGATTGGGATAGGCGTGCACGCGGACATGGGCGAGAGGCGCGCCGTCGGGCGCGCCATTGCCCCGCGTGTCCATCGCGAACCCGCTCGATATCAGCCGTTCATGAATGCGATCGAGCGACCGATCGAACCCTTCATTGCCCGCCAGCCGCCAGTACTGGCTCATGAAGCGCACGTGCTCCATCGCCGCGTGCCGATCGAACCCGGCCAGCAAAGTGTCGATCGCTCGCTCCGCTCGCGCGGGGACAGGATTGGTTGCTGGTTGCTGGTTGCTGGTTGTTGGTGCACACGCTGCCACGGACACCGCAAAGCCGAGCGCCAGGGCACGGCTTCTACGCACGGCTGCTCCATCCCAGCATCTGCTTCTCGAGATCGAGCGGATACGAGATCTCGACGTCCACGATGTCGCCTGCGGCGTTGCGCACGGGCGTGAGCTCCGGCATCACGAAGCCCGTGTACGACGGCATGTTCAGCTTCGCCACGCGTGCCACGATCTCATCACGGAGCGCCGGATCGAAATGCACCGCGTAGGTCTCGACGAGCTGGCGGCCTGCGTCGTAATCGCCTTCGGATTTGATCCGCTGGACTTCCGCCAGCAGCCGGCCCGCCCCCTCGCGGAACGCCTCGACGTCGACGACGACGTGATAGGTCTTGCCGTCGCGCTTGCGGATCTCGATCGCGCCGGTGTTGGCCAGCAGCCAGTGCACGATCAGCTGCCGGTTGCGCATGTGGTCTTCCTCGATGGTCGACCCCTCGCGCACGCGCCGCAGCTGCACGAGCGCATTGCGCGCGTAGGCCTCGTACTCCGCGAGCACGATCTCCGCGTGATCCGCCGCGGGCAACAACTCGAGCTCCACCATCTTCGGATCGGCCACGAAGTACAACGCCACCAGGTCGGCGCGCGACTCTTCCAGCGTCGAGTACAGCTCCTTCAGCGCCAGGTGCGGCTGCACGCCCGGCGCCACGCGCCCCGACCCATGCCCCAGCACCTCATGAATGTTCGTCGTCAACTCCGACGCGAAGCTGGCCCAGCGCTCGGCGCGCGCGGCTTCCTCGTCCGACCACGCAAACTCACGCCGGAAGGACGGCGGGGTGGACTTGTCGTACGCCTCGGCCACATTCGACAGCGACACGGACTTGCTGCCGTGCGTTTCGCGAATGGCCTGATCGTTAGGCAGGTTGATGCCGATGGGCGTCACCGGGCCCGAGTCGCCGGTTTCGATGACGACGTCGATGGCGCGGGCGGTGACGCCCTTGACATCGGGGCGCCGCCAGCGCGGATCCCAGGGCATGCGCGCTTCGAACCACGCCGCGGCCCCGGCCAGGCGCTGGATGCCGGCGGTCTTCTCAGGATCGACATAGAAGACCAGCGCCTCCCACGCGCCTTTCACGCCGCGCGCGTCCATGTAGACCTCGACGAAGCCGTTGATGGTGTCGACCGGTGACGCCTTGTCTTCGACCCAGGCAATGTCGTACGCGATGCGATCGGCCTCTTCGCCGGTGCGATAGAAGCGGACGAGCGCTTCCAGCGCGCGCGCCATCTCCGGTGTCGCGAGCGGCAAGGCCTGCTCGAGGTGATGGACGATGGCGGTGATCCGATCGCTGTATTTGCCGCCGATGCGATAGACCTCCTCTTCGAGGCGGCCGTCCGGATGCTTCACGAGACGCGAGTTGAGCCCGTAGCGCTCGGTGAACCCGGCAGCCTCGAGATCGCTCATCCGCACGCCGGCGTAGAGATTGTTGGCGCTCGCCTGGAGCATGTCGCGGCCTTCGCCGGGCGCCTTCGAGGTCACGAACGGATCGACAGCCGGATCGAGAAACATGGGCGCGAGCCGATCGACGAGGCCGTCGACCGTTTCGTTGTGCCGCCGGGGCAGCGCCGCGCCGCCGGCCTCGGCCTGACGCACGGCCGCCCGCAGCGCCGGCGCGTCGAGGTCGAGCACGAACTTGCGCGCGGTGAGGTTGTTGTACGGCCCCGTGTTGATCCAGAACAGCTTGGTGTAGCGCCGAATCTCCTCGAGCGTCTCGTCGGCGATGCCGTCGCCGTATTTGAGCAGCGCCTCGAGCACACCGCGCATTTCGAGCGCCAGTGCGTGCCGCTGATCGAAATAGATGTCGCGGCCGGCCAGCGCGGCTTCATACAGGTGCCAGATCAGCCGCTTCTCGTTGAGCGGCAGGGCCGCAAAGCCGTCGGCGTAGAGCTGCACGACGGCAGCCTCGTCGATTTGCTCGAGCAGATATTTGCGGGTGCCGGCGGCGAGTTTCGTGGTCATGCGAGCGTGACCTGCGCTTTCCATGCCGGAGTCGCCACGTCCCACTTCAGCTCCGCCCTGACCCGCGCGGCGAGCGCCGCCATCGGCTCGGTGTCGCCGTGCACGAGGAACGTGCGTGCCGGCGCGGCCTTGAAATGGCCCAGCCAGCGCATGATCTCGTTGGCGTCGGCATGCGCCGACATGGAGTCGATCTTCTCGACGCGCGCGTTGACGGCAACGATCTCGCCGTGGATCTTCGTCTCGGTTGCGCCGTCGACGAGGTGCCGGCCGCGCGTGCCGGCCGCCTGGTAGCCGACAAACAGCACGGTGTTGTTCGCGCCCGGCAGCGCCGCCTTCAGGTGGTGCAGCACGCGGCCGCCGGTGGCCATGCCGCTCGCGGAAATGACGATGGCCGGCTGCCGCGACGCGGTCACCTGCTTCGAGTGCGCCGCCTCCGACACCGTCTCGAACCGGCTCGTGCAGAACGCGCACAGCTTGCGCTCGCCGCGCACCGACTTCTCGCGCGCCGACTGCGCCGCCGTGGTGATGTCGGCGTCCAGCTCCTGCAGCCGCTCCGAGTACATCTTCAGCGCCTCGAGCGCCATCGGGCTGTCGACATACACCGGCACTTTCGGGATCCGCTTCGCGTCCTCGAGCTCGCGCAGCCAGTACAGCACCTCCTCGACGCGGCCGATGGCGAAGGCGGGAATGATCACCTTCCCCTTGCGCTCGATGGTGTCGCTGATGATGCCCGCGAGCCGATCGCCGTTGTCGTCGGGCTCGTGAATGCGGTTGCCATAGGTCGACTCGACGAGCAGCCAGTCGGCATGCTCCACCGGCTCCGGATCGGGCAGCACCGGCCGGCCGTAGCGCCCGAGGTCGCCGCCGAACAGAATCACGCGATCGCCAAGCGCCTTCACCGTGGCGCGCACGTACCCGGACCCCAGCAGATGCCCGGCGTTGATGAACTCCATCGACACGCCGGGAATGGGCTCGAAGTCGTAGCCATAGCCCACCGGCTGCAGCCGGTCGACCGCCTTCCACGCGTGCTCTACCGTGAACAGCGCCAGCGCCGGCTTGTGTTTCGAGTAGCCCTTGCGGTTGGCGCGCTCGGCGTCTTCTTCCTGAATCTTGCCGGCGTCCACCATCACCAGCTTCGCCAGCGCCGCCGTGCCCGACGTGCAGAACACACGGCCCGTGAAGCCTTCGGCGACGAGCTTCGGCAGATACCCGCAATGATCGAGATGCGCGTGCGTCAGCACCACGGCATCAATCGACGAGGCCTCAACGGGCAGCTGCTGCCAGTTGCGCTCGCGCAGCTCTTTCATGCCCTGGAACAGCCCCGAATCCACCAGCACGCGCTTGCCGTCGACTTCCAGCAGATGCTTCGAGCCCGTCACTGTCTGCGCCGCGCCAAGAAACGTGAGTGATACCGCCATGCAACCTCAGACGAAAAGGGCGGGCAAGCCGCCCGTGTGCCAGAACAGCACGGTGTGATCCGCGTCGAACGCGCCCTCGCGCGCGCGCGACATGAGCCCGGCCATCGCCTTTGCGGTGTACACCGGATCGAGCAGCAAGCCTTCAGACCGCGCGGCCAGGTACATGGCCTCGGTCGACGCCACGGTCGGGACGCCGTACCCGCCGCCCACGAAGCGATCGTCGACCTCGATCGGCTCATGCGACAGGCCGTCAACGCCGACGAGCCGTCCGATCGCCGGCACCAGTTCGCGCACGATCGCCGCAATCGCCCCGGAGGGGTCGTCGGCGCTGATGCCAATGATGCGCGTCGAGACGCCGCACAGCGCCGCGCCGGCAGCCAGCCCCGCCTGCGTGCCGCCCGACGATGTGGAGTGCACGATGACGTCGGGCGCCGGCATCTGGTCGAGCAGCTCGGCAAACGCGTGCGCATAGGCCAGCGCGCCCTCGGGCGTCGATCCGCCAAGCGGCACGACATACGGCTTGCGTCCCTCGCGCACCAGCCTCGCCGCCGCCTCGCGCATGGCCGGTTCGCGCGCCTCGCGCGACGTCACACTCACGATGTCAGCGCCGAACATGCGCTGCAGCAGCGCGTTGCCGGTGGGAGGATTGGGAGGATCGCCGTTGAGCACCAGCAGCGAGTCGAGGCCCGAGGCCGCCGCGATCGCCGCGGTCACGCGCGCATGATTCGACTGCACGCCGCCCATCGTCAGCAGCGTGTCGGCGCCCTCGTCGAGCGCGTGGCGCGCCAGCAGCCGCATCTTGCGCACTTTGTTGCCGCCCATCGCGAACGGCAGCGCATCGTCGCGCTTGACGAAGAGGCGGGGGATGCTGCCGGGAGGGAGCCCGTCGCCGAGCGCCCGCCGCAGGCGCTGAAGCTCGTCGATCGGCGTGGCGTGGCGGGCGACCGGAACCGCGCGCGCCGCCAGCTCCGCCAACCGCTGACGGGCGGCCGCATGCATCTGCTTAGTATACTTTTCGGATGCCTGCGGTCCGTGAAAGCGCGTTGGTGCGCGCGATTGCCTCCTCCCCTGATTCGAACGGGGGGATGGTCGTGACGGCGGAGCTGCGGCCGCCGCGCGCGGATCTCGGGTCGGCCGCGGGCATCGACGCGTGGATCGACACGTATCACGCGGTGAAGAGCCTCGTGCGGCGCGAGCGCTTCGTGTTTCTCACCGACAGCGCGGTTGGCCTTCGCGAGGAAGACAACCTGCGCCACCTGATGATCAATCTCGGCAGCGACGTGCCGCGATCGCATGTCATCCCGTTTCTCACCTGCAAGCATCCGCTCGACTACTGCCTGAACTACGCCGACCGCGCGTGGGACGCCGGCTTCGACACGCTGGTGATTCTGGGCGGCGACCGGCACGTGGGCCCTCCGCGCTGTGTCGAGCACGCGTGGGAGCTGCGGAAGCACATCCGCGCGCGCGTGCCGGGCCTCGCGCTGGGCGGCTGGGCCAATCCGCACGCCGACGCGGCGCGCCAGGTCGAGTACGTGCTCGATCCCGAGTTCACGGGCGAGTTCTACCTCACGCAAATCGTCTCGCACCACGATGCGGAAGCCGTCGGCCGGTTCATGAACGAAGCGGCGCGCCGCGGGCTCGAGACGCCCGGCGTCTTCGGCGTGTTCTACTACCGCAGCGCCAACGCGAAAACACTCAACACGCTGAAGGAATTCCTGCCGGTGCCCGTCGAGGGCCTGATGCGCGAGTTCGGCGAAGGCGCCACGCCCGAACAGGTGTGCGCGCGATCGATTCGCGCGTTGCTGGAGGCGGGCGCGAAAAGCGTGTACGTGTCAAACTTGCCCGTCGGCCGGGCCGAAGCCACGCTGGCAAGAATTCTCAACGCTTGACTCGCCAAATCTGAATTCCCATGGGCTCCTTCCTCGACAGCGTTCCGTTCTCGGGCATCATTCGCATCCGCGACATGATGTACGGCGTCGACAAGCCGTTCCGCCTCGATCAGGGAGACGTGAGCTTCGACGCGCCAGACAGCGTCAAACAGGCGCTGATTCAGGCCGTGCACGACAACCGCTCGCACTACGTCCAGACCACCGGCATCCCTCCGCTCGTCCAGGCGCTCGCCGACAAGATGCGCGCGAAGAACGGCATTCCGATCGGCGCCGACGATGAGGTGATGGTGACGGCCGGGGGCATTCACGGCGTGTACGTGGCGACGCAGGGACTGCTCGAGCCGGGCGACGAGGTGATCTTTCCCGATCCCCTGTGGCCGCCGGCGGCCGGCTGCATCCAGGCGGCGCATGCGGTGCCGGTGCCCTGCGCGCTGCGCGAGTCGCTCGGCTGGCGGTGGGATCTCGACGAGCTCGCGTCGAAGATCACGCCGAAGACGCGCGCGATCTACATCAACTCGCCGAACAATCCGGCCGGCGGCGTGCTGACGCGCGCCGACCTCGAGGGCCTTGCCGCCATTGCGGCGCGCCACGATCTCTGGGTGTTCTCGGACGAAGCGTACGAGGATGTGGTCTTCGAAGGCGAGCACGTGAGCATTGCGTCGCTCCCCGGCATGTACGAACGCACGATTCCGATCTACACCTTCAGCAAGACCTACGCGATGACCGGGCTGCGGCTCGGCTATCTCGCCGTGAAGGACCCGGCCGTGCGCGATCGCGTGCGCAAGGCGCTGTTCTACACCGTCAGCAGCGTGTCGTCGCTGGTGCAGTACGGCGGGCTTGGCGGCGTGCTGGGCGATCAGCAGGTCGTCGACGACTTCCGCACCGAGCTGCGCGCGCGCCGCGATTTGTTCTACGACGGCATCCGCGAAGCGGCAGGCGGCATCCTCAGCGGCGACAAACCCGCGGGCGCCTTCTATGCGTTCATGCGCATCGCCGACGACTGGACGCCGCCGGCCGGCTCGCAGGAGTCACGTTCCTGGGCGATGACGGAGATGCTCATCTCGCGCGGCCGTGTGGGCTGCATCCCCGGCGTCGACTTCGGGGCGAACGGCGAAAACCACATCCGCTTCTGCTTCGCGCGCGATCGCAAGGAACTCGAAGGGGCGCTCGCGTCCATCAAGCAGGTCTTCGCCTAGACCTCGCTGCTGCTCAGCGCGATGTCTGGTGTTCCTCAGCGCCGCCGAGGCGAGTCGGGCCCCGCTGGAACTGTCCGGTCCCTCCGCTCTCCTTTTAACGGCGTCGCTGAGGAACACCAGACATCACGCCTGCGCCAGGTCCGCTCGGCTACCGCTCGAGCGCGGTGCGATCCCAGCCCGCGAGGTTGGCGGCGTGGTTGTACGTGGATTCGATGAACGCCATGATCGCGCCTTCCGGATCGTCCGCAGTGCGCACGGCTTCGTACGGCAGGATGAACTCGCCCATGCCGGCATGGTAATAGGCGCCGGCCGGCGCGATCGGTGCCGTCTTCAGTCCTTCGGGCTCGGGCGCGGCGTAGGCGTAGAACGCCGGCTCGGGCAGTGTGGCGTTGCCCGGCCAGAAGCCGTGACTGATCACTTCGTGCGAGTAGGCCTCGCGCATGAAGGCGGGGCCTTCGCGCGGCGGAGCGGGGCGTCCTGAAAACCGCGTCACCGCCAGATCGAAACTGCCCCAGAAGAAATGCGCGGGACTGGCCTTCCCGATGAAGCCCGCACGCGACGCGTTGAGGACGCGCCACGCGCTGGTGAGCACACGCCACGCGCGGTTGGCCCATTCCGGATCGTAATGGTGGTGCGCGGTGTCGGCCTCGAACCGCGTCGGGTCCGGCACCTCCACGGGCATCGACCAGATCTTTGCGTCCAGGCCCGCGCTTTCGAGCAGCTCCATGAAGCCGCGATGAAACCCGGCCACGGGCCGGGGGCCGAGCGCCATCCGCTTGACCATGCCGTCAGACGCCCGCACGACCAGCTGATGATCGATGAAGTCGAACTCGAGCGCGAAGACGCGATCGTCGTGCGGCAGCAGCGCCGTGGAGATGCCGCGCGGCGACATCTGCATCGCGCTGCCCCATGAATGGTTGATGGCCGGCGACAGCGCCACGGCGACCTTGCCCGCCATCTGCATCCACATGTGGAGCGTGGCGTACGTGTCCTTCCATTCCTCGTAGGGCAGAGACGGCCACCGCGCGTTGCGTTCCGGCATGTCCCGGATGATACTGCCGCCATGGCGGATCGCTGCGATCACATCGACGCCCTGGCCGAAATCAGGCGGCCCGCGGCGCTCGAGTGCGAAGAATGCGTGAAGATCGGCTCGGGCTGGGTGCACCTGCGCACCTGCCAGACCTGCGGCGGCACGCGCTGCTGCGACTCGTCGCCCAACAAACACGCCAGCCGCCACGCGGCCGCGTCAGGCCACCCGGTCATCGCCTCCGCCCAGCCCGGCGAGCGCTGGGTCTACTGCTATCCCGACGACGTGTTCGCGCAATACTGACGCCGCCGTTGCCGCGTGCCCGATATTGCGCGGCGAGGCCGGGGTGCGGGCGCGCCAAAGAGCGGTCGCGCCTGCGATCTTTTAACGGCCCCGCCGCACAACATCGGGCACGCGACTGGCGTGGCCGGAGGCCGCGCGGCGTTCGCGCGCGCGTTCAGCCGCGTCTGCGGCCGGTGGCGAGCAGGACGATGCCGCCGACCAGGGCGATGCCCCCGACGACGGGGCCGACCGGAATCGTTTCGCGGCGTTCGGCGGTCGCCTCAAGCGGGCCGAGGTCCAGCACTTTTTCTTCGCGCGTGTAGGAGATGCCGCCCCAGATCAGCCCGATCAGTCCGATCACGACCAGCACGGCTCCGATAACAGTCTTCATAGCCACTCACTTTCCGTCACTTGATCCGCGCAGCTGGTGCCTGATGTCCGACGGCGACATCTTCTGCACGTGGATCCCGGAGCCGTCGATGGCGAGACGATAGGGATGCGACGCATGCGCCGAGCCGCGGCTCTTGATGACGCGCATGGTGCGGTGCAGCTCGTAGCTGTCCACCGAGTAGTCGAGCGCGAGGATCGCGTCGGCGATGGTGGACAGATACGGGGCGGCATGCTCGCCCGACATGCCCGCCACAACGGTCTGCGTGATGAGCGCGCTGCGGCCATGCTGGCGGAGAATCGACGCCACGCCAATCATGAACTGGCGGAAGCCGCGCTCCGACGACGCGTGCTCGATTGACGAGATGCTGTCGAGCACAATGAGCGACGGCTTGAACTCCTCGAGGTCGACGCGCAGATCCACCAGCAGATCCTCGAGGCTCGTCGCCTCGGGGTACCGGCAGATCACGCGCAGGCTGCCGCTGTCGATCAGCGGCTGCAGGTCGAGGCCCAGCTCGCGATAGTTGCGCAGCAGTGTGGCCCGGGTCTCCTCGAAGCCGTAATACACCACGCGCTCGCCGCGCTCGGCGCCGGCCCGCGCGTACACGCCCGCGAGGATCGTCTTGCCCGCGCCTGTCGGGCCGCGCACGATGACGATCGAGTTGCGCAGCCAGCCGCCCGACGTCATCTCGTCGAGCCCTTCGACGCCGCTCGAGTAGCGCTCGCGCTCCTCCCACTCGGCCGGATATTCCTTCGCGTCGACCGGGAACACCGCCAGCCCCTTCGTGGTGATCGTGCAGGGGTATTCGCCCTTGAAGTGCCCGCTGCGCCGGTACTTGTTGACCTCGATCGACCGCCGCCGGCGCCCGCCGTCCATGATGTTGCGCAGGACGATGGTCAGGTCGCACACGAAATCCTCCACGCCGAGCGTGGTCAGCGCGCCGTAGTCCTGGCGGGCTTCGGCGATGACAATCGACGTGAGGTTCAAGCGCCTGAATGCGGAAATCAGATGAAAGAAGTGCTGCCGCATCCGCTCGTCCGAGGGCCGCGGGCTGAAAAGCGCGGTGGCCGAATCGAGCACGAGCGCCGACGCGCCGTGCGCGGCGACGAGGCTCTCGATGCGATGCACCAGCCCGAACACGTCATATTCGCCGCTCGCGACCACGGCGCCGTCCTCCGGACGGTTGACGTCGGTGATGACGAGTGCGCCTGCCTGCTCGAGGCCGCTCAGATCGAGCCCGAGCGAGTCGCCCGTCTGCCGCAGGTCGGCCGGGGATTCCTCGACGGCCAGCAGGATGGTCGTCATCCCCTGCTGCGCCAGCGACGCCGCCATCTGCAGCGACATGACGCTCTTGCCGGTGCCGCTGCGGCCCGTGATCAGCGTCGTGCGGCCTCGCGGAATCCCGCCCAGCAGCAGGTTGTCGAGGCCCGGCACGCTCGTGGAAAGCCTGGTCAGAGGTTCGGTAATCATGTGAGGGGCGGTACGCCCGACGTCCGCAGCAGATCGGCGACGATGTCGCCGTCGCGCAGGTCGCCGATGATCCACAGCCGCGGCGTGGGGTGACGCTTGACGAGCGTCGGCGTGAAGACCACGCGGTCGTGGTCGGCGGTTTCGGGATTTTGCTGCAGGTCGCACACCGAATACGCAACCTCTGCGCGGTCGAATGCGGCCAGCACGCGTTCCATGTTGCTCTGCGCCTGCATCGAGGCCGGTGACGCGGCGCTCACATACAGCACCAGCTCGATCTTGGCCGGCGCGTGCCGCGGAACCGGCGCGGGGGTACCACGCTCGGACATCTTCAGGATCCTTCGTACCTGTTCGAGAAAGCGGTCCAGATCAATGGGTTTGCCGACCACGGTGAAGCGCGTCGACGGACGGACAAGCTCGGGGTGCGCGGTGACGATCAAGGCGGGCGTGTGATCGAGGGCCTGCCCGCGCGCGGCCTCCTGCAGCATCCAGGTGCCGGTGCCGCCGGGCATCGCATAGTCGGTCAACACGAGGTCGTACCGCTGCGCCCGCAGTTCCGCCAGGCCCTCCAGGGCGTTGGCAGCGGCCGCCACACGGTACCCTTCCATTTCCAGTACCGTGACGAGCATCAGGCGCACGTCGTCCTGATCCTCGACTACAAGCACACGCGGCGTGCCCGTTCGTGGACGGGCGTCCAGCTCCAATGGCGGCACGGTATCCTCTTCGGGCGCACCAGTACGCCCGAGCTTCGAAATAGCAAACGGCTTGCCGTACGGGTGGGCTAGCGGACGTGCCGGCCGCCGTCGACGCGAATGACGTCGCCGGTGACAAAGCCGGTGTCGAGCAGGAACAGGACGGCCTTCACGATTTCCTCCGTGCCGCCCCACCGGCCGAGGGGGGTCGCGGCTTCCACCGCCCGGCGCTCGTCGGCGGTGAGGTCGTCGGGCGGCAGAATCGGGCCGGGCGCGATCGCATTAACAAGGATGTTGTCCGGGGCGAGCTCGAGCGCCAGCGCCTCGACGAGCGCGATGACGCCGGCCTTGGCGACGTAGTACGGCAGATAGCCCGGATAGCGCGGGCGGCCGCTCGCCGCCACCCAGTCCGCAAAGGCGATGATGCGCCCGCCGCCGACCCGGCGCATGGCCGGCACGGCCGCGCGCGCGCACAGAAACGTGCTGCGCAGGTCGACGGCCATCTGCGCGTCCCACGCCTCCGCCGTCAGCTCGTCGAACGGCATGGCTTTGTAGATGGACGCCAGGTGGATCAACGCGTCGAGGCGGCCGAACGCGCGCTCGACGTCGGCCACGGCGCCGTCGCACCCGCGCGTGGTCGAAAGATCGGCCTGCAGGGAGAGGCTGCGGCGCCCGGCCGCGCGCACCATCGACGCGGCGTCATCCGCTTCGGCCCGCGACCGGTGCCATGCGAGCGCGACGTCGGCGCCGCCGCGCGCCAGGGCCTCCGCAAGCGCGGTGCCCATGCGCTTGCCGCCCGTGATCAGGACTGCTTTCCCGCTTAGTGTCACATGCCCCGGATGCGCTGCCGGCCCGCCAGCGCCGATTCGGCGTTGCGGTGCAGCAGGCGATCGACGGAGAGCTCGCCGGCGCCGCTGAGCGACAGGCACACACAGGCGGCGATCAGCACGAGATTGAATTCGTACCCGTGGCCGATGCCGGGCGCGAGCGCCCAGTTGATGAAGAACCCGGCCGCGAAGTGGACCTTCCACACCGCCACCGCCATGCCGATGGCCAGCGGAATGGCGGCCCACCGCGTCCACGCGCCGAGGAACACGAGCACGCCGCAGCCGAATTCGAGCACGGCCCAGAGCACGGCCAGCGGATAGGCGGGCGTGAGCCCGAGGACGGTGAAGTACGACGCGGTGCCCGACAGACCGCCGCCGCCGAATACGCCGAACAGCTTCTGCGCCCCGTGTCCGATGAACACGAGGCCCACGGCTATTCGAAGCACGGTGAGACCCCAGCCTGCCATAGCGCCATTGTGCAGTAGGATGGCGTTCAGTTCCAGTTCCGGTGCTCAGTTCTGCACGCTTCGACCCGCTTCGCTCGCTCGGCACGTACCAGGAGGCGCGATGGACAGACGACGGTTTCTACATCAGGCGGGGGCGGCGGGCGCTTTCGCGGCGGCATTCCGCGCGGGCGGCCTCGATCGCGTGCAGGCTGCGGCGCGCGCCACCGCGGGCAGGCCGGCGGCCGGCGTCGCCGCCGACGAAACGTTCTGGCGGGAGGTGCAGTCGGCGTTCACGCTCGATCGCACGATCATCAACCTGAACAACGGCGGGTGCTGCCCGAGCCCGCGCGTCGTGCACGACGCGCTGAAGCGGTATCTCGACATCTCGAATCAGGCGCCCGTGTACCACATGTGGCAGGTGCTCGAGCCGAACATCGAGTCGGTGCGCCGCGGCCTTGCCGCCGAAGCGGGCTGCGACATCGAGGAGCTCGCCATCACGCGCAACGCCAGCGAGGCGCTGCAGATCGCGCAGCTCGGCATCGATCTCGCGCCCGGCGACGAGGTGCTCACCACCAACCAGGACTACGGCCGCATGCTCGACACCTGGGAGCAGCGCGTGCGCCGCGATCGCATCGTCCTCAACAAGATTTCGTTTCCGGTGCCGCCGCCGAGCCAGAGCGATCTGGTGGCGCGGTTCGAGAAGGCGCTGACGCCGCGCACGAAAGTCGTGCACCTGTGCCACATCACGAATCTCACGGGGCACATCTTTCCCGTGCGGCAGATCTGCGACATCGCGCGCGCCCGCGGCATCGTGACCATCGTCGACGGCGCGCACGCCTTCGGGCACTTCCCGTTCGCGATTCGCGATCTGAACTGCGACTACTACGGCACGAGCCTGCACAAGTGGCTGCTCGCGCCCATCGGCACCGGCTTTCTGTACGTGCGCGCGGATCGGATCGCGAAGACGTGGCCGCTGCAGCCGGCCGCCGCGTCACGCACGGAGAACATCCGCAAGTTCGAGGAAATCGGCACGCATCCGGCCGCCAATCACAACGCGATTGCCGAAGCGCTCGTGTTCCACCAGGGGATCGGCGTCGATCGGCGCCTCGCCCGCATGCTCTACCTGCGCAACCGGTGGATCGATCAGGTGAAGGCAGACCCGCGCATCCGCATTCACACGAGCCTGCGCGACGGCGAGTCTGGCGCCATCGGCACGGTGCAGATCACCGGGATGAAGACGGGCGAGGTCACGGCAAAACTGTGGGAGCGCTGGCGCATCATCGCGACGCCCATCGGGCACGCCGAATACGAAGGCGTGCGCGTGACGCCGAACGTCTACACGACGCTCGAAGAGGTCGACACCTTTGCGCGCGCGATGCTCACCCTCGCGCGCGCTTGAACATTTCCTAGAAGTTGATCACGATGCCGCCCGTCCACATCGATCCTTCGTGCGACAGGCGGAAATTCTCCATCAGCGATCCGACGCCGGGAATCGGGAACGCGCCGGCGCCGTTGTCGGCCGCGGCCGGCTCTTCGTCGCCGAACCGGATGAAGGTGTAGCGGTAGTCGGCAAACAGCGACGCGCGTTTGCCGAGCTTCACTTCCCCGCCAAAGCCGCCGTGATAGCCCATGCGGCGCACGGTCTGCTGCGACAGCACGTCGCCATCCAGCATGGCTTCCATCCGCTGCGAGTACCAGCCGATGCCGCCCAGCGCGTACGGCGAGATGGCCGCGCGCACGGGATAGACCAGCAGCGATCCCTGAAACGGATAGTCGCTGATGCGCACCGTCGCGTCGTCGCTCGTGGTCGATCGCCAGTCCATGGCGAGCTCGAGGGCCGTGCGGGGCGACATTTTCAGGCGGAGGGCGCCGCCGGTGTAGCGGTCGCTGGGACTCTCGAGCGAGGGGTCGGGCCGCACGAAGGACATGCGCGGGCCGATGCCGACGGCCTGGGCCTCGGCAGGCGCGGGGACGGCGGCAAGCGCCAGCAGGACCACGCAGGCGGCCGGAACGCGTCGGATGTACATGGAAAAGCCTCCGGGGTCTTTATCGGAGGCTTCTCTTGCACACTTTAGCAGCGCCCGGTTCGCCGGGCTCAATCGGAAGCAGGGGGCGCTACCCTGCGACGAGCGACGGGCTGCACGCTGCGCTCCCCAGAACAACGTGCAGCTTGACCCCCTGCTCCCGATCGAGCCCGCGAACCGGACCCGGGTGGTTCTAGGTGAGGACCTTGATGACGACGCGGCGGTTCTGCGCGCGGCCGTCGCGGGTCTTGTTGTCGCTGACCGGCTTCTCTTCGCCGAAGCTGATCACGTTCATCTTGTGCAGCGGCACCTGGTGCTGCTCGTAGAGATAGCGCTTCACCTGCTCGGCGCGCTTCTCGCCCAGCTGCATGTTGTAGGCGCTCGAGCCGGTGGCGTCGGTGTGGCCCTCGATCTCGATCCACGCGCCGTTCGGGTTCGCCTTCAGCTGGTTCACGAGGTTGTCGATCTCGGCCTTCGCCTCGTCCGGGATCTCCACGCGATTGAGCTTGAAGTTGCCCTTGTCTTCACTGAGCGTCACCGAATAGACCAGGCGCTTCGAGGCCGCGTCGAGCGTCTCGACGCGCGTGTTCGCCGTGTTGGCCGCGTTGCGGGCTTCCTCGGCCGTCATGCCGGCCGCGGCCGCCTTCTGATCGACCTCGCTGATGCGGCCTTCGTTGGCGCGCGTCCGCTCCTGCGTTTCTTCAACGGTGCGGCCGAGCGAGTCGACCTTGGTGTTCACCTCGCCGACGCGCGTGTTGACGAACTTCTTCGTCGCGCACGCCGTCGAGCTCCCGAACACCAGCGCGAGCACCGGGGCTGCCAGAATCAGTCTCTTCATCTCTCTCCTCCTGTTGCACTCTCCGCAGGCCCGAGGGCCTGCGCGACCTACGAAGTTCCAGACCCGCTGCGATAGCCGGTCCGCGCGCGCACCGAGTAGTCATCGTCGGTCGCGCGCACCGTCAACGGCCGCCACCCTGGCGGGCCGGGCTCGAAGGCGAGCAGATACTGATGTCTCAGCTCGCCAAGAATTTCGCGCGCCGCGCTGCTGGCATGCGCCGGCGTGCTCGTGATGTGGGTACTGCCGCCGGTCCAGTACGCCAGGCGGCCGAGCGCCGTGTCGGTGTCCAGCGCCGCGCGATCGATGACGGCGTCGGGCATCCCCTCGTGATCGATGGGCGAGACGACGGCGAACACATAGATGGGCACGTCGATGGCGCTGGCAATCGCCGACACCTGCGCGGCCGACATCCGGCTGCTCGTGTCGATGCCGTCGGTCACGATGATGATGGCCTGGCGGCGCGAGCGATCCGGGCTGATGCGCGAGGCCGTATCGGCCGCCGCGTCGAAAATCGAGGTCTGGCCGTAGGCGCGAAGCGAGGTAAAAGCCTTGTCGATCGCCGATCGATCGGTCGTGAACGGCTGCACTTCGCGCAGCGTGCGATCGAAGGCAAACACCGCCGCCTCGTCGGACGGCGTGAGGCCGTGCACGAAGTGCCGCGCCGCGGCCACCGCGCTCTCGAGCTTCGATGACATGCTCATGCTGCCGCTCACGTCGAACAGCAGCGCCACGCGAATGGGCGCGTTCTGGTCGAACTGCAGATCGACGAGCTGGCGATAGTGGCCGCCGTCGATCACTTCGAAATCGGCTTTCGTGAGGCCGGGCACGAAGCGCCCGCGGCGATCGCGCACGACCGCGCGCACCTGCACGAGATCCACCGATGACTTGAATGTGGGCTGCTGCGCGAAAGCCGGCCGATCCAGCGCCGGTGACGCGAGAAGTGGCACGAGTGCCAGAAGCCGAGCGGTTCGCAGGGTTGCCCGTCGCACGCCGGCCCTTAGAGCACGGGGCGGGCCAACAGCTCTAAGTAATTGAGGGATGGTGAGTTATGAGTTAAGAGTTGCTGAAAACCGGCTACGGATGGGCGGCTGTGCCGTGTAAGTTTTTCGCGATCGAGAAATGATTGCGTTCCTTGCTAACATGCTCCAGATGACCGCCGTCCGAGTGTCGAGCCGCGTGAGCGGTTTCACGTATGCCATCCGCAACATCGTCGCTGAAGCACGCAAAGTGGAGGCGTCCGGCACGCGCGTCCGGTACCTCAACATCGGGGACCCGATTGCGTTTGGCTTTGCCACGCCGCCGCACCTGATTGACGCCGTGGCGCGCGCGATGCGCGACGGACACAACGGCTACACCGCGTCGGTCGGCATCGAGCCGGCGCGCGAGGCGGTGGCCGACGACTACACGCGCCGCGGCATGCCGGTGTCGCCCGACCACGTCGTGCTCACGTCGGGCACGTCGGAGGGCATCGAGCTTGCGCTCGGCGCACTCGCCGACGAGGGCGACGAAGTGCTGGTACCGGTGCCGACCTATCCGCTGTACACGGCGGTGCTCGCGAAGCTCGGCGCGCGCGCGGTGTTCTACAAGCTCGATCCGTCCAACGGCTGGCAGCCCGATCTGGAGGACATCCGCCGGAAGATTTCGCCGGCGACGCGCGCCCTCGTCGTCATCGACCCGAACAATCCCACCGGCGCGGTGTACCCGGCGGCCACGCGCCGCGCGCTGCTCGATCTCGCCAGCCGCCACAACGTGCCGATCCTGGCCGACGAGGTGTACGGCGAGCTCGGATACGACGGTCCTGTCGCGCCCATGGCGAGCCTCGATCCAGAGGCGCCGGTCATTTCCTTCTCATCGCTGTCGAAGGCCTACCTCGCGCCCGGCTGGCGCGCGGGCTGGCTCGCGGTGGGCCGCCACGAGCGCATGAACGACGTGCTGGCGGCCATCCGCAAGCTGGCCGACGGGCGCCTGTGCAGCCCGGGCCCGATGCAGTACGCGATTCGCGAGGCGCTGACGACGGATCGCTCGCACCAGCAGGTGTTCATCGACGCGTTGAAGGAGCGCGCGGGCATTTCGGTGGCGCGCCTCAATGCCATCGACGGCATCACCTGCGTCGCGCCCTCGTCGGCGTTTTACGCGATGCCGAAGGTCGCGCTGCCCGACGGCGTCACCGACGAGGACTACATCGTCGCGCTGCTGCGCGCCACCGGCGTGCTCTGCGTCTATGGATCCGGCTTCGGCCTGCCCGCCGGCGACGGATTCTTCCGCGTCGTCTTTCTCGCCTCGCCCGGCGAGCTGCACGAGATCTACGATCTGATTGCCGACTTCACTCCCCGGTTCCTGGCGCGCCCGGCCGCGGCAGTGAGCACCGGCAGATGACGACGCCTGACGACGATCGGCGGCCGCTGGTTCTGTGGGCGATTGCGATGTCGCTCGGCGGCATCGTGCTGCTCTACACGATCTACCTGATTCGCGACGTCCTGCTGCTGTTGTACGTGTCGGGGATCTTCGCGATCGGCTTCAGCCCGATCGTCCGCTACATCGAACGGCAGCGCGTGGGCCTGATCGGACGGCGCCTGCCGCGCTGGCTCGCGATTCTCATCCTCTATCTCTTCATCATCAGCGCCATCGTCGGCCTGTGCGCGCTGATCTTTCCGCCGCTGGTGGCGCAGGCGCGGGCGTTCTGGGAGCACCTGCCCGATCTGCTCGCGCGCGGCCAGGCGTTTCTGATCGAGCGCGGCTTCCTGCAACGGCAACTGTCGATGCAGGAACTGGCGCAGCGCGCGCCCGGAACGGGCGGCGACACCGTGGGCCGCGTGATTGGCGCCGCGTGGGGATTTTTCGGCGGCATCTTCGGCCTGTTCACGATCCTGATCCTGACGTTTTACCTGCTCGTGGAAGCCGACGCGATTCGATCGTCGTTCCTGCGGCTGTTTCCGCGCGGGCGCCGGTCGCAGGTGGCCAACGCCAGCGCCGAAGTGACGGTGAAGGTGAGCGCGTGGCTGAACGGCCAGCTGCTGCTGGCCGCCATCATCGGATCGACGGCGGCAATCGGCTTGTGGCTGATCGGCGTGCCGTACTTCTATGTGCTGGCGCTCATCGCCGCGGTTGGCGAAATGGTGCCGATCGTCGGCCCCATCATCGCGGCGCTGCCCGCCATCGCGGTGGCGTCGAGCGTGTCCGGCAGCACCGCGCTGTGGGTCGCGCTGTTCTTCTTCGCGCAGCAGCAGGTGGAAAACCATCTGCTCGTCCCGAAGATCATGGAACGGCAGGTCGGCATCAGCCCGGCGGTCGTGATCGTGGCGCTCCTCATCGGCGGCTCCCTGCTCGGCGTGATGGGGGCGATTCTCGCCGTCCCCACCGCGGCGATCTTCCAGGTGATCTATCAGGAGCTCGAACGCCGCCGTGCCGATCCGTCGCGCGAGTAGGCCGTTCACGGCGTGGCACGCGGCGGCGCTGTATCTGGCCGCGACGCTCGCGTGGACGTGGCCGCTCGCCCCGAACATCGCGACCTCCATCGCGTGGGACCTCGGCGACCCGATGCTGGTCGCGTGGGTCATGGGCTGGGTGAACGACAGCGTGCTCGCGCTCGCGCGCGGCGACCTCGCGCGGTTCCTCGCGCTGTGGGACACACCAATCTTCCATCCGCAGCCGCTGACGCTGGCCTACTCGGAACACATGATTCCGCAGGCGCTGTTCGTCCTGCCGCTGCACGCCGCCACCGGCAACGTGATTCTCGGTTACAACGTCGCGCTCGTCGGCACGTTCGTGCTGTCGGGCGTGGGCATGTTCCTGCTCGCGCGCGAGCTGACGGGCAGCGTGGCGGCGGCGCTGCTCGCCGGCGCGATTTTCGCCTTCGCGCCATACCGGGTCGACCAGCTGTCGCACCTGCACATCCTGTCGAGCCAGTGGATGCCGCTGGCGCTGTATGGGCTTCGTCGCTATTTCACGACGCGGCAAATGCGTCCGCTGGCGTGGGCCACGCTTGCGCTGGTCGCGCAGAACCTGTCGAGCGGCTACTACCTGTTCTTCTTCACACCGTTCGTGGTGGCGTACGTGATCGCCGAGATGTGGGGACGCGGCCTGCTGCGCGACGCGCGGACGTGGCTGCATGTGAGCGCGGCCGGCGCCGCCTCGGCGGTGCTCACGCTTCCCTTCCTGATTCCGTATCTTGCGGTTCGAGCCGACGCGGTGGGACCGCGCTCGTACGAAGCGATCCGCCAGTTTTCAGCGGACGTGTACGCGTACGCCACCGGCTCGGCATACGTGTCGTGGTACCGCGACCTGCTCGACGCGATGCGGGAAGCGCCCGAGAACACCGCGTTCCCCGGCGCCGTCGCCACGCTGCTGACGGTGGCCGCGCTCGTGCTGCTCTCGCGGCACGCCGTGCGGCGGTGGCGCGCATCGGATGCGCGCGATGGACGCCGCGGTCCGCTCGTCGCCTTGCTGCTGGCCATCACTCTGCTGTCGGTGGCGGCCATCGTGTGGATCGCGATTACGGGCGGCCGCATCCTGATCGTCGCCGGCCAGGAAGTGCGGCTGCGAAACCTCGGGCGCTTCGCGATGTACGGCGCGGCCGCGCTGACACTGGCGGCAGCGCTGTCGGCGCGCCTGCGGGCCGCGTTTCGAGGCGTGCCCGGGTCGATGGCGGCGTTCGCCCTCGCCGCGGCCTTCGCGGCGTTCCTGTTGTCGCTCGGGCCGCGCATGGAGTCGATGAACGAATTCATCGGCCATGGGCCGTACGCGCTGCTGCTGAACCTTCCCGGCTTCGACGGGCTGCGCGTGCCGTCGCGGTTCGCGATGATCGTCATGCTGTGGATGGCCGTGGCCGGCGCCTACGCCGCGGCCGCGCTTGTCCGCCGCACGCGCTGGGGGGCCGCCGCGGTGCTCGCGCTCGCCGCCGTGGCCGTCGTCGAGTCACGGCCTGCGACGTTCAACCTCGACTCCGCCTTTTTCGAAAGCGATGTGGCGCCCCTCACGATGACGCACCGGCTGCACGCCGCCGAGCCGCTGTATCAGAAGCTGCGGGAGCTGCCGCGCGGCGTGCTGCTCGAGCTGCCCTGGGGCACGACCGGGTGGGACATCCAGTTCATGCACGCGCAGCGGCGGCACGGTTGGCCGCTCGTGAACGGCTTCAGCGGCTACTTTCCGCAGACGCATGTGCGCAGCAGCCTGCTGAGCGATGCGCTCGTGTCTCCCGATCGCGCGTGGTGGGCGCTCGAGCGCAGCGGCGCGTCCCACGTGATCGTCCATGAATGGGCATTCCGCTCCATCGATCGAGGAAAGCGGGTGTCACAGTGGCTGCGCGACAACGGCGCGGTCGAGGTGGCACGCACCGGGCACGACGCCCTCTTCCTCCTGCCGGGAGGCATCAGGCACCGCTGAGCTCCGCGTGGCACGCGCGTTGCCCTTAGTCAGGAAGGAGGCAACGTGGAACCGCGAGCTTACGCACACGCATACGCAGCACCCCTCAGTGAGGCGAACGACCGCCGCATGCTTGGGCATCAGCTCGTCTTTGCCGCGTTCCTTCTCACGCAGATTCTCGACGGCATCCTTACTTACATGGGCGTGTCGATCTTCGGCGTCGCCGCCGAAGGCAATCCGATTCTCGCGTGGCTGATGGCGTCCTACGGCGAAGCGTTTGCGCTGGCCGGCGCGAAAATCGTGGCGGCGCTCTGCGGCGTGGCGCTGTATGTGCTGGCCGTCGACCGCCTGCTCGCCGCGCTTACGCTCGTCTACATCGGCGCGGCCGTCGTGCCGTGGACACTGGTGCTCTTCTGAACCGACCTCATATACTCGTGGAATGCGCACGGATCCCCTGGCATTCCTCGGCGACGAAATCGCCTCGCTCAAGCAGCAGAACCTCTATCGCCGGCTCCGCATCCTCAATGACGAGCAGCAGGCCACAACCCGCTTCGACGGCCGTTCCGTCGTCAACCTCTCCTCGAACAACTATCTCGGCCTGACCACGCACCCGCGGCTTCGCGAGAAGTCGATTGAGGCCATCGAAAAGTTCGGTGCCGGGTCCGGCTCCGTGCGCACCATCGCCGGCACCATGGCCATCCACATGGAGCTCGAGGAACGGCTCGCGGCCTTCAAGAAAACCGAGGCCGTGGTCGTCTTCCAGAGCGGGTTTGCGGCCAACGCCGGCACCGTGTCGGCGATTCTCGGGCGCGACGATGTGATTGTGTCGGACGAGCTCAATCACGCCAGCATCATCGACGGCGCGCGCCTGAGCCGCGCCACCATCAAGGTGTTTCCGCACAAGGACGTCGATGCCGCGCGCAAGATCCTGAGCGAACTGCCGGCCGCGCAGAAGAAACTGGTGATCACCGACGGCGTCTTCAGCATGGACGGCGATCTGGGCCCGGTCGCCGAGCTCGCGACGGTGGCCGAGCAGTACGGCGCGATCATGATGGTCGACGATGCGCACGCCAGCGGCGTGTTCGGGAAGAACGGGCGCGGGACCATCGACCATTTCGATGCGCACGGCCGCGTCGACATCCAGGTGGGCACGCTGTCGAAGGCCATCGGCGCGCTCGGCGGCTATGTGGCGGGCAGCCGCAATCTGATCGAGTTTCTCTATCACCGCGCGCGGCCGTTCCTGTTCTCGACGTCGCATCCGCCGGCGGTGGCCGCGGCCTGCCTGGCGGCGCTCGACGTGCTCGAGCAGGAGCCGGAGCTCATCGATCGGCTGTGGGAGAACACGCGGTTCTTCAAGGCGGGCCTGGCGGCGCTCGGCTTCAACACGGGCATGAGCGAGAGCCCGATCACACCCGTCATCGCGGGCGAAAGCGCGCTGGCCATGAAGCTGTCGGATCGGCTGTTCGAGGAGGGCGTGTTCGCCCAGGGCATCGCGTTTCCCACCGTGGCGCGCGACAAGGCCCGCGTGCGCACCATCGTCACCGCCACCCACACGCGCGAGGAGCTGCAGTTCGCCCTCGACACCTTCGCGAAGGTGGGCCGGGAACTTCAAATCATCGCGTAAACGTAATGTCTTAAATGCGGGACAGCTTCAACCGGTATACCCGCGAGATCACCCAGGCGGATCTCGGGCGTCTGTTCACGCGCGAGACGCCCGAGGCCTACCGGTACTTCGCCCGCGACATCGACCTCGATGTCCTGGCGGCGCTGCCGTGGTACCGCCGGTGGCCGCGCTTTGCGCGGCTGTTTTTCATGGCGTTTGCCATGCGGCTGTCGCCGGCGCGGCGGGCGCTGTACGGCGTGGCCGTCGTCGCGGCCGTGTTCGGGGCGATCGAGCTGTTCGAAGGACCCGGACAGCTGCGCGGACTGGTCGGCCCGTTCGAGGTGATGTTCATCACGCCCAGATGGGCAGACGGCACAGGCTGGTTGCTTGCCGCCTTCGTTCTGCTCAACCTTCTCGTCATGATGGAGGTGGCCGACCGCCTGTCGCTCAAGAACGAGCTCGAGGTGGCGCGCGACATTCAGCTGGCGATGCTGCCCGGCGGCACGTGGTCGGACGGCACCGCGTCGGCGGCCGGCGTCACACGCCCGGCCAACACGGTGGGCGGCGATTTCTATGACGTGCTGCCGCTCGCCGACGGGCGCGTCCTGATTGCGCTGGGCGACGTGGCCGGCAAGGGCAGCCCCGCGGCGCTCCTGATGGCGCTGCTGCTGGCGATGATGCGCACGCTCGTCGACGAGGGGCTCGACCTGGCGCCGCTCGTGCGCCGCCTCAACGCGCAGATCCTGCGCCACAGCCCGCGATCGCGCTTCATCACGCTGTTCGCGGCCGCCTACACGCCCGCCACCGGCGCGCTCGAATGGGTCAACGCCGGGCATCTGCCGCCGGTCATCCGCCGCGCGAACGGCGATCTGGATCGCGATGCCTTTCGCGAGGGCGGCGGCATGGCGCTCGGCATGTTCGAGCAGGCGGAGTATGCCTCGAGCACGGCGATGCTGGCCCCGGGCGACGCGCTGGTCCTCTACAGCGACGGACTGACCGAGGCCGAGAATGCCGCGGGCGAACCATTCGAGGATTCCGGGGTCGAAGGGGTCGTGACCCGCCACGGCGTCAACGATCCCGCCTCGCTCGGCCGCGCGCTGCTGCTCGCGGTCGAGACCTACGCCGGCGACGCGAAGCTCGCCGACGATCTCACGGTGCTGTCGCTGGTGCGCCACGCCGCCACGGAGGCCACACCCCGCCTCGCCGTCGTCTAAACACCCCAGTGCGATTCCGCCTCCGGCTTGCCGTTCTTCTGGCCGCCGCCGCCGTGGCGCCGGCACGCGCCACGCAGCCGGACGGCATCGGGCAGATCGTGCTGTCGCTCGAGGCCGCCCTGCAGTCGGGCTCGATGGATCAGTTCCGCGCGCTGCTGGCACCATCGGGTGAGACGGGACGCTTCGAGACGCTGATGGCCGGCCCGCGCAACCGCGCCGTCGTGCGCGAGCGCGATCGCATGCCGGGGGACACAGGGGCGGTCGAGCTGCTGCTCGATACGTTCGTCGAGCGCGGCGCGTCGGGAAAGATCGCGACCTGGCGGGCGACGGTGCGGCCCGGCCAGGGCGAGGGCGAGGCGTGGCGCTTCACGGCGCTCGAGGAGCTGTCGTCGGTCGACGGCCTCTATCGGCTGACGCTCGGTCCGCAGGCCTACGACGCGCGCGGCCTCACGCTGTCGGCCACCGACTATTCCATTCAGATGCGCAGCGGCCTCGCCTTTACCGCGGAAGCGGGCGGAGGCGTCACGGCGCTCGTGCTCGTCGGCAAGGGCGACATGATCTTCTCGCCGCCGGGCGCGGCCGAGCAGAAGCAGGTCGAGATCTTCTCGAAGTCGCCCGTGCTGCGCGTGCCGTTCGAGGAAGCCTTCATCCGCCTGCATCCCGCGGAGCTGCTCAGCCGTCTTGGCGGCCGCGCGCTCGTGCCGCGCGGCGCCACGGCGGACGATGCGCGTGACGCGGGCGAGGTGTTCACGTCGTTTGCCGGGCGCACGTACTCGCTCGATCTGCAGGATCTGTCGCGCGAACGCTGGTCGCTGGTGCCGGCGTACGGCGATCTCGTCGCCGAGGTGCGCACCCGGAAGTACGGCGACCTGACGTATGCGCAGTCGGCCGGCGAGGCCGAAGACATCAGCCTGTTCCACCGCGAAAGCCGGCGGAACATTTCGGTGTACGCGTCGGCCGCGCAGCTCGCCGAGCGCGGACGGTTCTACAGCGAAGACGATCTCGCCGACTACGACGTCGAGCACCACGACATCGACGCGCGCATGACGCCCGCGCGCGAATGGATCGACGGCACGGCGCGGCTGCGGGTGCGCGTGCGGCGCGCGCAGACGTCCACCCTCACGCTGCGGCTGGCCGAGTCGCTCGTGGTGCGATCGGTGCTGGCCGGCGGGCACGGCCGGCTGATGCACCTGCGCGTGATCGGCCAGAACAACCTGATCGTCACGCTGCCGAAGCCGGCGCTCCGCGGCGACGTCATCGAGCTCGAAGTGCGGTACGCGGGCCGCCTGCCCGCGCAGGTGCTCGACCGCGAAGCCATCACGGTCTCGGCGCAGCAGGACCTGGATCCGGTGGTGATTCCGCCGGAGCCGCGCTGGATCTACAGCAATCGCAGCTACTGGTATCCGCAGTCGCCGGTCAGTGACTTTGCGACGGCGCGGCTGCGCATCACCGTGCCCGAGCCGCTCGATGTGGTGGCCACCGGTCTGCAGACCGGCGCGCCCGAGCGCGTCAGCGATCCGGCGCCGGCGCCGCCGGCGCGCGCCTTCACCTTCGAGGCCGCACAGCCGTCGCGCTATCTCACGTGCGTCATCTCGCGTTTTGTCCCCGTGGTGTCGCGCGCGATGGCCGCCGCGCCCGGAACACCCGGCGAGGACGCGCCGGCCATTCGCGTCGTCGCGAGTCCTCGCCAGGCCGGACGCGCGCGCGGCGTGGCCGAACAGGCCGAGCAGATCTTCACCTTCTATCGATCGCTGCTCGGCAGCGCCCCGTTTCCGCAGCTCACGATGGCGGTGAGCGAAAGCCCGCTGCCCGGCGGCCACAGCCCCGCCTACTTCGTGCTGCTCAACCAGACACTGCCCTCGTCGCCCGTCACGTGGCGCGCCGATCCGGTGAGCTTCGACAACTATCCCGAGTTCTTCATCGCCCACGAGATTGCGCATCAATGGTGGGGCCAGGCCGTGGGCTGGAAGAACTATCACGAGCAGTGGATCAGCGAAGGCTTCGCGCAGTATTTCGCCGCGCTTTACGCCGGCGAGCAGCGCGGGCCCGAGACGCTCGACAACCTGATGCGGCAGATGCGCCGGTGGGCGCTCGAAGAATCGGGCGAGGGACCGATCTATCTCGGCTACCGGCTGGGACACGTGCAGAACGACAGCCGCATCTATCGCGCGATTGTCTACAACAAGTCGGCGGTCGTGCTGCACATGCTGCGCAAGCTGACGGGCGACGAGCGGTTCTTCGCGGGCCTTCGCAAGTTCTACGAGATGGCCGCGTTCGCCAAGACCGGCACCGAGGACTTCCGGCGCGTGATGGAAAGCGAAACGGGCCGCAATCTCGAGCGCTTCTTCGAACGCTGGGTCTACGGCTTCGGCGTGCCGACGGTAAAAGTCAGCCACCGCGTCGAGACGCGGCCCGGCGGGGAAACCGAGGTCGTCATCTCCGCGTCCCAGAGCGGCCTGGTGTACGACCTCCCCATCACGCTCACCATCGAACAGGCCGGCGGCGCGCGGCGCAATGTGCTGCTGCTGCTCACCGAAGCCTCGGCCGAGCTGCGGGTGCCGGTCGACGCGGCGGCCGGCAAGGTGCGGCGCGTGCACGTCGACAGCGACTCGGCGGCCCTGGCCCGTTTCGTGAGATAAACGCACGGCACGGCGGGCCCTGAAGGGCCGCGCCACCGCAAATCCGATAGAATTTCCTGTTATGGACAGCGTGACGCTCACGATCGACGGGAAGCAGGTGTCGGTTCCACAGGGAACCACGGTCCTGCAGGCCGCCATCCAGTCCGGGATTCAGGTTCCGTACTACTGCTACCACCCCGGCCTGGGCATCGACGGCTCCTGCCGCGTGTGCATCGTCAAGATCGAGAAGATGCCGAAGCTGCAGACGTCGTGCTCGACGACCTGCACCGACGGCATGGTGGTGACGACCAATTCCGAGGATGTGGAAGCGGCGCGCGCCAGCGTCTTCGAGTTCCTGCTGATCAACCATCCGCTCGACTGCCCCGTGTGCGACAAGGGGGGCGAGTGCCCGCTGCAGGATTTCTCCTACACGTTCGGCCCCGAGCGCAGCCGCATGGAGTTTCCGCGCCGCGAGTTCGACGGCAACGGCGTGCGCGCCGACGTCGATTTCGGGCCGACGCTGATGCTCAACCGCAACCGCTGCATCCTGTGCACGCGGTGCGTCCGCTTCATGCGCGAGGTCGACGGCGACGCGCAGATCAGCATCGTGAACCGCGGCTACAAGAGCGAGATTGCCACGTTCCGCGAAGAGGGCGTGCACTCGATCCTGTCGGGCAACCTGATGGACGTGTGCCCGGTGGGCGCCATCACCACGCGCGACTACCGGTTCAAGTCGCGGCCCTGGGACAACCCCCTCGCGGTCGACACCATCTGCACGCAGTGTGAGCGCGGGTGCAACACCACGCTCTGGATCAAGGCGAAGCCGGAATGGGCAAAGGGCGCGCAGATCGCGAGAGCGACGCCGCGCTACAACGCCGACGTCAACGACTTCTGGATGTGCGACATCGGCCGCTTCAATCTCGACTGGATCGAAGGCGAGCAGCGCCTGCGCCGCCCGCTGGTGAAGCGCGGCGACACGCTGGCGCCCACCAACTGGGATGAAGCGATGGCCGCAGTGAAGAGCGCGGCCGAAGGCGGCGTGCAGTACCTCGCCTCGGCGCACGCGTCGCTCGAGGAGCTGCACCTGCTGGCGGCGCTCGCCGGCGGCGCCCAGAACGTGGCCGTGGGCTGGCGTTACAGCCAGAAGCAGCAGCCGGCCGGCACCACGTTCGTGGTACCGCCGGTCGACGCACCGAATCTGCGCGGCGCGCGCGATCTCGGATTCTCCGTTCCGGCCGAAAGCGGGCCGGCCGATCTGTCGGCGCTTCGCGGCGCGGTCGAGGGCGGCCGCGTGAAGACGCTGTATGTGTTCGACCCCGGCCCTGACGGCTCGATTGGCGACGTGAGCTGGATTGTCGACGCGCGCCGCGCGGGCAAGCTGCAGACGTTCATCTATCACGGCATCACGCTGAACGCGCTGGCCTCGGCCGCCGACATCGTGATTCCGGGCGCGTGCTTCGCCGAGAAGGACGCGACCTACACGAACTGGCAGGGCCGCGTGCAGGCCACGGCGCAGGCCATCACGCCGCCCGGAGAGGCGCAGGAAGACTGGCGCATCCTCTCCAGGCTGGCAGGCGTGCTCGGATCCACCGTCGCGTACGCCAACGCCGGCGCGATTCGCGAAAAGATTGCCTCGGGCACGTCGATTCCCGGCTACGAGGCCCTGGCCGCCGTGAAGTTCGCGCGCGTCGTGCCGCAGCGCAGCTGGCTGCAGACGTCGAACCCCTCGGAGCGCTGGAAGTGGGACTTCATGTTCCAGGACCTGCCCCCCATCAAGTTCGGCGTGGAATACGGGCCGATGCCCCGCCGGGACGTTATCCCGCTTCGAGAAGTCAAATAGCAGGTGACCGACGTCACCCTGTTCGCTGCCTTCGGCGCCGGCTTCCTGTCGTTCATCTCGCCGTGTGTCCTGCCGCTCATCCCGGGCTACATTTCCTACGTTTCGGGAATGTCGCTCGAGGACATGCGCAAGGCCGACGCGGGCGCCCGCCGGCGCCTGATGGTGGCCACGCTGCTCTTCATCCTGGGCTTTTCCATCATTTTCATGGCGATGGGCGCCTCGGCGAGCTGGATCGGGGGGCTGCTGAGCCAGCACCTCCGCGTGGTACAGAAGGTTGCCGGCGCGATCATCATCATTCTCGGCCTGCACCTGCTCGGCGTCTTCCGCCTGGGCTTTCTGGATCGCGACACCCGGGTGCAGACGTCGCGCAAACCGGCCACCGCCCTTGGCGCCGTCGTGGTCGGCATGGCCTTTGGATTCGGCTGGACGCCGTGCATCGGGCCGATCCTGAGCGGAATCCTGACCATCGCGGGCTCGAAGAGCACCGTGGGCGAGGGCGTGCTGCTGCTCGGCGTCTATTCGGCCGGCCTCGGCGTGCCGTTCTTCCTGACGTCGCTCGCGGTGGACAAGTTCTTTGCCGCGTCCGCAAAGGTGCGCCGCTACTATCGCGCCATCGAGCTGGTCTCCGGCCTGCTGCTGATTACTCTCGGCGTGCTCATGATCACCGGCCGGTTCACGCTGATCATCAGATTCCTGACGCCGTACCTCCCCACGTTCTAGGCCCAGCTCCGTTACGATTTACAATCTGACCCCGCGATGAAGCTGTCGGTCATCATGCCCGCCTACAACGAGGCGGGCACCATCCGCGAGATCATCGCCCGCGTCATGGCGGTCGACCTCGCGCCGCACGCGCTCGAGCTGGTGATCGTCGACGATGGGTCGAAGGACGGCACGCGCGACATCCTGCGCGACTACGAGCAGACCGAAAACATCCGCGTGATCTATCAGCCGCAGAACGCCGGCAAGGGCGCGGCCGTGGCGCGCGGCATCCGCGAGGCGTCGGGCGACGTGCTCGTGATTCAGGATGCGGATCTCGAGTACGACCCCGCCGACTTCCGCAAACTGCTGGTGCCGATCGCCACCGGTCAGGCCGATGTGGTCTATGGGTCGCGCTTCATGAAACGGGAAGGCGGCCGCGGCTACCTGCGGCGGTGGCACTGGCTCGGCAACGCCGCGCTGACCGCGTTCTCGAACCGGTTCACCGGCCTCGGCCTCACCGACATGGAGACCTGCTACAAAATGCTGCGCCGCGACGTGGCGCAGCGCCTCGATTTGCAGTCACGCGACTTCGCGATGGAGCCGGAGATCACCTGCAAGATTGCGCGGATGGGCGTGAAGGTGCGCGAGCTGCCGATCTCGTATCAGGGCCGCACGTACGACGAGGGCAAGAAGATCGGCATGAAGGACGCGATCAAGGCCGTCCGTACCACCGTGAAGTACTCACGCTGGAAGCCGTAACCGCAGCGCTCCCGGCCGCACGCCCACCTCGACTCGCGTGCCGGCCTCGATGCATTCGCCATCGAGGTGCAGCTCCATCGGTGCGTCCGCCTCGACCACCGCGCGCCGCACCGCTCGTCTGACAATCCCGCTCACGCTCTTGTCGCGGCCAAGAAACAGCCGGCGCGCGCGCCACAACTGAGGAAAGAACGGCCGCGCGTCGACGATCAACGCATCCAGCAACCCATCGTCGAACCTCGCCCCGGGCGCGATGATGGCGTTGTTGCCGTACTGCTGGCCGTTCGCGAACACGATCAGGAAGGCGCGCAAGTCGAAGGGCTGGTCGTCGAGGTGCACACGGTACGGGCGGCCGCCGTACGTGATCCCTTCGTGCAGCCCGATCAGCAGGTACGGCAGGCCGCCGCGCCGGGTCAGCAGGTTGAAGCGCTTCGCCACGCGCGCGTCGAAGCCGATGCCGGCAAGGTTCAGGAACGGACGGCCGTTGACCTCGCCGACGTCGATGGGCCTGATGGTGCCGGTGAACGCGGCGCGCAGCGCCGTCCGGGGGTCGCGCGCGACGCGCAGCGTGGTCGCAAAGCCGTCGCCGGATCCGGCCGGCACGATGCCGAACGCCGACGCGGTGCCCGCCACCGCGCCCGCGACTTCATTGACCGTCCCGTCGCCGCCCCAGGCAATCACCGTGTCTGCGCCGGCGGCGGCGAAGGCGAGGGCCAGCTCGCGGCCGTGGCCTGCCCGCTCGGTGAGCGCGATGTCGACCTCGATGCCGCACTCCGCGGCCACCGCGCGCGCGAGCGCCTGTTTCTCGACCGGCGTGCCGCTGACGCCGCGCCCGGATTTCGGGTTGATGATGACCGCCGCGCGCATGGGGCGCTGTTATAGTAGCGGGAATGAAGGGACGCACTGCGCGCGTGATGGTTGTGCTGGTGTTCGTCGCCGTGATTGCGGCGGCGGCGCATCAGGCGGTCACCCGCTCGCAGGCTGTCGACGCGGCCGGCGACCGGCAGGCCGCCGTCACGGCCGCCGTCTCTCAGGCAGACCGGGCGCTGGCCGACATCGTGGCCGCCGAGCGCAGCTACGTGGCGCCGGGGCAGGGACTCGATTTCTGGGCGGCGCGGGTCGATGAGTCGCTCGCCGCCGCGCGGCAGGCGCTCGGCACACTGCACGCACAAGCCACCGACGAGGCCTCGACGGCCGCTGTCGCGGCCGCCGCCGCGCGCCTCGACGACTTCGCGGAGATGGATCAGCGCGCGCGCGACTACACGCGCGATGGCCAGCGCACGCTCGCGTCCGACCTGATCTTTGCCGACGGCTTCGAGATTGCCGCCGCGGCGCGCACCGAGCTCGCGTCGGCCGCGGCGCTGCAGCGCGCCGCCATCGACGCGCCCCTTACGCGCGATCGGCAGCTTCGCCTCGCGTCATTCGGCGTGCTTGGCGCCGCCGGGCTGCTCGCCGCGTTGCTGCTGCTGCGCATGCCGACGCCGGACGAACCCGCCGTGACATCGATCGCGCCAGACGCCTTCGTCGCCGCGCCAGCCGTCCGCGCAGCCGCCGTCCCCGACGATTCCATCGGCGCCGCCCTCGACGCCAGTCTCGAAGGACTCGACACGTTCGACGAACCTGTCGAACCTGTCGAACGAGTCGAACGAGTCGAACGAGTCGAACCTGTCGAACCTGTCGAACCTGTCGAACCCGCGAACGTGAATCTGTCTTCCGCCGCCGACGTCTGCGTCGATCTCGCGCGCCTTCTCGACGCGCGCGATCTGCAGAACGTGCTCGGCCGCATCGGTGAGGTGCTCGGCGCCACCGGCGTGATCGTGTGGCTGTCGGATGCGGAAGGCGTGGCCCTCGCGCCGGCGCTCACGCACGGCTATGCGCCATCGCTCGTGGCGCGTCTCGGCTCGCTTCCGGCCGACGCCGACAACCCGACGTCGGCGGCGTGGCGATCGAAGACGACGCAGGTGGTGAATGGCGCGCTGGCCGTGCCGCTGCTCACGGCAGAAGGCTGCACCGGTGTGCTGGCGCTCGAACTCAGTGATGGAAAGGAACGCGCCAGCGACGTGCAGTCACTGGCGCGCATCGTGGGGGCGCAGCTTGCCGCCGGGATTTCTGCGCCCGCGGCAGAGTCGCGCCGCGCCGCCGAGGCCTGATCGCTAGATCACGCGACGGCCGCCGCGGCGGACGTTGTGCTCAATCGTGGCTTTCAGCGTCTGCGGCTTTCGATCGCGGACGATTTCGATCGACACCTCTCCCGACGCCTCGCCAATCGCGCGCACCAGATCACCCGAGTCTTCGATCGCGGCGCTGCCGACCTTCGTGATCACGTCGCCCGCGCGCAGACCGGCCTTCGATGCCGCCGAGTCCGCGGTCACTTCCGTGACCAGCACGCCCTGCTCCACGCCAAAGTGCTTCGCGAGCTGATCGGTCAGGGTCTGGGTGCCGACGCCGAGGCGCCCGCCGTTGAAGCTGTAGGCAAAGCCGTCGCGGAACAACTCGAACTCGGGGGCCGCCATCGGCACCCGCACGTCAGGCATCGGCGCGCGCGGCGGACGAGGCGCACGCGGGGCGCGAGGCACCGGCATGGGCGATACGCGAGGGGTGACCAGGAATCGCTCCAGTCCGTCGCGACTGCCCCTCTCGGGCTCGATCGTCAGCGGCGTCCGCTGGCCGTTGCGCGAGACCGTCATCGGCACTTTCCGCCCTGACGGCGTTTCCGTGATCAGCCGCTGCAGCTGACTGACGCTTCGCGCGCGCTCGCCGTCGAAGTCGACGATCACGTCGCCTTCCCTGAGGCCCGCCTTCGCCGCGGGCGAGTCGGCATCAACGCCGGTGACAAGAACGCCCGATTCGGCCGCCAGTTTCTTCTCGGCCACGTCTTCGGCCGTGACATCCGCGATGGTGGCGCCGATGCGGCTGCCGCCGGCCATCGACAACACCTGCACCGCGCGCTCAATCGGCTCGCGGAATTCGCGCTCGACCACAACCGGGGTCTGCGCTTCGGCGCCGCTGAGCTGTGTCGCCGCGGCGGTGCCGAGGATGACGGCCGCAGCCGTCCCTGCTTTCCAAGAACGCATCTGAAGAACCTCCTTCTGGGCTTCCCGGAGGATCAGACGCGCCGCTCTCCCAAAAGGTTGTCAGCTTCGCCGGAGGTCGTCGGCAGCCAGAGGCAGGGTGACGGTGAAACTCGCCCCCAGGCCCGGGCCCGGGCTGGCAGCCTCGACGCTCCCCCCGTGCAGCTCCACGAAATAGCGCACGAGCGACAGGCCGAGGCCCAGGCCGCCGTACTCGCGGCGCGAGCCGCCCTCGGCCTGGCGGAAACGCTCGAAGACGTGCGGCAGGAACTCGCGGGGGATGCCGATGCCCGAGTCGACCACGGTAATCCGGGCGTTGCCGCCCGCGCGCTCGAGGCCCATCGTGATTTCGCCGCCTTCCGGCGTGAACTTCGTGGCGTTGCTCAGCAGATTCCAGAACACCTGCTGCAGCCGGTCGGCGTCGGCCAGCGCAATCATCGGCTTGCCGTCGGTCGTCAGGTCGAAGCGCAGGTTCTTCGCGTCAATCGACGGGCGCACGACATCGGCCGCGGCGCGCGCAACCTGCAGGATGTCGGCCGGCGCCGGCCGCAGCCGGATCTTGCCCGTGACGATGCTCGACACGTCGAGCACGTCCGACACGAGCTGCGACAGCAGGTGCGCGTTGCGCTCGATGATTTCGACGACCTGCTGCCGCCGCGTGTCGGCAATCTTCCCCGTGCGCAGCATCTGCGTGTAGCCGAGCACGGCGTTGAGCGGCGTGCGCAGCTCGTGCGAGAGCGTCGCCAGAAATTCGTCCTTGATCCGGTTGGCTTCGCCGAGCTTGCGCAGCAGCTCCTTGTGCGCCGTGATGTCGCGCGCAATCTTCGACGCGCCGACGATGCGGCCCTCGGCATCCCGGATGGGCGACACCGTCAGCGAAATATTGAGGCGCGTGCCGTCCTTGCGCATACGCACGGTCTCGAAGTGCGTCACCGGCTCGCCGCGCCGGATGTGATCCAGCACGTCGTCTTCCTCGCCCTGCCGCTCGGCCGGGATGATGATCCGGATCGACCGTCCGACCGCTTCGTCGGCGGTGAACCCGAACATCCGCTCCGCCGCGCGGTTCCAGGTCTGGACGATGCTGTTGAGATCCTTGCTGACGATGGCGTCTTCCGACGAGTCGACGATGGCGGCAAGGCGCTGCGCTTCGCGTTCGATCACCAGCTGCCGGCTGATGTCGCGCGCGATCGTCGACACCCCGACGATCCGGCCGTCGTGATCGCGGATCGGCGATATAGCCAGCGACATCGGCACGAGCTGGCCGTTCCGCTTCCGGCGATAGCCCTGAAAGTGATCCGGGTTTTCGCCGCGCCGCGCCTGCTCGCTGAGGTCCCGGGCGGCGGTCCGCTCGCTGTCGGGAATGATGATGTCGATGGGCTGGCCGATGGCTTCCTCGGCGGAATAGCCAAACAACTCCGCGGCGGATCGATTCCAGCTGTCGATGCGGCGGTCGAGATCCTCGCTCAGAATCGCATCGTCCGAGGATTCGACCACGGCGGCGAGTCTCAGGGCGGAGGCGTCGGTGTGTGCCATACGTCACTCGTAGAGGTCAGCCTGCGTCCGGAGGCGGGGACATCCCGGGACATTCTACGCCGGGCGATTGGGCGATTTGCTGAGGAATCGGCGCGATCGCCGGAGGCACGCCGTTTGGTATGTCAGTGTGCGGGCCGCAAGGAATCACCGGGGGGCGTAACCTCAGGCAGGCGCTGGCATCGCCGCTCCCCGGGTTGTTTCACGATTCTTTTCGCGGCCTTTTTCTTTTTCTTCGCGATGGTTCGGGATTTGCGAAGCACGAACGCGGAGGCTGACATGCGGACTGCACAGACCAAGCTCATCGCTCTCGTATTGGCGCTCGGCCTCGCGGCATCGGCCTGTGCCGCGCGGGCAGCCAACGTGGGCGAAGTCAAAATGAACCCTGGGCGCTTCGTCGACAAGAGCGTGTCGATCGAAGGCACGGTGACCGAGTCGTGGGGCATCCCACTCGTGCCCTACAAGATGTACAAGGTCGACGACGGCACGGGCGAAATCACCGTGGTGTCGAAGGACGATCGCGTGCCCGGCAAGGGCGCGCGCGTGCGCGTGCGGGGCGAGGTCAAGAACATCGCGACGCTCGGCGGCCGCGCGCTCGGCCTGCACCTTGAACAGCAGGACCTCGATTTTCTGAGGTAGCAGCTAGCGGTCGGGAATATTGAACTTCAGTGCGACGACGGTCATGTCGTCGTTGGGGGGCGCGCCGTCGCGCCACTGTTCCACCGCGCTCACGATCGCCTGCACGATGTCGCGGGCGCTCTGAGCGCGGGCCTGTTTCACGACCTCGATCAGTCGCTCGGACGTGAACTCCTCGCTGCGGGTGTTCATCGCCTCAGACACACCGTCACTGCAGAACACAAACACGTCGTTGGGCGAGATCGGCAGGGTCAGCTCGTCGTACGTCGTGCCGAAAAACGAGCCGAGCGGCACGCCGGGCGAGTCGATCTGATAGCAGCGATCCGTGGTGCAGTGCACGGGGTACGGCACGCCGGAGTTGGCGAGCGTCACGGAGCGGCGTTTGATGTCGAACACGGCGTACACGAGCGTGCAGTAGTACTCCTCGAGCTGCCGCTGGTGCAGGATCGTGTTCATCGACGACAGCACGCCGGAGGGCGTGGAGCGTTCGGGCACATAGCGGCGCCGGAACGTGCGGCCGCGTACGAGCTCGCCGGCAAAGACGCTGTACAGCGCCGCCGGCACGCCCTTGCCCGAGACGTCGCCGAGCGCGACGACCAGGGTGTTGGACTCGGGCGACAGGAAGTCGTGGAAATCGCCTCCGAGCTCGCGCGCGGCGGCAAACGCGGCCGCGACCTCGACGCCCTTCAGGCGCTTGGGCAGCTCGGTGGGCAGCAGCGCCGCCTGCACGCGCTGCGCGAAGCGCAGTTCCTTTTCGAGGCGCGCTTCGGTGTCCGACACCTCGGCGTACAGGCGCGCGTTCTCGATGGCCACCGCCGCCTGGCTGGCGAGCAGCGTGAGAATCTCGACGTCGCGTTTCGAGAAGGCGTCGAGCTCCGGGCTTTCGAGATCGAAGACCCCGACGCAGCGATCCTTCAGCAGCAGCGGCACCGCAAGCTCCGAGCGCACGTCCTCGACCACCTTGATGTAGCGCGGATCCTTCGAGACGTCGGGCACCACGACCGCCTCGCGATGGAGCGCGGCGTAGCCGACCAGGCCCTCGCCGAGCTTCACGTGCGGCAGCGTCACCTTCTCGCCGTACTGCACCGCCACGCGCATCTCGAGCGACCGCGTGTCCTCGTTGAGCAGCAGGATGCCGAAGGTGCGGTAGTCGACGACGCGCTTGGCCAGCTGCGCGAGCCGCGGCAGCAGCTCGTCGAGATCGAGCAGCGCGGCCACTTCCCTGCCGATTTCCGAGAGCGTCTCGAAGGCGTCGGCGTCGCGGCGCGCCTGCTCGAACAGGCGCGCGTTCTCGAGCGCAACCGCCACATGCGCGCCGAACTGCCGCAGGATCTGCACGTCGCGCTCGCCGTACTGCGCCGCTTGATGGCTGAGGACATTCAGCGCGCCGACCGCCCGCGACTTGTACGTGATCGGCACGACCAGGTCCGACACCATGCCCGGCACCACCTCGATGTAGTGCGGATCGTCGGCGGCATTGGCCACCACGACCGGCTGGCGCATCTTGACGGCGCGGCCCACGACGCCTTCCCCGGCCTTCAGGCGGAAGCCGGCGTCGCGATCGGGATAGCCGACGGCATACTCGAGCCGCAGATCGTCGCGCCGCTCGTCGTACAGATACACGCCGAAGGCGTCAAAGGGGATCAGGCGCGCGATCAGCTCGGGGATCTTCGGCAGGAGCTCCTCGAGCTCCAGGACGGACGTCACCTGCCGGCCCAGGTCGAACAGGGTCAGCAGGACGTCGTGCTCAGTTGCGGGTTCGGGGGACACGTGCTCCATTCGCGGCGGGTGTAGAGCAATTATACTGGTTCGCCATGGCCGCAACCCGCGACGAACTCGTCCTGCCGCTCGACTATCAGGCCATCGAGCGCATTCTGCCCCACCGCTATCCGTTCCTGCTTGTGGATCGCATCACCGAGTTCGAGCAGGACAAGCGCATCGTGGGCATCAAGAACATCTCGCTCAACGAGCGCTACCTGTCACATCGCGAGGGCGAGCGGCCCGTGATGCCGCCGACCATTCTCACCGAAGCGGTCGCGCAGGTGGGCGCCATCCTGATCCTGTCGAAGCCTGAGAATCGCGACAAGCTGATTTACTTCCGGGCCATCGAACGGGTCCGCTACCGCAAGCCCGTGCATCCCGGCGACGTCGTCGAGATCGAGGCCGTCGTCCGCCGCCTGCGCAACCGCATGGGCGTGCTGGCCGGCGCCGGCCGCGTCAACGGTGAAGTCGTGATCGAGGGCACCATGACGTTCGCGCTTGGATCCGCCGAAGGCGAGGGCGAGGCCGACGAGCGGAACGGAGCCGCCGGATCGGCGCCGAAGTCAGTCCAGCGCAAGTAGCAGCATCCCGGCTTTCAGCGCGCGGGAACCCCAACGCGCCCAGGCCGGATCGTCCTTCCAGTACCTGACGCCGTCGAGCACGGCGGGCGCCAGAATCAGCACTCCCACGACCGGCTCCGGCACGCCGTCGTCGCCCGCGGAGATCGCGATGCCGCGCGTGTCGCGCTCGGCCGGGCCGAACCGCCCGAGCGCCGCCGCGGTGTAGACGGCGGACGTCGCGAGATTGAATATCAGCCAGCCCTTCTTGAAGGGCGCGCGCTGCTGCCGGAGGCCCCTGCCCGACGCGTCGCGCATCAGGAGCCACTCGTTGGCGGCGTGCTGCGCGAGGAAGCCCGACGCGGAAATCAGCAGCTCGCGGCGGCGCGTGACGGAATCGTGCGTGACGGCAAAGAACGGGATCACGCCGTAGTCGAGCCGCTTGAAGCCGGGGTTTGCGTCGAGGGCCAGCCCCATGGCGATGTGCCCGGCTTCGTGGACGATGAGGCCCGCGGCGCCGCCGGCAAGGAATGTGGCGGTCTTTGCGGCGCGAGACTCACGCGACGCGGGCGCGTCGCGCGGCTCCGGCGGCGCGTCCTGCGCGCGCGCGGCGGTGGGCAGCGCCAGCAGGGCGGCGCTAAGAAGCGCGGCGCACCGGAACCGGATCAGCCGCAACGGTTTCCCTGGCCTGCGCGGGCACGCGCTGCCGGATGCCCACGATCAGCATGCCCGCGGCGATGATGGCCGCCGCCACGACCATGCGCAGGCCGAACGGCTCGCCCAGCAGCAGCGTGCCGAGGATGACGGCGATCACGGGATTGACGTACGTGTAGAGCGAGACGGTCGACACCGGCAGGTGCTTCAGCGCATACGCGTACGCGGTGTAGGCCGCGATGGAGCCGAACACCGTCAGATACACGAGCGCAAACGTCGTCTTGCCGTTGAACGACAGGCGGGGCCATTCGCCCGCTATTGTCGCAAAGAGCAGCATCCAGAGGCCGCCGAACAGCATCTGCATGGCCGCGGCGGCCAGCACGTCGCGCGCCTGCGTGTAGCGCTTCGCGTACGACGAGCCAATGGCCCAGCCGACGCAGGCGATCTGGAGCGCCAGCACGCCGATGCCGTATCGCGAGCCGCCGGTGAACGACGCGAGCAGGTCGGGCCAGACGAGCACCAGGATGCCCGCGAACCCGACCATCAGCCCGAGCGTGTGACGAAGCCGCAGCTTCTCGCCGCCGGGCCAGAGGCTGTCGACGCCCGTCATCCAGAAGGGAGAGGTCGCGATGAGCACCGCGGCCAGGCCGCTCGGCACGTACTGCTCGGCGAAGGTCACGCCGCCGTTGCCGAGGCCGAGCATGAAGAACCCGACCAGCGCATACGACGGCCACGCCGACAGCGGCGGAAACGGCGTGCCGCGCAGGCGCAGGCCCGTGCCGAGAATGACGCCGGCAATCGCGTAGCGCATGCCGCCCATCGCAAACGGCGGCACGGTTTCGAGCGCCACCTTGATGGCGAGATACGTCGTGCCCCAGATCACACAGACCGCGGCGAACGCAATGTAGGCGCGCTTGCGCACGACAGGACTCATGACGCGGCCGCCTCCGCGTCAGGCTCCGGCAGCGACAGCTCCGTGGACTCCTTCAGCGAGCCGAGCACGATGGTCGTGCGCGTCGAGCGCACGCCCGCGATGCGGCCGATGCCGCCCTTCAGGATGTCGCCAAGATGCTCGGGGTCGCGCGCCCGCACTTTCACCAGGAAGCAGTCGTCGCCAGCCACGTGGTGCACTTCGAGCACGTCGGGCACGGCAGCCAGGTCCTGCCCGACCTTCTCGTCGCCGGCAATTTCACTGGTGCGGACGGCCACAAACGCCAGCATGCCGAGGCCCACGGCCTTGGGATTGACCAGCGCGGCATAGCCGAGAATTACGCCCCGGGCCTCGAGTTTACGCACCCGTTCGAGCACGGCCGACGGTGCGAGGCCCACTTCGCGGGCAATCTCGACCTGAGCAATACGGCCGTTTTGCTGCAGAAATGCGAGTATTTTGAGGTCTATCGGGTCAAGAGCCGACATATATTCTGCCTAGAAGTCTAAATACAGAATATATGTCTGTCAATCAGATCCTGGAGACCAGTCAGCTCAGGCGTGGCACCTTCGTTGCACAACAGGGCCGTGGAGGAAACATGCTCGAAACGATCGCCATCATCCTGATTGTCCTGTGGCTGCTCGGTCTGGTCAGCGGCAACACGATGGGCAACTTCATCTACGTGCTGCTCGTCATTGCCATCGTCCTGCTGCTCGTGCGCTTCATGGGCGGCCGCCGCCGGATTTGAAGAACACGCGCTTCAGGCGCGGGTGATAGGGCGTAAACGGCCCGTCACTGTCGTCCTCGGCGATGTGGCGATTGATCTGGTGCAACTTCGCATCCAGGTCGTCGCACGTCGCCAGGATGAACGCCTCGATCGTCATCGGCTCGACCGGCGATCCGAACTCGCGCGATCCGTGATGCGAGAGGATCAGGTGCTCGAGCTCCATCAGCAGCTCCGCCGGAAAGCCTGAAATTTCCTTCGCCGCGTCGCGTACCAGCATCACGCCGAGCGTAATGTGCCCGAGCAGGTTGCCTTCCACGGAATACTGCGTGGCCGTCTCGTACTCGAGCTCCTGCAGCTTGCCGATGTCGTGCAGGATGACGCCCGCAATCAGCAGATCGCGGCGCGCCTCGTAGGCCGCGCCCAGCGCGGTCGTCGTCTCAATCAGCTTGAGAATGTGCTCGAGCAGGCCGCTGCGATAGGCATGGTGGACGGTCTGCGCCGCCGGCCAGATCTTCAGCTTGCCGCCCTCGCGCGCGAGGATGCCGGTGAGCAGCTCGCGCAGGTGCGGATGCTCGACACTCTGCACGTGGCGCTCGAGCGCCGCCCACATATCGCCCGCCGGAAACGGCGACGCGCGGATGCAGTCCTCTTCACGGAAGCCGTCGAGCCGATCGCGGTTCGCGTCGACGCGGCGAATCTTGTCGATGACGATCTCGAGCTTCTGGTTGTAGACGCTGCCGCGGCCCTGCACCTTCACGAACTCGCCCGCTTCGAACTCGTGGCGCAGCGTGTCGACCTCGTTGAAGATCTTGCCGGCAATCTCGCCCGAGATGTCCTGCAGCACGACGGTGATGAAGTCGCTGCCGGTGCGGCCCGTGCGCACGTCCTTGCGGATGCACAGATAGAAGCCGGCGCCGGACGACTGCGCGTCGAGCATGGCCACCTGCGGAAGCCGGCCCCGGCCCGTTTCACCGAACAGATCGCTCTCTCTCATTTGATCTCCGGCGGGGTCCCCTGCACCCCGCCTGGCTCCGTCGCTCGCGGGGCCCCTTCGCCCCGCTCCGCTCTCTCGCTCACCCCAAGGAAATCAAACGGCCCGCGCCCGAGCCACTGGCCGCCGTCGACGGTCAGCACGTCGCCGGTGATGTATGCCGCGTGCGGCGACACGAGGAACGCCACCGCGTCGGCGATTTCCTCCGGGCGGCCCCAGCGCTTGAGCGGCACCGACTGCGTGAGCCGCGCGACCGCCTCGGGCGTGTTCCACAGCTGTTTGGCCGCGCCGGGCGACTCGATCGGGCCGGGCGCGACGCCGTTGACGCGAATGCCGTGCGGCGCCCATTCCACCGCCAGCGTCTGCGTCATCGCCATGACGCCGGCCTTCGCGGCGGCCGAATGCACGGTGCCGGCGCTGCCCGTCCACGCGTACGTCGCCAGAATCGACACAATCGATCCGCCGCCGCCGCGCGCGATCATGTGCTTCCCCACCGCCTGCGAGCAGAAGAAGCTGCCGTTGAGGACAATGCCGACGACCGCGTTCCAGCCGTTCGGCGACAGATCCTCGGCGCGGCAGATGAAGTTGCCGGCCGCGTTGTTGACGAGGATGTCGATGCGGCCGAATCTCGCCACGGCCTGCTCCACCATGCGGTTGACCTGGTCAGGCTGGCGCACATCCACCGGCACCGCCATGGCTTCGATGCCCTCGGCGCCGAGCGACGCCACGGCCGCGTCCATGTGCTCGGCGCTTCGGCTCGCAATCACCACGCGCGCGCCCAGCGAGCCCAGCCGCCGCGCGATGGCCAGCCCAAGTCCGGTGCCGCCGCCGGTGATGACGGCGACCTGATCGCGAAAGAGAGACGCTGTAAACATTGAACGGTCTTATTATCAATCCGCCGATGCCCGCGCCGCGACTGATTCGTCTGTTCGACCAGGTGCCGGAGGGCATCTTCATCGGCTCGGTCGATGTCTCCGGCTGCCGCACCGCGTCGGCCAATCCCTATCTCAAACTGATGTTCGGCCTTGCCGCCGACACGCCCGACGAGGCGGTACTGCCCTTCGCGGCCGATCGGTTCGTCGACGCGCAGGCGCACGAGGCGTTTGTCGACCGCCTGGCGCGCGACGGCACGGTGCGCGATTACCTGCTGCGGATGCGCCGCGCCGACGGCTCGCCCTTCTGGGTCGAAGTCACCGCGATTGCCGAACCGGCCGAAGGCGCCGCCGGCACGCTCGCGATCGAAGCCCTGGTGCGCGACGTCAGCGAGCGGAAGAAACTGGACGATCAGGCCAAGGACGTGTACCACCAGCTGCTGCAGGCCGAAAAGCTGGCGGCCCTCGGCCAGACGATTTCAGGCGTGGCGCACGAGTTGAACAATCCGCTCGCGGCGATTCTGACGTGGGCCGAGCGGCTCGCCGCCAACCCGTCGCCCGACACCACCGCGAAAGGCGTCGACGCCATCCTCGCGCAGGCCGAACGCGCCGCGCGCATCGTGCGCAACCTGCTCACCTTCGCGCGCAAGCGGCACACGACGCGCGCCATGGTCGACCTGAATCACGTCATTCGCGAAACGCTGTCGCTCCGTGCCTACGAGCAGCGCGTCAGCAACGTCGTGATCGTCGAAGCCCTGGCGGCCGGCCTTCCGCAGGTGTTTGCCGACCCGCATCAGGTGCAGCAGGTGCTGCTCAACCTGATCATCAACGCCGAGCAGGCGATGCTCGGCGCCAACGGCCGCGGCACGCTCATCGTCCGCACCTGGCACGAGCCCGACCGCGACGCCGTCATCCTCGAGGTGAACGACGATGGGCCGGGGGTGCCGGCGGATGTGCAGCCAAAAATCTTCGATCCGTTTTTTACGACGAAGGAGGTGGGCAAGGGCACGGGGCTCGGGCTCACCGTCGCGTACGCCATCGTGCAGGAACACGGCGGGCGCCTGCGGCTCGAGTCGTCGCCGGGCGCCGGCGCGTCGTTCTTCATGGAGCTGCCGGTCGGCGGCATGGCCGTGCGCACGCCGGCGCCGGCCGGCGCGCCGGCGCGGTCCGACATCCCGCAGGGATCGACGGCGCTGATTGTGGAAGACGAGGCGGCGCTGCGCGCGGCGGTGGGCGACGCGCTGGCCGACGCGGGGTTTGCCGTGGACCGCGCCGCGGACGGCGAAGAGGCGCTCGCGAAAACACGCGAGCGCGACTACGACCTGATCGTCTGCGACCTGAAGATGCCGCGCGTCGACGGCCCGGCGTTCTTCGCGGCGCTGTCGGACGAGAAGCCGTCGCTCGCGCGCCGGGTGATCTTCGTCACGGGCGACGTTGCCGGCACCGACGCCGAGCGCTTTCTCGAATCCAGCGGCTGCCGCTGGCTCGCCAAGCCGTTCCGCCTACGCGATCTTCTGCGTCTCGCGCGTGAAACCCTGCGCTGAGGCGCGCGCCATCTTCTTCTTCATCGGCGGCACCATCTGGAGCCGCGCCTGGGCCGCTTCGGTGGCGGTCTCATGCATGCCGACGTCGGCCGCGAGCAGCCGCTTGAGGCGATCGAGCGCGCGCGCGTGCAGCTGCGATACGCGCGATTCGTTCACGCCAATCTCGCAGCCAATCTGCTTCATGGTGGCTTCGCCGAAGTAGTACATCGATACGATCTTGCGCTCTCGCGGCGGCAGCGCGTGCATCGCGCGGCGAATGCGCTCCTTCACTTCCTGCGTCTCGAACGCCTTGTCGGGCGACGGCGGCTCGCTCGGCACCAGCACGGCCGGCAGCGAGGCGCCGTCGACCGATTCAGCCGACGCCATCGGCGAGGTCGACTCAATCGTATGGATGCGCACGATCGTCTTTTCGAGGCGCGCGACGTCGGTGCCGACGCGCGTGGCCAGATCCTGCATCGACGGCTCGACGCCAAGCTCGCGGCGCAGCGACTCGCGCGCGGCTTCGAGCTCGCGGCGCACGCGGCGCACGCCGCGCGGCCAGGCGTCCTTGCGCAGCGCGTCGATCATGGCGCCGCGCACGCGGCGCTCGGCAAACGTCTCGAACTTGATGCCGCGGCCGGCGTCATAGCGGCGTGCCGCGTCGATCAACCCCAGCATGCCGTCCTGCACGAGGTCGCCGATATCAATGGAGTTCGGCATCGTGGCCGCAACCCTGCGGGCCAGCGATTCCACGAACGGCAGGCTGTCGGCAATGCGGTCACGTTCGGCGGCGGCGAGTGGCTGTCGGGACATTTTCGGGAAGCTCCTTCGGCGGAGCTCTAGCGCAACCGGATGGCCAGCTTTAAAGCGATGAAAAGGCGAAGGGCAATCCCGCGATTCTGGAGCGATTAACAGCCTGTGAAATCAGTGACTTACGGGGAATGACGCGCCGTGTAAGGGTGTGCAGTTACGAGCGGATGTGCGTCAAACCGTTGGCAGGATGCGTCAAAGCGTCGGAAGTTTGACGCTATTTTGTGTTCGATGGGCCTGTTTCTGTGAGCTTGCGGATTTCCCGGGCGGTCGCCATGGCGTCGAGCGCGCTGCTCACCACCTGGCCGGCCCGCGAGCGCGCGGCATCCTCGGTCGCGCGCGCCTCGAGCAACTCGGCGTTCGCGAGCACTATGCCCAGCTGATTGTTCAACTGGTGGAAGAGCCGTCCGAGATCGCGGGTGTCGGCCACGTGAAGCTGCTCGCCTCGATGGTGCGCGATCACGCCGTGACGCTGTTCTTGCGGCTGCTCCACCCGGCGCGCTGTTCCGGCTCGCGCCACAGCGTGTCGACGAAGATGCGGACCGATCCGCCGGCTGTACGCACGTACTCCACCTTGCCGTTGGCGATCCAGTTGTAGATCGTGCGGCGGCTGACGCCCACGAGCTCGCACGCCTTCATGATCGAAATGGTCTTCCGCTCCACAATCATGTCATTCCCCTCACGGCATCTATCGGCATTTGCGTGCAGGCCTTCAGGGTGTCAAAATGCCGTCACCTGATGGCCGAACCCTGGCACCTCCTGCTGGTCGACGATGAGAAAGCCCTGAGGGAGGCCGTGGCCGAACAGCTCGCCGACCAGGGCTTCAAGGTGACGGAGGCCGCTGACGGCAAGACGGCGGTGGCGCAACTCTCGGACTTCGCCTACGACATCGTCGTCACCGACCTGCGGCTGCCCGGCGCCGACGGACGCAAGGTGCTGCAGGAAGCGCGCGCGCGTTATCCCGACATCATCGCGATCGTGATCACCGGGTACGGCACGGTGAAGGACGCCGTCGAGCTGATCAAGCAAGGCGCGAGCGACTTCATCACCAAGCCGTTCCAGTTTGACGCGCTGCTGCACGTGATCAACGCCGCGCTCGAGCAGCGGCGGCTGCGATCCGAGAACGACTATCTGCGCGCGCAGCTCGACGAGCGCTATCGCATCGAAGGCATCGTCGGCAAAAGCGATGCGATGCGCGGGCTGTTCCAGCTGCTGCACACGGTGGCCGACTCGCCCGCCACTGTTTTGATTACGGGTGAAACCGGCACGGGCAAGGAGCTCGCGGCACGCGCCATTCATCATGCGGGCTCGCGGAAGGCCAACCGCTTCGTCGCGCTCAACTGCAGCGCGATTCCCGAAACGCTGCTCGAGGCCGAGTTGTTCGGTCACGTGCGCGGCGCCTTCACGGGCGCGGTCGGCAATCGCCAGGGCAAGCTCGAAGCGGCGCATCGCGGCACGTTGTTTCTCGACGAGATCGGGACGATGAGCGCGGCGCTGCAGGCGAAGATGCTGCGCGTGCTGCAGGAGCGGGAGTTCGAGCGCGTCGGCGACTCGCAGACCATCAAGGTGGACGTGCGCGTGATTGCCGCGACGCACGCGGATCTCGCGAAGATGGTGGCGGCAGGGGAGTTTCGCGAAGATCTCTTCTATCGCCTGAACGTGGTGCCGGTGCGCATGCCGGCGCTGCGCGAGCGCCGCGACGACATTCCGCTGCTCGTGCAGCACTTCCTGACCAAGCTGGCGCGCGACGCGGCGGGGCGCAAGGACAAGAGTGCCACCGCACAGGGGCCATCCACCGTTTCGCAGGACGGAATGCGGCAGCTGATGACGTATGACTGGCCCGGCAACGTGCGGCAGCTGGAGAATGTGATCGAGCGGCTCTACACGCTGCTGCCGAAGCGCGCGCAGATTGAGCTGAGCGATCTGCCCGACGAGATTCGCAACGCCTCGCCCGCCGCGTCATCGTCGGCGCACGCCGAGCCGATGCCGGAGCACGGCGTCGATCTGGACGGCTATCTGTCGAATGTCGAGTTGATGCTGATTCGCAAGGCACTCGACCGGACGAGCGGCAACAAGCGGCGCGCGGCCGATCTGTTGCAGATCAAGCGGACGACGCTGATCGAGAAGCTGAAGCGTCTCGAACGAGGGAACTGACATGTCACGGGCGGCGTACTGGACGATCATCGCTGGAGGGCAGCCAACCGCGTTTCGCGGGCGCGACAGGGAAGATCTGCTGCCGACGCTCAAGCAGCTGCAAAGCAAACAGCCTGACGCCGCAATCGTCTGGTTCGAGCGCGGCAAAGTGTTTCAGACGCGCGAAGAGGCGCTGGCCGACCGGCGCGCGCCAAGTGAGCGGCGTCCGCGCGACTGGCGGCCTGGCGGCGATCACAAGGACCCGCGCGCGAAGTACGACCAGACGCGCGACGAGAAGCGCGCGCGGTTCAAGCAGATCGCGCGCAGGAAGGGCGAGGGCTATCAGGGCCCGCCCGATCGCGAGCGGGGCGGACGCGGCGAGGGCGATCGCGAGCGTGGCGGACGCGGTCCGTTCGATCGCGGCCCGCGCGACCGTGAGCCGAGGGAGCGCGAGCCGCGGGAACGTGAGCCGCGCGACCGCGAGCCGCGCGAAAAGCCGGCGAGCAAGCCGCAAGGCGGCTTCGATCCGTTTGCCGACATGCCGCGACGGCCGTCGGGCGGCCGGCCGCCGTCTGGGGAGCGGCCGTTTGGAGGCAAACGGCCGTTCAGCGACCGGCAAGGGCCTGCTGACAAGCGGCCATTCGGCGGCGGGAAGCCGTTCGGCGATCGCCGGCCTCCATCCGGCGAAGGCGGCGGCCCGCGCAGGTCGTGGCAGAACAGGGAAGGCGGCGATCGGCGTCCTCCGTCCAGCCCGCGGAAACCGGGCGCAGGCGGTGGTTTCCGCGACGGCGGGCCGCGGAAACCCGGGGCCTGGCGCGACCCAGGGGCCGGCGGCGGGCGGCCTCCCGCGGGAGGCGGCGGGCGTCCCCCGGCTGCCGGGGGCCGGCCAGGGCCAGGGCGCGGTCCGAATGCCGGACGCGGCCCGGGAGCGGGTGGCCGAGGGCCGGGCAGCGGTGGGTTCGGACCTGGCGGCCCGGGTCGCGGGCCGGGAGGTGGAGGACGCGGACCGGGCGGCGGCCGTGGGCCAGGTGGTCCTGGCGGAGGCCGAGGACCGGGCGGCGGACGCGGGCCCGGGGGTGGACGTGGACCGGGAGGTGGCCGCGGCCCAGGCGGCGGCCGGGGACCCGGCGGCAGCAGGGGAGGCGGCCGCGCGTGATCGCGCACGTCATCCTGTTCCGGCCGAAGGCCGATCTCCCTGAAAGCGGCCGCGCGCGGCTGTTCAACGCCATGCGCGCCGCGCACGCGCAGATTCCTGGCATCAGGCGCTTTGCCGCCGGCCGCCGCGTTCGAAACGGGCGTCCGTACGAGGCGCTGACGCGCGACTTTCCCTTCTTTGCGCTGCTGGAGTTCGACTCGTCGGAGGACTTCGCCGCGTACCTCGCGCATCCCGTGCACGAGGCGCTCGGCGCCGAGTTCTATGTGGCGAGTGACGCGGCCGAAGCCTACGACTTCGAGATTGGCGAGATGCCGGCCGCGCTCGAGACGCTGAGCGCCAGTTCCTGATCCCCGCGCGGCATGAAGAAGGCGACGATGATGTCGCGCAGGTGATCGATCGACTCGGCTGAGTTGATGGCCACGCGCAGCTGCGAGCCGCCGTCGAGGCCCTTCGTGTACCACGCGTTGAGCGCGCGCAGCTTGTTGATCACCCACTTCTTGCGGCCGCGCGGCGTCGTGTCGATCGGCGCCGACGCGTCCTGGCCCGGCGCGCTGTGGCGGAAGCCGTCACGTTCGTCGACGCGCTCGGCGAGCAGCAGATCGATGTACTCGAGCAGGAAGCGTCCGCGCTCTTCCATGGTGACCACGCGCGGCTCGCGGCCGTCGGCAATCGCCTGCGCCTGCTCGAAAATCCACGGATTGCGCAGCGCGCCGCGTCCCACGAGCACGCCAGACACGCGCGTGCTGCGAAGACGATCGACCATCTGCGACGCCTCCACGCAGTCGCCGCTGCCGAACACCGGAATATCGATCGCGCCAGCGATGCGGTCGATCAGCTCCCAGTCCGACACGCCCGAGTAGGACTGCGCCGCGGTGCGGCCGTGCACGGCGACCGACGCCGCGCCGGCGTCCTGCGCCATGCGCGCCAGCGTCGGCGCGTTGATCTCCGATTCGTTCCACCCCGCCCGCATTTTCACGGTCACCGGAATCTTCACGGCATGGACCATCGACTTGATCACCGACGCGGCATGCTCGGGCTCGCGCATGAGGCTGCAGCCGGCGTTGTGCTTCGCAATCTTCGGCACGGGGCAGCCCATGTTGATGTCCACCGCATCGGCGCCCATGCCCTCGACGATCTGCGCGGCGTCGGCCATCTTCACCGGATCGCCGCCGAAGATCTGAATCGACACGGGCCGCTCTTCCTCGGTGTACTCCGCGAATTCGAGCGTGCGGTCGATGCCGCGCACGAGCCCCTCCGAGCTCACCATCTCCGTCACGACCAGACCGCACCCGCCGCGGCGCTTCACGAGACGGCGAAATGCCGTGTCGGTCATGCCGGCCATGGGCGCAAGCGCGAACGGAGAGGAAAGATTAATAGGCACGGACGTCTGCTGCGTCGACTTCAACCGATACGCCCTGGCCGATCAACTCGACCGAGAGCACGAGGCGCGCGTGCGATCCCTTGCGCACCAGGCGTCCGACGACGCCCTTCAGGGGACCATGGGTGACTTCCACCATGTCTCCTTCGTGAATGAGCGGGCACGGGTCGTACGCGAGCTCGCTGTCCACGAGCGTGCGAATGCCCGCGATTTCGGATTCGGGAATGGGCGCGGGCTCGCCGTCGAACGACACGATGTTGACCACGCCCGTGCACTTCAGCACCGGCAGGCGGTCGACGGCCGGAAACTTCGCGAAGCAGTAGCCGGGAAACAGGGGCCACTCAATCTGCTTCTTGCGATCCTTCCAGCGGCTCCACTTCGTGATCGTCGGCAGGAACGTCTCGAGCCCCTTGCGCTCGAGCTGCTCGCGGACGACCTGCTCGTGCCGCGAACGGGTCCAGATGGCAAACCATGGAACGTCGACCGGCATCAATTCAACCCGTTGACCGCTCCCGCCCGGGCGAGGTGCTGCTCGTACAGCTGCTTCAGCTCGTCGTTCTTCCACTCGATGATGGCCTGCGCGCGCAGGCGCTCGAGCAGCCGGCGCTGTTCGACTTCGCTTTTCACGGCCGTGACCTTGTCGGCAATCAGATCGCGCACTTCTTCATAGGGCGCGGGCTTCGCTTCACTGGCCGACTCGAGCTTGACCACCTGATAGCCACGCGGCGTGCGGATGGGCTCGGAAATCTCGCCCGGCTTCAGCGCGGCCAGCACCTTCTGCAGCGCCGGCGACAGCTCGTTGCGCAGCACCGGGCCGATCAGCCCGCCGTTGGCCTTCGATCCGGCCTCCGACAGCTCTTCGACCAGCTTCTCGAACGTCTCACCCTTCGCGACCCGATCGCGAACGGTGCCCGCCTTCGCGGCCGCCTTCTCATCGTCAGCCGCGCTGAACGACTCGCCGCCTTCACGCTGGACGACTGGCACGCTGATGAAGATTTCGCGCAGCGTCACGGTCGGCGGCTCGGTGAATTCCTCGGGGTGCGAGGCGTAGTATTCCTTGGCTTCCTGCTCGGTGAGCTGGATCTTCGAGCCGATTTCCTGCCGCAGCACCTGCGAGCGCAGCACCTGCTTCTCGAACATGCGGCGGAACTGATCGATCGTCATGCCTTCGCCGCGGAGCGCCGCGGTGAACTGCTCGTCGGTCTCGATCTTGTTCGACTTCTTGATCTCTTCGACCGTCTTGTTGAACATGTCGTCGGTGACGCGCAGCCCCATTTCCTTCGCGCGCTGCACCAGCAGCATCTCGTCGATGGCCTGCGCCAGAATCGACGGCGTGACCTCGCGCAGCATCTTCTGCATCTCGGCGTCGTTCTTCAGGCGCTCGGGATCGATCGCGCGCTCCTGATCGCGAAGCGCCTGAATCTGGCGCGACTCGAGATCGGTCTTCGTGAGGATCTCGCCGTTCACTTTGACCAGGATCTGCTCGATGATCTCCTGGCCGGTGACGGCGGGGGCGGACAGGCCGGCAAACAGGGCAGCGGCCGCCAGGCGTGCCGCAAGACGTGGTGTCATAGCTGTAACTTTCTCTGTATCAATATTTTACCATCCGGCCGCCCGACCGAGATCGGCCAGCAGGCCGGACACCCGCTCGAAGATGCCGCCGGGCGCCCGCGGGTCCAGCGCGGCCGGCTTCAGGATCTCGTCGCGGCTGAACCCGGGCGTCACCGCCCCGGCCGTGGCCCGGCTCGTCCACCACGAGGCCGAGGTGTCTTCCACCGGCTTTGCCGTGCGTTTGACGTGCCCGGGTCGTATCGTCGAGGCGGCCGCGGGTACTGAAGAAGGACGCTGATCGCCGCCCGCTGGCCGTGCCGGCGCGGCCGGGCGCAACACCGGCTGGGGCTCCACTCGCAGGATGTTCGGCGGGATGAGCTTCAGGTCGCCCCGCGTCTGCACCAGCCGCAGCAGCTGCGGCGGCTCGATCCGGGCGTCGTTGCGGAACTTCAGCACCAGGGCGGCGCCCTCGCGCTCGATGGAGTCGATGCCCAGGCGCTCGGCCGTCACGCGCAGGCGCCCGTACTCCGCCAGATTCAGAATCGACGCCGGCGGCGCGCCGTAGCGGTCGCGCACTTCGTCGAGCAGCCGATCGAGCGTGCCAAGATCGCGCGCGGACGCCATCCGGCGATAGATGGCGAGCCGCTGATTCATGTCCGGAATGTACGACTCGTCGATCTTGAGATCGATATTGAGATTGATGGTCGCGCGACGGTCGTCCTCGATCTCCTCGCCCTTGAGCTCGCGCACGGCCTCTTCGAGCAGCTTCATGTACATGTCGAAGCCGACCGCCTCGATGTGCCCGCTCTGCTCGCCGCCGAGCAGATTGCCGGCGCCGCGGATTTCAAGGTCGAGCGCCGCAATACGGAATCCGCTGCCCAGGTCGCTGAACTCGCGAATGGCCGCCAGCCGCTTGCGCGCCACCGACGACAAGGTTTCTTCGGGCGGAATCAGCAGGTACGCATACGCGCGCCGGTCCGACCGGCCGACGCGGCCGCGCAGCTGATAGAGCTGCGCCAGGCCGTACCGGTCGGCGCGGTTGACGATCATCGTGTTCGCGTTGGGAATGTCCAGCCCGTTCTCGATAATCGTGGTCGACACCAGCACGTCGTATTTCTTCGCGACGAAATCCAGCATCACCTTCTCGAGGTCATCGTCATTCATCTGGCCGTGGCCGACGACAACCCTGGCTTCCGGCACGAGGCGCGTGATCAGGCTGGCGATGGAGAAGATCGACTCGACGCGGTTGTGCACGAAATAGATCTGGCCGCCGCGCTCGAGCTCGTTGCGAATAGCGCGCGCAATGACCGGCTGGTCGAATTTCACGACCTGCGTCTGAATCGCCATGCGGTCGCGTGGAGGCGTCTCGATTACCGACATGTCGCGAATGCCGACCAGCGACATGTTGAGCGTGCGCGGAATCGGCGTCGCCGTCATCGTCAGCACGTCGACCTTTTTGCGCATCTGCTTGATCTTCTCTTTGTGCGTGACGCCGAAGCGCTGCTCCTCGTCGACGACCAGCAGGCCGAGGTCGCGGAAGATCACGTCTTTCGACAGCAGCCGGTGCGTGCCGACGATGATGTCGACCTTGCCTTCGGCGAGCTGGGCGAGGGTGGCCTTCTGTTCCTGTTTGGTGCGGAAGCGGCTGACCATGTCGATCGAGACGGGGAAGCCGCTGAAGCGCTCGCGCAGCGTCTTGAGGTGCTGCGAGGCGAGCACGGTGGTCGGCGCGAGGAATGCGACCTGCTTGCCGTCCATGACGGCCTTGAACGCCGCGCGCATCGCCACTTCGGTTTTGCCGTAGCCGACATCGCCGCAGAGCAGGCGGTCCATCGGCGAGGCCGACTCCATGTCGCGCGTGATGTCCGTGATGGCCGACACCTGATCGGGCGTGAGGTCGTACTCGAAGGCGCTGTTGAATTCCTGCTGCCAGTGCGAGTCGGGCGCGAAGGCGTGGCCCGGGACGGCCTTGCGCTGGGCGTAGAGCTTGAGCAGCTCCTCCGCCATGTCGCGCATCGCCTTCTTGACGCGGGTCTTCGCCTTTTCCCACGTCGTGCCGCCAAGCCGATCGAGCGACGGATGCGCGCCGCCGGTGTATTTCTGAACGAGGTCGAGCCGCTCGACCGGCACGAACAGCTTGTCGTCGCCCGCGTACCGGAGCTCCATGAACTCCACGGGTTCGTGGCCCACCTGCATCTTCTTGAGGCCCACGAAGCGGCCGATGCCGTGGTCGACGTGCACCACGAGATCGCCGACCTTGAGATCGCGGAAATCCGAGAGGAAAGTCCGCGACGCGGACTTGCGCCGCTCGCGGACGTGCCGCTCCTCGTCGAACACGTCCGTCTCGGCGTACAGCTGCAGGCCGGCCGCCGGCAGCCGGAAGCCTTTCGACAGCGAGCCGACGCCGACGAGCACGGTCGCGTGCCGCGTCTGCTCCGCGCCTTCGATCGACTCAGCGAGGATCTCGTAATCGGCGAGCAGCTCCAGCGTGCGCTCGGCGCGGCCGGGCGTGGCGGCAACGAACACGGTGATGTCGCCGCGCTCGCGGCTTTTCTTCAGCTCGTCGACCCAGTCGGGAATGCGGCCCTGGAACTCCGCAATCGGCTGGCAGGAGACATGCGACGCCGGCGCGTCGGACTCGTCAATCGCAAGCTGCTCGAGCGCGGTGGCGCCCCTGAGCCGTCCGATCGCCTCCTCCCAGCCGACGATCACGTCGGACGGCGGAGGAACATTCTTTCCGCGCTCCTTCGCCTCGGTGTAGCTGGCTTCGATCTGATCGGCGTAGGCGCGGCCCTGCTTCTCGACATCTTCGGGCTCGATCGCGACGAGGCGCGCGTTGATCAGGTAGTCGAAGATGGTGCCGGAGCGATCGGCATCGGCCTCGGTGCCATCGCTGTCCGGCCTGGGAAGCACATCGCGCATCGGCACGATGACGAGGCGCTCGATCTCGCCCGTCGATCGCTGCGTGCCCGGGTCGTAGCGACGAATGGATTCAATCGTGTCGCCGACAAACTCGATACGCGCCGGCTCGGCGTCGGCTGGAGGGAAGACGTCGAGCACGCCGCCGCGGCGGAAGAACTCGCCGTGCTGATCGACCGGATCTTCCGGAGAAAAGCCCGCTTCCGCCAGGCGCGACGCCAGCGCCGCGGGATCGATCTCGCTGCCGGCATGCAGATCGAAGCCGGCCGCGAGCATCTGCGAGGGCGGGCTCACGCGGGGCAGCAATGCGCGCGACGAGGCGATGACGATGCGCGCCGTGTTCGACGCGAGCGCGTGCAGCACGCGCGCGCGGGCGGCCACCACGTCGAGGTGCGGCGACATGCCGCGATACGGGTCGACTTCGAGCGACGGGTATGGCAGCACCGTGCGCTCCAGCTCATCGTCAGACAGGCCCGTGAGCGTGCCGAGGAAGAAGCGCGCGTCGGCAATGGCGGTTTCAAGGTCGGCGTCGGTGGCGGTCACCGCGAAGACGGGTGCCCGCGGGGCGGCAAAGGAGGCGAGCGCGAGGGCGCGGGCGGCGGGTGTGAGGCCGGTCAGCCGGCGTGCAGACGCACTTATCCCTGCGCGATTAACCGCGCCCTTGAGTAGCGCGCGCAGCGCCAGGCTGCTCGAGGAATACGTCGCCAATCCGAACTGTCGATCCTAACGTACGAGCAAAGCTGAGCTGCGTTAGAGTTTCGCCATGAGAACCGCGCTACTCCTGACGCTGGCGCTCACGGCCGCGACCGGCGTGTCGCAGCCCCAGAGCGCGTCCCAGGCTCCATCGCACAGGCATTACGTGAAGGACGAGCGGGCGCAGCAGCCGTCTTCGTCTGGCGCTCTCGCCCCGCGGCTCCAGAACCTCGGGGCGCACACGTTCAAGGTCAGCACCGCGTCGGCAGAAGCCCAGCGGTACATCGATCAGGGCGTCAATCTGGCCTACGGCTTCAACCACGCCGAAGCCGCGCGCGCGTTCGCCGAGGCGGCGCGGCTCGATCCGTCGCTGGCCATGGCCTACTGGGGGCACGCGCTCGTGCTCGGACCCAACATCAACGCTCCCATGGACGCGGCCGACGAGGCGAAGGCGCGCGATCTCGTGGAGAAAGCGGCGTCACTGAAGGGCGGCGCGACCGAGCGCGAACGCGACTACATCGACGCACTGGCCACGAGATACACGGGAAAGGCAGACAATCGCGCGTCCGCCGACCGCGCGTTCGCGGACGCGATGAGGGCGCTCGCCGCGAAGCACGGCGAGGATCTCGACGCGCGGACGATGTATGCCGAGTCGCTGATGGATCTGCGCCCCTGGAATTACTGGACGCGCGACGGCAAGCCCTACGCCGAAACGACAGAGGCCATCGCAGCGCTGGAGTCGGTCATCACGGCGAATCCGAATCATCCAGGCGCGCTGCACTACTGGATTCACCTCTGGGAGCCGACCGACACGCCCGAGCGCGCCGAGGCTGAAGCCGATCGCCTGCTCCCGCTCATGCCCGGCGCCGGGCACGTCGTCCACATGCCGGCGCACATCTTTGCGCGCGTCGGCCGCCACCACGACGTCGTGACATCGAATCTCGCCGCCGAGAAGGCCGACGAGGAATACATCACCCTGTGCCGCGCGCAGGGGATATATCCGCTTGCGTATTATCCGCACAACACACACTTCGTCTGGATGGGCGCGACCGCAAGCGGCCAGCACGGGATCGCGAAATACGCGGCGGACAAACTGGCGGCGTTCGCCGGCGGCAAGCAGGACATGTTCGCGACGCTGCCGTTCCTGCAGCTGTTTGCCGTGACGCCGCTGTGGACGATGGTGTCGTTCGAGCGATGGGATGACGTTCTGGCGGCACCGGCGCCGGCGGCCAAGGCGCCGTTCGTGCAAGCGGTGTGGAGGTACGCGCGCACGCGCGCGCTGGCCGGCAAAGGACGGCTCGCCGCCGCCGATGCGGAGCTGACACGGCTTCGCGGGCTCGTGGCCGGCGCGAGCTTCAACGCGCAGTCCGGATTCACCACGAACACGGGCCGCGCGATTCTTCGCATCGGGGTCGAAATCGCGGCCGGAGAGATCGCCGCGGGGCGCAGGGACTACACGCGGGCGGCGACCCACCTCGATCGCGCCATACGTTTCGAGGACGCGCTCGTGTATCAGGAGCCGCCCGACTGGCCGCACCCCGCGCGGCTCGTACTCGGCCGCGTGCTGCTCGCGGCCGGACGTGCCGACGAGGCGGAAGTCGTCTACTGGGAGGATCTGAAGCGGAATCCGGAAACCGGATGGGCGCTCTCGGGCCTGAAGCGGGCGCTGGAAGCCCAGGGCAAGAAGGACGAAGCGGCGCTCATCGGCGCGCGCCTCAACGAGGCCTGGAGCCGGGCTGACTTCGTGCTCGCTCGATGAGCGCCGACGTCGAGAGACCCTCTTCGACCTTCACGCGCTCGACGCGACCGCCGCGCGCTTCGATGATGTCGCGGCCGACGATGTCGTCGAGGGCCCAGTCGGCGCCTTTCACGAGTACGTCCGGCTGGATGGCGGCAATGAGATCTGCCGGGGTTTCTTCGTCGAAGATCACGACCGCGTCCACGAACTGGAGAGCCGCAAGCAGCTCGGCGCGCTCAGCTTCGGGATTGATGGGCCTCTCGGGCCCCTTGATGGCGCGCACCGACGCGTCGGAGTTCAGCCCCACGATCAGCGCATCGCCGAAGCCGCGCGCGGTTTCGAGATAGCGGACATGGCCAGCGTGCAGGATGTCGAAGACGCCGTTGGTAAACACGACGGTGCGCCCGGCCATGCGATGGGCACCCGCCCATGCCGCGGCGGCCTCGCGCGTCATCCCGACTTCTTCCACTCGGCAACCTCGGTTTTCAGGCAGGTCTCGCAGATGCCGTGCGTGAAGGTGGCGTCCGAGCGATCCTGGATGTACTTCTCGAGCGCCTGCCAGTCGCCTTTATCGTCACGGATCTTCTTGCAATAGCTGCAAATCGGCAGCAGCCCTTCGAGCAGCTCGACCTCGTGCTTCAGCGCGCGCTGCGACGCGGCGACGGTGGCGATCCAGAACGCGGCGGCCACCATGATCACCGTGCGGACCGTGGCGCCGACGAAGTTCACATACCGCGTGTCGGCGTCTACGCCGTGCAGCCAGAGCGAAAAGACATGCGCGAACGGGATGACGCTGAGCGGCAGGCCCCATGTCAGGCCGCCATACCAGGCCCCGTACAGCACCGGCAGGAACAGGAGGGCGGGAAACTCGATCACGGGCGCGAGCGCGAAGTCGATGGCCATGACGAGCGCCACGAGCGCAAGGCTATAGGCCGGCGGCAAATTCTCCGGAACGGTAAGCCCAGCGCGCGCCATTACTCGCCTGTCGTGATTTTTTTGAGCGACACCGCACCGCCGAAACTCCAGGCGTGGCGCGGCCGGTAGATGCCGGTGTCGTGCAGGCGGCTCTTCACCCGGAAGGTGTGGAGCAGCCGGTGGTAGTCGTACTGATAGCCGTCCTTGCGGTGCGCGGCGA
>JAKFEY010000079.1:0-18783 GCA_036675475.1 Vicinamibacterales bacterium
TGATGCGCCGGCTCGATCCGTCGCTGCCCATCTTCAATCTGCAGACGATGGAGGCGAGGATGAGCGATTCGCTGTTCACCGACCGCCTGCTGGCGACGCTGTCGACGGCGTTCGGGGTGATCGCTACGCTGCTCGCGGCCATCGGGCTCTACGGCGTCATGAGCTACGCCGTGGCGCGGCGGCGCAAGGAGATTGGCGTGCGCATGGCGCTCGGCGCCGACGCCGGCCAGGTGCAGCGCATGGTGCTCGGCGAAATCTCGGTGATGGCCGCCGCCGGCATCGTCATCGGACTAGGCGCGGCGATCGGCCTCGGCGAGCTGGTGAAGTCGGCGCTGTTCGGCATGTCGCCGCTCGATCCGATCGCGCTCATCGGCGCGGTGGTGCTGCTGTCGGCGGTGATCTTCGTCGCGGGCTGGGTGCCCGCGCGCAAGGCGTCGCGCATCGAGCCGCTTCGCGCCCTCAGGGCAGAATAGTGATGTGACCCTTCGTGACCTGGAGCGGCTGCTGTCAGCGCGCCTGACGCAGCCGCTTCCCGGCGCCACCGCGCACCTGAAGCTGGTGCCGCAGCCGCCGCGCGGCGGATGGCAGCCGGGCGTGATTCCCGCCACCGTGAGGCCTGCCGCTGCCCTGGCGCTGATCTATGAGGATGCCGGCGGCATTCTGCGCATGCCGCTGACGCTGCGCACCTCGACCCTTCCCCACCACGCCGGACAAATCAGCTTGCCGGGCGGCGCCGTCGATCCGGGCGAAAGCATCGAGGACGCCGCGCTGCGCGAAGCGCGCGAGGAGATCGGCGTCGAGCCGTCGCGCGTGCGGGTGCTGGGCGCGCTGACGCCGGTACACGTGCTGGTCAGCAATTTCGGGCTCAGCCCGGTGCTCGGCGTCACCGACGCGCGGCCGGACTTCAGCGCGCACGCGCCCGAAGTGGACCGCATCCTCGAGATCGACCTCGAGCGCTTGTGCGACGCGTCGTGCCTGCGCACCGGCGTGCGCATGCGCGACGGCAAGATCGTCAACTATCCCTACTTCCATCTTGAAGAGGCGCAGGTCTGGGGCGCGACCGCCATGGTGCTGGCTGAGATTGGCGACCTGCTGCAGGCCTTGAAGGATTGACGCCGGAGGCGTAGACTCCGCCGCACACGTGCGGCGCTTGCTTGCGATCGCCCTCGGCGGAATGACCGTGTTGCTGCTGGCCGCGGCGACGGCGTCCCGCTACGACGTGTTCGACCCACCCGCCCGCAACCCCGACATTCTGCCGGCCATGATCGGCCCGGCCGAGTGGAAGGTCACGCGGAGATACAGCGTCAATCGCGTGCTGATCGTCGAAGGCGAATGCCGCGATCGCGACAGCGCCGCCGACATCGCCAGGTCGATCGTGGACCGGTCGAGCGAAGCGTATGACGAGGTGCTCGTCTACGTTCGCGCGCCCGGCGATCGCGCGCACGCGCGGCGCGTGCAGTGGACGAAGGCGACCGGCTATCGCTTACTGGATTTCTGACTCAGGCGAGTTCTTTGCCATGCGCGCGCAACCAGGCTTTGGCCGCGCGGAAATCCGGGCACACCTGCTCGACCAGCTTCCAGAACGCCGGTGAATGATCGGCGCGCTTCAGGTGCATCAGCTCGTGCCACAGCACGTAGTCGCGCACCGAAGGCGGCATCAGCAGCAGGCGCCAGTTGAGCGCAATCGCGCCGCGCGTGGAGCACGACCCCCACCGCGAGCGCTGATCGCGCACGCTGATGCGCGCCACGCGCAGCCCGCCGTCGTGCGCGAGCTCCAGCAGCCTCGCGGGCAGCTCGCGCTTTGCCTGCACGCGCATCGCGCGGCGCAGCGCCTCCTGCGGATCCACGCCGGTCCTGAACGTCGCGCGGATGTCCGCGGCGCGCACGGCATTGCCCTCGACCTCGATCGCCACCCGCTCGCCGCGGAGCCAAATCTCGCTGCCGGCCGTCCACGCGCTTGCCGACGACTCGGCCATGCGCCGCAGCCGCTCGCGCGCAATCCACGCCAGGTGCTGCCCGGCAAACGCGCGCGCCTCGGCAATCGATCCCCACCGCGGCAGGGTCACGACGATGTCGGCGGTTGAGGTGACGCGCAGCACATATCGCCGCGCGCGCCGGTTGCGCACGAGCCGGAGCGGCAGCGTCTGAGCGCCTGCCGCCAGCGGGACCACGGTCACTGCACCGCGTTCGCGAAGCAGGGGCAACGGCAACTGCATCGTATGTTCGGCATCGTACCAGAGCGCGCAAGAGCCGCAGATGAGTTGGGGGCTTCGGGTGATGTCCGGTGTTCCTCAGCGCCGCCGAGGCGAGTCGCGCCAAAGAGCGGTCGCTCCGACGTCTTTTTAGCGGCGTCGCCGAGGAACACCGGACATCGCCCTACGTCTGGACAGGGCGAGCGTTGAGCCTGTGGACGCGTCTCCGTTGAGCGGTCGTGGGACTTACATGCGCAGCAGAAACGTACCCGAGCATCGCGACCGCGCAACGGAGATGCGTCCATTGGCGTCCGCGAGAGAGGGAGCCAAGTAGTTGATGCATAGCGGTTTATCGTCCTGGAACCATTCGGATGCACCCGACGTCTAAGCCATGGTCTGCAAGCAAGTGCTTGCAGCGACAGCGAAACACGCAGCCCTGCCCGGTTGCCCCCCAAGCAAGAGGTTTTGAAGTGAACGAACGACCCGATCTCACCCCAGAGGGACGGCCCAGCGAGGTGCGCGAGGCGCTGCTGCGGTCCACCGTGAAGCTGTTTGCCGAAGGCGGCACCAAAGCGGCGAGCACGCGGCGCATCGCGAAGGACGCGGGCGTGAACGAAGTCACGCTCTTCCGCCACTTCGGCAAGAAGGAAGATCTCATCTGCTCGGCAATGCGCTGGTTCGCGGATCAGAACCGCGTCGAGCCGCTGCCGGCCGCGCCCGTCCATCCCGAGCGCGAGCTCGTGGACTGGTGCCGCGAGCATCACCACCGCATGTATCAGCTGCGCACGCTGATTCGCACGTGCATGGCCGATCACCTCGAGCATCCCGATCGCAACTCGCCCACGCTGAAGCTGCCGGTGCAGATCAACAACGAGCTGTACGAGTACCTGCTGCGTGTGCGCGCGAGTGGCCTCGCGGCCGGCGCATGGGACGCGCGGTCCGCGGCCAACATGCTGATGGGCGCGCTCTTCTCGGACGCGATGGGCCGCGACGCGATGCCCGAGCGCTTCCCGAACTCGTCAGACGATGCGATTGCGCAGTACGTGCGGCTGCTGCTCGGCGCGATTGGCGCGCGGGAAGACGTGCAGAGCCCGGAGCTCGAAGTCCGCACCGCTTAGGAGGATTCAGGTTGGCGCTCAGATCTCTGTTGGTAGTTGGTTTGCTCGTGCTCGCCGCGGTTCCGGGCTCGGCCCAGACGCGGCAGGTGCTCACGCTGGAAGAGGCGCTGCGCCTGGCCGGCGCGACGAGTGAGAACGTGGCCATCGCGGAAGCCGCCGTCGCGCGCGCCACCGGCGATCGCCTGCGGGCGAAAAGCCTCACGCGCCCGCAGCTCGCGGGCAGCGCGTCGTACGATCGCGCGCTCGCGTCCGAGTTCTCGGGCATCTTCGACTCGTCGGGCCCGCCCTGCCCCGCGCTCGACATCGACGCCACGCGCCCGCTGGCCGATCGCGTCGCCGAGATCGAGCGCGCGCTCGACTGCGGCGCCGTCGGCGGCTTCAGCCTCGGCGGCGGTGAAGGCGATGACGAGGGCGGCGGGCTGCCGTTCGGCCGCAAGAACACCTGGCGCGCCAACCTCACCTTCCAGCAGGGCGTGTACTCGGGCGGCCGCGTCGGCGCCGCGCGCGCGCTGGCCGAGGCCGGCTTTGCCGGCGCCGAAGCGGGCCTGAGCGCCGCGAAGGCGCAGCTCGCGCTCGACGTCACGCGCGCGTACTACGACGCCGCGCTTGCCGATCGCCTCGTGACGATCGCCGAGGCCAGCTACACGCAGGCCAACGCGCTCTTCGAGCAGGCCAAGACCATGTTCGAAGCGGGCAGCCGGCCCGAGTTCGAGCTGCTGCGCGCGCAGGTGGCGCGCGACAACCAGCAGCCCGTCGTGATTCGCTCGCGCTCGCAGCGCGACATCGCCTATCTGCGTTTGCGTCAGCTGCTCGATCTGCCGGCCAACGCCGCGCTGCAGCTCGAAGCGGGCCTCGCCGAGGCCACGCTGCCGCCGCCCGCGCCATTTGCCGAGGCCCTCACGGCCGCGCAAACGGATCTCGCGCGGTCTGCCGTGCGCCAGGCCGAAGCGTCGGTCGCGCTCAGCGAAGCCGGCCTCGCCGTCGCGAAAGCCCAGAAAATGCCCACCGTCAGCATCGTCTCCAACCTTGGCGAGGTGGCGTATCCCGGCGGCGTGTTCCCCACGGACTGGCGTACCAACTGGACGGTGGGCGCGACGATGAGCGTGCCGATCCTGACGGGCGGGCGCCAGAAGGCGGACGAGATGGTGGCGGCGGCCGACGTGGCCGCGGCGCGCGCGCGGCTGCAGCAGACGCGCGAGTTGAGCGCGCTCGATTCCGAGACCGCGCGGCAGGAGCTCGTGGCGGCCGAAGCGGCGTGGACGGCGAGCGCCGGCACCGTGGCGCAGGCGCGCCGCGCCTATGAAATTGCCGAACTGCGCTATCGCGAAGGCATCTCCACGCAGCTGGAGCTGGCCGACTCGCGCCTGGCGCTCGAATCTGCGGAAGCCAACCGCGCGCAGGCCGCACGCGACGTGCAGGTGGCGCGCGCGCGCATCGCCCTGCTTCCGAATCTTCCTCTCTCGACGGGTCGTTAATCAGATGTCCAAGATCACCAAATCACCAGATCGTCGTCAGATCACCAGATCACGAGATCGCCAGATCACCACATTCATCGCGGCAGGCGTCCTGATCGCCGCCTCCTTCACCGCCGCGTGCAGCAACGACTCGGCGCCTGAGGCGGCCGCGGCGCCCGTGCCCGTGTCGGTCACGCGCGACTCGGTTGCCACCGTCGCCATTGCCGAGATGCAGACGGGACCGCGCCTGTCGGGCCAGCTGGCTCCAGCGCGCGAAGCCACCGTGCGCGCGGAAGTCGGCGGCGCCATCACGGCGCTGAGTGTGGAAGAAGGACGCCCGGTTGCGCGCGGCGCGGCTGTCGGCCGCATCGAGGCGCGCGATCTGCAGTCCGGCGTCTCGTCGGCGGAGATCGGCGTGTCGTCGGCGCAGACCGCGCTCAAGATCGCGACAACCGATGCCGCGCGCGTCGAAGCGCTCGTCAAGGGCGGCGCCATGGCGCAGCGCGATCTCGACATCGCGAACAACGCCGTGGCGGCCGCGCGCGCGCAGCTTGCCGCCGCCCAGTCGCGCCTGACTTCCGCGCGCCAGCAGATGAGCGACACGGTGCTCCGCGCGCCCATCTCCGGCATTGTCTCGACCAAGACCGCGAACGCGGGCGACGTGGTGCAGCCGGGCACGCCGCTCTTCACGGTCATCGATCCCTCGAGCATGCGTCTCGAAGCGTCGGTGACGTCGGACCAGCTCGCGCTGCTGCGCGTGGGCGCGCCGGTGGAGTTCACCGTGCGCGGCTATCCCGGCCAGACGTTCGAAGGCCGCATCGAGCGCATCAGCCCGGCGGCCGATCCCGTGACGCGCCAGGTGTCGATCTTCGTCACGATCCCGAACGCCGGCGGGCGCCTCATCGGGGGCCTGTTCGCGGAGGGCCGCGTCAACAGCGAAGTGCATCGCGCGCTGGTCGTGCCGCTCGGCGCGCTCGACGAAACGGGCGCGTCGCCGGCGGTGTCGCGCATCCGCGACAACAAGGTGGAGCGCGTGCCCGTGAAGGTCGGCGTCCGCGACAGCGAGCGCGAACTCGTCGAGATCACGGCGGGCCTGAACGACGGCGACCGCGTGCTCGTGGGCGCGGTGAAGTCGATCGCCGCCGGCACCGTCATCGAGATCAAATAGATGTTCATTTCCGATTTCGCCATCAAGCGCCCGATCATCACCGTCGTCACGATGATCGCGCTCGTCGTGTTCGGGCTGTTCGCGTTCGTGCAGCTCGACACCGACGAGTTCCCGGAGATCGATCCGCCGATCGTCTCGATCAACATTCCGTATCCCGGCGCGTCGCCCGATCAGGTGGAGCGCGAGATTCTCGAGCCCATCGAAGAGGCCGTGGCCGGCCTGAGCGGCGTCAACAAGATCACCTCGTCGGCGCTCGACAGCTTCGGCACGCTGCTGGTCGAGTTCGTGTTCGAGAAGGACACGCAGGAAGCCACGCAGGAGATCCGCGACGAGATCAACGCCATCCGCAACGACCTGCCGGTGGAGATGGAAGAGCCCGTGCTCGTCCAGTTCGATCCGGCCGACCTGCCGATCGTGTCGCTGGCGCTGGCCTCCACCACCGTGGATGCCGCCGAGTTGACGCTCATCGCCGATCCGCACATCACGCGAGAGCTGCGCGCGATCACCGGCGTCGGCGACGTCACCATCTCGGGCAACCGCGACCGCGAAGTCGACGTGGGCGTGCGGCCCGAGGCGCTGCAGGCGTCGGGCGTCAGCGTGGGGGAAGTCGTCAACGCGCTGCGCATGCAGAATCTCGCAGTGCCGGTCGGGCGCATCACGGCCGAAAGCGACGAGCGCACCATCCGCCTGCGCGGCCGCGTGGAAACTGTCGAAGACTTCCGCCAGATCGTCATCGCCAACCGCAGCGGCCGTCTGGTGCGCCTCGGCGACGTGGCCGACGTGCGCATCGGCACCGAAGAGCCGCGCACGGCCGCGATGTTCTCGGGCCGGGAAGCGGTCGGCCTCGACATCGTGAAGGCGAAGGGCTTCAGCACGACGGCCGTGTCCACCGATGTGCGCGACAAGGTCGAGGAGCTGCGCAAGACGCTGCCGCAGGGCGTGACGCTGGAAATCGTGCGCGACGCCGGCACGCGCGTCGACAACTCGGTGGCCAACGTGCGCGAGGCGCTCATCGAGGGCGCCCTGCTCACGGTGCTCACCGTGTTCCTGTTCCTCAACTCGTGGCGATCGACCGTCATCACCGGCCTGGCGCTGCCGGTGTCGGTGCTCGCCGCGTTCGTGGCGGTGTGGGCGTGGGGCTTCACGCTCAACACCATGTCGCTGCTGGGGCTATCGCTGGCCATCGGCATCCTGATAGACGATGCGATTGTGGTGCGCGAAAACATCGTGCGCCACGTCGAGATGGGCAAGGACCATTTCACGGCGGCGCATGAAGGCACCGACGAGATTGGCCTGGCCGTGGCGGCCACCACGCTGTCGATCGTGGTGGTGTTCGTGCCCATGGCGTTCATGGGCGGCATCGCGGAACAGTGGTTCGCGCCGTTCGCGCTCACGATCGCGTGCTCGGTACTCGTGTCGCTGTTCGTCAGCTTCTCGCTCGATCCGATGCTGTCGGCCTACTGGCCCGATCCGCACATCGAGGAGAAGGATCGTTTCTGGGTGTCGCGCCAGCTCGCGCGCTTCAACCGCTGGTTCGATCGGCAGGCCAACGGCTACAAGCGCATCATCGGGTGGGCGCTGCGCCATCGCATCGCCATGCTCGCGCTGGCCACAGCCACGTTCGTCGGCGCGCTCGCGCTGCCGGCGATGGGCTTCATTGGCGGCAGCTTCTTCCCGGTGCAGGACGTTTCGGAGTTCAACATCAACATCGAAGCGCCGCCGGGCTCGAGCCTCGCCTACACGACGGGCAAGGCCGAGGAGATCGCCGCCATCGCGCGGTCGAAGCCCGAAGTGGCCTACACCTACACCACCATCGGCGGACGCACGGGCGCGGTCGACGAGGGCATGGTCTACGTGCGCCTGACTCCGAAGGCCGAGCGCGATCGGCATCAGGATGACGTGTCGAGCAGCCTGCGGCAGGAGATTGCCAGCATCGGCGGCATCACCGCGTCGATCTCGACGGGTGACTTCGAAAACCAGAAGCAGATCCAGCTGCAGATTCAGGGACCTGATTCCGGCGAGCTGACGCGCCTCGCCGAACAGGTGGCTGCAGCGGTGCGCACGGTGCCGGGCGCCGTCGATGTCGGCCTGTCGACCAAGGGCCAGAAGCCCGAGTTCGACGTGCGGCTCGATCGGCCGCTCGCCGGCAGCCTCGGCCTGACGGTTGCCGATGTCGCGCAGGTGCTGCGTCCGGCGTTTGCCGGCATCGACTCGGGCGACTGGGTGGACCCGACCGGCAAGACGCGCGACGTGACGGTGCGGCTCGCGCCCGAATCGCGCCGCCGCGTCACCGATCTCGAGTCGCTGCCGCTCGTGGTGCGCGACTCACAAGGCCAACCGGTCACGATGCCGCTGGGACAGGTCGCGTCGATCACGCCCGCGCTGGGCCCGGCGCGCATCGATCACCTCGATCGCGATCGCGTCGTGTCGGTGCAGGCCAACACGCAGGACCGCTCGCTCACCGAAGTGCTCGCCGACATCGACGCCAAGCTCGCGGCGGTGCCGTTCCCGCCCGGCTACTCGCTGCGCCAGGGGGGTGAGACCGAGGATCAGCAGGAAGTCTTCGGCCGCATCCTCGCGGCCATGGGCCTGGCGTTGATGCTGATGTACTTCGTGCTGGTCGTGCAGTTCGGATCGTTCCTCGATCCGATCGCCATCCTCGTGTCGCTGCCGCTCTCGCTCATCGGCGTCATGCTGGCGCTCATCACGACCGGCTCGACGCTCAACATCATGAGCATGATCGGCATCATCCTGCTCATGGGCATCGTCGCCAAGAACGCGATTCTGCTCATCGACTTCGCCAAGTGGTCGGAGGAGAAAGGCATGCCTCGGCGCGAGGCCATCATCGAGGCCGGCCGCGCGCGCCTGCGGCCGATCCTGATGACGACCTTCGCGCTGATTGCCGGCATGATGCCGGTGGCGATTGGCGCCGGCGAAGGCGGCGACTTCCGCGCGCCGATGGGCCGCGCCATCATCGGCGGCGTCATCACGTCGACGCTGCTGACGCTGCTGGTCATCCCGACGGTCTACGACATCCTGTCGGGCGCGCGCGACCGCATGATGCGGCTGTTCGGGCGCGACGCGAAGAAGAAGCACTTACATGCGGCGTAGCTGCCGGGACTGAAGTCCCGGCCTACCGCGGTTGACCATTTAAGGTCTGTGCAGCAAACTCTCCGCCAATGAAGCTGATCCGTGCGCTGCTGCTCGCCGTGCTGGCGGTGTCCACGCCCGCTGCCCAGCCGGCTGAGCGCCACGTCGTGATCGTCACCATCGACGGCCTTCGCTGGCAGGAATTTTTCGGCGGCGCCGACCAGCGTTACTTCAAGCAAAACGACCGCGGCGAAATCGAGCCGGCCGCCGCACGGTACGCGGCTGCCAGCGACGAAGTGCGGCGCTCGATGCTGATGCCGTTCATGTGGAACGTCATCGCGAAGCAGGGTCAGATCTTCAACGCTCGGCTGACCAACGGGCTCTGGTTCTCGTACCCCGGCTACAACGAGCTGCTGTCGGGCGCGGCCGACGCGCGCATCGACAGCAACGACAAGGTACCCAACCCCAACGTCACCGTGCTCGAATGGCTCAACGGCCTCGACCGGTTCAAGGGACGCGTCGCAGCGTTCGGCTCGTGGGACGTGCTGCCATTCATTCTCAACAGCACGCGCAGCGGCATCCCGGTGAAGTCGGGCTACGCGATCAGCGAGCTCGCGCGCGATCTGCCGGCGTACTGGAACTACGGCCCGTTCGACGCGCCCATCGTGTACGAAGCGCTCGACACATTGCGCACGAAGAAGCCGCGCGTCCTCTACGTGATGCTCGGCGAAGGCGACGAGTGGGCGCACGAAGGACGCTATCGCCTCTACCTCGACGCCACGCAGCGCGCCGATCGCTTCATCGAGCGCATCTGGACGACCCTGCAGTCGATGCCCGAGTATCGCGGCCGCACCACGCTGCTCGTCACAACCGATCACGGCCGGGGCGCGACGATGAAGGACTGGGGCAATCATGGCCGAGAGACGCCGGCCGCGGAACGCACCTGGATGGCGGCGCTCGGTCCTGACATCCCCGCGCTCGGCCTCCGCGCCACTCCCGTCGCGACCGCCTCACAACTCGCCGCGACGATCGCCGCGGCCGTGGGCGAGGATTTCCGCACGTTTGCGCCAAAGGCCGCGCCGCCCGTCACATTCGGTCGCTAAGGCCCACGGGTCAACCTTCACCGTCCCGCTGCCGTCCAAGACCTACATGGTCGAGACACTCCTTCAGGACCTCCGCATCGGCGCGCGCGGATTGCTCAAGCGGCCCGGGTTCACGCTGGCCGCGCTGCTCACGCTTGCGCTCGGCATCGGCGCCAACGCCGCCGTCTTCAGCGTCGTCAGCGGCGTGCTGCTGGCCCCGCTGCCGTACCGCGACGCCGACCGGGTGGTCGTGATCTGGAGCCGGTGGACCGGCTTCGAGAAAACGTGGGTGTCCGACGCCGAGACGCTCGACTACCGGAACCGGACGCAGTCGTTCGAAGATGTCGGCGGCTGGAACATCGGCCAGGTCAACCTGACGGGTGGCGGCGACGCGATCCGGATCGGCGCCGGATTCCTCACGCCGAATCTGCTGAGCGTGCTCGGCGCGCCGCCGGCACTCGGGCGCGGCTTCACCGACGCGGACGCCGCCGCCGACACGCCGACATCCGTCATCCTCAGCGACGGACTCTGGCGCCAACGCTTCGGCGCGCGTCCCGACATCGTCGGCCAGACCATCCAGGTGAATGGCATCGCGCGCGAAGTGATTGGCGTGATGCCCCGCGGATTCCAGCTGCCGACCGACTATGTGGCGGACGCGGCAGAACCGACGCGGCTCTGGCTTCCGCTGCGGCTCGATCCCGCGAGCCGCGGCAGTCACGGCAATCACGCAGCCGCGCGCCTCAAACCGGGCGTGAGCGTGGAGACAGCCAACGCGGAACTGCTCGCGCTCACCGAAACGCTGACGAAGGAAGGCCTCTATCCCGAGGCGATGAAGTTTCAGGCGTTCGCGCTGTCAGCCGCCGACGAGGCGCTCGGCGACGTGCGCACGCCGATCCTCCTCCTCGTGGGCGCAGTCGGCTGCCTGATGCTGATCGCCTGCGCGAACGTGGCGAACCTGCTGCTGGTGCGCGCGGATGCGCGGGGCCGCGAGATGGCCGTGCGTGCCGCGCTCGGCGCCAGACGCTCGCGCCTGGTGCGCCAGATGCTCACCGAAGGCGCGCTGCTCGCCGTAGCCGCGGCGGGCGCCGGCATCCTGATGGCCTGGGCCGTGCTTGCGGCTCTGCTCTCGACGGATCTCACGGCCATCCCTCGCGCCTCGAACATCGCGCTCGATCTGCGCGTCGTCCTCTTCTCACTCGCCGTCACCATCGTCACGCTCGTGCTCTTCAGCCTGCCGCCGGCGCTGCGCGCCTCGCGCGTCGACATCAACGACACCATCAAGGAAGGGGCCGGCACCACGACAGCCGGCACCGAGCGGCAGCGGATGCGCGGCCTGCTCGTCGCGGGCGAAACGGCGCTGGCCGTGGCGCTGCTCGCGGGCGCGTTGTTGATGGTGCGCAGCGTCTGGAATCTGCAGCAGATCGATCTGGGCCTGAATCCTGACGGCGTGCTCACGATGCGGCTGGCGGTGCCCGCCGCAAAGTACGACACGCCGGAGCGCGTCATTGGTTTCTATGATCAGGTGCTCGATCGCGTTCGCGCGCTGCCGCAGGTCGATCGCGCCGGATTCATCCGCATCCTGCCGCTGGCCACCACGATTGGCGACTGGGGATTGATGGTCGAGGGCTATCAGCCGCCGCCCGGCACCGGCGCGCCGGGTGACTGGCAGGTGGCGACCGATGGCGTGATCGAAGCGCTCGGCGAACGATTGATCAGAGGCCGCGACATTCTTCCGTCGGACGTTGCCGAGGGTCAGCAGGTCGCGCTCATCAACGAAGCCATGGCGGAGAAATACTGGGCGGGCCGCGAAGCGCTTGGCGGGCGGTTCCGCCAGGGACCGCCGAGCCGGCCCATGATCACCGTCATCGGCATCGTGGCCGACGTCAAACACAACGGCGTCACCGGCACCGTCAAGCCGAAGTTCTATCGCCCACACGCCCAGTGGCACATGAGCGCAGGCAACCCGATGCGGAACATGACGCTGGTGGTGCGCACGACCGCGAATCCCGCATCGCTCGCGCCGTCCATCCGCGACGAGATCAAGCAGATGGACGCCGACGTCCCGATTGCGGCGGTGCAGACGATGGACGATGTGGTGGCCGCGTCGATCGCGACGCCTCGTCTGACGGGATGGCTGCTGGGCGTGTTCGCCGGCCTGGCGCTGCTGCTCGCGGCCGTCGGCATCTACAGCGTGCTGTCGTACGTCGTGAGCCAGCGGCGCCGCGAAATCGGCATCCGCGTGGCGATGGGCGCAACGACGTCGCAGGTCGTGGGCCTGATCTGGCGCGGAGGTCTCACCGTGACGGCGGCCGGCGCGGTGGCCGGCATGATCATCGCCGCGCTGACCACGCAGGCGATGGCCGCGCTGCTGCACGGCGTCACGCCGCTCGACCCGCTGTCGTTCGTCGCGGCCCCGCTGCTGCTGATGATCGTGGCCTCAGTCGCCGCGCTCATTCCCGCGGTTCGCGCTACGCGGGTGGACACCGTCAGGGCGTTGAGAGTGGAATAACGCATCGTGAGGGCGTGGGTACGTGGCTTCGGTGGTTGCCGTTGACGGTGGGCGCATAGCAGCGCAGCGCGTCGGGACGTGGCTGCAAGCGCCTAGCAGAATGGGCAACAACGCCGTGCTGACCCCGTTGCAGATATTGCAGAACCACTAGGTATCTCCGAGGCTTATCGGCGGAACCATGGCGGCACGGCAAATGTAGTCCGTATCGGTCATGGCTCTCTATAAACTCGATGAGTTGGTGGCCTACCAGCTGTCGATGGATCTCAAAAAGCAGGTCTTCGATCTGCTTTACAACTCACCAGCGCAGCGCGATCCCAAGTTTGCCGGACAGCTCAGTGATGCGGTGGCGTCGCTCGCCTCAAATCTTGCCGAGGGCTATTACCGATTCAATCCCGCTGAGTTCGCCACGTTCGTGAAGTACTGTCGCAGTTCTCTGGAGGAAGTACGTACGCGACTGCCCGACGGTGTTGCGAAGCGCTACTACTCACGGCAAGACATCGATGCAATGCTGAACCTGGCCGAGCGGCTGGCCAAGGTTTTAGGCGGACTGTATTTCAGCCTGCGACGCCAGGCAGAGGCGAAGCGCTCGAAGGGTCGCGATCCCAAGCGACGTCCACCACGTCACCACCGTACACCTTAACCACTCCAGCAACGCACCCACGTACCCACCACACTACGATCCGCCCACCCGCATCGCCATCATCGTGGCGTCATCGAACGGCTCGGCGCTGCCGCGGAAGGCGCGCACGGCGGCTTCGGCCCGTTCGAGCACCGCGTCGACGCCGTCGTTGTGCGCGTCGATCAACAGCGCTTCGAGGCGCTCGGCGCCGAACATGTCGCCGCGGTCGTTCTCGGTTTCGACGGCGCCGTCGGTATAGAAGAAGAGCAAGTCGCCTTCGTTGAGCGCGATCTCCTTCGACACGAATCCCTGGCCGGGCAGCAGGCCGATGGGCATGCCGGTTGACGGCAGCCGGACGATCGAGCCGTCGACGCGCAGCACGAACTGCGGATGGTGGCCGGCGTTGACGTAGCGCAGCGTGCGCGTCTTCCGATCGAGCACGGCGGCAAAGAGCGTGGCGTACACGCCGCGCGGCGAGCTCTTCTCGAACTCGCGATCGATGCTGTCCACGAGCTCCGCCAGATCGGACACGACCGGCAGCCGCGCCTTGAGCGTGGCCTGCACATTCGCCATCGTCAGCGCCGCCGACACACCCTTGCCGGAGACGTCGCCTACGAGCACGGCCAGATCGCCGTCGCCCATCGTGAAGTAGTTGAAGAAGTCGCCGCCCACTTCGCGCGCCGGCAGCGAGATGCCTTTGACGTCGGCGAAGGTGGCGCGGAACGGCTCGCGCGGCAGCATGTCGTTCTGAATCTGCCGGCACAGTTCGAGCTCGCGCTTGAGGCGCTCCTGCTCGACGGCGAGTTTCTGGTGCGCCTCGATGTCGGCGGCCATCTGGTTGAAGGCCGTCGCGAGGCGCCCGACCTCGTCGTTCGACTTCACGTCGACGCGCGCCGCGTAGTTGCCGCGCGCGAGATCGTTGACGCCGTCGTGCAGCTTCCGCACGTTGCGGGTGAGCCGGCCCGAGATCGGGAAGATGCCGACGAGCGCGAGACCAATCACGCCGAGGCCGGTGGCCAGGTTGCGGCCAGCCGTGACGCGCAGGTCGTGCACCGAGTCGCCAATGCGCCGCGCGATGCCGAAGCGCGCGCCCGACCCCGCGGGATCGTCGCGCGTGACGATGATCCAACCGTCCTTTGACGAGAACGCTTCGGTGGCCTTCGTGACGCCGAGGCCCTCGATGATGGCGCGGTCGTCGGCGGTGTCGGCGACGATGGCGCCCTTGGGGTCGATGGCGAACGCAATTTCACCGTTCTCGCGCCGCGTGTTGGACACGACGGTGCCGAGCACACGATTGAGCCGCAGCTTCGCGTTGACCTTGCCCACCGGCTTGCCGTCGCGCTGCATGGTGACGTCGAGGCCTTCGCCGCCGCCCGTGAAGGCGGCGTGCGAGGCGTGCGCCGCCTCGTTGATGCGGCCCTCCTCGGCCCGCTGCCGCCGGGCGATGTCCTCGGCCTGCCGCTGCTGCACGCGCGCGCGCGCGGCGATGTTCGCGCCGATGCCGACACCGCGGGCGACGAGGCGCTCGATTTCGGGTGTCCACTGATCGACGTTCACGCCTGCCCTGCCGAGCTCCTGCGCGAGCTCCTTCATGTCGATGATCAACGGCTGCACGGCCGCGAGCTGCGCGCTTCGGGTGTCCGCAGCTGCGGCAACCGCCGGAGCGTCGCTGGGACCGGAGGCCGTCACCGCGGATGCGGCCGGAGCCGGCGCGGGAGGCAGCGGCGGAGCCGGAAGATCGGCGCGCGTGCCGGCGGCAGGCGCCTGCGGCGGCGCGGGGACGCCCGTGCGAAGCTCGATGCGCTCGAGCAGCGCGGCCGTCTCGCCAAACGTTTCCGCCACGCCGGTGGTGGCGAGGCTGGCGAGGTCGACCACGCGCGATCCGTCACCCGACGCAGGCAGGGCCCGGCGCTCGGCGCGGTTGTTGACGAAGAACTGGCCCGCCCGCTGACTCAGATCGTTCTTCACCATCTCCATGCGCTGCCCGAGCTCGAGGGTCATCTGCTCGGCGTCGCGGCGCGCGACGCGGTGCAGCGTGTCGAGCGACGACAGATAGTGCTGGGCCGTGACCGCGGTGAGCGGAACGACCGAGAGGAGGAGGAACGCGAGAATCAAACGTGTTCGTAAAGACATGGAGATATCCGGGGTTCGTCTATTCTCTCAGGATGCGCCCTCTCGTCGACAGATTCCAGGAGTACGTGCGCGTCGATACCACCGCCGATCCCGCGGCCGCCGCCAGGCCGAGCTCGGCCGGCCAGCAGGCGCTGCTGGAACGTCTGGCGGGCGAGCTCGACGGCCTCGGCATCGTGCCGGACCTGCGCACGGGACTGTTGCTCGCGCGCCTTCCTGCCTCGGACGGCATGGACCACGCGCCGTGCGTCGGCTTCATCGCGCACGTCGACACCTCGCCGGAGGTGCCGGGCGCGGGGGTTGTCCCGCAGCTTCATCGCGATTACGACGGGCGCGACCTGCGGTTTCCCGACGATCCATCGCTGGTGCTTCGCGCCGCGGAGCAGCCCGCCCTGGCCGCGAAACGCGGCCACGACATCGTGACGGCCTCGGGCGCCACACTGCTTGGCGCCGACGACAAAGCCGGCGTCGCCATCGTCATGACGCTGGCCGAGAGGCTCGCCGCCGGCGACATACCCCACGGCCCCGTGAGCTTCGCCTTCACCACGGATGAGGAGGTGGGGCGGGGCGCTGATCAGTTCGACGTGGAAACGTTCGGCGCGGTTGCGTCCTACACCCTCGACGGCGGCGAGCTGGGCGAGCTGGAGGCCGAAAATTTCAATGCGGACGGCGTGACGGTGGTGTTTACCGGCTTCAACACGCACCCGGGCTATGCCCACGGCAAGATGGCGAACGCGCTGCGCGCGTTGGGACATTTCCTGGCGGCGCTGCCGCCCGATCTCTCCCCTGAGCGGACCGCCGATCGCGACGGATTCGTGCATCCGCACGGCATCGAGGGCGGTGTCGAGCGCGCGACGGCGCAGCTGATTCTGCGCGACTTCGATCTCGACGCGCTGGAGGCGCACGCGGCGCTCGTCGACCGGCTCGCGCATGACGCGGCCGCGAAGGTGCCGGGCGTGGCGGCCTCACTCGAGCGCGTCGAGCAATATCGCAACATGCGTGACGCGCTCGCGCAGCATCCGCGCGTGGTGGCGCTGGCCGAAGACGCCATCCGCGCCGCCGGCGTGACCGTTATCCGCAAACCCATCCGCGGCGGCACCGATGGCGCGAAGCTCTCAGCGATGGGGTTGCCGACGCCCAACCTGTTCGCGGGCCAGCACAACATTCACTCGCGGCTCGAATGGGTCAGCGTGCAGGACATGGAAAAGGCCGTGGAGGTCTGTATACATCTCTGCCGGCTGTGGGCCTCAGGCCAACTTCCGCGCGCGCGTGTCTAATCCCTTCAGCGCTTTGCTGGAGGTCCCCATGAGAGTCCGCGCGGTCGTCGCCGTTCTCTGTCTCTTCGCTCTCTCGCCGCTTCTCGTCCTGGCTCGTCAACAGGCCGTTATTCCCGCAGGTGAAATCCACGGCATCGTCACTGATTCCTCGGGCGCCCCCATCCCGGGCGCCACCGTGGAAGTGCTGCAGGACGGCGGCTTCCTGCGGCGGGTCGTCTCGGCGCAAGACGGCACGTTCGTGGTGAAGGGGCTCGCGTCTGGCACCTACACGCTCGCCGTGACGCTGGCGGGATTCACACCCGAGCATCGCACGGTGACGCTCAGCCGCGAACGAGGTCTGCGTGAAATCTTCACGCTGACGATCGGCGCGGTGACGGACGCCGTGCGCACCGAGTCGAAATCGATGACAGCTGCCGGCGCCATCGGCGGCGTGGTCGGCGGGCTACCGTCTCCACCGCCGGCGTCGCTCCGCGCGAGCGGCAATCTGGCCGGCATGGCGGCGGGTCAGGGTCACGGGATCCAGCTGCCACGCGGTTACAACCGCGAGGGCTACGCGCACGTCGAGCGCAACCGCTTCCGTCTCGTGAAGCACGAGCCGCTGTCGACGTTTTCCGCCGATGTCGACACGGCCTCGTATGCCAACGTGCGGCGCTTCCTCAACGAAGGCCGGCTGCCGCCCGAAGGCGCGGTGCGCATCGAGGAGATGGTCAACTACTTCCGCTTCAACTACGACGCCCCCAAGAACGAGCCGATCAAACTCACCACGGAGGTGGGCGCGTGCCCGTGGGAGCCGAAGCACACGCTCGTGCTGCTCGGCCTCAGAACCACGCAGGTCGACGCGGACGACATTCCGGGTCGCAGCTTCGTGTTCCTGCTCGACGTGTCGGGATCGATGCAGCCGTCGGATCGTCTGCCACTGGTGCAGGCGGGCATGCGCATGTTCGTCGACACACTGCAGCCGTCCGATCGCGTGGCGATCGTCACCTACGCCGGCAGCAGCGGCATCGCGCTGCCGCCGACCACGGCCGCCAATCGCGACCGCATTCACCAGGCGATTCGAGAGCTGCGCGCGGGAGGATCCACCAATGGCGCGTCAGGCATCCGGCTCGCGTATCAGCTGGCGCGCGATCAGTTCGTGAAGGGCGGCGTCAACCGCGTGATTCTCGCCACCGACGGCGATTTCAACGTGGGCGTCACCAGCGACAGCGAGCTCGTGAAGCTGATTGAAGACGAGCGTAAGAGCGGCGTGTTCCTGTCGGTGCTCGGCGTCGGCAGGGGCAATCTGCAGGACGCCAAGATGGAGCACCTTGCCGACAAGGGCAACGGCAACTACGCCTATCTCGACTCGCTGCTCGAGGCGCGGCGCGTGCTCGTGAACGAGGCGGCGTCGACGCTGCACACCGTGGCGAAAGACGTGAAAATCCAGATCGAGTTCAATCCGAACGAGGTCGCGGCGTACCGGCTTGTCGGCTACGAAAACCGGCTGCTGAACAACGAGGACTTCAACGACGACACCAAGGACGCGGGCGAGATGGGCGCGGGCCACACGGTCACGGCGCTCTACGAGGTCGTGCCCAAGGGTGTCGAGCCGCCTGTGGCCACCGGCGACGGTCCGGCCGTGAATCCGCTCGTCTATCAGACCGAGCGCATCGAGACGCCGCGCGCGGGCCGCGGCGAGCTGCTCACCTTCAGCGTGCGCTACAAGAGGCCGGACGGCGACAAGAGCGCGCTGGTGACAACGACGGCGCGCTCATCCGCGCCGGCTGCGCGGCACCTGCCGTTCGCGTCGGCGGTGGCGGAATTCGCCATGCTGCTGCGCGGCGATCTGCAGGCCGACGCCGCGCGCTGGCAGCGCGTCGCGGATCGCGCCCGCGCCGCCAAAGCCGACGATGTGGATGGCTATCGGTCGGAGCTGGCCCGATTGATCGAGCTGGCGTCAGGCCTGAAGCCCATTACGTCTACGCAAATACAACGCTGACGGGGGCGTGGTCGCTCGTACCGAACTCGCGCGCGACGGTGGACGCCGTCGCGCGTGAGGCGAGCGCCTCGCTCGCCAGCACATAGTCGATGCGCCACCCGATGTTGCGCTGCCGCATGTTGCGCCACGGCGCCCACCACGTGAACAGGTTGTCGTTCTCCGGATC
>JAKFEY010000068.1:0-18772 GCA_036675475.1 Vicinamibacterales bacterium
CGCGGCGGAGGGCGCGGCGTGCGTGATCACCACGTCGTTCGCCTTCTTGACGCGCAGCTTCAGGCCTTCGCGCTCGAGCTCGAATTCGGCGAGGTCGTGCTCGCGCACCAGCTCGAGGATCTGCTTGATGTCGTCGGTGTTCACAATTCCCTTGGAGCGTGTGTCAGCCATTCAGGCCCATCGTTGGTCACAACCAGGTCGTCCTCGATGCGCGCGCCCGTGCATGCCGCGCCCGCCGACGGGTCATCCAGATAGACGCCCGGTTCGATCGTCACCACCATGCCCGCGGCCAGCGTGCCGGCATCCCCGGGCGCATCCTTCGACAGCCGCGGCGCCTCGTGTACGTCGAGGCCGAGGCCGTGCCCGGTGGCATGCCGCAGCGCCGCGCCATAACCGCGCCGCGTCAGCACGTCGCGCGCGGCCAGGTCCACGTCCTGCACCCGCGTGCCGGGCGTGAGCGCGGCCACCGCCGCGCCGTGCGCGTCGAGCACCGCGGCGTGCAGCGCGCGCTCGCGCTCGCCCGCCGGGCCGATGCTCACCGTGCGCGTGATGTCGACGGCATACCCGTCGAGCATCCCGCCAAAATCCACCACCACCAGGTCGCCGCGCTCGAGCACGCGATCGCCCGGCCGCGCGTGCGGCAGCGCCGCATGCGGCCCTGACGCCACGATGGTGTCGAACGCCGGCCTGCTGAAGCCGGCGCGCGCCATCGCGTAATTCACATCCGCGGCGACGTCGCGCTCGCGCCGTCCCGCTCGTACCCACTCCGCCAGCGACGCCGCAATCGCGCTGATGCGGCGCCCGGCATCGCGCATCGTCGCCAGCTCGCCGTCATCTTTAATGAGGCGGAGCGGCTCGACGATCGGCGGCAGGGCCACCAGCGCCGTGCCGGCCAGGCGGTGGGCCCACGCCTGCTGCTCGGCCACCGTGACGTGGGCGGCCTCGAAGCCGAGGCGGCGCGCGCCGATGCGGCCTGCAAGCGCCGCAAGCCCCTCGTCGTAACCCCCTGATATCTCAATAACTTGGGAGCCTTCAGGCCACCCGCTGGCCAGTGCCTGAACCGTCCGACTGTAACGAAAGTCCGTAATGAAGTAAAGCACGCCGCCCCGCAGCACCAGCCGGCCGGCGGTGCCCCCGAAGCCACTGAGGTACAAGATGTTGGCGGGATTTGTAATCAGCAGCGCGTCGACCCCGGCCGCGCCGGCGGCCGCTGACGCGGCGCGGATGCGCCGGTGAAGCGACGCGGTCATGCGGACCGATCGCTGCCTGCGTCGCGCCCCTCTTGAATGCGCGCCAGCCAGATTTCGAGCCGCTCGATCTGCGCGGCGCGCTCGGCGTCGGCCACCGACGCGGCGTCGGCCTGCGCAATCGACGCGTCCAGCGCGGCGAAGTCGGGCTCGGGCGGAGGCGCGGGCAGGGCCGCGGGTTCGGGTGGCGGCGCCGCGAACGCCGGCACGGCATCCACATCTTCGCCATGCAGCTCCGCAAGGCCGCGAATGGCGGCGAGGTTGTCGGGCGCGAGCGAGAGGACGTATTCGAATTCGGCGCGCGCCTCCGCGTGCTGCCCCAGTTCCTGGAGCGCGCGGCCGAGCGTCACGCGTGCCGAGAGATAGGAAGGATGCCGCCCGAGACCCGAGCGGCACGCGGCGACCGCATCCTCGAGCTGGCCGGCGCGGCGGTACTCTTCAGCGAGCGCGCCAAACGCGATGGACGCCGGGTCCTGCCGGACCCGGCGCTCGAGTTCTTCGATGCGCGACAGATCGGCCTCCGCGCCGGGTTACGAACCGCTGACGGTCACCGAGCGGGTCACCGACGCGCTCTTGTTCTCGTTGTCAGTGACGGTGAGCGTCACGAAGTACGATCCGGCCGCGGGGAAATCGTGCGCCACGACAGGGCCCTCTTCCATGTGGCCGTCGCTGAACGCCCACCGGTAGCGCACGATCGCGCCATCGTCGTCCCTCGAACCGCTGGCGTTGTAGGTGATGAGGTCGCCCGCCTTCGGGTTCGACGGCGTGAAGATGAAGCTCGGCGTCGGCGCGCCTGGAATCGTGGCGGTGCTTTGCGGCACCAGGCGGATGAGCACGCTGCGCGGATTCACGCCGGCGTAGTCGGTGCCGATCGGCGTCGCGCGAATCTCGACCACCGTGCCGGCGTCGAAACCCGGAATGGCGGCGCGCGGCGCGGTGAACACGACGACGGCTTCGCCCGACGCGTTGGTCGTCACATTGCGCGACGACAGCACGCCGAACTCGACGATCTGGCCGCCGCTCACCGTGTCGATGCGCACGGGCAGGTTCGCCACCGGCTGGCCGTTGGCGTCGCGCGCCACGATCCGGATCACTGACTGCGACGCGCCATCCTCCGGCAGGATGTCGGGCGACGCCGTGATGGCCACCGACAGGAAATAGGTGGACGGCCCGGTCAGCATCGGCTCTTTGGGGCTGTCCAGCGTGCAGCTCGATGCCGTCAGCGCGACGGTGGCCACGAGAGCGAGGGTGCGAGTAAACGTCTTCATGGTTGGTCCTGCAGGTGCCGCCTATTCAGGGTCGGCGAAATCGGCAAAGTCCACGGAGATGCGGCCGACGACGCTGACCGTGCGGCCGGTCTGATCGCGTCCGTAAAAGGTGACCTCGGCAATCGTCGAGATCACGCCGAGCCCGAAATTACCCGACAGGTTCCGCAGCGGCGGCTCCTCTTTGGCCTGCACGCGGACGAGCGAAAAGTTCACTTCCGCCGTGGCGCCGGGCATGACGGTGACGGTGACGACGCCGTCAAACGGGGCCGGCACGTCCACGCCGGGCGTGTTGCGCCCGTCGGTCCGCGAATAGACGACGCGGTACCGGGTGACGGTAATCGCGTTGTTGATCGTCGGGCTGACGATCGCGTCCTTCATGCCGAGGGCGAACGTGACAATGCCCTCGTCCTCAATCACGCCGCCCTTGGTGCGGACGTCGGACTGCAGGTTGTTGCCCGTGCTCTCGTCGGTGGCGCCCGAGAACCCCTGCAGCGACTCGATGATCAGATACGAGCTGGCGCCGCTCTCGCGCACCATGCTGGAGCACGACGCGCTGGTGACACTGGCGGCCGCCAGTCCGGCGGCGGCAAGAACGCGGATCGTCGTAAACAGTCGTGTCGTCATGACCTGCCCCTAGCTCCTCAGGACACGCGGCGTGATGAAGATCAGCAGCTCGCGGCTTTCATCCTGCGTTTCGTCGCGCTTGAACAGCCAGCCGAGCAGCGGAATGCGGTGCAGCATCGGCGTGCGGTCCTGCGTGGCCTGCTCGCGGCTCACGAAGATGCCGCCGATGACCGTGGTCGCCCCATCGTCGATCTGCACGCGCGTGATGGCGCGCTGCGTGTCGATCGGGGGAATGCCATTGACCTGGCGGCTGAAGTCGGCGGTCGCGTTCTCGAGCTGAATCTGCATGATCACGGTGCCGGCCGACGTGACCTGCGGCGTGACGCGCAGCGACAGCGCGGCGTCCTTGAAGCTGACGGTCACCGTGTTGTTCGAGACCGTCTGAATCGGGATCTGGATGCCCTGATACATCTCGGCCGGGTTGTTGTTCTGCGTCGTCACGCGCGGCGTCGAGAGGATGCGGCCCTTGCCCGAGCGTTCGAGCGCCGACAGCGCCACGTCGAGGTTGAACGCGCCGTTGATGGCGCCGAGCGACAGGCCGATGGCCGAGTTCGCGGCATTCACGCCGAGATCGACGACCGAGGCGGCGTCGCCGGTGCCGTTGCCCCGCACGTCGATCGGTCCCTGGAGGCCGCCCGTGCGGCCGCCGAGCGTGCCGCTGTTGGGAAACGCGAGGCCGGTGGTGTTGCCGATGTCCGGCGTCACGCGGCCGTTCAGGCCCCACTGGATGCCGATCGACCGCGCGAAGTCGCGCGAGGTCTGCACGATGCGCGCTTCGATCTCCACCTGCGGTTCGGGACGATCGAGCCCCTTGATGAGCGCTTCGGCCGTCTGATGCCGCGCCGCCAGGTCCGTGATGATGAGCGTGTTCGTGCGCTCGTCGACGACGGTCTGGCCGCGCTCGGACAGGATGCGGCCGCTCTTCAGCATCTCGCCAATCTGCTGCGCCTGCGCGTAGCTGAGCGAGTAGGTGCGCACGTGCAGCTCGCCCGACTCGAGGCGCGCCTTATCGAGCTGCGCGCGCTGATTCTCTTCGTTGCGCAGCGTGTCGAGCTTGGCGATGCGCACGACGGTGCCGTCGATGGTGTATCCGAGGTTGTGCGCGCGCAGCACGATCTCGAGCGCCTGATCCCACGGCACTTCCGTGAGGATGATGTCGACGCTGCCTTCGATGGCCGCGTCAATCACCATGTTGAGGCCGCTGATCGTCGCGAACAGCCGCAGCACGTCGCGCAGCGGCGTGCCCTGCAGGTCGAGCGAAATCGGGTGGCCCTGATACTGGCGCGGCGCGCTGCCGGCAGGCGCCTGCGGCGCGATCTGCGGCGCGGCCGGCGGCGTCTGGCGCACGGGCGGCGCGGCCGCCTGCTGCGTGTTCAGCGCCGACATCGGATCAATGGCGGTCGTGCCCGCCGCCGCGGCGAAATCCGAGGCGCGCGGTGACGCGGCCGGTTCGGCCGGGACGGTGGAGGCCGCCGGTTTGGGCGCGTCTGGATCCGCGACCGCGTCGGGACCGAACGGATTGTCGTTCGTGACCGGCGCGCGTTCGTCGAAGACGACGACGTAGTCGGCGCCGTTCTCTCCGGCACGCTCCGCGCGGAACGCCGCGCGCTTGACCAGGTCAATCGTCACGCGCGTCACGAGCGGATCGCGCGACTGCACGTCGGCGCGAACGCCCGACACGATGCCGCGCGCGGCCGCGCCGAGCGCGGGCGCCGCCGACACGCCAGGCAGATCGATCACCACGCTGCCGCCGGCCAGCTCGTCGAGACTCGAGGGCGCGAGCCAGCCATTGCCGGTGAGCGTCACCTTCGTCACGGCCCCGGACTGCGCGGCCGTCACCGACCCGAGAACGGTGGCCGCCGGAACCGAACCCGAACCCGAACCCGAACCTGTCGAACCCGTCGAACCGGTCGAACCCGTCGAACCCATCGACCCCGAGAACTGGATGCGAATCTTCCCCTTCACCGCCGTCGCCGTGTGCTGCAGCGGCTGCGTGAGCTGCATCAGCACGCGCGTGAGGGGCAGGCCGTCGGCCGCGCGCATCTCGTCGATGACCACGGCTGAAACCGGGGCGCCGGCGGCGGGACGATAGCTGTTCTTCGCGTCACCGGCGCGCACGTCGCGCAGATCGACCAGTACCGTGAACGGGTCGGGCCGGGTGACCGCGTAGGCCACTTCCTCGGACGCCTCGATGACCACGGCATGTGTGCCGCCATCGGCGTCCGCGCCGATGGACAGCAGCCGCGCCGCCGAGCTGTCCGCCGATGCGTGCGCCGCGCCTGCCGCGGCCACCGCCGCGAGCACCAGCCCGAGCACGCCGATTCGAAGGCGTCTCACAGCTCCTCCTCCCTATCCCCGGTCTTCATGGTCTTCCTGACTTCCCGCTGCTTGACGAGCGAGAGCGGATCGTTGACTTCCTGGGTGAACACCACTGCGTCGATCATGATCTGCTTGACGACGCCGTCGAACAGGCGCGCGTTGCGGCGCAGCTGGAACGTGCGCCCGTCGGGCGACTGCGCCAGCGCGATGAAATCGTTGCCGCTGCGCACGATGCCGCGGATCATGATTTCGTTGACCGACACGCCGGCGAGGCCGGGCGGCCGGTTCGCGCCCGTGCCCGCGTTCGACACGCGATCGCGCAGGCTGACGAACGGATCGCGGCGGCCCTGCGGGTCGTACGTCCAGGCCGGCGCCTGCCTGCCCGCCGCGGGCTGCTGCGCGGCCTGCGCCTCGGCGGCGGCGGGCTCGACGGCCGGCGCCTCGGCGAAAGGGGTTTCGGCGGCAACGCCCGCCAGCAACACGAGAACGGGAGCGAACATCATCGGGGAGCTCCTGCCGGCGGCGCGCCCGGGCCGCCCGCGCGTCCGGCGGCCGGCGCCGCGGGTGGCGGCGTGTCGAGCAGCACGAAGGTCATGGCCGTATAGCGCGCCGTGATCGTGGCGGCCGACGGCTGCGCCTGCGCGCCGCGCCCGCGAATTTCCACGTCGCCGATGTTGATGATGCGCGGGAAGCGCGCGATGCGATCGAAGAAGAACCCGAGGTCGTGGTACGTGCCTTCCACCTGCATCTCAATCGGCCACTCCTCATGGAGGGCCTTCTTGGTGGACGTCTTCGGCGCGAACGACCGGATCTCGAGGTTCGACTGCACCGCCAGCGTATGCACGCGCCGCAGGATGTCCTGCGCGTCTTTCTGATCGGGCAGGATCAGCTTGAGCTCGTCGAGCTTGCGCTCGAGCCCGGCGATCTCGGCGCGGAACTCCGGCAGCCGCCGCGCGGTCGCGAGACCGCGATCGATCTGCGATCGCAGCGTGGCCAGCCGCGTCGTCTTGGCCTCGATGTCGGCCTGGACGCCGTTGGCGTAGTAGGTTTCGAATCCCCACAGCGCGGCCCCGCAGACGACGACGAAGACGCCGACCTGGCCGTACCACGGAAGGTTGTTCAGGCTGAGCGCCATTAGTCCCGTCCCTGCCCCGCCGGAGGCGTCGGCGCCGGCGCGGCGCCAGCCGGCACCCGCGCGTTGCCGCCCGGCACGAAGATCGCGCGCACCACGAAGCGCACCAGTTCCCCCTGCGGATCTGTTTCGACCGAACTCGAGACAATCTCCACAGGCCGCTGGAAATAGGGTGAGTTCTGCAGGTTCGCGACGAAGTCCGACAGCGCCGGCAGCGTGATGGTGCGGCCCTGGATGGAGACCTCGTCACCTTTCTGCGTCAGCTCGGTGAGCCAGAGCCGATCCGGCAGGGCGCGGCTGATTTCGTCGAGCATGTGCACGGGGCCCGTCTGCCCGCGGCGCAGCTGCTCGATGAGCGCCACGCGCTGGGTGAGGGCCGCCTTCTGGGCTTCGAAGCGCTGCACCTCGGTGAGCACGCCGCGCAGCCGCTGCTCCTCGGCCTCGCTGGCCGCGATCTCCTCTTCGACGCGCGCCCGTTCCTGGCGCATGTCCCAGAACGACCAGCCGATGTAGCCGGCCGTCAGCAGCAGCAGGAGCGCGCCGGCCGCGGTCGCCTTCTGCGCGTCGGTGATGCCCGTGCGCGTGCGGACGCGCGCGCGCTCGGTGCCAAGCAGATTGATGCGAATCATCGGTCGCCCGCCCGGCGAAGCGCGAGGCCCACGGCCACGGCCGCCATCGGCGCAACCGACGCGGGGTCGGTGACGCCGAACTTCGCCGCGTCGAACTTGACGCGGCGGAACGGATCGAACGGCTCGACCGGCGCGCCGAAGCGCTCGCCGAGCATCTCCAGGAAGCCTTCGGCCTGCGACGCGCCGCCCGCGACCGCAATGCGATCGATGCGGTCCGACACCGCGGTGGCCTTGTAGAAGTCGAAGGTCTTCTGAATCTCGAGCAGCACGTTCTCCGAGACGGCGCGCAGCACGGGCCGCGCCTCGTCATACGTGATGCCGTCCACCGCCTCGCCGCGCTTGAGCGCGTCGGCCGAGGCGTGCGGCAGGCTCAATTCCTTCTGGAGCGCCTCGGTATAGGCATGGCCGCCAATCGAGACGTCGCGCGTGAACACGGACTGATCGCCCTGCACGATATTGATGTTGGTGGCGCTGGCGCCCGCGTTGATGAGCGCGACCACTTCGCCGGGCGTGAAGCCGTAGTTCACTTCATAGGCGTTCTGCAGGGCGAACGCGTCGATGTCGACGATCACCGGCGTGCGGCCCGCCTGGGTGATGACGCCGGTGTAGTCGACGATCTTTTCCTTTTTCGCCGCCACCAGCAGGACGTCCATCGTCCCCTTGGGCCCGGCCTCTTCGGCCGAGGTCAGCACCTGATAGTCGAGGTTGACGTCCTGGATGTCGAACGGGATGTACTGCTCGGCCTCCCAGACAATGGAGTCGGCCAGCTCGGCCTCGGTCATGGCCGGCACCGTAATCTTCTTCACGATGACGGCGTTGCCCGACAGCGACGCGGCGACTTCGCGCGCCTTGAGGCGCTTGCCGTCGAACAGGCGGCGGATCGCGTCGGCGACGGCCGTGCCGTCGATGATCGCGCCGTCGACAATGCTGTCGGGCGGCACGGGCTCGACGGCCCAGCCGACGACTTTCCAGAGTTTGCCGGCCTGACGCAGTTCGACCGCCTTGACGGCGCTCGAGCCGATGTCGAGGCCGACCACGGGACGCGCCCGGCGGAACCGAGTGAGTATTGACATCGCAATAATTCAGAAGCGGTCGTGAAGCGGACGCGGCGCCCTAGCGCAAGCGGGATGCCAGCTCGTCCACCCCGGTAAACCGGTTCAAGTACGTGCAGAAATGGAATCGGCTCGAGACCGCGAGGGCTGTAGTTCCTGACACATCTGGTGGCTGAGGTACAGTTTTGTAAGCGGGCTGCGGGCCGGTTCGCGCTCGTGTCAGCGATCGCCGGAACTCCCACAACACGTTAGAGTTGACAGTTTTCGAGGGTACCTTTATCCTTTTGGTTTGCCGTTTGTCAGAAAAGGCTGAAAGAGGAATTCATGGGCACGTTCATCCCATCTGCCTCCTCGATTGAGAGGCAGTGGCACGTCATCGACGCCGAGGGCCAGGTGCTGGGCCGCGTCGCGACGCTGGCCGCCCGGCTGCTGCAGGGCAAGCACAAGGGCACGTATACGCCCTTCATCGATACCGGTGATCACGTCGTGATCATCAACGCGGCGAAGGTGCGTTTGACCGGCCGCAAGGAAGAGCAGAAGGTCTATCGCACGCACAGCGGCTACGAGGGCGGCGTCCGCACCGACCGCGTGAAGGTCGTGCGTCAGACCAAGCCGGCCCGCATCGTCGAGGAAGCCGTGCGCGGCATGCTGCCGAAGACGAAGATGGGCAATGCGATGTACCGGAAGTTGAAGGTCTATGCGCGCGAGGATCATCCGCACGCCGCGCAGAAGCCGAACAAGCGAGAGGTCGCGTAAGTTTTATGGCATCGACTCAGTATTACGGGACCGGCCGGCGCAAGACGTCGACCGCCCGCGTGTTCCTCCGGCCCGGCAGCGGCCAGATCGTCGTCAACCGGCAGCCCGTCGAGCACCACTTCCCCACGCAGGTTCTGCAGCTCGTCATCCGCAACCCCCTGGTCCTCACCGAAACGGCCGACAAGTTCGACGTGCTCGCGACGACGACCGGCGGCGGCGTGGCCGGACAGGCGGGCGCGCTGCGCCTCGGCATCGCGCGGGCGCTGGTCGAGTACAACGAAGAATTCCGTTCGAAGCTGCGGCAGGAAGGCTTCCTCACGCGCGACGCGCGCGCCAAGGAACGCAAGAAGTACGGCATGGCCGGAGCCCGCAAGCGGTTCCAGTTCAGCAAGCGTTAGTTCAGAGAGGATATTTGTGAGTGCGACCGTAATGAAGGATCTCCTGGAAGCTGGCGTCCACTTCGGACACCAGACGAAGCGTTGGAACCCGAAGATGAAGCCGTTCATCTTTGGCGAGCGGAACGGCATCTACATCATCGACCTGGGCAAGACGGCGCGGCTCTTCAAGGACGCCGAGCAGTTTGTCGGCCAGCTGGCGGCGGAGGGCAAGACCGTGCTCTTCGTAGGCACCAAGCGGCAGGCCCAGGACGCGATCGCCGAGGAAGCGCAGCGCTGCGGGATGTACTTCGTCAACCAGCGCTGGCTGGGCGGTCTGCTCACCAACTTCACGACGATTCAGCGCAGCCTGGCGCGCCTCCGCGAGCTCGAGGCGATGGCCACCGACGGCCGCTACGAGACGATCACCAAGAAGGAGATCGCCCGCGTCGAGAAGGAAAAGCGCAAGCTGCAGAAGAACCTCGAGGGCATCCGCCACATGGCCAAGCTGCCCGACGCGGTCTTCATCGTCGACACGCGCAAGGAAAAGATTGCCGTCGACGAGGCGCGCAAGCTGAAGATTCCGGTCATCGGCGTCGTCGACACCAACTGCGACCCCGATGAAGTGGACTATGTGATTCCGGGCAACGACGACGCGCTGCGCGCGATCAAGCTGTTTGCCTCGCGCATGGCCGACGCGATCATCTCGGGCCGCGGCATCCGCGACACGCAGCAGGCCGACGATGCCGGCGATGCCGGCAACGGCGGACAGGGCGACGCCCGCCGGGCGCGTCCCGCGCGCGCGCCGCGCGCCGAACAGGCGGCGTCGGTTTAGCAGCGGCCGGTCCGTTTCTGGAACGCCGGCCCGGGTGACCGCGCCGGCGTTTTTTTTGACAGCACCTGACAGCAACTCTCAACTCTGAATTCACCAACTCTGAATTTCCTTATGGCAACGATGGCAATCAGCGCAGCGGAAGTAAAACAGCTTCGGGAGAAGACCGGCGCCGGCATGATGGAGTGCAAGGCGGCCCTGACCGAGGCGAACGGCAACATGGAGGAGGCGATCACGCTGCTGCGCAAGCGCGGGCTCGCGCAGGCCGCGAAGAAGACCGGCCGCTCCACCGACCAGGGCCTCGTGGGCCACTACATCCACATGGGCGGCAAGATCGGCGTGCTGGTGGAGGTCAACTGCGAGTCGGACTTCGTGGCGCGCACCGACGACTTCCAGGCGCTCGTCAAGGAGATCGCCATGCACATCGCGGCCGCCGCGCCGCAGTACGTGCGCCGCGAGGACGTGCCGGCCGACGCCATCGCCCGCGAGAAGGACGTCTACAAGGGCCAGATGGCCGGCTCGGGCAAGCCCGAGAACGTGATCGAGAAGATCGTCGAGGGCAAGCTCAATAGCTTCTACGAGCAGGTCTGCCTGCTCGACCAGCCCTCGATTCGCGACCCGAAGGTCACCATCGGCCAGCTGGTCACCGCCGCCATCGCCAAGCTCGGCGAGAACATCACCGTGGCCCGCTTCGCGCGGTTCAAGGTCGGCGAAGGGAACTAGACGGGTTCACGGGTTCGACTGGTTCGACTGGTTCGACGGGTTCGAGGGGTTCGACTGGTCCCGAACCTGTCGAACCCCTCGAACCCATGAACCAGCGAACCGATATAATCTCCTTTCGTGCCCCCTTCCTACCGTCGCGTCCTCCTGAAACTCTCCGGTGAAGCGCTGATGGGCGATGCGCCCTTCGGCATCGATCCCGCCGTCACCTCACAAGTCGCCAAGGAAATCGCCGAAGTCAGGGCGGACGGCGTGGAAATCAGCGTCGTCATCGGCGGCGGCAACCTGTTCCGCGGCCTGGCGGCGAGCGCGCGCGGCATGGACCGCGCGACGGCCGACTACATGGGCATGCTGGCGACGTGCATCAACGCGCTGGCGCTGCAGGACGCCTGCGAGCATGCGGGCGTGCCGACGCGCGTGCTGACGGCCATCGAGATGCGGCAGATCGCCGAGCCGTTCATCCGCCGGCGCGCGGTGCGGCACCTCGAGAAAGGCCGCGTGGTCGTGTTCGCGGCCGGCACGGGCAACCCCTACTTCACCACCGACACCGCGGCGGCGCTGCGCGCCATGGAGATGCGCGCCGACGTCATCCTGAAGGGCACCAAGGTCGACGGCATCTACACCGCCGACCCGATGCTGGACAAGACCGCCACGCGGTATGACACGATTTCGTATCTGCAGGTGCTCGAGCGCGGCCTCAAGGTCATGGACGCCACGGCCATCTCGCTCTGCATGGACAACAAGCTGCCGATCGTCGTCTTCAACCTGCGCACCGAGGGCAACCTGCGCCGGGTGATCATGGGCGAGCCGGTGGGCACGACCGTAACAGCGTGATCGGTAACCGGTTGCCGGTTACCGGTAACCGGCAACCTCGAGGGACAGTCATGGACGTCAGCGACCTCAAAGGCCTGTTTGGAGAAGTGAAGAAGCGCATGGACGGCGCCATCGAGCACGCGCGGCGCGAAGTGTCGGGCGTGCGCACCGGGCGCGCGTCGGTCAACATCCTCGACGCCGTGCACGTCGAGGCGTACGGCACGAACGTGCCGCTCAACCAGGTGGCCACGATGTCGGTGCCCGAGCCCACCGTGATTGCGGTGCAGCCGTTCGACCCGTCGCTGCTCGGCGCCATCGAGCGCGCCATTCAAGGCGCGAATCTCGGGCTCAATCCGGCCAACGACGGCAAGCTGGTGCGCATCCCCATTCCGCCGCTCACCGAAGAGCGCCGCAAGGAGCTGTCGAAGCTGGTGCACAAGTACGCCGAGGAAGGCCGCAACGCCGTCCGCCAGGTGCGCCGCGACGCCAACGACAAGCTGAAGAAGCTGCTCAAGGACTCGAAGATCTCGGAGGACGATGAGCGGCGCGGGCTCGACGAGGTGCAGAAGATTACGGATCAGCACGTGGCGCTGGTCGACGAGCTGCAGAAGAAGAAAGACCACGAGCTGCTGGGCAAGTAGTGTCCTACTTCACCCATCTCGAATGCTCGGTGCCGTGCGGCGCCGGTCCCTTCGACGCGCGCGAGCGCCATCACCTGTGTCCGTCGTGCGGCATGCCGCTGCTGGCGCGCTACGATCTCGGCGCGGCGCGCGCGGCCTGGCGCCGTGAGTCGCTCGCCGATCGCGAAGCCACCATGTGGCGCTATCGCGAGCTGATGCCGCTGTTCGACGGCGAGTCGCCCGTGTCGCTCGGCGAAGGCTGGACGCCCATGCTGCCGGCGCCGCGCCTGGGCGCCGAGCTCGGGCTCGATCGTCTGTTGATCAAGGACGAGTCGCTCAACCCCACCAACTCGTTCAAGGCGCGCGGCCTGTCGGCCGCCGTGACGCGCGCGGCGCATCTGGGCGCGACGACCCTCTCGATTCCGACCGCGGGCAACGCCGGCAACGCCATGGCCGCGTACGCGGCGCGCGCGGGCATCGCCGCGCGCGTGTACATGCCGAAGGACGTCAAGACGCCGTTCGTGCGCGAGTGCGAGCTGTACGGCGCCGAGGTCACGCTGGTCGACGGCCTGATCACCGACGCCGGGCGCCAGGCGGCCGAAGACGGCAAGCCGCACGGCTGGTACGACGTTTCGACGCTCAAGGAGCCGTATCGCATCGAAGGCAAGAAGACGATGGGATACGAAGTTGCCGAGCAGCTCGGATGGCGGCTGCCCGACTGGATCATCTATCCCACCGGCGGCGGCACCGGCATGGTGGGCATGTGGAAGGCCTTCGCCGAGTTGGAAGCACTCGGCTGGCTGCCGGCCGGCGGGCCGCGGCCGAAGATGGTGACGGTGCAGGCCGAGGGCTGCGCGCCGATCGTGCGCGCGTTCGAGCGCGGCACTGAGAAGGCCGAGCCGTGGGAGAACGCGCACACGGCTGCCGACGGGCTGCGCGTGCCGCGCGCCATCGGCGACTTCCTCGTCCTGCGCGCCGTGCGCGAGAGCGGCGGCACGGCCGTCGCGGTCAGCGACGCCGACATGATCGCCGCGATGCGGCGTGTGGGCGCGCTCGAAGGCATCAGCGCCGCGCCCGAAGGCGGCGCGGCCGTCCACGCGCTGCAGGTGCTCACCGCGCGCGGCCTCATCGAGCGCCATCACACCGTCGTGGTCTTCAACACCGGCGGCGCGCTCAAGTATCTGGATGTGATCGCGTGAAGCGCGGAGCGGAGCGGGGCGCTGGGGCCCCCGCGAGCGAACGCGCCAGGCGGGGTGCAGGGGTCCCCGCCGTTAAGAAATGATCGGTATCCTCTTCACCGGCGGCACCATCTCGATGCGGGTCGATCCCGCGACGGGTGCCGCGGTGCCGGCCATGGGCAGCCGCGAGCTGCTCGAGCTCGTGCCGGAGCTCGCCGCCGTTGCGGACTTCGAAGCGGCGGATGTCTCGCGCTTCCCCGGCCCGCACGTCACCCCGCAGGCCATGTGGGCGCTGGCCGAAACCGCGGCCGCCTGGCTCGAGCGCGACGGCATCGACGGCCTCGTCATCACCCACGGCACCGACACGCTCGAAGAAACCGCGTTCCTGCTCGATGTGGTACTGACCTCGGACAAGCCGGTGGCGCTGGTCGGCGCGATGCGGACGATGTCCGACGCGAGCTGGGATGGGCCGTCAAACCTGATCGCGGCGGCGCGCGTGGCGGCGTCGCCCGCCTCGCGCGGGCGCGGCACCATGGTCGTCATGAGCGAGCAGATTCTGGCCGCTGCGGAGGTGATGAAGATGCACACCGAATCGGCGAGCGCGTTCGTGTCGCCGGAATTCGGCCCCGTCGGCGTGGTCGACGGCGGGCGTGTGATCTACAGGCGGGAGCCGCCCGTGCGGCCGACGTGGCGCGCCGAGGGCGCGGCGCCGGGGCTGCGCGTGGCCGGCATCGACCCGCGCGTCGATGTGATTCAGGTGGCCACCGGCATGGACGATCGCTTCATCCGCGCCTCGGTCGCCGCCGGCGCGCGCGGCATCGTCCTGGTCGCGTTCGGCCGCGGCAACGTGCCGCCCGCGATCATGCCGGCAATTCGCGACGCGGTGGCCGCGGGCGTGAACGTCGTCGTGACGTCGCGCTGCCCCACCGGCCGTGTCAGCGCGCGATACGGCTATGACGGCGGCGGCCTCGACCTTCAGCGCGCCGGCGCGGTGCTCGCCGGCGATCTATCCGGCGCCAAAGCGCGCCTGCTGCTGATGTTAAATGGGGACGGGTCTGATTTATTCCGTCAGCGAACGCGCACGGAATAAATCAGACCCGTCCCCATTTATCCCAGCGAGATGCCCATCGACCGGGCGGTCGTCAGCAGGTCTGAGTCGGGCGGCACGTTGCGCGTGCGGCCCACGACTTTCGCGAGCGGCACGGCCACGATGCGCGGCGACTGCAGCGCGACCATGTGGCCGAACGTCCCTTCGACCAGCAGCTCCACCGCCTTGTGGCCGAAGCGCGTGGCCAGCACGCGGTCGAACGCCGTGGGCGACCCGCCGCGCTGAAGGTGCCCGAGCACCACGTAGCGCGCTTCCTTCTTCGTCAGCTTCTCGAGATCGGCCGCCACGAGCGCGCCGACGCCCCCCAGCCGCTCCACCGTTCCCAGCTCCGCCTCTTTCACGACCGTCCGCGATCCGCCAATGCGCGTGGCGCCCTCGCAGACAACGACGATGCTGAAGCGCGCGCCCCAGCGCTCGCGCTCCATGATGTGGGCGGCGACCTTGTCGATGTCGAACGGGATTTCAGGAATGAGCACGACGTCGGCGCCCCCGGCGATGCCGGAGTGCAGACCAATCCATCCCGCGTAGCGCCCCATCACTTCGACGATCATCACGCGATGGTGCGCTTCGGCCGTGCTGTGCAGCCGGTCGATGGCGTCGGTGGCGAATGACACGGCGGTGTCGAAGCCGAACGTGTTGACGGTTTCGCAGATGTCGTTGTCGATGGTCTTCGGCACGCCGACCACCGGAATGCCGCGCTCGGCGAACTCGTGCGCGATGGCCAGCGTGCCGTCGCCGCCGATGACCACGAGGGCGTCGAGCTTCAGCTCGTGGAACATGTGGATGCAGCGATCGGAGTAGTCGACCGTGCCGCCCGAGGTGGCCACCGGATAGGCAAACGGGTTGCCCCGGTTGGTGGTGCCCAGGATCGTGCCGCCGAGGCGCAGGATGCCCGTCACGTCGCGCGGCGTCAGCGTGCGCCACCGGTCCGGCTCGATCAGGCCGTCGAAGCTGTCTTCGAGGCCCACGCATTCGAGGCCGGCATTGGTGGCGGTCTTGACGACCGCCCGGATGACGGCGTTGAGCCCCGGCGCATCGCCTCCCCCGGTCAAGACCCCTATTCGCTTCACGTTGGCGTCGCCCATCCTTCGGAGTATACCTGTGCCGCGTGGTATACTTTTTCGTTCTCGGCTCTCGAAAGAGGGACGCCGAACGCCCCCATCCACTCTTCGTGGGCCGCTAGCTCAGCTGGGAGAGCGCTGCGTTCGCAACGCAGAGGTCGCGAGTTCGATCCTCGCGCGGTCCACCACACTTCGCGCGCCCTGCGAGGCGCGAACGCTGGCAGGCCAGGCGAAGCGGATCGATTTCCATTTTCCAATCAATTTTCAATCGCCCCGCAGGCACAAAGCGTGCAGTAGTCCTCGCTCGTGCGCGCGCAGTTGTGCGTCCGCACTTTCGAGGGAGTACGACTGCCGATGGCTGCGATGGAAGATCTCCACGACCTGCTGATCGATGAGCTGCGCGACATCTACGACGCCGAACATCGCATCACCAAGGCCCTGCCGAAAATGCGCAAAGCGGCCGGGTCTCCTGACCTGAAAGACGGCTTCGACCTGCACCTGCAGGAAACCGAAGGCCAGATCGAACGGCTCGAGCAGATTTTCGAACTGCTCGACGAGCCGGCGAAGCGCAAGAAATGTGAAGGCATCCTCGGCCTGCTCGAAGAGGGCGAGGAAAAGATGGAGGAAGACGCGCATCAGGCCGTCCTCGATGCCGCACTGATCGCGTCGGCGCAGAAAGTCGAGCACTACGAAATCGCCGCGTACGGCACGCTGCGCACCTACGCCCAGCTGCTCGGACACGACGAGGTCGTCGCGCTGCTCGAGGAAACGCTGCAGGAAGAGAAAGCGACGGATGAAAAGCTGACGGCGCTGGCCGAAACGGGCATCAATGACGCCGCGGCGGAAGGCGAAGACGACGAGGCCCGGGAAACCGGCGGGATGGAACGGTGGGCGGCCGCAGTGCGCGGCGGCGGCACGAGCCGCCGGACGTCATCCGGGGGCCGCTCGGCAAAGAAGGGCGCGAAGAAGAAGTAAGGCTACTCGCCCTTCTCAGCCGTTCGCCTGAGCTCCTCCACCAGTCCGCGAAGTGCTTGCGCAGCAATGGCCTGCGCGAGCACCTTCGGCTGGACGGCCTCCAGATTGGCCGCGTCGGGCGTCACCGCCCGCAGCTCGTCGGACGCCGCCAACACGGTGTTCCAGGCGTTCTTCAAGGCCATGTCCGCGTTCTGATCCATACCTGTTCAGTTTATCCCACGTAAACACGGTGCAACATCGTGCAGGGACGAAGCTCGTCGGGAGGGCGGCTGCTAGAATGAGATCCACGTGACGAAGCTCCTCAACCGCGTTGCCGCCGCGCTGGCCGTGGCCTCTGCCGCCGCCGTTGTGCACACCCAGAGCGCGCCCTCGCCCGCCGAGCTCGCGGCCGGCGTGCAGCGGCGCTACGCCACCGTGCGCGACTTCACGGCCGCCTTCACGCACACCTATCAGGGCGGCGTCCTTCGGCAGAAAACGAGTGAGCGCGGCACGCTGATGATCAAGAAACCGGGCCGCATGCGCTGGACCTACACGGCGCCGGAAAAGAAGGAATTCGTCTCGGACGGCACGAAGCTGTATTCCTACATGCCCGCGGATCGCCAGGTCATCGTCAGCGACCTCCCGGCCGGCGGCGGAGAGACGACAGCGGCGCTGTTCCTCGCGGGCCGCGGCGACCTCACGAAGGATTTCACCGCGGCGCTCGACGGCCAGACGGCGACGTCGTATCGCCTCAAGCTGACGCCGCGCAAGCGCCAGCAGGAATTCGACACGCTGATCGTGCAGGTCCGCAAGGACACGCTGCAGATCGAGTCGCTCGTAGCGCAGGATCGCCAGGGCGGCACCAGCACGTTCGTGTTCAGCAACCTGAAGGAAAACGTCGGCCTCGCCGACAGCGCCTTCGTCTTCAAGACGCCGCGCGGCGTGCAGGTGGTGCGCTCCGGTGGGTAGGCGCCTGCTGCTCATCGCGGTGCTGCTGTCGGCCGGATGCGCCACGGGCAGCGCCCTGCGCGCCGGACAGCGCGCCGAGCAGATGCAGGACTACGACCTCGCGGTCGCCGAATATACGAAGGCGCTGCGCCAGCGCCCCGACGACCGCGACGCGCGCCTGGCGCTCGATCGCGCGCGCCTGCGCGCCGCCGACGCGCACTTCAGCCGCGGCCGCCGCCTGGCGGCGCAAAGCCGCTTCGAAGAAGCGCTCATCGAATTCCAGATCGCCAACGAGCTCAATCCCGCGTCGGCCGACGTCGAAACCGAGCTGCGCCGCACCCGCGCCAGCATGCGCGCAAAGCTGGCCGTGGCCACCAACGGCCAGACGGCGCTCGAAACGCTCGTCGCGCGCTCGCGCGTGCAGCCGCCGCCCGGACGCGACCTGCCCGACGACGCGATGATGCCGCAGGGCATCCTCACCGGGCCGCGCACGACCAGCCGCGAGCTCTATCAGATGATCGGCAAGTTCGCCGACATCAACGTCATCTTCGACCCCTCATTCGAAAGCGTGGCGGCCCAGGTCGATCTGCGCGGCCTCAGCCTGCGCGAGGCGCTCGACGCCATCTCGGCCAGCACCCGCACGTTCTGGCGCGTCACGGCGCCGCGCACCGTCACAATCGTGCCCGACACCGCCGTCAAGCGCCGCGAGTACCAGGAAGACGTCGTCCGCACGTTCTATCTGAGCAACGCGGATCTCAAGGAAACCACCGACCTGCTCCGCGTCGTCGTCGACGCCCGTCAGGTCTATGCGACGACGGCGACCAATTCGATCACCATCAGAGACACCGCCGAGCGTGTCGAAGCCGTCGGGCGGCTGCTGAACGCCATCGACAAGGCGCGGCCCGAGGTGGTCATCGACGTCGAGCTGCTCGAAGTCGATCGCGAGCGCTTCAAGGAATACGGCCTGCAGATCGCCTCGGGCGGCGAGGCCGGCATCAGCGGCGGGCTGAACGTCAATGAAGACGGCCTCACGCTGCGCGGGCTGCGCTCGCTGTCGCAGTCCGACGTGATCGTGTTCGGCCTGCCGGCGCTCTACTATCGCCTGCTGAAGACCGACACGAACACGCGCACGCTCGC
>JAKFEY010000065.1:0-18557 GCA_036675475.1 Vicinamibacterales bacterium
CGCCATCCAGCCGGCCGCAACGCCGGCGCTGATCATGAACGCGAGCGCGCGGCCCATCTGGCCGTACCAGGGGTGATAGACCTCGCGCACCGCGCGCAACAGCCACATCGCTCCCACCATCGCCGCCACGACGATGACGGCGCCGATGATCGCCCAGAGCACGGTGAAGGCGAGGCGGAAGGTGCCGGTGGCGCGCGCCGCCGCCGCGGCCACGCGCAGCCACGCCAGCAGGCCGAACGCGATCGACGCGATGCCGATGACGAGCGCCGTGACCGGGCCGTAGCTCAGCGCCCACGCGCCGCCGATGTCGAAATAGGTGGCGTCCTGCGAGGTGCGGGTGCGGAGGTCGCGCGCGTCCAGCGCCGACGCAACGGCAATCACGTTCTCGCCGCCGACAGTGAGCGACTCGGTGTCGAGCCGCGCCGCCGTGTCGCGATCGGTGTGGTACGCGGTGCTGTCGCCGATGATCGCGAAGTTGAGGCCGGGAATGTCGGCGCGCTTCAGGATGCTGAAGTCGGTGTCGTTCGGCGTGCGCTTGTAGATCTCAACCGCGAACGATGCGCCGCGCGGATACGGCGCGTGCCGCGCCCACACGCTCGTCAGCCACCGGTTGCCCGGCCCCGTCTCGAACAGCAGCGGTGCGCCGCTCGCGCCCACGGCTTCGACGTTGACGTACGCGGCGATGCGATCGCGGATCGCGGGATCGCTCATCGCCCCTGCCGCGCCGAGCAGGCCGCTCTCTTCGCTGTCGGTGAGCAGCACCATCAGCGAGTGGCGCATCGGCGCCGCGGCCAGCACGCGCGCGGCCTCCACCGCAATCGCCGATCCAAATGCATCGTCACCCGCGCCGGGCCCGTCGGCCACCGAGTCGTAGTGGGCCACGATGGCGATGGCGTCAGAGAGCTGGCCCTGGCGGATGGCGACGATGTTGGAGACGCGGCCGGCGAGGCCGAGCTCGGGCCGGCGCGCGTCGGTTTCCTGCACGCGCACCTGCAGGCCGGCCAGCTGCAGCTGATCGATCAGGTAGGTGCGCGCGCGGCGGTTGGCGTCGGAGCCGGCAGGGCGCGAGCCGATTGTTTCGGCCAGCATGTTGACGTGCGCGCGGGCGTTGGCGGTGACGAAGCGATCCCCCTGGGGCCCACACGCAGCCGCTGCCACCAGTGCCAACCCGCCGAGTGCCCGGACTGCAAACCTCACGAACGACATGGCTGTGAAGCCTATCCCACTTCAATCAGCCCCGTGTAGATGGCCATGCCGACCACGGCATCGGCGCCGAGTGCGGCAAGCGCGTCGATTTCCGCCTGCGAGCGGATGCCGCCGGCCGCGATGAAGCCGCGGGCGGTGCGCGCGCGAAGCGCGGCAATGGCCGCGATGTCGATGCCGCGCAGCGTGCCCTCTGTTTCGACCAGAGTGCAGAGGAACGTGCCGGCAAACGGCTCGAGCGCGGCGATGGCCGCCTCGGGCGAAATGCCCGCGCCGGCCTTCCAGCCGGCGATGAGCACGTCGCCGGCGCGGCAGTCGATGGCCGCAACGAGCGCGTCGGGCCCGACGGCGTCTGACAGCGCACGCGCCGCGGCGATGTTGACGGCGCCGTCAGCGAAAAGCGCGGAGCCGGCGATGACGCGCCTGGCGCCGGCATCCACGAGCGCGCGGGCGCGATCGGCGGTGCGGATGCCGCCGCCAACCTGACAAGGCAGCTCGCGCAGCACGCGCGCGACGAGCGCGGCGTTGTCGCCGCGGCCCATGGCGGCGTCGAGGTCGATCAGCTGCACGATCGGGAAACCGCGGAAGCGCTCGATCCAGCGATCGAGATCCGGATCCTCGAGCGCCGTGCGCTCACCCTGCACGAGCTGGACGACCTTGCCGCCTTTGAGATCGATCGATGGAATCAACATGCGCGCACCGGAACTCCTGCCGCAGCGAGCGTCTGTTTCAGCGTGCTGACGGCGTGCTCGGAGAAATGAAAGACGGAGGCCGCGAGTGCAGCGTCGGCATCGCCCTTCGTGAAGACGTCGACGAAATGCTCCGGCGTCCCCGCGCCGCCCGATGCAATCACCGGGATAGGGACAGCGCGCGACACGCGGGACGTCAGCGGGAGGTCGAAGCCGCTGCGCGTGCCGTCGCGATCGATCGAGGTGAGAAGAATTTCGCCCGCGCCGCGGTCCCAGGCCTCGCGCGCCCAGTCGGCGGACTCACGGCCGGCGTCGGTGCTGCCGCTTCGTCCAAAAACCCGGAAATTAGACCCGTCCCCATTTTTCTGGGCGTCGATGGCGACGATCACGGCCTGGCTGCCATAGCGGCTGGCGATGCGCGTGATGAGCGCGGGATCGGCGAGCGCGGCACTGTTGACGCTCACCTTGTCGGCGCCCGCATCGAACAGCGCCGCCGCATCGTCCAGCGACCGCACGCCGCCGCCGACGGTGAGGGGGATGAACAGGCGCGATGCGGCCGCTTCGATGGTGCGCGCGAGCGCGCGGCGGCCTTCGAGCGTGGCGCTCACGTCGAGGATCACGACCTCGTCGATGCCTTCGGCGTCGTAGCGCGCGGCGAGCTCGGCGGGATCGCCCGCATCGCGCAGCGACGTGAAGTTCGTGCCCTTCACCACGCGGCCGTCGCGCACGTCGAGGCAGGCGATCAGACGCTTACACAGCATCGCGCATCCAGTTTTTCAACAACCTCAATCCGGCCCGGCCCGATTTCTCCGGATGAAACTGCATGCCGGCGACGTTGCCGGCTTCGACCACGGCAGCGAACGGCGTGCCGTGCGTGGTGACGGCAACGCACTCCGTCGTTGGCGGTGCGGCGTAACTGTGCGTGAAGTACACGGCCGCCCCGCGCTCGATCCCTTCGAGAAGCGGCGACGCGGACGAGTGTTCGAGCGTGTTCCATCCCACGTGCGGCACCTTCACGTCGCCGGTCATGCGCGCAACCCGTCCGGGGAAGATGCCGAGGCCCGTGAGCTCCGGCGACTCGTCGCTGCCTTCATACAGCCACTGCATGCCGAGGCAGATGCCCAGCAGTGGCGTGCCGCGATCGAAGGCGCCGCGAATTGCCGCCCGCCACGCGTCGTCGAGTGATGCCGTTGCGGCGAAATGTCCCACGCCGGGAATCACGATGGCCCTGGCGCTCGCGAGGCCGTTCGCCTCGGCGACGATGCGCGGGTCGGCGCCGCAGGCACGAAAGGCTTTCATCACCGACGTCAGGTTGCCGGCGCCGTAGTCGGCGATGGCGATCACAGCAGGCCTTTCGTCGAGGGAAGGGCGCGGCGCAGCTGGCGATCCTTCGAGACCGCAAACCGCAGCGCGCGCGCGAAGGCCTTGAAGCTGGCTTCGATCTTGTGATGGCTCGAGCGCCCGTACATCACCTTGATGTGCACGTTGGCGCGGGCGGCGGCTGCGAACCCCTCGAAGAAGTCATGCACCAGCTCTGTCTGTAGATCGCCGACGCGCGCTGCAACCTTCCCGAGCTCGATGGCGGCATGCGGCCGGCCCGACAGGTCGACCGCCGCCACGGCAAGCGTTTCGTCCATCGGCATGATGAAGTAGCCCGCGCGGTTGATACCGCGCTTGGCGCCGACGGCCGCCGCCACCGCCTCGCCCAGCGCGATGCCGGTGTCCTCGACGGTGTGGTGCTGATCGACGTCGAGATCGCCGGCCGCGTTGAGCGACAGGTCGAACGCGCCGTGCCGCGTCACGAGTTCGAGCATGTGGTCGAGAAAGCGGATGCCGGTGCTGACGTCGTAGCGCCCGCTGCCGTCGAGCCGCAGCGACACCTGGATCTGCGTCTCGGTCGTGATGCGCGAAATGCGCGCGCGCCTCATAACAGCGCTCCCAGGGCGTCGAGGCATCGCGCGGTGTGCGGCGTGAGTCCCGCGGTGATGCGCAGGCAGCCTGCGCAGCCGGGCTGCGTCGATCGATCGCGAACGAACACCCCCGCGGCCGCCAGCTGCCGCGCGAGCTCAGGCGCGCGATCGCCGATGCGCACCAGCACGAAATTCGCGGCGCTGCGGTAGTACGGAATGCCGCGCGCGTCGCAGAAGCCGTAAATCAGATCGCGCGACCGGGCCGACTCGTCCACGTAGCGATCGCGCCACGCGCGATCCTTGAGCGCCGCGCGCAGCGCTGCCGCCGCGGCCACATTCAGGTTGTACGGCGACATCGTGTCGCGGATCGGCGCGAGCGCATCGGGATGCGCAATCAGGCAGCCCGCGCGCAGCGCCGCCAGGCCGTACGCCTTCGCGAAGGTGCGGCCGACGATGACGTTGCGGTGCGTGTCGAGGAGCGGCAGCATCGAGTCGCCGCCGAAATCGATGTAGGCCTCATCGACCAGCACGGTCACGTGCGGGGCCGCGGCGGCAATCGACGCGATCGTGGACGGCTGCACCGTCAGGCCCGTCGGGTTGTCCGGATTGGTGAGATAGAGCAGCCGCGTCCGGCCGTCGAGCGCGGCGAGTATCTCGTCGAGCGGGAACACGAAGTCCTCGCGCGGCTGAATCCTGACGGCCACGCCGCCGGCGGCCTTCGTGCAGGCGGCGTACATCTCGAATGCGGGCTCTGGGATCACGCTTCGTCGCGGCCCTTCAGGATCGGGCCGCAGCGCAACCGCTGACACGAGATGCAGGCCCTCGTCGAGGCCGTTGACCATGGCCATCCACGATCGGTCAACGCCAACGTACGCCGCCGTCTCCCGCTCCACATCGTCGTACTGCGGGTAGAAGGCGATGTCCTCGGCCGTGAGGGCGCGAATCGCGTCGAGCACCGCCGGCGAACAGCCGCCGGTGTTCTCATTGAGGTGCAGGCGAAGTGCGCGGCCCGCGTCAGGCGCGCGCTGATAGGTGCTCATGCGTCGGCTCCAAGGCGAATCCGAATCGATTCCGCGTGAGCGGTGAGCCCCTCGGCGGTCGCAAGGGCGACGGCCGCAGGGCCGATGCCGCGCAGGCCCTCGCGCGACAGCCGCTGCACGGAGGTGACCTTCACGAAGTCGGCCGCGCTCAATCCGCCGCGAAACCGCGCGGCGCCGCCCGTGGGCAGGATGTGGTTCGATCCCGTCACGTAATCTCCAGCCGCCTGCGCGCTCCACGGCCCCACGAAGATTGTTCCCGCCGTCGCAATTGCCGCCGCCGTCTCATCGTCATCGCACACGGCGTGTTCGGGCGCGAGCCGATTGACCAGGGCGATGGCTTCGATGCGTGTTCTGGCGATGACGATCACCGGCTGCGCTCCCGCGGTTTGCGAAACGAGCGCCCGCGACACCTGCGCCGCGAGCCGCCGACGCGTCGTGATGAAGATGGCGCGCGCCTGCGGATCGTGCTCCGCCTGCGCGGCGAGATCCGCGGCGATCCAGCGCGCGTCACCACTGTCGGAGACGACGACGATTTCGCTCGGTCCCGCGTTGAAATCGATGGGGCAGTCGGCCGCAACGATCGCCTTCGCCGCCGCGACGTAGGCGTTGCCGGGGCCGACGATGCGGTCGACGCGGGGAACGGTGGACGTGCCGTAAGCGAGCGCGGCTACCGCCTGCGCGCCGCCGATACGGAACATGCGCGTGACGCCGGCTTCCAGCGCGGCGGCCATGACGGTGTCATCCGGCCGAGGACATACCCCGATCACCTCGCGCACCCCGGCTGCCCGCGCCGGCACTGCGCCCATGATGAGCGACGAGGGCAGCGGATAGCGGCCGGCGGGCACATAACATCCCACGCGGGCGAGCGGCGTGACGCGCTGCGAGATGACCACGCCGCGCGCGGGCGAAATCGTGAAGGACTTCGGCACCTGCCGCGCAGACACGCGCTCGACGTTGCGCACAGCCGTCGCGATGGCGCGCCGCACGTCGCGGGGCACGCGGGCCGCGCCGGCAAGGATCTCGTCGGGCGTCACCTCGAGCGCGCCGCGCAGGCCGTCGAGCCGTCGCGCGTGTGCGAGCAGCGCTTTGTCGCCGCCCGAGCGCACGGCATCCACGATCCGCCGCGCCGTCCGCACCACGCGCGGATCCCGCGCCGCATCGTGCCTGACCAGCGCGTCGATCCCCGCCGTGTCGGTGGTCTCTATCCTTTTCAGCATGACCTTCCTGGAGCCTGGAGTCTGGAGCCTGAGTCGGGAACCCTAGATCACGATCTTGTTCAACGGATACTCCACGATGCCCTGGGCCTCGGCGGCCTTGAGACGTGGAATCAGCTCGCGAACGGTGCGCTCCTCGATGATCGTGTTGACGGCGACCCAGCCAGGATCGCTCAAAGCCGACACGGTTGGCCGCTGCAGTGCCGGCAGCAGTGACAGCACGCCGTCGAGCCGCTCGCGCGAGACGTTGAGCATGATGCCGACGCGCCCCTGCGCCTCGATGGCCGCCTTCAGCAGCAGCGCGATGTTGTCCACTTTCGTGCGCTTCCAGGGATCGGTCATCGCGCCCGCATTCGCGATCAGTTGCGTGTTCGACTCCATCAGCGTGTCGATCACCCGCAGCCGGTTCGCGCGCAGCGACGACCCTGTCTCGGTGACTTCGACGATGGCGTCGGCGAGCACGGGCGGCTTGACCTCGGTGGCGCCCCACGAGAATTCGACGGCGACGTTGATGTTCCGCGCGCGGAAATAGGCTTCGGTCACGCGCACGAGCTCGGTGGCCACCGTCGCGCCTTCGAGATCCTCGGGCCGCTGATAGCGCGAGTCTTCCGGCACGGCGAGCACCCAGCGCACCTTGCCGAAACTCTGCTTCGCGTAGATGAGGTCGACGATGCGCGCCACGCGCTTGTCGTGGCCTGACTCGTACTCCGCGATCCAGTCGAGGCCGGTGAGGCCGGCGTCGAGCACGCCGTCGGCCACGTAGCGCGCCATTTCCTGCGCGCGGATGAGCATGCACTCGATCTCGGGATCGTCGACGGCCGGGAAGTACGAGCGCGGGTTCGCGTAGATCGCGAAGCCGGCGCGCGCGAACAGTTGAATCGTCGCGTCCTGCAGCGAGCCTTTGGGGATGCCGAGGCGGAGTTTCATGAGGCCTCGCCCCGCGTCGTCGCCGCAGGGCTGAAGCCCTGCGCTACGCCCTGCGCTACCGTGAAGCACGTGCGCGCGCCGGTGTGGCAGGCGACGCCGTCGCCTTCGCACACCACTTGCAGCAGCACCGTGTCCTCGTCGCAATCCACCGACAGGCGCTGCACGCGCAGGCGGTTGCCGGACGTTTCGCCCTTGGTCCACAGCGTTCCGCGCGTTCGGCTGAAGAACGTCGCGTAGCCGGTGTCGCGCGTGCGCGCCAGCGCCTCCTCGTTCATGAAGCCGACCATGAGCACGTCGCCGGTCGCCGCGTCCTGAATGACGGCCGGGATCAGGCCGCCGAGCTTGCTGAAATCCATCGTGACTGTCCTTGAGAATGCGCCTTAAATGAAAAAGCCCGCCAGTGGTGGCGGGCTTTGGTCTTTCGTCGTGAAACCTCTACGTCAGTCCAAAGCTCCGCCACTCACGTGATGCACGTGATGATGGTGGTGCACGCGGACGGCGCGGAACGACATTGGAAAAGAGCCTATCACAACCAGGGGTTCAGCGTTTGGCGACCGACGCTTTCGAGTCGGACGACCGGGTGTCGTTGATGCCGTAGGCCGTGCCCGTCTTCGGATCGATCCAGATCGAGTGCGCATCGCCCTGCGTGCCGCCCTGCCGCACCTCGTGACCCATGGCCTTGAGCCGCGCGAGCGCCTCGTCAGACAGCGCGTTGGCTTCGAACGAGGCGCGATCGGGCAGCCACTGATGGTGCATGCGCGGCGCGTCCACGGCCTCGCGGCCGGTCATGCCGAACCCGGTGACGTTGAGCACCACGCCCATGACCGTGTTGATGATCGTGCGGCCTCCGGGCGTCCCTGTGATGAGCACGAGGCGGCCGTCGCGCGCCACGATGGACGGCGTCATCGAGCTGAGCATGCGCTTGCCGGGCGCGATCAGATTGGCAGGCGTGCCAATGTCGCCGCCCGTGTTCGTGTCGCCCGGCTTCTTGTTGAAGTCGCCCATCTCGTTGTTGAGGAGGAACCCCAGGCCTTTCGCCACGACCCGCGAGCCGTAGCTGCCTTCGAGCGTGTAGGTCTGCGACACCGCCATGCCGGCGCGATCGAGCACCGAGAAGTGCGTGGTTTCCATCGACTCCGGCGGCAGCGAGGTGCTGACGATGTCCTTGCCGAGCTCGACGCTGCTCGATGCCTTCGTGCGATCGATCGTCTTCGCCACCTCGCGCGCGTGCGCCTTCGAGATCAGGCGCTCGACCGGAATGTCGCTGAAGTCGGGATCGCCGAGGAAGCGCGCGCGATCGAGGTAGGCGCGCCGCATCGCTTCGATCTGCAGGTGTTTCGCTTCCACCGAATCGGCCTCGAGCTTCTCGATGCCCATGACTTCGAGAATGTTCAGCATCTCGATCATCGCCACGCCGCCGGAGCTTGGCGGCGGCATCGAGATGATCTCGTAGCCGTTGAACGTGCCGCGCACCGGCACGCGCTCCTTCGCCTCGTACTTCGCCAGGTCCTCGGTGCTGATCAAGCCGCCGTTGGCGGCCATGTCGGCGGCCAGCGCTTCGGCGATCCGTCCTTTGTAGAACGCGTCCGGCCCGCCGTCGGCAATCGCCTGCAGCGTGCGTCCGAGATCGGCGAGCACGATGCGGTCGCCGCCCTCCCACGTGCCGCCGCCCGGCTTGCCGTACGCGGCAACCGATGACGGGTACTTGCCCATCTCGCCGGCGAGCTGGCTGTTCAGGCTGCGCGCGAGGCTCGGATGCAGGACGAAGCCGTCGCGCGCAAGCGCCGCGGCCGGATCGACGAGCCGCTTCCACGGCAGCTTGCCGAACTTGCCGTGCGCGAGCGCAAGGCCGCGCACCGTGCCGGGGACACCAGGCGCGAGATAGCCGGAGTTGGTGAGGCTGCGATCGATCTTGCCGTCGGCGCCCAGATACATCGTGGGCGTCGCCTTGAGCGGCGCCTTCTCGCGATAGTCGAACGACGTGACGCGCCCGTCGGGCATGCGCACGACCATGAAGCCGCCGCCGCCAAGATTGCCCGCGGCCGGATGCGTGACCGCCAGCGCAAACGCCGTGGCCACGGCGGCGTCGACGGCGTTGCCGCCATCGGCCAGCACCGCGGCGCCCACGTCGGACGCGATTGAGGACGTGGAGACCACGAGGCCGGTGGACGACGGCACGCCGAGGGTCGCCTGCGGAGGCGCGCCCGCGGCAATGAGCGTGAGGGCAGCAACGGCGACAAGCAATCTGGTCATGACGAGCGGATTGTAACCTTCTCTGCGCCGCGGCGGTCGTATCCGGTAGCATGTCGCCCATGCGCGAGACCATCCGGATTGCGGCCCTCGGCCTGATCGCGGGCAGCCTGCTCGTGATGCTGTATCACGCGCCCGTGCCGGTGGTCCGCGAGCTGCAGTTCGTGGCGATGGTCCTGCTGGCCACCGTGACCACGCGCTCGCTCGCCAGTCTCTCCGGCCTTTCCACGCTCGCGCTCGGCATGGGCGCGGTGGTGTTTCTGGTGGTGGGCGCGGGCGCATTGTTGACCGCGGCGGGACTCGACACCACGTCGGGCTTCACGAACTGGGGACTCGTCCCGTTCGCCGAAGAGGCTCTCAAGCTTGCGCCGGTCGCGCTCGTGATGATGGTGCAGCGCCGCCGCAACCGCCGCTCGATCAATCCGTCGGACCTGCTGATGCTCGGCTGCTGTGCCGGCGCCGGCTTCGCGCTGGTGGAGAACGTCGCGCTCGTGCAGGGAAGCGCCGGTGTGGCGCGCGACATGGCGCGGCAGTACGGCCCGAACCTCGCCGGCTTCTCTCTCGTGCCTGGCGCGTGGGGATCCGCGGGCTACATCGGCCACGCCGCCGCGACCGGTTTCATCGCGGGCGGCTACGGCCTCGGCCGCGCGCTTCAACCGCGCCTCGGCACGCGCTGGTGGATTGTGCCCGCCGCATGCAGCGCCTGGATCCTGATCGAGCACGCGTTCGTGAATCTCTACGTCAACTCCGGCTCGTCGTTCGCGCTGATCTTCGGCAACGGCCGGCTGACGCCCTGGCTCTTCGTCGCCCTCGCCCTCGCCATCGTCACGCTCGACGCCGTGCGGTATCGGTGGACGCTGGCGCGCTCGGGCATGCTCCGCTGGCGCGTGTCGCTGGCGCGCGCCGCCATGCTCCGCACGAAACCGCCGGTGCCGCGCTCGCGCGTGACCGCCGCGCGGATGTACTTGTCACAGGTGCGGGTGGTGAACGCGACCGGCTGGTTCGCGCACCGCCATCCGCCGCAGAAAGTGGAGACCGTATGACCCCGGATATGGTGACCGAGCTGCTTCGCAACCTCTATAGCGCGTCGGGCGGCAGCGTGCCGCCCACCGCCGTGGCCTCGGCCATCGCGGGCCTCATGTGGAACGAGCAGTGGCAGAGCGCGTGGGACAGCGCGGGCAGCGCCGCCGAATCGGTGCTCGCGCGGGGCGGCAGCTCCGAGGACGTCAGCGAGGCATTCAACAATGCCTTCGCTGACAGCCTCGGATGGACGCGCGGCGACTTCGACCGCTTCCTCGACGAGAACAACTTCACGCGCGACAACGCGCGCAACTACCAGGAGGGCGTCGACCTCTGGGAGTGGATGGCGAAGCGCCGCTAGTTGGTCTCGGCCTTCCGCTTGTACCGCTCGAACCAGTGCCGCAGATACAGCTGCGTGCGCATGAAGTTCGACGGCTTCGACGAGGTGCCGTGCCACTCGTCATTGAAGCGAATCATCGCGGTCGGCACCTTCAACAGCTTCAACGCGCTGTAGAACTGCTCGGTCTGCGGCATCGGCGTGCGCAGATCGTTCACCCCCGTCATCAGCATCGTCGGCGTCTTGACGTTGCCGACGTAGGTGAGCGGCGAGCGGCGCAGATGCTCGCTGGGATCCTCCCAGGGCAGCTTCTCGAAGTTGTTGTACCAGCTCGCGCCGTCGGTGGTGCCGACAAACGAGAGCCAGTCGATGACCGGGCAGTTGGCTGACGCTGCGGCGAAGCGATCCGTGTGGCCGACGATCCATGCCGTGAGCACGCCGCCGCCGCTGCAGCCGGTGACGAACAGGTTGCGCTCGTCGACGAACCCTTTCTTCAGCAGCGTGTCGACGCCGGCCATCAGGTCGTCGTAGTCCTTCGACGGATACGCGCGCATGATCTGGTTGCCGAACTCGCTGCCATAGCCCGTGCTGCCGCGCGGGTTGGTGTAGAGGATCACGTAGCCGTTGGCCGCGTGCTCCTGCCATCCATAGTTGAAGCCCACGTTGTACATCGAGTGCGGGCCGCCGTGAATGTGCAGCTGCATCGGATATTTCTTCGCCGGATCGAAGTCGGGCGGCGTGATGTACCAGCCCTGCACCTTCAGGCCGTCGACCGACGTGTACCAGATCTCGGTGAGCTTCCCGAGCTTCACGCCGGCGAGAATGTCGTCGTTGACGTTGGTGAGCTGCGTGAACGCCGCGGGCGCCGACACGTCGAAGCGCACGACGTCGGCCGGCTTCTCCGGCGTGGTCAGCGTGCCGACAGCGACGCCGGCCGCGTTGATGTCGCTCACGGCAAGCATGTGCGTGCCCTTCGTGATCTGGGTCACGCGTCCGCCGATCGGCAGGAAATACAAGTTCTGCGTGCCTTCGTTCTGCGCCGTGAAGTACACGCCCGAGTTGTCGGCCTTCCACGTGATGTTCGACGGCGAGCGATCCCAGTCGCCCGACACCAGCTGCGGGTTCGAGCCGTCGGCGTTCATGACGTACAGCCGCTGATCGATCCACGTGTTCTTCGTCCAGTCGTATCCCGTGTACGCGATGCGCTTGCCGTCGGGTGACGGCACCGGCCCGCTGTCGGGCCCCTTGCGCGTCGTCAGCTGACGCACCGCGCCCGACGCCACGTCGACCGCGTAGACGTCAGACTCGCGCCACTGATATTCCGCGCCTTCGGATCGATTGCCGCTGAACAGCAGCGACTTGCCGTCGGGCGTCCAGCGCGCGCTGGTGTGATCCCACGGGCCCGCCGTCAGCTGGCGCGGCGTGCCGCCGCCGGCCGGCACCAGAAACAGGTGGCGATAGCCGGTGTCGTTGAAGCCCTGGCCGTCGCGGCGATAGTTCAGGCGCTCGACGATGCGGGGCGTTTCGGTCCATTTGGCGCCAGCCGGGGCCCTGGGCAGCTTGATCGGCCAGCTGTTCCGATCCTCGACGTGCATGGAAAACGACAGCCACTGGCCGTCAGGCGACCATTCGAGGCTCGACGGGCCCGAGTCGAGCCGCGTAATCTGCGAGGCCGCACCCTCGGCGTCCATCCAGCGCACCCAGATCTGGTTGCCGCGGGGCTCGCCCTCGGCGGTGTAGGCAATGCGGTCGCCGGTTGGCGACCAGGTTGCATTGGAGCCCTTCACGAGGAAGCGATTGCGCGACCCGTCCGCGTTCATGATCCAGACGGACGACTCGCGCCGATCGTTGATCTTGTCGATCCAGCCGCGTGTATAAATGATCTGCTTACCGTCGGGCGACAGCTGCGGGCCCGTGACCGTCTCGAGCTCGAGGTATTTTTCGAGCGTCAGGCGATCCGAGGCGGGCGGCATCGGGGTCTGCTGCGCGGCGATGACCGCGGGCAGCGCCGCAAAGGCAACGGCTGCGAGGAGACGTGTGGTGACCATGACTACCCTCCAGAGTGACGCCACTTTACAGGCAGGAGCCCTCCTTTGAAAATCTGGCCCGGGCAGCCCTATCCCCTTGGCGCGACGTGGGACGGGTTCGGCACCAATTTCTCAGTGTTTTCGGAAGTCGCCGAGCGCGTCGAGCTGTGTTTGTTTGACGAGCAGGGCACCGAAACGCGCGTCGACCTGCCCGAGAACACCGCGCTCTGCTGGCACGGTTATCTGCCGCAGGCAGGGCCGGGGCAGCGGTATGGCTATCGAATCCACGGACCGTGGGCCCCGCACGAGGGACATCGCTCGCATCCGTCGAAGCTGCTGATCGATCCGTACGCGAAGGCGATCGATGGCGACGTCGAATGGAATGAAGCGGTCTTCGGCTATCACTTCAATGCGCCTGACGGGCCGGTGAACGACGCCGACAGCGCGCCGTACGTGCCGAAGTCGGTGGTCATCAATCCCTTCTTCGACTGGAGCAGCGACAAGAAGCCGGCGATTCCGTGGCACAAGACGGTGGTGTACGAAGCGCACGTGCGCGGCTTCACCATGCGGCATCCCGGCATTCCCGAAGAGATGCGCGGCACGTACGCCGGCCTCGCGCATCCCGCCGCCATCGATCACCTCACGGCGCTCGGCATCACGGCCATCGAGCTGATGCCGGTGCACCACTTCGTCCACGATTCCATTCTCGTGGGCCGCGGCCTCCGTAATTACTGGGGCTATAACTCGATCGGGTATCTCTCTCCCTACTCGGGCTATTGCTCGTCGGGCGGCGTCGGGCAGCAGGTGCAGGAATTCAAGCAGATGGTGAAGACCATGCATGCCGCCGGCATCGAAGTGATTCTCGACGTCGTCTACAACCACACGGCCGAAGGGAACCATCTCGGGCCGATCCTGTCGATGAAGGGCATCGACAACCGCGCGTACTACCGCCTCGTGCAGGACCAGCCGCAGTTCTACATGGACTACACAGGCACGGGCAATTCACTCAACATGCGGCACCCGCACGTGCTGCAGCTGATCATGGACAGCCTGCGCTACTGGGCCATGGACATGCGCGTCGATGGCTTCCGCTTCGATTTGGCGGCGACGCTCGCGCGCGAGCTGCATGAAGTGGATCGGCTGTCGGCGTTCTTCGACATCATTCAGCAGGACCCGGTGATCAGCCAGCTGAAGCTGATTGCCGAGCCGTGGGACGTCGGCGAGGGCGGCTATCAGGTGGGCAACTTCCCGCCGCTCTGGTCCGAGTGGAACGGCAAGTACCGCGACACCGTCCGCGACTACTGGCGCGGCAGCGACGAGCGGCTCGCCGAGTTTGCGTATCGCTTCACCGGCAGCTCGGACCTCTACGCCAACACCGCGCGCCGCCCGTACGCGAGCGTGAACTTCATCACGGCGCACGACGGCTTCACGCTGCGCGATCTCGTGTCGTACAACGACAAGCACAACGAAGCGAACGGCGAAGAAAACCGCGACGGCGAGAGCCACAACCGTTCGTGGAACCACGGCGTCGAAGGCGACACCGAGGATCCGGCGATTCAACAAGTACGCGCGAAGCAGCAGCGCAACTTCCTGGCGACGCTGTTCCTGTCGCAGGGCGTGCCGATGCTGCTCGGCGGCGACGAGTTCGGCCGCACGCAGCAGGGCAACAACAACGCGTACTGCCAGGACAACGAGATCTCCTGGTACGACTGGGAGGCGGCCGATCAGGGGCTGCTGGAGTACGTGCGAAAACTGAGCGCGTTCCGGCACGCGCATCCCGTGTTCCGCCGCCGCCGCTGGTTTCAGGGCCGTCCCCTGCACGGCACCGACGCGGTCGATATCGGCTGGTTCACGCCGGCCGGCGAGCTGATGTCCGAAGAAGACTGGAACGTCGGCTTCGCGAAGTCGCTGACGGTGTTCCTGAACGGCCAGGCCATCCCTACCCGCAACTCCCGCGGCGAGCGCGTCGTCGACGACACGTTCCTCGTGCTGTTCAACGCGCACCACGAAGCCATGCCCTTCACCGTGCCCGGTCCCAGCTACGGCAACTCCTGGCGCATCGCGCTCGACACCGACACGCTCGATCCGATCAGCGAAGAAGGCGGCGCCGTGTTCCCCGCCAACGCCGCCGTGCAGGTTGCCGATCGATCGCTCGTCGTGCTGAAGCGACTGGGATAGGCGCTGGCACAACAGTCGTGCCGATGGTTGCAGAAATTTCTAAAGTGCCCTGTGGAAACCTTCCTTGAGGGAGGTTTCCACAGTTTATCCACAGGCTGCGCGCGATCGTGTTGCAGAAGCTGCAGATCTATTTGCATCGACAGCGTTGCAAGTGAGGCCGACGATGCTACAAGAGAATCATGGGTGCGGCGCTTGAATCTCTTCGCGCATTGGCAGACGAAGCGCTGGTCGAGCGCGTTAGACACTGTGTCTCGAATGAGCGCGTCGCAACGGCGGAGTTGATCGCAACGCTCGGTGAATTCGACGTCAGGCGACTCTATCTCGGCGAGGGCTACGGGTCACTCTTTAACTACTGCATACACAGCCTTCATCTGTCCGAGCGCGCTGCCGGCAGTCGCATCGCGGCCGCGCGTCTCGCGCGGCGCTTTCCGATCGTGCTCGAGCTCATTGCCGACAGTCGCGTGTCGTTGACGGCCGTGTCGCTGCTGGCCAGGCATCTGAACGAAGCGAACCATCGTCTGTTGCTCGAGGAGGCCACGCACAAGACTGCCGGGCAGGTTCAGATCATGGTGGCGCGACTGGCGCCGAAACCGGATGCGCCGGCACTGGTACGAAGAGTGCCCGCGAGCGTCGAGATCGAGTTGACGCCGCCCGCGCCTCTGGCTCTGGCGATGGATATCGACTCGCCAAATGCTGCGACCTCAGTTTCGCGGACCGAGCTCGAGCCAGCGCCGGCACAGGCAGTTCGTCGTCCTCCCGCACAGCTCGTGAAACCACTGGCGGCTGGTGGCGCATCCACGACCGCAGGCGAAGCCGGCCAGGCCGGGAACGCGGTTGATACCCGCGGCCGTGCGGCGCGCCGTGTGGTCGCGCGACAAGGGGTGTTGCGCATTTGTCGGACGACAAGGGCGATGCCGCGAACGGACGCGGCTCGAGTTGCATCATGTCAAGCCATTCGCGGCAGGCGGCGAGCCAACGGTGGACAACATTCAGCTGCGGTGCCGCGCGCACAACGCCTATGAGTCCGATCTCTATTTCACCGCTCAGCCCGAGTGACGATGTAGATGCCGGCGAGGACGAGCGTGCCGCCGGCAAGTTGCAGGGCGTTGAGGTGCTCGCCGAGGAGCAGCGCGGCGAGGAAGGCCGTCAGGGGAGCCTGGGCGAGCAGGCCGATGGAGACGACCGTGGCGGGAAGGTGGCCGAGTGCGTATGCGATGCACAGGTACGCGCCGACCTGGGTGACGATGCCGAGCCAGAGCAGCGCGATCCAGGTGTCGCGTGAGTAGTCCCAGAGCGGCGCGCCGATGGCGAGGCAGATTGGGAGCAGCGCGAGTGTCGCGGACGCCATGGAGACGGCGTTGAGGGTGAGTGTGTCCATCGACTCGCGCGCTTTCGACACGGCGAGGATGTAGCCGGCGAAACAGAAGGCGGCGGCGACGGCCATGAGGTCGCCCGACAGACTCTGGCGCGCGGCGCCGCCATCCCCGGGTGTGGCGGCGGCCCAGATCATCAGCGCGATGCCGCCCATCGAGGCGGCGAGGCCGGCCCAGAACAGCGCGTGCGGCTTCTTGCGCAGCAGCAGCCATGAACCCAGGCCGACGAAGATTGGCGCGTTGCTGCCGAGCAGTGATGTGGTGGCGGCGGAGCTGCGCATCACCGCCGTGTTGAAGAAGGCGAGATCGAGCGCGAAGAAAATGCCGGCGGCGATGGCGACCAGATGCGCGCGCCGCGAGGGTGATTGCCTGTGCGCGGCCGCGGGTTTGTGCGTCGCGCGCCACGGTAGCAGCACGAGCGAGGCGATGAGCACGCGGTAGAACGCCGACGCCGAGCCGGGAATGTCGGCCCAGCGCACGAAGATGGCGGACCAGCCGATCGCGATCACCGCGCCGGCAAGCGCGGCGTAGGCGAGCCACTGCGCGCGCCTGGCGGCAGGCGCTGACGATGGCGCCGGCGATGGTGGCAGTGCCGTCACTGCGCGGCCGGGTCGCGTCCGATGAACGGCACCGTCTCCTTCGTGAGGCCGGTGAGCAGGTTCCAGTGGCGCGCGGTTTCACTGCGATGCTCTTCGAAGAACTGGCGCTCGGCGGCCGAGAGCTCGCGCGCGAGCGTGTCTTCGCGTGCGAGCCGGCTTTCTTCGAGCTGGCCGCGCATCGCTTCGAGGGTGATCAGGTGCGCCTCATCGAAGCGGCCGGCCCTGACCCAGCCTTCGGCGGCTTCGTAGGCGAGATCGGTGAGAAAGCCGAGCCGGTTCTGCAGGTTGTTGAGGCGTGCCTGCGCGACGAGCCAGTCCGTGTTGATCTCCGGGAAGCGAAGCAGCACCCACGGAATGGCGGCCATCACCGACGGCGCGACCTGCCGGCGTTTGAGGATGGAGACGATGACGGCGGCGGGGTTCTTGGGGGTGTCGCCGTCGCGGGCGTCGAAGCCGGGATAGCCAAGGGCGGCCAGGTCGGCGGCGAAGTCGAGGTCGAACTGGTCGAGGCGCGCGAGGTCTTCCGGGAAGACCGTGGCGGGCAGGCGCTGGAGTTCGGGGAGAGCGGCGAGCTTGGCGGCCAGCTTCTTGGACACGGGCCTGGCGCCGCACTCGAGTTGCGAGATGTAGGCCTGGCTGACGCCCAGGGCATGGGCGAGTTCGGCCTGACTCATCCGCCGATGGCCTCGGTACAGTCGGAACTCGGTGTAAGCGCCGCGTTTGCTGCGGATTGTGGCCACGGATGTTTCTGCCTCATGTTTATAACATGTTTTGTTATGGTCACAACGGGGTGGTCCGGCGGCCGTCTGTATAACAAAAATTGTTATGATGATGCAGCGACACCCATTGGCCAGGCGGGCCGCCTGCTCCAGGACTTTTTCTCGGACGCGCGCCGCCTGCTCCCGGACTTTCTGGTCGTGCGCGCCGCCCGGCCCCCGGACTCCTCGCGAGTTGCTGGCTGGCTCGCCGCCAGTCGCTCGCCGCCCCCTTGAAACCACGCCCCGCCGCCGCGCGTAATTGCCTCTATCACCCCCGGTACCGCGTGCTACGATCCGCCCCCTCGGACCGCCGCACGCGGGCCGAATTCGCATCAACAGCACACGGCCCTCGTCCCGCTCTGCCAGGAGGCACGTCCATGAACCGGATCCGCACGCGCGGCATCCTCGGCCTGTTCGCGCTCGCGCTCGTCGCCGCGCTCGCAGCCAATCCGTCGCTCATTGCCCAGTCCCGCGCGGCCCAGTCCGCCGCGCAGAAGCCCACGCCCGCCGCGCCGCAAACCGCAGCGCAGCCGGCCCCCACCACCGCACCCGTCACGCCGAAAGCCATCGAGCTCGAAGACATCCTCGCGTGGAAAGGCCTCGGCGCGTCGAGCCTCTCGACCGACGGCCAGTGGATCTCGTATCGCGTCTCGCCCCTGCAGGGCGACAGCGACGTCGTCATCCGCAACACCACCACCGACAAGGAATACAAAGTCGCCGTCGGCGACGGCAACGGCGGCGCGGCCGTCTTCTCCGACGATGCGCAGTACGCCGCGGTGAGCACCACCGCCACGCGCAAGGCCGCCCAGGCCGCGCGCCGCGCCCGTCGTCCCATCCAGAACGGCGTGACCATCATCAAGCTGGCCGACGGCACGAAGACTGAGATCGCCAAGATCCGGCGCTTCGCCTTCTCGAACGAGACGCCGGGCTGGATCGCGCTTCACCGCTATGGCGCCGATGGCGCCGCTGCACCCGCGGCCGGCCGCGCAGGCGGGCCCCCGGCACCGCCCGCCGGCGGTGGCGGCAGCGACG
>JAKFEY010000025.1:0-72791 GCA_036675475.1 Vicinamibacterales bacterium
GAACGGGAGCAGCTGGCGGCGATCGAGCGCGAGCGACTCTCGCTGGATGCGGCGCAGGCCGAGGCGCGCAAGCCCTGGGGCCGCCGCACGAGCATGATCATCATCGCGTTCGCGACCCTGGTGATGGCGGTGTCGCTCGTGCGCCTCGATGCCGTGATCAGCAACGGCCTGCTGCTGGGCGGCGTCTTCACGATGGTGTACGGCGTGGGCTGGATAGCCGCCACCGACACGTCGATCACGCGGTTCCTCGTCATCAGCGTGGCCCTCGCGATCACGCTGGGCCTCGGTTACCTCCGCTTCGTCCGGCGGGGAGCGCATCCGGCGGCGGCAGATGCGCCCTCGGGCGAGAGCCTGTCGCAGATCGAAGAACGGGTGCGGCGGCTCGAGACCCGCATCAACGACGCGGCCAAAGCATTGCGGAGCGCGCCGGAGGCGTAATCGGACATGCGAGATGACGGCAGCGGACGCACGGCCAGGAGCCGGGCCGTCTCGCTCACGATCGGCGCCCTGGTATTTGCCGGAGCGATGACGCCGCGCGACGCGCGGGGCGTGTCTGTGCAGCAGCCGGCGGAGCAGTCGATCGAGCAGACGAGTCAGGGCTCAAGAGCACCGGCTGACTTGGTCGCGAGCTTCGATGGTCTCGGCGCCGGGTTCGACGGACCGCACGGCAATCCGCTCGGGCGCAACCCGTCCGACAACAGCCTCGCCGTCGGTCCGCGCCACGTCTTTCAAATCGTCAACTCGCGCTTCGCGATCTTCGACAAGGCCGGCAAGGTGCTCTACGGATCGGTGCCGACCAACACGCTGTTCAAGGGATTCGGCGGCACGTGCGAGGCGCGCAACAACGGCGACGCCGTCGTGCGCTACGACCAACTCGCAGATCGATGGCTGGTCGTCATGCCCATCTTCCGGCGGATGCCGGAGCGTCCCGACCAGCCGCCGGTATGGATCGCGCGCGATGAGGCCTGGGAAGCGCCTCCCGGCGTCGCCGGCCAACCGGGCGCGGCTGCCAGATTGTTCGTGCCGCCACCGGCGCCGCCCGAACAGCCGTCGGCTGCCGCCGCCGGTCGCGGGCAGCAGCCCGCCGCCGGTCGCGGTCAGCAGCCTCCGCCCGACAAGGGACCGTATGCGATGTGCTACGCCATCAGCACGTCACCGGATCCCTTCGGGACATGGCACCGGTATGAATTCCTGCGGCCGCTCTTTCCGGACTATCCGCGGCCGGCCATCTGGCCTGACGGCTACTACGTGCCCACCAGCACCGGCGACGACGTCATCCAGAAGCACGTCTGCATCGTCGAGCGCGAAAAGATGCTGAAAGGCGAGCCGGCCCGCGAGCAGTGTCTCGTCATCGACGGCGTCAACTTCCTGAACAATGCGGATCTGCACGGCAAGCGCCTGCCGCCCGCGGGCGCGCCCAACATCATGATGGCCGCCGGCGGCACGCAGTTGAAGCAGGATCTTGACGACGATGGGATCTATGCGTGGAAGGTAAAGGTGGATTGGCGCGATCCCTCGAAAACGCGGGCCACCGGTCCGTCGAAGATTGCTGTCGCGCCCTACCGATATCTGTGCGGCGGACAGCTGACCAGCTGCGTGCCGCAGCCCGGCACTGAGCGGCGGCTCGACGCGCAGGGCGACAAGATCATGGCGCAGCTGGTGTATCGCAACATCGGCGGGCGCGAATCGATCGTGGCGGTACACTCGGTCGCCACCGAAGCCGGCGGCGGAGGGGTGCGATGGTACGAGTTCGGTGTCACTCGCGCGCGAGACGCCGTGCTTCGTCAGCAGGGCACGTACGCGCCCGATGCGTTCTATCGATGGATGGCGAGTCCGGCGATCGACAGGCGAGGCAACATCGCCATCGGCTATTCGTTCGGCGGGACGCCGCATTTTGCGGGGCAGCGCTTTGCGGCGCGGCTCGCCACCGATCCCCTCGGGCAGCTCACGCTGCGAGAGCGTGTGCTGGTTGACGGGCAGGCCGCCCAGACGAACACGCTGCGGTGGGAAGACTATACGCAGACCGCGGTCGATCCATCGGACGACTGCACCATCTGGTACGTCGGCGATTACTACAAGAAGGACGCGGCCAGTTACTCCACGCGGATTGGCGCGTTCAGGCTGCCTGGATGCCGATGACCGCCGCATTCAGCGGCCGCGCGCTGACCACGCTGGCCAGGCACCGGTAGGGCCGGCGGAAGTACGCAGAAATCTCGTAGTTTCAAAACTACGACGTTTCTGCAACATTCATCCTGTCAAGGAGCGGCCGCGCGGGTAGAGTAGCGGGATGCTGATGCGTATGGCGATGTCACTGGCGGCTTCCGGTGTCGCGCCGAGGCTCGCAGCCTCCGTCGCGGCGCTGATGTCAGTGGCGGCCGCCGGCGCCGCTCTGACCGGGCTTACAGGCCTGACGTCGCTCGCCGCGGCCCGCGACGCGCAGCCGCGTTTCGTGATCTCGGGTCGTGTCGAGGATCCGCATCACCTGATGCCCGGGGACGCGATGCTCACGGTGGGCTTCGACCGTGACGGCGTCCCGTACGGCGTGCCGGTGACGATGACCGCGGCCGGCGCGTTTGCGACGAACTGGCTGACGGCCGGCAGCTACGTGCTCACCGTGATCAGACACCCGTATTCCGAAACGCAGCGGCCGGTGCCGATGGGGCTCGCGGTCGCGCGCATCGTGGACCGCGACGTGACGAACGTGACCGTGACCGTGATGCCCGACGTGGCGGTCGAAGGACGGCTGCGCACAAAGTCGGGCGCACCCATACCGGCAGCAGTCGCCGTGACGTCCTGCCTTGCCGATGAGGGCGTCCGCCTCGCGGGCTGCGTGGCCGCTCAGCGTCTGCCCGACGGGCGGTTCGTGCTAAGGAATGCCTTCGGGCCGCGGCTGCTGCACGTCGAGGACCCGTCGAGGCCGGCCGCGTCATATGTGCCGCAGGTCATGCTCGACGGCCGCGATATCACGCATGTCCCGACCGAGTTCAGCGCGCAGCCCGTCGGCACGCTGCAGATCGTCCTTTCGCCGGCATCGGCGCCACAGCCTTCCGCCGGCACCACCGGCACGCCGTGACGGCCGACCACAAGCGCCGCCCGCGATACGCCGGCAAGCATCCGCGCGCGTTTCACGAAAAGTACAAGGAGCTCGATCCCGAGCGATACGCAGCCGATGTCGAAAAGATCGTGGCGTCGGGGAAGACGCCGGCCGGATCGCATCTGCCCATCATGGTGGATGAAGTGCTCGAGTGCCTGCGCCCGGCCACCGGCGAGCTCGCCGTGGACTGCACACTCGGCGCGGGCGGGCATGCGCAGGCGATCCTCGAACGCCTCTGGCCCGGCGGCCGGTTGATCGGCCTCGACGCGGATCCGATCGAGCTGCCTCGCACCGAGGCGCGGCTGCGCGCGGCAGGCTTCGGCCCCGACGTGTTCACAACGCATCTGAGCAACTTTGCAGGACTGCCGAAAGTGCTGGCTGCCGAAGGCGTTGATCAGGCCGACGTCATCCTGGCCGACCTCGGCGTGTCATCGATGCAGCTCGATAATCCCGATCGCGGCTTCAGTTACAAGACACCCGGGCCGCTGGACATGCGGATGAATCCGTCGCGCGGCGAGCCCGCGTCGCGATTGATCGAACGCCTGAGTGAGGACGAACTCGCCGGCGTACTCGAGGAGAACGCCGACGAGCCGCACGCCGCGGTGATCGCCCGGCTGCTGAAGCAGGAGCCGCTCGACACGACACAGGCGCTGGAGCGCCGGCTGCGGCTCGGTCTCGCGGAGGCGGCCCCGTCGCTCGACAAGAGCGAGGTGAAGATGTCGTCGCGCCGCACCTTCCAGGCGCTGCGGATTGCCGTGAATCAGGAGCTCTCGTCACTCGACGCGCTGCTGCGGTTCCTGCCGCACTGCCTGGCCCCAGGCGGGCGCGCGGCCATCCTCACGTTCCATTCGGGCGAAGATCGCCGCGTGAAGAAGGCGTTCCAGGCCGGGCTTCGTGATGGCACTTACAGCGCGATTGCCAGCGATGTGATTCGCGCGAGCATGGAGGAGACGCGCGCCAACCGCCGCGCGTCGCCCGCGAAACTGCGATGGGCCGTGCGCGCCTGAGGCCTGAGACCCGCCTGACGCCATCCCTGAGGCCTCGCGGCCGCCGCTAGGGCAGCGCCAGCTCGCGCGGCACCTTCACCACCAGCGTGCCTGCGATCTTGTCGTGCCACATCTGGCTCTCGGAATCCTGCAGCATCCACAGGCAGCCGATACCCAGCGCGACCAGCGAGAACACGCTTGCCAGACCGCGGATGACGGCGTCGGCGGGCCGCAACTCGGCGCCGTGCGTTCGGATCACGCGAATGCTGCAGATCACGCCGCCAAGCGTCGTGCCTTTCCACGCCCAGAACGCAATGTGATACGCGAGCAGGGCGAGGGGATACAGCCCGTCGTAGCGCTCGAGATCCATCGCGGCGCCGGCGATTGCGATCAGGATCGCGTCGAGCGCAAAGGCGGCGACCCGATCGAGAAACGTCGCGCGCGGATACTGCGCGAGCCCTGACGTGTACACCGGCGCGGCGGCGACACGGCTTTCCGCCGGTGCCGCGCTGACGTTCATCTGCGCCGGTGCAGCCGCGAGTGGCGCCGCATAAGGCGGCGTCTCGACCAGCGCTGCCGTCGGCGCCACCGCACCCACGGGCGCCGGTGCGGCCGGTGGCACCGGCCGTTCGCGGCGCAGCATGCCGCGGAAGGTAATCGTCGCGGCCCCCAGCCCAATCACCGTGGCGAGCGCCCAGGTCACGAATCCAAGCGCCGGCACCATGTAGGCCAGCGTGAGCAGCCCGAATCCGATCGCGAACGCCATCGCGGCGCTCGCCCGGCCTTCCGCTTGTGATCGAATCACCGTGCGTCCGATGGCGCGCGCCACCGCCACTTTGCCGATCAACGTGGCGACGAGCAGCGCGCACACCAGAAACGGCACGAGCAGCAGGCCGATGACCGTGGCCGCGACCAGCGCAATCACCGGCGCTGCCAGCAGCAGCATCAGCATCCCGGCCATGAACGTGCTCAGCGGGCGCGCGCCAATCACGTCGGCAGCGGTGCCAACCGCGCGATCGAACACCGTGTTCAGCACCAGATACAGCACGAAGAAGATGCCGACGACCGCCCAGATCCAGGGCAGGCCGGGCACGATCAGGCGTCCCCACAACAACCCGCGCGTCATCCACGGCGCCACATCGTCCAGCACTGCGCCGAGCCACGGGCTGCCGACGATGATCTGATACGCGCCTGGTGAGAAGGCGGGCGGCGCGTTCAGCGTGCCGCCGATGACCATGAGGTCGCGCCCGACGGTGGCGCCCTCGGCGATCGTCGCGCTGCCGCCGATCACCGCCAGCGATCCTTCGATGACAGCCGCCGGCCCGACACGCGCGGATCCCATCGTGACGACGACGTCGTGCTCGACGCGGCCGTCGATCGTCGCATCGCCAAACACGACGCGCACTTCGCGCACGGCGTCGCCGGCGGCGAGCGTGTAGGGTTGCGCGACGCGCACGATCGGCGTGATGCGATAGCGAATCGGCCGCTCCTGCGGCTGGTCGGCATCCTGCGCCGCGAGCGTTGTACCCGCGCCGATCGCCCCGGCGATCAGGCAGGCGAGCGTGAGGCGTATGAATCCGGTGCTCATCGTTGTGAGGCCCCTCCGAGGGCGGCGTCGAGTGCGGCCCAGGCGGCGGCGCACGCGAGCGTGAACAGAATGCCGATGACGAACAGATACACGGCCGCGGGCTGCACCAGCACGTCCCACAGCACGCGGACGACCGCAAGCGCTTGACCCGCGCCTTGCGCCGCGTTGACGACGCCCGCCGGCGGCGCCATCGCCAGCCACGCCACGAGGGCTGTCACCGCCAGCGCGGCCGCCACGCTGGCGGCCTGCCACGCGCGCGGCCACGTGAACCAGCCGGTGGCGGCGTGGGCGGGGGCCGCGGCGGCCGCCATCACGCGCGGCAGCAACGTTCGCGGCGCCCGCGGCCGCGGCAGGTCCGCGAGCTCCCGATCCAGCAGCCGGTCGACTTCAGCGGGATCCATGCGTCACCGAGAGTTCCTGCTTGAGCGCTTCGCGCCCTCGATGAATGTCGCTGCGCACTTTCGCGAGCGAGATGCCGAGCGCCTCCGCGATCGCCTGGTACGTCATCTCTTCGAAGTGGAACAACACCAGCGGCACCCGCTGGTGATCGGGCAGGCGCCGGATCGCCCTTTCAAGCCGCTCCTGCCGCTCGAGCCGTTCCAGCTCCTCGCCGGCCGACGCCAGGCGCGCGATGCGTTCCTCGAGCCTCGGCATCGCCCCATCGTCATCCGCCATCTCGCTGAAGAACCGCCAGCGCGCGCGGTAGCGCGACAGATGGTTCAGGCACAGGTGCGTCGTCGTGGTCTTCAGCCACCCCGGCGCGCCTGGGTTGTCGGCGATGTCGGCGAAGCGCTCGAAGGCCTTCATGAAGACGGTTTGCGCGATGTCCTCCGCGTCCGAATCGCGGCCGAGCAGCCGCACGGCCGTCGCAAAGACCATGTCCTGGAATTCGCATACGAAGGCCTCGAATCGGGCAATGTCCCGGGCGATGTCGGTCATAGCCGGCGCGGGGCCCCGACTGCGGTCACTATTGGACAAACACGGCAGCCGGGCGGAAGTTGCACCTCGGGGAGTGTAGCTGGTGGCCTTTAAATGGCGAGCGGGAGGCAATCTTTGCCCTCCCGTCAGTGGGGTAGGTTGTTTGTCGGCCTCTGGAACCAGCGCCGAGCGGAGCTGCCTTCCTCTAGAGCAATCGTGATGCCAGTCCTGAATCCGGCGACCGGGGGTAGGATCGTGCTCATGTCCGCCATCGGCGACTCACTCGCGCTGCTGTTTTCCGAACTGCTCGATGGACCGCGGGATCCCGGCTATATGCTCAACCCGGACGACCCGGGGCTGCTGAAATCGCTCGATCGGCTGTCCGCGAACGCCGCGTCAAAAACGCCGGCCGGCGGCGGCGCGTCGATTGCGGCGCACGTCGATCACGTGCTGTACGGCGTGCACCTGATGAATCAGTGGGCGGCTGGCGACGAGGATCCGTGGAGCGATGCGGACTGGACGGCCAGCTGGCAGCGCGGCTCGGTGAGTGACGAAGAGTGGGCGGCCTTGCGCGAGCAGCTGCGCATCGAGGCGCGGAAGTTCGGCAAGACACTCGCGGGCCTTGACGAGGTCGAAGGTGTCGAGCTGAACGGCGTCATCGGCATCGTCGCCCACCTGGCGTATCACGTCGGCGCGATTCGGCAGATCGATCGATCACTGCGCGGGCCGTCCGCAGAGCAGTCGCAGGGATAGTCGCGACCCGTCCGGCTCTGCAGTAACTTCTGGGCCTCCGGCTTGCAGTTTCACCGGCCATGATGGCTCGACGATTTATGCACCTCAGCCGCACGGCTGTGTTCCTTCCCACGCTTGCGCTCGTGCTCGTGACGACGGCCGATGCGCAGACGCGCATCGAACCCCACGACAACAAATACTCGGTCGCGCAGGACGTCCAGATCGGGCAGGAAGCTGCCCAGCAGGTCAAGCGCGAGTATCCGCTTCTGAACGACGGCGTCTCGGAACGGCTTCTCGACCGGATCGGTCAGCGGCTGGTCCAGAGCGTTCCGCAGGAATTCCGGCAGCCCGCGTTCCGCTATTCGTTCGACGTCGTCAACATGCGCGAGATCAACGCGTTCGCCCTTCCGGGCGGGCCGATGTTCGTCAATCGCGGCATGATTCAGGCGTCCGACACCGAGGCGGAAGTCGCCGGTGTGATGGCGCACGAACTCGCGCACGTCGTGCTGCGGCACGGCACGGTGCAGGCGTCGAAGGCGCAGAAGTTCCAGATTGGCGCGATCGCCGGTCAGATCCTCGGCGCGATCGTCGGCGGCAATGCCGGCGCGGTGATTGCGCAGGGATCGGAATTCGGCCTGGGTGCTTACTTTCTTAAGTACAGCCGCGAGTTCGAGCGCGAAGCCGACATCCTCGGTGCGCAGATCATGGCGCGCGCGGGCTACGACCCACGCGCGATGGCGACGATGTTCGACAAGATCGCGCGGCAGGGCGGCTCCGGCGCGCCGGAGTGGCTGAGCAGCCATCCGAATCCGGGCAACCGTTCGGCGGCGATCCGCAAGGAAGCCGAGTTGCTTGCCGCGCCGACCTACGCCGGCAACACGACAGAGTTCCGCTCGGTCAAGTCGCGTCTCGCAAGCCTGCCCACGGCGCCGACGGCGCAGCAGGTGGCTCAGGCCCGCAAGTCGGGTCAGCCGATTCCGGGTACTGGCGACACAGGCGGAAGCGTCGGCACCAGCGGCCGTACCGTGCGCGTCGAACCGCCATCGTCGCAGTGGCGCACGTATCAGCCGAATGACGCCGTCCGGATCAGCGTGCCCGCCAACTGGAATCAGATTGGCGGCAACGGTGTGGTGCTCTACGCCCCCGAGGGCGGCTACTTCCAGACGCAGGGGGGATCAGCATTCACGCACGGCGTCGAGGTGGGCGTGATGGACGCCCGCGGCCAGTCGCTCGAGGCGGCCACCGAAGCGCTCATTCAGAGCTTCACGCAGAGCAATCCCGACCTGCGCCGGTCCGCTGACTATTCGCGCGCGAACGTCGGCGGGCGGGCGGGTGTGCAGACGACGCTGACCAACATGTCCGCGATCACCGGCCAGCGCGAGTTCGTGCGGCTGGCCACGACGATGCTCAGCGACGGGTCGACGCTGTTCGTGATTGGCGTGTCGCCGCAGAACGAGCGCAGCGCCTATCAGCGCATCTTCAATCGCGTGATCCAGGGGCTGACGATTAACGATCGGTAGATCGCGACCGGGACTGAAAGGTACACTTCCTCATGGTTCGCATGTGGACGTGTACCTTTCTGTTTGCCTGGTCGATGCTGGCGCCGCAGCAATCCTCAGATCAGCGCCGTGAGTGGAACCAGCCGATCGAGCCGTTCCGAATCATCGGCAACGTTTACTACGTGGGCGCGGCCGGCGTCAGCGCCTTTCTCATTCACGCGCCCGATGGTTCGATCCTGCTCGACGGCGGCCTGCCCGAAACGGCGCCACGTATCGCGCAGAACGTGGCGGCGCTCGGCTTCGACGTCCGCGGCGTGAAGCAGCTGCTCAACAGCCATGCGCACTTCGATCATGGTGGTGGGCTCGCGGAGCTGCAGCGTCTGTCAGGGGCACCGCTCGCGGCCAGCGCCGAGGATGGCGCGGTGCTTTCGGCGGGACGGGAGGATATGCCGGCCGTCCGGGTGAGCCGGACGTTGAAGGATGGCGACACGGTCACGCTCGGGAGCGTCGTCATGACGGCGCACATCACGCCGGGCCACACGAAGGGCTGCACGACCTGGTCGACGCTGGCGCGCGAGGGCGGGCGAGACTACAAGGTGCTGTTCCACTGCAGCACGTCCGTGGTCGACACGCTGGTCGGCAACAAAACCTACCCCGGCATCGTCGCCGACTATCAGCGGACGTTCGAGAAGCTTGGAGCGCTGGACGCCGATATTTTTCTCGGCAACCATCCCTCATTTTTCCGGATGGCGGACAAGCGCGCGCGGATGCGTAGCGGAGAGCCGAATCCGTTCATCGACCCGTCGGAGCTGAAACGCTTCAACGAGCGCTCGAAGGAACAGTTCGAGGCAGCGTTGAACAAGGAACGTGCGTCGCGTCGCGACCTGCTTCCAGCGGTCAAGATATTGCCTCGACCCATCCGTGAACTGTCGGCGCGTGCGCCGGCTTCGAGTCTCTGGCATTGCGGACATCGTATCCACCTTTCGGAAGATGTCCACCAAACCGGATCAAGTCCAAAGGCCAGATGTACGAGGAAATGGCATTTTATGTCATCGCGCCAGCCGTGACACGATCCATGATGCCGTCACTACGTCGGCGGCATGCGGGCGCGAGTCAGGGGTGATGGATCAGCGCATGCTTGGAGTTAGTGGCAAGGCCATGGATCTCAGGGCCGTGCGGATGTAGGTCGGAACTGGGGTTCTCTCGTTGAAGTCAAGCGCGGAGGGCCTGCCCCGAGTACCATTAGATCCATCGTGACCATCGAAGCCGCGTCCGGCCACGCGGCCCTCGTCGACGTCCTCGAGCGTTACTGGGGCTATACCTCTTTTCGTCCGCTGCAGCAGGAAGCCATGGATGCCATCCTCGCGCAGCGCGATTCGATCGTCGTGCTGCCCACCGGCGGCGGCAAATCACTGTGCTTCCAGGCGCCCGCGCTCGTTCGCGACGGTCTCGCGGTGGTTGTCTCGCCGCTGATCTCGCTGATGAAAGATCAGGTCGACACGCTGGTGGGCAACGGCGTGCCGGCAGCCGTCCTGAACAGCACGTTGTCGTCCGACGAGCGCAACTCGGTCATGAGCGGCGTGCGTGAGGGGAAATTCCGGCTGCTGTATGTGTCGCCCGAGCGGCTGGCGGGCGAGGGCGGAGACGGGTTCCAGAACTGGCTCTCGAAGAACAACGTCAGCTTTGTGGCCATCGACGAGGCGCACTGCATCAGCCAGTGGGGCCACGACTTCCGCCCGGAATACCGCCAGCTTGGCCAGTTGCGCACGCGGATGCCTGGCGTCAGCCTCCACGCGTTTACGGCGACGGCCACTGCGCGCGTCCGCAACGACATCGCATCGCAGCTCGGGCTGCAACAGCCGATTGAGCTGGTCGGCTCGTTCGACCGGCCAAACCTCGTCTATCGCGTGCTGCCGCGCGCAGGGCTCAAGCAACAGCTCAAGGAAATCCTCGCGCGGCACAAGGGCGAGGGCGGCATCGTCTACTGCACCTCGCGGCGCGAGGTCGAGGCGCTGGCCGCCTGGCTCACCGAAGAGGGCGTGAGCGCGCGCCCGTATCACGCGGGGCTGGACGATGCCGAGCGGCATCGCAATCAGGATTTGTTCCTCGACGAAGAAATCGACGTCATCGTCGCCACCGTGGCGTTCGGCATGGGGATCGATCGATCCGACGTGCGCTTCGTCGTGCACGCCGGAGCGCCTCAGTCGCTCGAGCACTACCAGCAGGAATCGGGCAGGGCGGGACGCGACGGCCTCGAGGCCGAGTGCGCGCTGATCTATTCATCGGCCGACTTCATGAAGTGGCGGATGATGCTCGAGAAGAACGGCGAGCTGACCGACAGCGCGAAGCGGCTGCTGCGCGACATCGAGCGGTACGCGGCCGGCGTCGGGTGCCGGCATCGGCATCTGGTCGGCTACTTCGGCGAGCCATACCAGCGCGCCGACTGCGGCGCCTGCGACTTCTGCCTTGGCGAGCTCGAACCGGTCGGCGATGCAGTAACCGTGGCGCGGAAGATTCTGTCGTGCGTGGCGCGCGTCGGGCAGCGCTTCGGCGCCGCGCATGTGGCGGCGGTGCTCTGCGGCAGCGACACCGAACAGGTGCGCGCGCGCGGCCATGCCGACATCACGACCTTCGGCCTGCTGAAAGATCTCTCCACGAACGAGGTGCGCGGCTGCATCGAGCAGCTGGCCGCCCAGGGATTTCTGCGGCAGACCGACGATGCGTTTCCGGTGGTGATGCTGACGCAGGCCGGGGTGGAGCTGCTGAAGGATCCGGGGGCGGCGCCGTCGCTGGCGCTGTCGCGCCAGAAGCGAACGGTGCGCGGCCGCGAGCAGAAGCGCTCGTCACGGGTCGAGGCGGAGGCGTGGGAAGGCGTCGACCGCGACATGTTCGAGGAACTGCGGGCGTTGCGCCTGCAGATCGCTCGCGCGCGCGGCGTGCCGCCCTACGTCATCTTCCACGACACGACGCTTCGCGAACTGGCCCGCGACAAGCCGCAATCGATGGCGGAGCTCCGCACCGTGAAGGGCGTCGGCGCGCGCAAGGCGGAGGAACTTGGGGAGCAGTTTCTCGAGGTCCTGCGGCGCTAGCCGGCCATGATCGGGCGTGCCGCACTGCTGGCCGGGCTCGCCATCTGGACGCTGTCGTTTGCGCCGTTCGGCGCGGCCGCTGATTCCTTCCTGCATTTGCCGAACCTCGTGTTTCACGAGGCCGGCCACGTCATCTTCAGCTTTCTCGGGCGGTTCATGACGGCGCTGGGCGGCAGTCTGCTGCAGTGCCTGGTGCCAATTGTCGCGGCCGTCGCATTTCTTCGGCAGGGCGACCGGTTCGGCGCCGCGGTGGCCGTGTGGTGGGCGGGCGAGAACCTGCTCGATCTCGCGCCGTACATTGCCGACGCGCGCCGGCTCCAGATGGTGCTGCTGGGCGGCCGCACCGGCGCCGAGGTCGAGGGGCACGACTGGGAATACCTGCTCACGGAGATGGGCTGGCTCCACCTGGATCAGACCCTGGGTCTGGCGGCCCACAGGATTGGACTCGCGATCATGGCAGGAGCCCTCGTCTGGGGAGCCATGACGGTCGTTCGGCGCGCAAAAAGCTCTCATGTGGGAAACTCTGGCGGGAGCACCAGATGCCTGTAGCCACGCACGTCGATCCGAAGCCCGGCGATGTTCTGCTGCTCGTCGGCACCATGAAGGGCGCTTTCGTGTTGCACGCTGGCCGCGATCGCACCACATGGGACGTCGGCGGCCCGTACTTCCCCGGCAGCGCGGTCTATGCCATGGCCTACGACGCGCGAGCAGGACGCAACCGCATCTGGGCCGGCCCGAACAGCATGCACTGGGGCGGCCTTCTGCGATCCAGCGATGACTTCGGCCGCACGTGGACCAACCCCGAAGCCGCGAACGTCAAGTTTCCGGAAGGCACCGGCGCCGCGCTGAAACAGATCTGGCAGATTATGCCGGGCCGCCATGCCGAGCAGGACACCATCTACTGCGGCGTCGAGCCGGCGGCGGTGTTCGTGTCGCGCGACGCCGGCGACACGTGGACCCTCAACGAGGGACTGTGGAACCACCCGCATCGCGAGCAGTGGCAGCCAGGCGGCGGCGGGCTGTGCCTCCACACCATCCTGCTCGACCCCGCTGATCCGAAACGCATCCGCATTGCCATTTCCACCGGTGGCATGTACGTCAGCGAGGATGGCGGCACGTCCTGGCGCGCGTCGAACACGGGCGTCCGCGCGGTGTTTCTGCCCGACAAGTTTCCGGAGTTCGGCCAGTGCGTTCACAAGGTCGTCCAGTCCGCGAAGAATCCTGCCCGGATGTTTCTGCAGAATCACTGGGGCCTGTACCGCAGCGACGATCGCGGCGAAACCTGGGTCGACATCGCCAACGGCGTGCCCTCCGACTTCGGGTTCCCGGTCGGCATTCATCCGTCGCAGCCCGACACCGCCTGGATCGTGCCGCTCGAGTCCGATGAGTTCCGCTGCACGCCGGAAGGAAAGCTGCGCGTCTATCGCACCCGCGACGCCGGCGCCACCTGGCAGGCCATGACGGCCGGCCTGCCGCAGGACGATGCGTATGAGACGGTGCTGCGCGACGCGCTCGCCGTCGATCGGCTTGATCCGGCGGGCGTGTACTTCGGCACGCGCAACGGCAAGCTATTCGGATCGGCCGACGAGGGCGAGCACTGGACCGAAATCCTCGACGGCCTGCCGCCGGTGATCTCAGTCAAGGCCGCGATCGTCTGATGTCGCTCGTCTTTGTGATGCCCGGCGCGCTGCGGGAGTTTTCCGGCGGGCGCAGCGACGTGCGCGTGGGCGGCACGGCGGCCACGGCGCGCGACGCGCTGGCGCTGCTGTGGCGCGAGTGCCCGGGCGCCCGCGACCGCGTGCTCAACGAGCTCGGTGACGTCCGCACGCACATCAACATCTTCGTCGACGGCGAGAACATCCGGCACCACGGCGGGCTCGACGCGCCCGTGCGCGACGGCTCTGAGATCATCATTCTGCCGGCCGTCAGCGGCGGATAAGGGAGACACGATGTTTGTCGGACACTTTGCCGTGGCGCTGGGCGCCAGGCGCGCGGCGCCGGCGGTGCCACTGAGCTGGCTGGTCGCCGGCGCCATCGCGCTCGATCTGCTCTGGCCCATGTTCCTGCTCGCCGGCATCGAAACCGTGAGCATCGATCCCGGCAACACGGCCTTCACGCCCGCCGCCTTCGACCATTACCCGTGGAGCCACAGTCTGGTGATGGCGGGCGTCTGGGCCGCGGTGATTGCGCTTGTGGCCCGCGCCCGCCTGCGGCTGACCAGCGGCGTGCTGCTCGTCGCGGCCGTCGTCCTGAGCCACTGGGTGCTCGACTTCGTCACGCACGGGCCGGACCTTCCGTTGTGGCCTGGCGGCCCCGAATACGGTCTCGGCCTCTGGCACTCCATCCCGGCCACCTTCATTGTCGAAGGCCTCTTGTTCGGCGCCGCCATTTGGCTCTACACGTCCGCGTTTCCGTCGCGCGATCGCACGGGCACGGTGGCGTTCTGGGGCCTGATTCTGTTCACGACGCTCATCTGGGTGAGCGGGCCGTTTTCGCCCCCACCGCCCGGCACGCAGGCGATCGCTGTCGTCGGCTTGCTCATGTGGCTGTTCCCGCTCTGGGCCGCGTGGATCGAACGGCATCGCGCGCCGCGCGCCTGAACTAGAATCGGCGGCATGCGCACAGCCGCCATCGTCTTTCTCAGCCTCTTCGCCGCCGGCCAGCCGCAGCAGGCGCAGCCGCCACAGCAGCCGCGCCCGCCCGCCGCGGCGCAGCCCGCGCCGCTGCGCCCGCCGTCGCGCGCCGACATCCTCAGGGGCGAGTACGGGCCGCATCGCGCGAACAACGATCTGCTGCACTACCACCTCGACGTTCGCATCGATCCCGATAAGAAGCACATCGCCGGCAGGAACACGGTCCGCTTCAAGATGCTGCAGGACGGCACCCGCATTCAGCTCGACCTCTACGCCAACATGACGATCGACCGCATCATCATGGGCGCGACGCCGCTGAAATACACGCGTGAGCTCAACGCGGTGTTCATCGACTTTCCCGAAACGCTGCGGGCGGGCCGCGAGTACACCATCGACTTCCACTACTCAGGCTCGCCGACCGAGACGGGCCGCTTCGGCGGATTCAGTTTCAGTAAGGATCCGGCCGGCAATCACTGGATCGTGACCGCCAACGAAGGGCAGGGCGCCAGCCTGTGGTGGCCGAACAAGGACCAGTGGCGCGACGAGCCGTCGAGCATGGATCTGAGTGTCACGATCCCGACCGGACTCACGGACGTCTCGAACGGACGCCTGCTCGGCTCGAAGGATCTCGGCGACGGCTACACGCGCTGGGACTGGCGCGTGCACTATCCCATCAACTCGTACAACGTGTCGCTGAACATCGCGAAGTACGCGCACTTTGCCGAGCAGATGGGCGACCTGACCCTCGACTACTACGTGCTGCCCGCCAATCTCGAGAAAGCAAAGCGGCAGTTCGCGCAGGCCAAGCCGATGATCCAGGCGTTCGAGAAGATCTTCGGACCCTATCCGTTCCCGAAGGACGGCTACAAGCTGATCGAAGTGCCGTACTCAGGCATGGAGCACCAGAGCGCGGTGACCTATGGCAACCGCTTCGCCAACGGATATCTCGAGCGCGACTGGACCGGCGTCGGCGTCAGCCTCAAGTTCGACTTCATCATCATTCACGAGAGCGGCCATGAATGGTTCGGCAACGCCGTGTCGGCTGCCGATGTCTCCGACATGTGGATTCACGAAGGTTGGACGACATACCTCGAGAACCTCTATGTGGAGCAGCTGTTCGGCTACGAAGACGCGCTGAAGTACGTCAACGGCTACAAGTCGAAGGTGCGCAATCGCGAGCCCATCATCACGCAGCGCGGCATTCATCGCACGCCGTCGCAGGACATGTACTTCAAGGGCGCGTTGTTCCTGCACACGCTCCGCAGCGTCGTGAATGACGATGCGAAATGGTGGGCGCTGCTGCGCGGCCTCTTCCAGAAGTTCAAGTACCGCAACATCATGACCGAGGACATCGTCGCCTTCTTCAACGCCGAGACGAAGATGAACCTGACGCCGATCTTCGATCAATATCTGCGTCGCGCGGATCTACCCATCCTGGAGCTGGCGTTCAACGACAAGGAAGGCACGCTGGCCTACCGGTGGAATGCCGACGAGCGCGAGTTTGCGATGCCGATCAAGGTTGGAAAGCCGGGCGCCTGGCAGATCCTTGCGCCCACCACCAACTGGCAGGTCATGAAGGCGCCACTCCCGAAGGATGTCTTCGAGGTGGCCACCGACCTCTATTACGTGAACGTCGTGAAGCAGTAGAGATCAGACTACCGCAGCCGCGGCGGCCGGCTCGTGCGCCAGCGTCTTCTTCGCAACGGCGCACAACGCCTCTGCGCTGTCCACGCCCTGCAGCCCCGCAGTCACCGACAACACGGTGTGATACCCGAGCGCGCGGTAGCTCTCGAACCGCGCCTCGTCGAAAAACTGATTGCTGGTGGAATCGTGCGGAAAGAGCGGATCCGAGGCCGCGAAATTGAGCACGTCCACCGGCTCGTCGCCTGACAGCGTGGCCTTCAGATAGAGAATCGTGCCCGCGGGCGCGCCCGGGCCGTCCACGGCGGCGTAGTCGATGGTGCCGATGGCGCCGTGCCGATTCGTGCGGCCCTGGCCGTCGCGCGTCATGGGCAGCGGCTCGAAGAGAATCGGAACGCCGAGGTCGAGCCGGATGCGCCGCACGGCGTTCGACAGATCCGCGAACGTGTACTCGGGGTCGCAACCCGCATCGGAAATGACGATGACGCGGCAGCGGCGGGCGACCATTTCCCACAGGCCGAGATTTTCGTAGTGCCCGCCGTCCGAGAGGTACACGTACGGGTTGTTGTCGGTCGTCAGCCCGAGCATCTCGCGTGCCAGCGGCTCCACGCCGAGCGGCGGCTCGCTGCGCTTCCAGTTCTTCTCACTCTGCGGATTGCCGAACCAGAGGCCCAGTCGCGCGTTGGCAAGCGTCAGCAGGAACGCGCGAGCCTTGGAGGAGTACATCCCCATCGCGGAGCTCGCGGCGGCGCCCGACACCGCGAGCGCGAGACCCAGCGAAACGCCCGAGCCGTGCGCGTCCTCGTCGGATCCGTACTCGCGCGCGCTGCGGTAGCCGACAAACCGGTTGCCGACCGAGAGCGGGCTGAACGTGAACGACTGGGCCTTCGTTTCATGCCGTCCCACGTGTGTCGACGAGACCGCGTTGAGCGTGGTGTTGATGACATGGAACGGCCGCACGTCGGCGAGATGGTGCACGCGCACGTCGTCGTTGGCGTCGAAACCGGTGAAGGCGTTGGGCGAGCGATCGCGGCGTGAGGCGCCGAGGAACGTCCGGATCAGGCGGTGCCGATACATCCCGTGCAGCGAGAAGCGGTTCACCGGGATCAGACGGCTCATGAGCAGGCTGAAGATCACCAGGCCGGCGAATGTGATCGCCGACTCGCCAAGGCCGGCGCCGCGCGGATGACAGTCGTTCGGGGTGTTGAGGTCGCCTGCGATGTCCGAGCCGGCGCAGGGCACGCCTTCAGGACTCCGGTGATATTCGAGCGCGCCCTGCAGGCGCAGGTTGGCCCACGCGACGGTCGACAGCAGCACGAGGATGACCAGCGGCAGCGCCATCTGGATCAGCAGCGCCTTGAGGGCCGACGGCTTGCCCGTGTCGCCGCCCGCGCCGCGCGACGCCAGCCCTGCCAGCGAGCTCAGAAGCGGCACGAGCACCGCCAGCGCCGTCGTCGAGAGCTTGTGATTCACCTCGAAGGTTCGCGAGACAGTTTGCAGGCCGGCTTCGATCAGGTCGGCCATGTAGAACACGAGCAGGCCGCTCGCGGCCCACAGCGTCGCCGCAATCGCGATCCACGCGGCGCACCGGCTCCACCATTCGAGCGCCGCATCGTCCTGATCGGCGCTGGCGATGCCGGCAAACAGCACGATCGCCAGCAGTGCCAGGCCGAGCACGATCGGCACGGCGAACGTGGCGTAAAACTGATGCAGGCCGTGCCCGAAGCCGAACGGGTGCATGGCGAACCAGTACGCGCCCCCGCCGAATAACGCACCGCCGGCGATGGCGCCGGCGATGGTGAGCGGCCCCACCTGAATGAGGGGCGTGCTGCCCGCGGCGCCGGGTGTCCGGGGCCATCGCCTGCGCGCGATCGCGGCGAACAGCAGCAACATGGCCGCGGTGCCGCCCGTGCGCCCGACGGCGCGATGCAGGGCCTGCTCCGGCGTCGGGAACACCTGGTGGGCGGCGAACCACATCATGGCCGTGACCGCGGCCAGCGCGCCGGCCGCGATCAGGAGGCCGCCTTTGCCGTGCCGGCTGCCGCCGACGATCAGCCATCCCGCCGCGGGCACGATGGCGGTGAGAATCAGCGTCGGTCCGACGTTGAGGTTGCACGGCATGGCCGACCAGAAGAGCGTCAGCGACACGGCGCCGGCCAGCGCCGGCGCGAGAAAGAGCGACAGGAATCGTCCCTGCGACCACTTGCCGCCCGCGCCCACGAACGTGAGCACCACATACGCGCTCGCCACGCCGAGGCCGGCGAGCCCGATAGTCAAAAACCCCTGTGCGGGCGTCCCCAGCGTGGTCCATCCACACGGTGTCACGACGGTGTTCACTTCGAAGAGATGGACGACCGCGTAGTAAAGGGCCGGCACGAGCAGCGCGGCGGCGAGCAACGGCAGCAGCACCAGCCAGTTGAGAAAGAGATTGCGCGACATCGTGGTGACGAGCGTCCAGACGTCGGCGGACACGATGCCGCCCTGCGGCGCGAGATAGCGGCACGTCGCGCGCAGCCGATCGACCGGCGACGGATCGTCGAGCGATCCCTGCTGCGCGGCCGTCGCCGGATCCAGCTCGCGCATCACCTCGGCGCGTCCGGCTGTGCCCTCACGGTGGAGCCACGCCGTCAGCCATCCACCCGTGTACCCGCCGCCCGAGACGGTCGACAGATAGTCGACGGTCTTCAGCACACCCGCGTGCGCGAGCCCCTGCAGCACGCCGAGCGCGAAGGTGGCGCTGCGGATGCCGCCGCCCGACAGGCACACGGCGCTTGGCGCGCGCTCGTGGATGCGCGCGTGCACCGCGCGAAGCCTCAGATCAGCATCACGCGGCGCATCGTCGGCGAGCGCCGGCACGCCGTAGCGCGCCGCGTACTCGGCTTCGAGGACGTCGCACCACGACTGCGGGCCGCGGCCGGGCTCGGTTTTCATGAGTGTAGGGCGGGAGTATAACCTCAGCAGCGCGCCGCCGACTCTGCTATATTTCGCGCACTCCGTGAATCCAACGACTCTGGGCCACTACCGCCTCGATGGCCGGCTGGGCGAAGGCGGCATGGGCGAGGTGTTTCGCGCCTTCGACACGCGCCTGAACCGTCCGGTCGCGGTCAAAGTCATGCGCGCCACGGGCGATGGCCGCATTGTGTCGGCGCAGCGGTTCATGCGCGAGGCGCGAGCCGCCTCGGCGCTCAATCATCCGAACATCGTCATCATTCACGAAGTCGGCGAGACTCCCGAGGGGCATCCCTATTTCGTGCAGGAGTTCATCGACGGCGTCACGCTGCGCTCGCGCCTGGCCGGCGGACACGCCCCGGAGGCCGTCGCCGACGTGGGCATGCAGGTCGCGCGCGCGCTCGGCGCGGCGCACACTGCCGGCATCGTGCATCGCGACGTCAAGCCCGAGAACATCATGGTGCGCGCCGACGGCCTGGTGAAGGTGCTCGACTTCGGCCTCGCGCGTCATCTCGAGATCGACGGCGCGCCGGAGTCGGAGCAGACGCAGTTGCAGACGATGCCGGGGCTGCTGCTGGGGACGCCGGCGTACATGGCGCCCGAGCAGGCGATTGGCGGCACGGCGGGGCCGGCGGCCGACATCTTTGCGCTGGGCATCGTGCTGTACGAAATGGTGGCGGGGCGGCGCCCGTTTACGGCGCCGACGTCGGTGGCGTTGATCGCCCGCATCATTTCCGATCAGCCGCCGCCGTTTGCGCCGGCGGGCGAGCCCGTGCCGCGCGCGATGGAAGAGCTGATCTTCCGGATGCTCGAGAAGGATCCGGAGCGCCGGCCGTCGGCGCGCGATGTCGAGCGGCAGCTGGCGGCCACGACGGCCGCGACCGCCGCGTTCGATCTGCCGCCGGCGCTGCCGGCGTCCGCGTCGAAGATCACGGTGGGCCGCGACGTCCAGCGCGGACAGCTGCTGCGCGCGTTCGGCCGCGTGAAGAGCGGCCGCAGCCTGATTGTCGCGGTGACGGGCGAGCCCGGCATCGGCAAGACCAGCCTCGTCGAAGAGTTCTTCAACGATCTGCTGCGCCGGGGCGATCGCCCGACCGTCGCGCGCGGCCGATGCTCTGAGAGTCTGGCGGGCGCCGAAGCGTACCTGCCGATTCTCGAGGTGCTCGACAGCCTGATGCGCAGCGGCGGCGGCGCCACGATCGCGCCGATCATCAAGACCGTTGCGCCGAGCTGGTACGTGCAGGTGGCGACCTACAGCGACGGCGATACGGCCCTCACCGAATTGCGCGAGCCGGCGCCCGCCGTGTCGCCGGAGCGGATGAAGCGCGAGCTGGCGGCGCTGCTGCAGGAGTTGTCGAAGCGGCAGCCGCTGGTGGTGTTCATCGAGGATCTGCACTGGGCGGACGTGTCGACCGTCGACATGCTCAACTACCTCGCGGCGCGCTTCGAGGACATGCGCCTGCTGGTGGTGACCAACTACCGGCCGTCCGACATGGCGCTGGCGAAGCATCCCTTTCTCGGCATTCGCAGCGACCTGCAGTCGCGCGGTTTGTTCGAGGAAATCGAGCTGCGGTTTCTCGCGCCCGAAGACATCGAGCGGTACCTGGCGCTGCAGTTTCCGGCCAACCGGTTTCCGCCCGACTTTGCCGCGGCGGTGCACGCCAAGACGGAAGGCAGCCCGCTGTTCATGGCGGATCTGGTTCGTTATCTCCGCGACACCGGCGCCATCGTCGAGGAGCGCGGCACGTGGCTGCTGGCGGGCGGCGTGCCGGCGGCCTCGCGCGACCTGCCGGAATCGGTGCGCGGCATGATCGCGCGCAAGATCGAGCAGGTCGATGAGGACGACCGGCGGTTGCTGCTGACGGCGAGCGTACAGGGCAGCGACTTCGATTCGGCCACCGCCGGTGAAGCGGCGGGGATGGATCCGGGCGATGTCGAGGAGCGCCTCGAGGCGCTCGAGCGCGTGCACGTGTTCGTGCGCCGCGGCGAGGAGCACGAGTTTCCCGATCGCACGCTCACGCTGCAGTATCAGTTCGTCCACGTGCTCTATCAGAACGTGCTGTTCGGCACGCTGCAGCCGACGCGGCGTGCCGCCATTTCTGGCGCGGTCGCGGCCGCGCTCGCGAAACATCACGGCAGCGACGTCGAGGCCGTGGCCGGCCGGCTGGCCGTGCTGTTCGAAGGCGCGCGCGACTTCGCCGCGGCTGCGCGGTATTTCTTCATGGCCGCGCAGCGGGCCGTGTCGCTGTTCGCGTTTCGCGAGGCGCTGGCGCTGGCTGATCGCGGCATCGACGGCCTGCGCACGCTGCCGAACGGGCCCGAGCGGAAGCAGCTCGAGCTCGGGCTGCAGATGATTCGCGGCCTGTGCCTGCGCGCCGTCAAGGGCTGGGCGGCCCCCGAGCTCGAGTCGGCCTTCGGGCGCGCGCGGCAGATCTGCCAGGAGCTGCACGATCCGCCGGAGCTGTTTCCGGTGCTCTGGAACCTGACGTTCTTCCGGATGATTCGCGGGGATCTCGCGCAGGTGGCGGCCGACACGAAGACGTTGATGGCGCAGGCCGAGGCCGCCAATCAGCAGCCGTTCCTGATGGCGGTCGATCACGTCGCCGGCGTGTCGAATGAATTCATCGGCAATTTCGCCGAGTCGCACCGGCTGCTCGAGCGTGCGCGCGAGCGCCACGTGCCGGCCCAGCATCGGGCCTACAACGCGATGTTCGGCATCGATCCCGGCATGGTGGCGCGCGCCATGTCGAGCCGTCCGCTCTGGGCGCTCGGCTATCCGGATCAGGCGCTGACGCGCAGCCACGAGACGATTGCCCTCGGCCGGCAGCAGCGCCAGCCGGTGACATTCGTCTTCGCGCTGATCGTGGCGCAGGGCATCCACCTGTATCGCGGCGAGTCGGCGGAGGCCATTGCGCTCGGCGACGAGATCGTCGGCCTTTGCCGCGAGCACGAGTTTGCGCAGGAAGCGGAGTGGGCGCGCGGGTTCCAGGCCTCGGCCATGGCGCTCCAGGGGCGCACGCCCGGCGCCGTGGCGCAGCTTCGGTCGGCGCTCGACGCGCTGCAGGCGCTGCGGTCGGGCCTGACGCGCACGATGTTCCTGTCGCTGCTGGCCGACGCGCTCTTGCGCGACGGGCGGCCGGATGAAGGGCTCGCCGCCGTGAACGAAGGCTTTGCGCACGCCGAACGCACCCACGAGCACGGCTTCCTCGCGGAGCTGCACCGGCTGCGCGGCGAGCTGCTGGCGGCGCAGGGCGATGCGGCCGCCGCGGAAGAGAGCCTGCGCACCGCGCTCGAGGTGGCGCGCAACCGCGAGGCGAAATCGTTCGAGCTGCGCGCCGCTACGTCGCTGGCGCAGATGATGGCGACTGACGGCCGGGCGGGCGACGCGCGGGCGTTGCTGGCTCCGGTGTACGGGTGGTTTACCGAAGGGCACGGCACGGCCGACCTCATGGCCGCGCAGGGCGTGCTGGCTGCGATTGGATAATCCGATGGATTTCGAGCAGAAACGTCCGACCGAAGATCTCGACATCGCCGACCTCACCCGCGCCTTCCTGGTGGTGCAGCAGCGGTTTGCCGCCGAGCAGAAGCGGGCGCTCGGCCGCGGCACGCACACGAAAGGCGTGTGCTGCCGCGCGACCTTCGAGGTCTTCGATCTGGGCCAGACGGTGGCCGACCCGGCGCTGCGCGCGCGGCTCGCGCGGGGCGTGTTCGCGAAGCCGGGCCGCTACGCGGCGACCGTGCGCTTCGCCAACGCGGCGTCGACGATTCTGGCCGACACGAAAGCCGATGTCCGCGCGATGTCGTTCTCGATTGACGTGCCCGGTCCGAACGGGCCGCAGCGGCACGACTACACGATGAACAACGCGCCGGTGTTCCCCATCAACGACGCGCATGACTTCGCGGCGTTCATGCGGATGCGCGCGCGCGCCAGCGGCCTCGGCCAGCTCTGGGAATTCCTGAAACTGCCGTGGCGCGACAAGCGGGCGATTCTCCGGATCGCGAAACTCGGCAAGGCGCAGCAGGGCCAGCCGCTGCGTCCGTACCAGCAGACGCGCTTCTGGAGCAACGTGCCGTTCCTGCACGGCGAGGACGAAGCCATCAAGTATTCGGCGATTCCCAGATTGGCGAATGCGGCGAGATTCGACGGCAAGAGCGCCAACGTCCTGCGCGACGAGCTGGCGCGCCACCTGTCGCAGGATCCGGAGCCGGCCTCATTCGACTTCGCGCTGCAGCTGCTCGACGCCGGCCGGATGACGCATGACGGCAAGACCGGGACGCCGCAGTTCTGGGTCGAGAACGCCGTGCCGGAATGGAAGGAAGCCGAGGCCCCGTTCCACCCCGTCGCGCGGCTGACGCTCGAGCGCAATTCGATCATGTCCGATGAGGATTGCGCGGCCGCCTACATCGACGTGACCGAGCATTCGACACCTGAGAGCCGGCCGATCGGCAGCATCAATCGCGCGCGCTGGTCGCCCGAGGCGTCGAGCCGCAAGGCCAGGCTCGGCAACACGGCGGCGCAGTCGCTGCCCGCGGCCGGCGGGCTTCGCGTGCGCACCGTCGCGAAAGCTGCCGGCGCCGTCATGGGCGCGGTCCTGCTGGGCGTGTTCGTGCTCGCGCTCGTCACCGTGATCCGCACCCACAACAATCACGGCACACTGCCTGCCGAACCGCCATCCACGCTCGTCGTGGCCGATCAGGGCTGGGGCAGCGGCGTCGACGCCTCCGACCGGCAGACGTACTACTACACGGCGCAGGGCGCGGGCCTCAAGGACCTGCGCTACAGCTGGTTCGTGCATCTCGAGATGCCGCTCAGCCGCACGCGGCTGGCCGATCCGGATCTGTTGCGCCGCTACGGCTTTCTCGTCGACGGCATGTCGGCAAAAAACCCGGACGGCCTGCCGGTGGGATTTTCGAAGCACTTCGATCGCACGCTGAACGAAGAGATGCTCGACCTGACCTGCGCCGCGTGCCACACGGGACAGTTGAACGTCACGCGCGACGGCCGGACGACCGCGCTCAGGATCGACGGCGGCTCGGCGATCCATGCGTTCACCGATTCGAATCTCGGCCACTTCGTGCCCACGCTGATGTCGTCGATCGCGAGCACGGCGTTCAATCCCCTCAAGTTCGGCCGGTTTGCCGACCACGTGCTTGGCCGCGATCACTCATGGAGCCAGAGCCTCACGCTGCACCGGCAGCTGATGTCGGTGCTCGGGCAGCTCGGCGCCATGGGCGCCACCGAGTGGTGGCACGACCTCGTGCCCACCGAAGAAGGCTACGGCCGCACCGACGCGCTCGCGCGCATCTCGAACACCGTGTTCGGCGATCACCTGACGGCGGCGAACTACCAGGTGGCCGATGCCCCGGTGAACTACCCGCCGGTGTGGAACATCTGGAAGTTCGACTGGGTGCAGTACAACGCGTCGGTGAGCCAGCCCATGGCGCGCAACATCGGCGAGTCGATGGGCACCGGCGCGAAGTACACGCTGATGAACCGGTACGGCCAGCCGCTGCCGGCGCACGAGCGGTTCGGCGCGTCGACGATTCTCGAGAACCTCCACACCATCGAGCTGACGCTGCGCAAGCTGCAGCCGCCCGCCTGGAACGAGCAGGTGATGGGCCCCATCAACTGGGCGAAGGCCGAAGAGGGCAAGCGCCTGTTCAACGAACACTGCGTCGGCTGCCACGGCCCGCACATCGCGCCGCCCGGCATCAAGGCCATGAACTCGCCGCTCAAGACCGACGCCGAGCCCGAATGGCTGATGCGCACGGTCTGCATCGACGACATCGGCACCGATCCCAACACCGCCGGCAACTTCGCGCGCGCCACGGTCGACATCAGCGCCACCGGCCTGACGCGCGAGGACCTGCAGCGCATCGCGCGGCGGCCGCTCGAGATCTGGAACACCCGGCAGGCCGCGTACTGGAACGCGCGCATCGCCTCGCTCTCGGCCGGGCCGCAGTCGCCCGCGGTGGCGCGCGAGATTGCGGCGCTGCAGGCGCAGATCGCAGACATGACCCGCGCGCTCGACGCGGAGCTCGCCAAGCTCGATCCGGCCAGGCTGGCCGTCGGCAACGCCCTCAGCTATCTCGGCACGCTGATTCGCGACAAGGCGTACGCCGACGCGCGCTATACGCCGGCCGAGCAGGCCGAACGCGACGGGTTCGACATCCTCGACATGCCGCAGGTGCTGGCTGCCTACAAGCCGCGGCCGCTCGCCGGCATCTGGGCGTCGCCGCCGTTCCTGCACAACGGCTCCGTGCCGACTATCTATGCGCTGCTGTCGCCCGTCGAGAATCGCCCGACGCAGTTCCGCGTCGGCAGCCGCGAGTTCGACACCACGAATCTCGGCCTCGCCGCCGCGGCCGAGCCGTACTGGCTCTTCGACGTCACCAGGCCCGGCAACAGCAATCGCGGCCACGAATTCAGCGCGAAGTACGTGAAGCGCGAGTGGCCCGAACGCGCCCGCGGCGGCATCATCGGCCCGCTGCTCACGCACGACGAGCGGCTCGCCATCATCGAGCACCTCAAGGTGCGCAACGACGATGTGGACGGGCCGCAGGAGCCGCACGTGCCGCCGTCATGCCCGAAAGGCGCGACGACGCAGTTCGCGGCCCGCTAGCCATAGCCAGCCGAGCGCATGCGAAAGGCCGGAGATGCGTTTTTCCGGACGTCGAAGTGGAGCCTGCGGAACATCGCGCCGCTCGCGGAAGCGGCCGTCGAAAGAGCGTGCACTTCCGTACGCGGATAGAATGCCGCGATGTCGATTGAGTCGCCGGCGGACCTGCACGGCATGCGCGCCATCGGGCGCATCGTCGCCAACGTGCTCGATGCGATGGCGCGCGAAGTGCGGCCCGGCATCACGACCGGCGAGCTCGACGGCGTGGCGGCCGCGATCGTCAAGGCCGAAGGCGCGCGGTCGGCGCCGGCCGACGTCTACGGCTTTCCGCGCACTGTGCTCATCAGCGTGAACGACGAGGTCGTGCACGGCATTCCCGGCGCGCGGCGCATTGGCGCCGGCGATCTCGTCAAGCTCGATGTCACGCTGCAGAAGGATGGCTACGTCGCCGATGCCGCACGCACCGTCGCTGCCGGACGGGCTTCCGATGTCGCGTCGCGGCTGGCCGCGTGCGCCGAGCGGGCCTTCGAGGCCGCACTCGCGGTGGCGCGCGCAGGCACCAAGGTCAACGCCATCGGCAGGGTCGTCGACAAGCACGTCCGCGCGTCAGGGTTCACGGTGGTCCGCGGCCTCACGGGTCACGGCGTGGGCCGCACCATTCATGAAGAGCCCACCGTGCCGAATTATTTCGACCGCTGGCAGGCCGACGTGCTCAGCGACGGCCTGGTGCTGACCATCGAACCCATCATCACGGCGGGGGGAGAGGCGGTGGTCACCGGCAAGGATGGGTGGACCATCAGCACGCGCGACGGCAGCCTCGCCGCGCATTTCGAGCACACCCTTGTCATCACAAACGGCGAACCTGTCATCCTGACGGCCTCCGCCGCCTGACTCCAGCCCGTCGCGGGCCGACACAAGCGAACACAAGCGATCGGGAGAGACCAGCAGGCCAAACTCTGCGGTAGACTGCGCCCATCACGACGAGCGTCATGTTCAATGACCGCGGCCGGACTCTTCTTGCCGTTGGCGGCACGCTTAGCGCTGCTTTGGCCCTCCTCCACATCATCGTCATCGCTATGGGGCCGGCCGGCTACCGCTACTTCGGCGCGCCCGATGAGTTTGCGCAGATGACGGAGGCGGGTTCGTTCGCGCCTGCGGTGCTGACGGCCGTGTTCGCTCTCATTTTTGCCGTGTGGGCGGTGTATGGGTTCGGCGGCGCGAGACTCATTCCGCGCCCCCCCATGGTGCGCCTCGGTCTTGTCGTGATTGCCTCGGTGTATATCCTGCGCGGGTTGTCGGTGGTGCCTGAAGCGCTGCTGCTGATGCGCACGCCTGGCGCGTTCCCGCTGCGTTTCCTTGTGTTCTCGCTCCTCTCGCTCATCATCGGCACGCTCTACGCGATCGGGACGCGCCAGGCCTGGCGCCGCCTGCGCCATCGTCACCACTGAAGCCCTGCCGGCCATGATCACGCTCGACGTGCGATCGCGGCGTGAGTACGAGCAGGGACACGTGCCCGGCGCGCGGCACGTGCCGTTCTGGCTGGTCTGGTTCCGCGCGTCCTCGCTCGCCGCCTCGCGCGACGATCCGATTACGGTGTACTGTGGCCACGGGCCGCGTGCGTGGATGGCCAAGGCCCTCCTCCGCGCCCGCGGCTATACCCGCGTGCAGCTGCTTCGCGGCCACATGCGCGCGTGGAAGAGGAACGGCCAGCCGCTGGAGTGACGCCATGCTCAAGGAATTTCGATCGTTTATCGCGCGCGGCAACGTGATCGAGCTCGCGGTCGCCGTGATCATCGGAGCCGCGTTCGGGAAGATCATCGCCACGCTGGTCGACGGCGTCCTCATGCCGCCGCTGGGCATGATGATCGGCGGCATCGACTTCGCGAGCCTGTTCTATGTGCTCGATCCCTCGCGTGGCATTCCTGCGTCACTCGCCGACGCGAAGGCCGCGGGCGTGCCGGTCATTGCCTACGGCCAGCTGATCAACGACATCATCACGTTCCTGATCGTCGCGTTCGTGATCTTCCTGGTCGTGCGCGCCTACAACCGCATGAAGAACGAGCCCGAGGCCGCGGCGCCGACGACGAGGGAATGTCCGCAGTGCCTGTCGACGATTCCGTTGAAGGCCGTGCGCTGCGCGCATTGCACGTCGGCGCTTGCGTGATTTCGGTCGTCGTCCCGGCGCACAACGAAGAGGCGCTGCTTGGCGCCACGATTGAGGCCATTCGCGCGGCGTTTGCGGCCACACGCGGCGCCGGGCCGTATGAGATCGTGGTGGTCGATGACGACTCCACCGATCGGACAGCGGCGGTGGCCGAGGCGGCAGGCGCGCGTGTCGTGCGGGCCAAGGTGCGGCAGATCGCGGCGGCGCGCAACGCGGGCGCGCGCGCTGCGCAGGGGGAATGGCTGATCTTCGTCGACGCCGACACGCTGCTGCCCGCGGCCACGCTCGGCGATACGCTGGCAGCGCTCGGGGAAGGGATCAGTGCCGGCGGCGCGCCGGGCCGGCTTCCCGCCGGCGAGCCGCTATGGGCGCGCGCCTCGTGGGCGCCGCTGCAGTGGGGGATGATCCTGCTGAACATGCCGGGCGGCGCCTACATGTTCATGACGCGCGCGGCGTTCGAGGCGGCGGGCGGCTTCGACGAGCGCTATTTCGCGTCCGAGGAGATTCACCTGGCGCGCGCGCTCAAGAAGATCGGGCGCTTCCGCATGGTGCGCCATCCCGTCGTGACCTCAGGCCGCAAGTTCCGGCTGCTTGGCTTCCGCGGGATGATGCGCGAGTTGACCCGGCTCGCCGTCCGCGGCCCGCGCGCGCTCGAAAGCCGCACGCATCTCGGCCTCTGGTACGACAAGCACCGCGACTAGCGGCCGCGCGAGCGCCACACGGCGTCGCGCAGGCGCGTCAACGTGTCGGGGGAGCCCGTGAACATCTGCTCGGGGTACCCGGCGTAGCGCACCATGTCCTGATAGATGGCGTCGCTCTGATACAGATTCAGGCCCATGCCCGCGAGGTACTGCAGCCGCAGGTTGCGATCGCGGTTGATCTCGGCGTCCTGGAGCCACGGCGCCAGCTCCGTCGCGTTGCCCGCATAGGTCGCGAACAGATCCACGGCGGAGAACATGCCGATCTCGCGCAGCGACTGCGCCATCACGCCGTACGCCGGATCCTCCAGCTTGCGCTGCACGGCATCCACGTCGATGCGCAGCGGCTCGAGGCTGCCGACGAGCACGAGGTCGTAGCCGCGTCCTTCAATCGTGTTCGCGAACACGCTGCCGTTCGGAAACACTTTCAGGAACGTGCCGATTTCGCTCTTGACCGCTTCGAGGTTGCTTTCGTACAGCTGCACGAACAGCGTGACGACGCCGCCCGGATTCAACCGGCCCTTCGCCGCCTCGAAGAACTCCTCGGTGTAGAGATTGGCCGCGCCCTTCACCCATGGGTCGAGCGGGTCTGACGTGATCGCGTCGAACTTCTCGTCGGTCGTCAGGATGAAGTGCCGCGCGTCATCGAGGTGAATCGTCGTCTTCGGGTTGGTCACGACGTTGAAGTTGTGATCGCCGAAGAAGCGCGACACCACCTGCGGCACGAGCGGCTCGATCTCCGCGATCTTCAGGTGCGTGACGCCAGGATCCACGCTGGCCGCGCCGGCGGTGACGCCCGCGCCGCAGCCGATGACGAGCACCGATGCCGGGTTCGGCGGCAGCAGTGTGGTGAGATGGCCCAGCATGCGCTGCAGCCGCATGTCCTGCGGCTCGCTCGAGGCCTGCACCTTGCCGGCGTTGTGATAGTTGAGCACACCGTTCGGCGTGCGCGAGACGGCCACCGACGATGTGAGGCCTTCACCCGAATAGAAGATGTCGTTCTGGCCGATCCACGTGGCGGCATAGCGGCCGTAGGCGATCAGCAGGCCGGGCACCGGCGGCACGGCGCGCGCGAGCACCACGGCGAGCAGGACGGCGACGGCCGGCGCGAGCTGGGCGCCGAACGTGGCGCGGCGCAGCTTGTCGGTGGCGAGCACGATGATGCCCGAGATTGCCGCGCTGATGATGAGCAGCTGCTGCGCCTTCTGCGTGCCGATCCACGCCACGAGCAGCAGGCTGGCGAACAGTGAACCGACGATGGCGCCGACCGTGTTGGCAGCGTAGAGCCGGCCGACGAGGCGGCCGGGATCCTGTCCGGGCGCGGCAATCGAGGCGAGCGCGAGCGGGAAGCTGGCGCCCCACAGAATGGCGGGCGGCAGCACCGCGAAGAGGCAGCGCGCCAGGTCGAGCTGGAAGTTGATCCACGGGCTCGTCGCGAGCGAGGGATTGACGGGCCAGTACGGCATCCACGCCGAGAGCACGTACGACGTCCAGGCGATGCCGGCGATCAGCAGGATCTGGCACCACGCGAACGCGACGCGCGGACGCGCCAGGCGCGGCGCCACCATCGAGCCGACGCTGCTGCCGATGCCGAGCCCGGTCAGAAAGACGGCGAGCACGAGCGAGAAGGTGTAGACCGTCGCGCCGAAGAGCAGCGAGAGCAGGCGCGTCCAGAGCACTTCGGCCGACAGCGCCGTCATGCCCGAGATGCCGATGGCGAGGTAGATCGGCGTGGGATTGACCGCGCGCACGTCCTCGGTGCCCTTGGCCGACGGCGTGTAGGGCGAGCGCTTCGCCATGAGCAGCGCCGCGACGCCGACGACGGCATTGAGGGCCACGGCGGCAAACGTCGCGACCATCACGTCGTGCTCGCGCAGCAGGTAGAAGCCGGCGAGCAGCGCGCCGATGACGGCGCCGCCCGTGTTGCCGCCGTAGAAGAACCCGAGCCACGACACGCCCTTCGGCGTCGTTTCCACCCAGCGCGCCACGGCGGGCAGCGTCGCGCCCATCAGCAGCGTCGGCGGCAGCAGGCAGATCGCCGCGACGATCGATCGCAGGATCATGCTGAACATCCCCGTGCCGGCCCACGCGGTGTAGAGGCTGCCGATGAGCGGCACGATCAGCAGCACCAGCAGGCCGATGACGCCGATCGCCAGCTCCATCACGCCGTAGACCTTGAGCGGATGGTGCGCCGCCGAGACGAACCGCGGCAGGAGCAGGCTGCCCAGGCACATGCCGCCCATGAACGTGCCGAGCAGCACGCCGAGCGAGACGGTGGACGATCCGATGACCAGCGAGAGAATCTGAAACCAGACGACCTGATAGATCAGCGCGGCGGCGCCGCTGCCGACAAACAGCGCCAGCATGGCGGCAAAATCACGGTCACCGGGCGCAGCAGGAGCAGCAACGACGTTGGGTTTTGACATGAAGTAGAGGCGTTGATTCTAGCGGGGAATCCCGCGATCGAATACGGCAGGAGGGAGGCCGCCGTTTCGGATCGGCGGCGTGCATACCCCCCGGCACTATCTGTCGCGGCGAGGCGGCGGCGCCTACCGCGCGGCGCGCAGCTTCACGCCGTCGAGCGGCAGAAACTCGATCCAGCCTTCCCACCGGGCGGTCCCGTCGTCGGCAGGGCTGCCAACGGCCTGCGCGCGGTAGGCGGTGCCGTCCGGCGCAATTACGGGTTTGCCATACGTCGCGAGCACTTCGGGCATGGCGATCCTCTCGCATGCCCGGGGCTGCAAGCAGCGTTCCCCGCCGCGTTACACTTCTGGCGCGTGCATAAAGGAGTGTGAGTGAAGGTAGGCAGAGGGTTACGCGAGACCAAAAACGCGCTTCTCATTCTCGTCGGGATTCTGTCCGCAGGCATGGGTCTTAAGGGCTTTCTGCTGGCGGGCGGCCTGATTGACGGCGGGGTGACAGGCGTGTCGATGTTGCTCGATCGGGTGACGGCGCTGCCGCTCGCCCTGTGGCTGCCGATCGTGAACCTGCCGTTCATCGCCGTAGCCTGGAAGGTGATTGGGCCGGCGTTCGCCGTGCGCAGCGCCATCGGCATCACCGGCCTCGCCCTGGCCCTCGCCTTCATCCACTTTCCGGCGGTGACCAGCGACCGCCTGCTCGAGGCCGTCTTCGGCGGGTTCTTCCTCGGCGGCGGCATCGGTCTCGCGATGCGCGGCAGCGCCGTCCTCGACGGCACGGAAATCGCCGCGCTGCTGATCAGCAAGCGCAGCCACCTGTTGAAGGTGGGCGATGTCATCCTCGTCTTCAACGTGGTGTTGTTCCTGGCCGCGATGTCGGTGCTTGGCGTCGAATCAGCCCTCTATTCGATCCTCACGTATTTCACGGCGGCCAAGACGCTCGACTTCGTCATTCACGGCATCGAGGAATACACCGCCATGACGATCGTGTCGGGCAGCTCGGGCGACATTCGCAACGCGATTACCACGTCGCTCGGCCGCGGCGTCACCGTGTATCGCGGCTACGGCGGCATGACCGGCTCCGAGCAGCACATCCTCTATTGCGTCGTCACGCGCCTCGAGATCGGCAAGGTCAAGACCATCGTCAAGGCCATCGACGAGAACGCGTTCATCGTGTCGCACGCGCTGTCCGAGGTGGAAGGCGGTGTCGTGAAGCGGGCGGCGCTGCATTGATGCGCGCCGCGTCGCTGCTGCTGGCCGCCGCGGTGTTGATGGGCGCGCCCCGCGCGGCAGCCGCGCAGGCGGAGCAGGAGCCCGCCGACACGTGGAAGCACTTCGATGTGTGGCTCGACGCCATCGAGGCGCACACGCCCGGCGCGCGCGACCGAGCGGTTGCGGCGATGCTCGCCATGCCGGCGTCGGACCTCGAGTCCGTGTTTCCGTACATGGTGTTCGCCCTGCGAGACGTGATCGAGGGGCTTCACGAACGTCCGCGTCCGCTCGACGAGCTGTTCTCGCGCTACGGCACGCGCGCGCTCGCGCCCGATAATCTCGCGGCGTTGAAGCTTCGCGCCGGTCGCATCGCCGGGATGGGACTCGATCGCTTCCTCAAGCTCGCGGCGATGCTCCACGCAGACATTGCGCGCGTGGATCCCGCGGCGCACGTGACGACGAGCGAGGGTGTCGGACATCTCGTCAGCGACGGCCGCAATCTGCGCGACGAGGGACGGCCGTGGCACTGGATGCTCGGCCGATCGCTGCTGCACCTGGTGCGCCCGCGCGGCGATCCACACGCCAGGCTGTGGTACGTAGCGGTTGCGCATCACCTGCAGGGCACGCGCAATTTCACGGAAGCGAACCCGCACCTCGAGCGCGCGCTCGAACTGTTTCCTGACGATGCCGAGGTGCAGTTCCTTCGGGGATTGCTGCACGAGGCGCAGTCGGGACCGGATATTCAGGCGGCTGTGGCCGAGAAGATCGCCGGCCTTCCGGCGCGCGACCAGCGCGCGTACCGCCCGAGTGTGAGGCCGGCGAAGGACGAGAACACTGACGCGCGCGACGCGTACGAGCGGGCGGTGGCCGCCGATCCCTCGCACCTGGCGGCGCGAATCCGGCTGGGCCGCACGCTCCTCGTCGAGGGGAAGGCCGACGCCGCCGCCGGGCACCTGCGCACGGCGCTTGCCGGAACGCTTCAGCGCAGGCAGCGTTATCTCGCGCTGTTGCTGCTCGGACGTGCGGAGGAACTGGCGCGCAACATGGACGGCGCGCGAGCCGCATACACCGAGGCGGCGGCGCTGTATCCGGACGCGCAGTCGCCCCGCCTGGCCCTGAGTCAGATCGCGCTGCAAGCCGGCGATCGCGCCGGAGCCGCCGCGATGTTTCCATTTCTTTCGGCGGAGGCGCCGGATGATGCGCGCGAAGACCCGTGGTGGCGGTACTTCGCCGACTGGGTGCCCAATCGCGCGGAGTGGCTCGCGCGGCTGGAGACGACCTTCGGCCGGGAGGTGAAATGACGCGCGCGCGCCTGGCGCTGGCGGCCGCGTGCGCGGCGGCGATCGCGGCGCCTGTGGCCGCGACCCGGCAGGCCACGTTTTCGAGCCGGCTCGAAGCGGTGCGCGTCGATGTGGCCGTGACGGAGCGCGGACGGCCCGTGCCCGGTTTGACGGCGGCCGACTTCGAGATTTTCGACAACGGCGTGCGGCAGCAGGTCGCGCTGATCGCGACCGAGGACTTGCCGCTCGATCTCGTGCTGGCGCTCGATGTGAGCGGCAGCGTCGAGGGCGAGCGGTTCGCGCACCTTCAGGAGACCTCGGTCGCCGCGTTGAAGACCCTGCGCGCCGCCGACAGAGCGGCGCTGGTCACCTTCACGCAGCGGGTCAGGCTGCCTGTGCCGCTCACCGAAGGGGCCGCGCGCCTCGCTGCCGCGCTCGAAGAATCGCCGACTATCGGAAAGACCTCGATGATCGACGCGGCATACGTGTCGCTTGCGCATGCTGACAGCGGGTCGGGCCGCGCGCTGGTGATCGTGCTGAGCGATGGTGTCGACACCTCCAGCTGGCTCACCGCCGGCTCGGTGGCCGAAACCGCGCGCCGCCTCGATGTCGTGCTGTTCGGGATCTCGTCGGGCGCGCCGCGCCGGACACCGCTCGAGGAGCTGGCCGACGCGTCGGGCGGCGAACTGATTCGTGTGGAATCGACGCGCGAAATGTCGTCGGCCCTGACGTCGCTGGTCGACGCGTTCCGGCAGCGGTATCTCCTGAGCTTCGTGCCGCAAGGCGTGGCCAGGGCGGGCTGGCACACGCTCGACGTGCGCGCGACGCGCCGCGGGCTGCGCGTGAAAGCGCGGGCCGGATATTTCGGATCGTGAGCTGCGGCTGGGCTTGTTCGCGCGCGATCCGGCATCCAAGTTGAAACGCGTCAGCGTATGCCGCGTCGCGTTCCCGCCAGCCTGACGCCCAAAGCCGCCCGCTGCCGGAAGAAGTTCCTGCGGTTTTTTCCCGGCGGGTTCCACGACGACACCTACATCGACTGGGAGCGCGGCTATAAGTGGCAGGCGCACCTGCGCTGGCAGGAGGAGCTGCCGCCCAGCGTGTTCCGCGCGCTGCTGGCCCGAGGCGAGTTTGCCGAAATCGCGCGCCGCGCCGTGACCATCGAATCGCGGACGAACCTGCTGTTCTCGTTCGAAAAAATGGCGCTGCGCGATGCCGTGAAGATGCCGGGCGGCGCCCGCCTCTTCGCCGAAGGGCTCGGCGCGTGGCTGCACGGGCGGGGCACGCAGCAGGCGCGGTTCGAGCGGTGGATCGACGCCGCGAGCCGCCTGCCACGGCGGCAGACGCGCGTGCTGACGTGGCCGCTGGTGACGGTGTTCGGCTTCATCGCGCGCCCCGACGCTGAAATCTTCCTGAAGCCGCAGGTCACGCGGCTCGCCGCCGAGGCCTACGGTGTGGACTTCGCATACCAGTCGCGCCCCAACTGGGAGACGTACGCAAGCCTGCTCGCGTTTGCGGCCCAGGCGCGCCGCGACACCGCCGATCTCGGGCCGCGCGACATGATCGACCTGCAGTCCTTCATCTGGGTTCAGGGATCGGACGAGTACTGAGGCAGCGAGTCCGGGATCGCCTCGAGTCGGATCGCTTCGAGTCGGATCGCCATACGATTTACAATACGCGCGGCTCTGGAGGCCACCTCCCATGAACATGCGCGTCCTGGTTCGGTCCCTGCTTTTCGTGTCGGCGGTCGCTCTGGCTGTCGGCGGGTTCACCCTGCGCTCTGACGCGGCCGGCCAGGCCGCCGAGCCCACGCGGCTGCTGCGGTCGCCGGCCATCAGCGCCACGCAGATCGCGTTCGTCTACGCCAACAACATCTGGACGGTCGAGCGCACGGGCGGCCTCGCGCGGCGCCTCACCAGTTTTCAGGGGCAGACGGTCAACCCGAAGTTTTCGCCCGACGGCAAATGGATCGCGTTCAGCGGCGATTACGCGGGCAACACCGACGTGTATGTGATGCCGGCGGCCGGCGGTGAGCCGAAGCGGCTGACGTGGCACCCGGGCGCCGACATGGTGCAGGGTTGGACGCACGACGGCAAGGCCGTGATGTTCGCGTCGGGACGCGCGACGTGGGCCCCGAGCGCCGCGCCGCGGTTCTGGACGGTGCCGGCCGCCGGAGGCGTCGAAGAGCCGATGGCGCTGCCGCGCGCCTATCAGGGCAAGATTTCACCCGACGGATCGCGCGTCGCCTACCGCATGAACACGTCGTGGGACGAGGAGCGCCGCAACTATCGCGGCGGCCAGAACCGCCCGGTGTGGATCGTCGACCTGAAGTCCTACGACCTCGTGACGCCGCCCTGGACCGATTCGCACGACAAGGATCCGGTGTGGCACGGCGACACCGTCTATTTCATTTCGGATCGCGACGGCGTGGCGAATGTCTGGTCGTTCGAGCCGCGCGCCAAGCGGCTCGCGCAGGTCACGAAATTCGCGGACTTCGACGTCAAGGCGCTCGACGGCAGCGCCGCCGGCCTCGTGTTCGAACAGGCGGGACAGGTGCACGAGCTCGATCCGAAGACCGGCGCCGCGCGTGTGGTGCCGATCACCGCCACCGGCGACTTCCCGTGGATGATGGCGCGCTGGGAAGACGTCGCGAACCGCGTGTCCAATCTCAGCGTCTCGCCCACCGGCCGCCGCATCGTCGTCGAGGCGCGCGGCGAGATTTTCACGATTCCGGTGGAGAAGGGCGACGTCCGCAACCTCACAAACTCGAGTGGATCGGCGGAGCGTCAGCCGGCCTGGTCGCCTGACGGCAAGTACGTGTCGTACTTCAGCGACAAGTCGGGCGAGTACACGCTGATGCTCGCGGCGCAGGATGGCCTCAGCGCGCCGCGCGAGATCGCGCTGCCGAATCCGTCGTTCTATTACTCGCCGTCCTGGTCGCCGGATTCGAAGAAGCTGATGTACAGCGACACGAATCTGAATGTGTGGGTGCTCGACGTGGCGAGCGGGCAGGCGAAGAAAGTGGGGCGCGATCCGTGGATGGTGCCCGAGCGCACGCTGAACGCGACGTGGAGCCCCGATTCGAAGTGGGTGGCGTACGCGAGCCGCCTCAACACGCTGTATCGCGCCATCTTCGTGAGCAACGTCGAGACGGGCGAGACCACACAGATCACGGACGGCTTGTCGGATGCGACGTGGCCCGTGTGGGACGCGAGCGGCAAATATCTGTGGTTCTTCGCGTCGACCGACTTCGGCCTTGCGTCGCAGTGGCTCGACATGACGTCGTACGAGTACGAGCCCACGTTCGGTCTGTACCTGGCGGTGCTCGACAAGGACGAACCGAGCCCGCTGCTGCCCGAGAGCGACGAGGAGCGCGGCATGGCGGCGTCGTCCGCACCGCCGTCGACGCCGGGCGCGCCTGGTGATCCCGGCCGCACGCCGGGGCAGGGCCGAGGGGGGCAGGGACGCGCGGGCGGCGCGGCGGAAGGCTCGGACACCGCTGCGACGGAAACACCGCAGCAGCCTCGCGCCCCGCGTCAGCCGGTCACCGTCACCATCGACTTCGAGGGCCTGCGCAACCGCATCCTCGCGATCCCCGGCGTGCCGGCGCGCGGCTATTCCAACCTGCAGGCCGGCGTCGCCGGCACGGTGTTTTACATCGAGCCCGGCGCCCCGGGCGGCGGACGCGGCGGCGCGGGCGGCGGCGCCACGCTGCAGCGCTATCGGCTGAGCGATCGGCGCGCCGCGCCGTTCGTGACCGGCGCCGCGCAGTACGACGTCAGCAGCGATGGGCGCAAGCTGCTGTATCGCACGGGCGGCGGCGGTGGCGGCCGCGGCGCGGGCGGCGGGAACGCGGCGACCGTGAGCCTGTTCGTGGTGGATGCCGATCGCAACGCCCCGCAGGCGGGCGCGGGCCGCGTCGACGCGACGCTGCGGATGCATCTCGATCCGAAAGCCGAGTTCCAGCAGATCTTCAACGAGGGCTGGCGCCTGCAGCGCGACTATCTCTACGTGCAGAACGCGCACGGCTCGGACTGGGGCGAGATGAAGTCGATGTACGGCCAGCTGCTGCCGCACGTGCGTCATCGCGCCGACTTGAACTACCTGCTCGACAACATGGGCGCGGAGCTGGCCGTCGGCCACTCCTACGTGCGCGGCGGCGACATGCCGGACGTGCCGAATTCGCCGGGCGGCCTGCTCGGCGCCGATTTCGCCATCGACAGCGCGCGGTACCGCATCGCGCGGATCTACGACGTCGAGAGTTGGAACCCGGATCTGCGCGCGCCGCTTGCCGCGCCGGGCGTCAACGTCGCGACCGGCGATTACATCCTCGCGATCAACGGCGTCGAGCTGCGCGCGCCCGACAACATTTATCGCCTGCTCGACGGCACGGCCAACCGCCAGACCGTGCTCACGATCAACAGCAAGCCGGTGATGGACGGCGCGCGCGCGGTCACGGTGGTGCCGGTCGCCAACGAGCAGGGCCTGCGCACGCGCGCGTGGGTCGAGGCCAATCGGCGCCTGGTCGACAAGCTCTCGAACGGCCAGCTGGCCTACGTCCACGTGCCCAACACCGGGCAGGGCGGCTACACCAGCTTCAACCGGTACTACTTCGCGCAGCAGGACAAGAAGGGCGCGATTATCGACGAGCGGTACAACGGCGGCGGGTCGGCCGCCGACTACATCATCGAAGTGCTGCAGCGCGACTTCGACGGCTACTTCAACAACGTCGCGGGCGACCGCACGATGTTCACGAGCCCATCGGCCGGCATCTGGGGGCCGAAGGTGATGATCATCAACGAGATGGCCGGCTCGGGCGGCGACCTGATGCCGTACATGTTCCGGCGGCGCAAGATCGGCCCGCTGGTCGGCAAGCGCACGTGGGGCGGCCTCGTGCACACGGCCGACACGCCCGGCTTCATCGACGGCGGATCGATGATCGCGCCGCGCGGCGGCTTCATCGATCGCGACGGCAAGTGGGCGGTCGAGAACGAAGGTGTCGCGCCCGACATCGACGTCGAGAACTATCCGAAGGATGTGATCGCCGGGCGCGACCCGCAGCTCGAACGCGCGGTCGAAGAAGCGCTGAAGCTGCTCAAGGCGAATCCGGTGGACCGCAAGACCGTCGAGCCGGCCCCGCCCACGTGGGGCCAGCGCAAGCGCGCCGGCGGAGGGCGGTAGCGCAGGCCTTCAGGCCTGCGTGCCTCTACACTGTCGTCTTCTTCTGGATGAACAGGCGCAGCAGGCCTTTCACCGCCAGGTGGACGAGGAAGTACACCACCAGCGCGAAGACGTACGAAATCATGAAGCGGTAGTTGCCGGCGCCCGGATCGGGCATGAGGCCTTCGAAGGGCGCCAGCAACGGGCCCGCGAGCGTGTCGACGAACTGCTTGAAGCCGGCGTTCTCGCGCGCGCCGAGGCCCTCGAGCACGATCTCGAGCGAGATGATGCCGTAGATCAGGAAGAAGAGGTAGTCGATGACCTGCGAGACGCGGGCGATCGATCGCGTGCGATCAATCTCCGCCTCGGTGGACGCCACCTCCCGCACCGCCTTCTGCTTCAGTTCGCCCGCCAGCACTTCCGTGCTCCGGTCCTCGCGCGGACGGATGTCGTCGGCCTGCCGCGAAATTTCCGCATGCACCTTCTCGCGCACGTCGCCTTTCACCGCTTCGTGCTGCTGGAGCTTGCGCGCCTCGTCCGCCGCCAGTTTCTCTTCGTCATTCATGGGCACACCCTCATCCTCAAACCGTCACCGGCTGAGGTGTGCAAGGCAGGTGCCGCGCCGCCGCGGCCTCTCCATGGACGAGCTGCGGCCTTCCTGCGCTAGGATCCCCCCATGCCACGTCCTCTTGTGCACCGCCGCGTCGCGCGCCTTCTGGCCGCATCGGCGCTGTGCGCCTCTTTCGTCTTCAGTCTTCCGTCTTTAGTCTTTTCTTCTGCGCAGCAGTACGGTCCGCCGAAGGGCACGCTCGTCATCGTGGGTGGCGGCGCAACGGAGGGCACCGGCATCGTGGAGCGCTTCATCGAACTGGCCGGCGGATCCAGCGCGAAAATCGTCGTCGTTCCCACAGCCGGCGGCAATCGCGCCCAGGACGGCTCGCTGCGCGCCTACAAGGAGGAAGACGTCATTGCCTCCTGGCTGAGGCGCGGCGTGAAGCACGTGACGATGCTGCACACGCACGATCCGAAGGTGGCCGACACCGACGCCTTCGTGAAGCATCTGCGCGAGGCCACCGGCGTCTGGTTCAACGGCGGCCGCCAGTGGAACATCGTCGACTCCTACGCCAACACGCTCACGTACAGGGAATTCCATAACGTGTTGAGCCGCGGCGGTGTGATTGGCGGCAGCTCCGCGGGCGCAACGATTCAAGGTGACTACCTGGTGCGCGGCGCGGTCGCCGGTCCGCAAATCATGATGACGCCCGAACCCGAGCACGAACGCGGCTTCAAGTTCCTCCGGCGCACGGCGATCGATCAGCACATCAATGCCCGCAACCGGTGGGACGATCTGATCCCCGTCATCGCCAAGTATCCCGAGCTGCTCGGCATCGGTCTGTCCGAGGGCACCGCCATCATCGTCACCGGTGACACGTTCGAAGTGATGGGCAAGTGGAAAGTCGCCATCCACGACAACACGCGCGCGTACCAGCCCTGGGAGAAGCCGTATTTCGTGCTCTCGCCCGGCGACGTCTACGACATGAAGGCGCGCAAGGTGGTGAAGCACGGCACCGGTGTCACGCCGCCGGCACGCAGAGTCGGCCGGGGAGGGAGGCCATGACCCGCGTCGTGGCGTTCATCCCGACCGCGTTCGGCCGTATCCGCCGAGGTTGACCAAATCGGCTTCGTGGCCGTTATGCGCGCGACAGCGAAGCTGGATGTTCCGAACCGTCGCCTTGCCGCCCCGTGCGTAGGGATGCACGTGATGGTATTCCACGAATTCGTGCGCTTCGCATCGCTGGCCGTCGCCTGAGACGAACGCGCATTGCCCCCCATCACGCGCCCACACCGCGCGCCTCACGCGTGCCGGAATGTAGCGTCCGCGTCCAGCTGACGCCCGGCGACCGGCACTCATTTCGCCTGCCGCCGCCGCCGATGGCCGCGTGAGGTGAGCCGTTTTCCGCTTCTTCAGGTGAAGCAGGTAATAGGCGAACGCGCGCTGAACGATGAGAGCGGGATCCCCGTTCGGGATGACGTGTCTTGCCAGCGCCTGAATTTCGCGCAAGGTGTCGTGCGTGTCCCGGTTCATCGTCACCTGCAGTCGATAACTTGTCTCCGACAGCGGGGCCACGATCGCGCGGCGCTCGGGAACGCCCTTGTGGAGCAGCCGCGACGCCTCGACAGCTCGAAGCCTTGCCGGCGTCTCCGAGGCTTGCGCCGACTCACCAACGTGTTGTGCACTCGCAGCAAGCAGACGCGTGGTATGTCGGGAGGGGGGCGAGTTCGCGCCACCAGACGGCCCGGTCTCGGTCGCGACTGCTACAGGCGCGGCGTCGGCGGCAGCACGCGGAGGCTGGACATCCGGAAGTTTGCGGATCGTTGAAGGCACATCCGGCTTCGGCTTGAGCCGCGCGATGAGCATGGCGACTTCGGGTTGCTTTTGATGACTGGCCGACTCGAGCAGCGCCCGATGATTCTCGGCCGTCAGGTGTGGACCGAGCAGCCGCGCCGTCGTCAGCGTGATTGCATTCCGCTCGAGATACTCGAGCACGGCGGGATACGCCTGAGCAATCCTCGCGGCGGCAATGCGCTGCAGCGCCTCGTCCTGCGAGAGGCGCAGCTTGTTCGTGCAGAACGAGAATACCGACGTGAAACCGAGTGGGAGATAGAGACGGCGTCGATCGAATTCCGCGAGCGCGGCGATCGCTTTAGCGATGGCGGCGCGCTCGAGGACGGTGAGCGTGGTGAGCGCTGTGACCAGATGCCGATCTGTCACAGTTCGAAGCGCGGTGTACGTCTGAATCGCGGTTGCGTCTTTCATTCGACGATGAGACCATCGTCGCAAGCGCGATTCAACCACCTAAACGTGCCCGAAATGTCTGCGTTACGGATTGCGCGAGGAGTACGCAGAAACTTCGTAGTTTTGAAACTACGAGATTTCTGCGTACTCGTGTTCAGTGCCCGGCGACTGATTGTCGCGCCACGATATGACGGGCGCAAGCGTGCAGGCCGGATGAGCGGGGTGCTAGCATTGCGCTTCATGCGCCTGATGGCCGTCTCCGTCCTGCTTGGGACTGCGGTTGCGTTTGCCGCTTGTGCCAAGTCCGCTGTAACGGTTGCGCCTTCGTCGCCGGCTGCCGCGCCCGCAACGCCGGCGACGGCCGCGCCCGTCAGTCCCGCGTGGATGCTGGTGCCCGCACCCGCAAGCATCACCGCCAGCGGCGCGGCGCCCTTTGCGGTCACGCCGCGCACGCGCATCGTGGTCAACGATGTGGCGGCCGTGCCGGTGGGGGTGTTCCTCGCGCGCCTGATCGCGCCGTCGCCGGCTGCCGCGATTTCCGTCGAACTGATGACGGGACTGACCGGTGGCCCGTTGCCCGAGGATGCGTTCGTCCTGCAATTGCAGCCCGCCGCGGCAGCCGGCGCGTCTCAGGCGCCTGACCTGGGAAGTCAGCAGGCCGAGGGCTACACCCTCTCGGCCACCGCCGCGCGTGTCGTCGTCACGGCGCCGGCACCGGCGGGCTTGTTCTATGGCGTGCAGACGATCCGGCAGCTGATGCCGGCGGCCGTCGAGCACGAATGGCTGCGCCGCAAGACCTTGACCGTGCCGGCCGTCGAGATTACCGATGCGCCGCGCTTCGCGTGGAGGGGCGCGATGCTCGACGTGTCGCGCCACTTCTTCGGCGTCGAGGAGGTCACGCGGCTCATCGATCTGATGGCGCTGCACAAGTTGAACCGGCTGCACCTGCACCTGGCCGACGATCAGGGCTGGCGCATTCAGATCGAGAGCTGGCCCAACCTGACGCGCCATGGCGGCAGCACCGAAGTGGGCGGCGGACCGGGCGGGTTCTACACGAAGGCGCAGTATCAGGAGATCGTGCGCTACGCCGCGGATCGCTTCATCACGATCATCCCCGAGATCGACATGCCCGGCCACACCAACGCCGCGCTCGCCTCCTACCCCGAGCTCAATTGCGACGACGTGGCGCGGCCGCTGTTCACCGGCATCGAAGTGGGGTTCAGCGCCCTGTGCGTCGAGTCGGAACACACCGAACGCTTCATCGATGACGTGGTGCGCGAGATCGCGGCGATGACGCCGGGCCCGTACTTCCACATCGGCGGCGACGAGGTGAAGCGGCTCACGCCGGCGCAGTATGAGTTGTTCGTCAAGCGCGCCGAGGCCATCGTGCGCGCGCATGGCAAGACGATGATCGGCTGGGATGAAGTCGCGGCGGTGTCGCTCGACCCCTCGTCAGTGATTCAGTACTGGCGGCCCGGCGCGCCGAAAGGCAACCTGGGACAAACCGGCAAGGTGATCTTTTCGCCGGCCAACAAGCTCTACCTCGACATGAAATACACGCCGGCGACGGCTATTGGTCTCGACTGGGCGGGGCGCGTCGAAGTGCGCGACGCGTACGACTGGGACCCCGCCGCGATGACGCCCGGCGTGGGCGAGGGCATGATCCTCGGCGTTGAGGCGCCGCTGTGGACTGAAACGGTCGCGCGGCGGGCAGATCTCGACTATCTGATGTTCCCGCGGCTGGCCGGCGCCGCGGAAATCGGCTGGACGCCGCAGGCGCGGCGCTCGTGGGAGGACTACCGCCAGCGGCTCGCCGCGCAGGCCGGCCGCTGGACGGCCCTCGGGATCAATTTCTATAGGTCGCCGCAGGTGCCGTGGGCGCCATGAACGGAATGGCGGCCTCAGCCCCCTCCGGCGCGTAGCGGCGCCGGTAGATGTCCACCGCGTACGCGGCCTCGATTCGCGTCGGGAAGGTCTCGCTTTCGAGGCACTGGTCCCCCACGAAGACGTCCACCGCGTAGCCGTCGGGCGTGCGCGCGATGCCGCAGTACCGCCGCGACGCGCCGTCGCCCACCGACCAGATCTCCCGCCACCAGTCCAACGCTGCCATGCAACCTCCGCGCATAGTAGACACGCTCCCGCGCGGAAAGCCCATCGGGCGTTGGGGGGAGACCGCCCGAAAAAACGCCGGAGTGCGTCTCGGGTGTTTATGGGATACCGTGGGAGGGTCCGCCGGGATAGGCTTGGCGGAACTCCCCATGCGCTTCAGAACCTGGCCCGTCGCGGCCCTGGGTTTTCTCGGCCTCCTGCTGCTGCTGGCCCTCTCGCTCAGCGCGGCGTCGCGGCGCGTCGAGGAAATCTACGGCCGCCTCGACACCCGCGTGGCCTACCACCGCGAAATCGACATCAGCCTGCGCACGCTCCGTTCCGACCTGCAGCGGTCCGGCATCGTCGTGCGCGACTACCTGCTCGAGCCGGATTCCCAGCTCGCGCTGGCCTTCCGCAACCGGCTGGCTGACCTTCGACAGGCGAACGTCGTGACCGTCGATCAGCTCACGCGGCTCACCGGCACGGCCAGCAGCGACGACTCCGTGGACGGCCTCCGAGCGCGGCTCGATGAGTATTGGGAGGCGTACGACCCTCTGTTCCTCTGGACGCCTGCCGAGAAGATCACGCGCAGCGCGGAATTCCTGCGCATGCAGGTCCTCCCGCGCCGCAACGCCGTCCTGTCGCTCGCGCAGGAAATCGAACGGCTCAACGATCGCAACCTCGCGGCCGAGCGCGAGGCGGCGGCCGGACGCCAGGCGTCGATGCAGGCCGCGATCGATCGCCTGCTGTGGCAGACGCTGGCCGTCGGCCTCCTCGTGGCGGCCGGCACGGTGATGCGCCTGCGCGTGCTGGAGCAGCGCGCCGATCAGCAGCGGCGCGAGGCGCAGGACGCGGAAGCCCGCATGCGCCAGCTGTCGCAGCAGCTGGTCGCGGCGCAGGAAGAGGAGCGCCGCAAGCTGTCGCGCGAGCTGCACGATCACGTCGGCCAGATGCTGACGGCGCTGCGCATGGAGCTCGGCCGCATCGAGCGGCTGCGCATGCCCGACAACACGCCGGTGTCCGAGGCGGTCGCCGAAAGCCGCGACCTCGTCGACGGCATGGTGCGCACGGTGCGCGATCTCGCGCTGGGCCTGCGGCCCAGCATGCTCGACGACCTCGGCCTGCAGTCGGCGCTCGAGTGGCACGTGCGCGATTTCACGCGCCGCTTCGGCCTCGCCGTCGATCTCAAGATCGACGGCAGTCTCGATCGCCTTCCCGATCAATACCGCACGTGCGTCTATCGCGTCGTGCAGGAGGCGCTCACTAACTGCGCGCGCCATTCCGGCGCGGGCCGCGTGACGGTGGCGCTGCGCGATTTGCAGGGCGAGCTCACGATCACGATTGCCGACGACGGCGTCGGCATGCAGCCGGCGCCGCGCACCGCCGGCCTCGGGCTTCGCGGCATCGAAGAGCGCGTGCGCGAGCTCGACGGCGCCATGACGATTGGATCCTCGCCGGCCGGCGGCACGCAGCTCACGATCATTCTTCCCGTGCGGACGGCCGCCAAGGAGTCGCCCGTTGCGCATATTGCTGGCTGACGATCACGGCATCGTCCGTCGCGGGCTGCGAAGCCTGCTCGAAACCGAACCCGGGCTTGAGGTCATCGGCGAGGCGGCTGACGGCCTCGAAGCGGTGAAGCTGGCGTCCGAGCTCAAGCCCGATATCCTGATTCTCGACATCGGCCTGCCGCGCCTGAACGGCATCGACGTCGCGGCGCGCGTGCAGAAGCTCGAGCCGCCACCCTGGGTGATCGTGCTCACGATGCACACCGACGAGTCGTACATTCTGCGCGCGCTCGCGGCTGGCGCGCGGGCGTATCTGCTCAAGGACGCGACCGACGAGGATCTGCTGCCTGCCATCCGCGCGGCCGCCAACGCGCGGCCCTACTTCAGCCCGGCGGTGACGTCCGTGCTCGTCGAGGATCACCTGCGGCAGCTGCAGTCCCGCGGACTCACCGACTCGTACCACCTGCTGACCGATCGCGAAAAGGAAGTGCTGCAGCTGCTGGCGGAAGGGCGCAGCAACAAAGAGGTCGCCGTCCTGCTCGAAGTCGGCGTGTCCACCATCGAGACGCACCGGTCCAATCTGATGCAGAAGCTCAATCTGCACAACACCGCGGAAATCGTGCTCTACGCGGTCCGCAAAGGCATCATCGTCTAGAGGCCGGGGGCGGCTAGAATGTCGCCCATGCGCTTTGTTGCCGCGGCGGTTGCCGCCCTCACGCTCGCCTCGTCCCTCGTGCACGCCCAGGCCCCTCAGATCGACTGGAAGGCCGTGGAGGCCGAAACCCTGCAGCACTTTCAGGCGCTGCTGCGGTTCGACACCAGCGACCCGCCCGGCAACGAACAGCCGGCCGCCGACTATCTGAAGGCGGTGCTCGAGAAGGAGGGCATCCCGGTCACGGTGCTCGCACTCGAATCGCATCGGCCCAGCATCGTCGCGCGGCTGAAGGGCAGCGGCGCGAAAAAGCCGTTGCTCCTCATGGCGCACACCGATGTCGTCAACGTCGACCCGAAGAAATGGACGCACCCGCCGTTCTCCGCCGCGCGCGAGGGCGGATACGTGTACGGCCGCGGCACGGTCGACGACAAGGACAACGTCGCCACGGCGCTGATGACGATGCTGATGCTCAAGCGGTTGAACGTGCCGCTCGATCGCGATGTGATCTTCCTGGCGGAATCGGGCGAGGAAGGCTCGACGCGGGTCGGCATCCAGTTCGTGGTGAATCAGCACTATCCCGCGATCGAGGCGGAGTACTGTCTCGCCGAAGGCGGCAACGTCACGCGGCAGGGCGGCAAGGTCGCGTTCGCGTCGGTGCAGACGCTCGAGAAGATCCCGTACGGCATCGAGCTGATTGCGCGCGGACCGGCGGGGCACGGGTCGGTGCCGCTGCGCAGCAACGCGGTTGTGCGGCTTGCGAAGGCCGTGGCCAGGGTCGCGGACTGGAAGCCGGAGATTCGGCTGAACGAAACCACGAGCGCGTATTTCGAGCGGCTGGCGACGATTTCAACGCCCGAAGCGGCGGCCCGCTATCGCGCTGTGTTGAAGGCCGCCACGGCGGCCGACGCCGATGAGTATTTCCTCGAGCACGAGCAGCGCCACGCGTCCATGCTGCGCACGTCGGTGTCGCCCAACATTTCGAACGCGGGCTATCGCATCAATGTCATTCCGTCCGAAGCGCGCGCCACGCTGGATGTGCGCATGCTGCCCGATCAGGAACCGAAGGCCTTTCTCGAGATGGTGAAGGCGGTTGTCGCGGACCCGAATGTCGAGGTTGCGTTCACCGCGCGCGACACGCGTCCGAAAGGACCCATGACGCGCCTCGACTCGGAGCCGTTCAAGGCCGTCGAGCAGGCGGTGCGCGATCACTACGACGGCGCGGTCACGCTGCCGACGATGAGCACGGGCGCGACCGACATGGCCTACCTGCGCGCGAAGGGGATGCAGTGCTATGGCATCGGCCCCGCCACCGATCTCGAGGACGGCCCGAAAGGCTTCGGCGCGCACAGCGACCAGGAGCGGATCCTCGAGGCCGAGCTCCACCGTTTCGTGCGCTTCCACTGGGACGTGGTGAACAAGATCGCGGGCAAGGCGCGGTGAGCCATGCGCCGCAAGTGGTGCTATCCTGTGCGCAGATCCAGTCTTCGAGGAGGGGCCCATGGTTCGTCCGCACGTCGACGCCGGCCGTCTCGTCAACCTCGCCATCACGGTTTGCATCGTCCTGCTCGTGCTCAGCCTGCTGCGCATGGGATCGGTGTTCGCGCTCATGGTGGTTGCCGCCGCCTTTGGCGCGCTGATGGGCTTTGTCGTGTTCAGGCTCCGTGATCGCGGCCTGGGCGCCACCGAAGTCGGCGAACACGCGCCCGACTTTGCCGGACGCGTGGGCCATATCAACATGGCGCACATCCCGGTGATGGGCATCGGCGGCCTCGGTATCGTGGCGATGTCGCTCGTGGTGGCGATGTTCCTGCCCGCAGGCCGCACGCAGCTCGCCTGGGGTCTGACAGGCGCCGTCCTCGGCGCGGGCGGCTTCCTCATGTGGCGCCACTTCCATGGCGGCACGCCGTTCGAGGAACATCCCGAAGAAACGCTGCACCTTCGCTGAACGGCAGGGCGGAAGCGGATAAGTATCTGATGACGAAACGATGTTTCAGCGGTCTGGCCTTACTCATCTCTTTCGTCTTCTGTCTTCCGTCTTTCGTCTTCACTCAGTCGCCAGATCCGGTCGCGACTTTTTCCATCCTCGGCTTCGATCCCGCGACCGGCGAGATCGGCGGCGCGGTGCAGTCGCGCGTGTTTTCGGTGGGCAACGGCGTGCTGTGGGCCGAGGCCAACGTCGGTGTCGCCGCGACGCAGGCCATCGTCGACGTGAGCTACGGCCCGCAGGCGCTCGCGCTGCTGCGCAAGGGGCTTGCGCCGGCCGCCATCATCAAGCAGATCTACGACGCCGATCCCGATCCGGGTTATCGCGGCCAGCCGTGGCCGAAGGCGGGGCGCCAGTTCGCCGTGATGAATGCGAAAGGCGAATACGCCGCGTTCACCGGCCCTGAAGCCAGCGCGTGGGCGGGCCACAAGGGCGGCAGGTTCTGTACGGCGCAAGGCAACATCCTCGCGGGCGAAGCGGTGGTCGCGGGGATGGTCGACGCCTTCGAAAAAACGGAAGGCCACCTCTCACTGCGCCTTATGGCTGCGCTCGAAGCTGGACAGGCTGCGGGCGGCGATACGCGCGGTATGCAATCCGCCGCGATGCTCATTGTTAAAGAAGATGGCGGCGTCTGGCTCAACAACGACGTCGTCCTCCGCCTGCAGGTCGACGACAACCCCGAGCCCATCAAGGAATTACGGCGCCTGGTCGAGCGCGCGCGTCCACGGCGCCGCTAGCCAGACCGGCTGGCACGTTCGATGCTCATCCGCCAACGGGCGGGCGCCCTTCCTGTTGAAGCGGCAGCCCAGCCATTGGAGGGTTGAGTTTTATGCGCAAGGTTTCTCTGTTCATTCTCGCCGGCGTCGTGGCCGTAGCCACGGCATGCGCGGCGTCCGATCCGGGCATCTCGACGGCCGTGAAATCGAAGCTCGCGGCCGACGACACGGTCAAGGCCTACCAGATTGATGTCGACACGCAGGAGGGCGTCGTGACGCTTACCGGCACGGTGCCCACGACCGCGGCGCGCGACCGCGCGCTGGAAATCGCGCGCGGCACCGATGGCGTGACGCGCGTGGAAGATCGGCTGACCGTGAATGCGGCCGGCACGATCGACGAACGTGCCGAGCAGGAGAGCCGCGACGCGGCCGCGAAGGCTGAAGGCGCGGGCGATCGCGCGGGCGACGCGGCGGCCGGCGCCGGCGCCGCGGTCACCGACGCGAGCATCACGGCTGCCGTCAAGACGCGGCTGCTCGCCGACCCCGATGTGGCGGGCCTGAAGATTGACGTCGATACGGCGGAGAAGGTCGTCACGCTCACCGGCACCGTCGCCACGGCGGCGCAGAAGACGGAAGCGGGCAACATCGCGCGCGACACCACCGGCGTGACACGCGTCGTCAACAACCTGAAGGTTGGCAGCTAGCCAGGGAGCGCATCATGCAGATGTTCAAACGTATCGCAGCCGTCGCCCTCGTGGCGGCGGCGGTCGGGTGCGCGGCGTCCGACCCGGGCGTGACGACGGCGGTCAAGTCGAAGCTGGCCGCCGATGACACCGTCAAGGCGTACCAGATCGACGTGGACACGCAAGGCGGCGTGGTCACGCTCAGCGGCGCCGTGGAAACGCAGGCGGCGAAGGATCGCGCCATTCAACTCGCGCGCGAGACCGACGGGGTCTCGCGGGTCGAAGACAGGTTGACCGTGAATCCGTCGCTCACGCTCGACAACCGCGTCGAGGGCGCGACGGCCGATGCGGCGGACCGCGCGGAAGGCACCGCGGGCAGCGCCTCGGACAAGCTCGGGTCTTCGGCGCAGAGCGCCTCGGACAAGGCCGGCGACGCCGCCGAAAAAATCGGCGAGGCCGCCAAGGCAACCGGCGCCGCGGCGGCGCAGGCGGTGCAGGACGCGACCCCCGTCGTCGCGGATGCCGGCATCACGGCGGCGGTCAAGACGCGGCTGCTGGCGGATCCGGACGTTGCGGGTCTGCGCATCGACGTCGACACGAAAGCCAAGGTCGTGACCTTGACGGGCACGGTCAAGACCGCCGCGCAGGTGGCGGAGGCCGAGAAGATCGCGAAGGAGACGTCGGGCGTCGCCCGTGTCGTCAACAACCTGAAGGTCGGGTCCGGCCAGTAGGCAACATCAGGCGCTCGCCATCACCTGGATGGCGAGCGCTATCAGCACCACGCCTGTCGCCGCGTCCATCGCGCGCACCCATCCCTCCCCGCCACCCTGGTTCCCTCGGATCAACCACGCGACCCCCACCGTCCATGCCGAATGGCACGCGAAGGCGATGACCACATGGGCCGCGGCGAGAAACGCGAAATACCAGGACGGCGCGCCGGCCGGGATGAACGCGGGCAGGACGGCGATGTAGAAGCTCGTGATCGCGGGGTTGAGCAGGTTCACGGTCAGCCCCTGCCGAAAACCCTTCCCGGTTGAATATCCCCGGTCGGCTTGGCCTGGACCGGGGATATTCAACCGGGACGAATTTCGCCAGGCCTTGCGCAGGCTCATGCCGCCGAGCCAGAGCAGGTAGAGGCCGCCCGCCACGCCCAGCATCCGCGCGAGCACTGGCCAGCGTGTGAAGAGCACAGCAACGCCGGCCCCCGCGACCAGCGCCTGCATCGTATTGCCCGTGGCCGCGCCGGCCACGGCGCCGAAGCCGCCGCGCCGTCCGCGCGCCAGGGTGTTCCTGACGACGACCGCGGTGGTCGCACCGGGCGTCGCCGCGAGAATCAGTGTGCTGATCAGATAGGCCGCGAGGAGGGGGTCGATGGCCAATCTTAAACGAAAAACCCGGCGGCGCGCTGCGCCGCCGGGTCACACCGACAACCGGCACCGCAGGCCTGAAGGCCTGCGCTACCAGCTTAGAAGTTGAACCGGCCGACCAGCTGCAACACGCGTGACGTGTTGGTGCCGGTGAGGCCGCCGACTTCCCAGTTGGTCAGCGTCGTGTTGCCGATACCGCTGTTCGGCACGAAGTTGACGTTGTTGAACACGTTCAGCGCATCCACGCGCAGTTCAAGGTTCGTGCTGCCGAAGAGCGCGATGCGCTTCGCCACCGACATGTCGAACTGCTTGAACGTCGGTCCGGTCACGACGAGCGACCCGACGCCGCAGTCGCCGAAGCCGGGCGCCGTCTCGATGCAGTCGGGACCGTTGGCCGGCGCGAAGTACTGGCCGCTCGGCGCGCCCAGCGATCCGTAGCCCGTCGCGGAGGTCGCGCTCGTGCTGTAGGCCTTGATCGTCTCGTTCATGATGGCATCCGGCCACATGTAGACACGGCCCGCCGAGTTGATGCGCAGGTTGTACATGTCCTGCACGTCGTCCGGTGTCATGCCCACGAGGCGCACGTTGCCGAGGTCGACCAGGATGCCGCTCTGCACACGCGCGTTCATGCTGACCGACCAGCCGCCGACGATGCGCTCGGTGATGGCGCCGGCGTTGCCGGCGAACTTCCGGCCGCGGCCGAACGGCAGGTCATAGACCACGTTGGCCTTGAACTGGTGCGTCAGGTCGCCAAGCGAGCCGGTCTGGCGGCGCATCACCCGCTCGGTGCGGAACGACGTGCGCTCCGACCCGTAGGCCTTGCCGAAGACGTAGCTCGAGTTGAACTGCAGGCCCTGGTGCAGACGCCGGCGCAGCTCGAACTGCGCCGAGTTGTAGTACGTCTTGCCGCCGTTGCCGGTCAGAATCGCGCCGCCCAGCTTGTCGGGATTCGCGATGAAGAAATTCGCCGGCAGACCCGCGTTGAGCGCGTTCTGACGCCGATCCGCCGTGCCGAACAGGCCCGAGTTGCTGTTCGAGCCCGCGGGCGTGAACGGGTTCGGGTTCCACATCGTCAGCGGGTTCACGAAGTTGCTGTTCGAGAACAGCGCCGACGTGTAGCGCGACGGGTCGCCGGCCTGTCCGGCCCCAATCCCGCTGAAGTACGCGAGATAGATGGGCAGCGGCGACGTGCCGGGGATGCCCGTGTAGGCGAACGTCGCGCCGCGGCCGGCCGCGATGTTGGCCTGCAGGTTCGCCTGTGCCTTGCGGAACTCGGCGAGGAAGCCGTTCTCGACGATGTTCGCTTCGTTGTAGTTGTAGGTCGTCCAGTTGTCGCGGCTGCGCGTGCCGACGTACCGCGCCTCGACGACGTGGTTGCGGCCGAGCGCGCGCTGAAGACCGATCGACACCGAGTCCGCCCACGGCACTTCGATGTTCTGCGCGAAGGCGTTGACCGAGTCGGTGACGATCCCGCGGAACGGATAGAGCGGCGCTTCCGGGAACTCGCCGGGGCCGAGCCGATCGGGCTGGCTCAGAAGGAGCGGAAGCGTGCCCAGGTTGCCGCGTGCCAGGCTGCGGTCCGGGTCGCTGAACAGGTTGAGACCCGGGTTCGACGCGAAGCGGCCCGTGAAGTTCGTCAGGCCTTCGCGGCTGAACGAGCGCGACACGCCGCCGCGCAGCACGGCCTCGTCGCCGAGCACCGCGCCGAGCACGCCGCCCTTGTCACCGAGCACCCACGCGAACCCCAGACTCGGCGCCCAGTTGTCCTTGTCCAGGTCGTGCGCGCGCACGCCCTTGCCGAAGTTGATGTACTCCGGCGTGCTGCCGGGCATGTGGCCGGCCTGGAACAGGTTGCACGCTTGCTCGACGTTGTTGCGGTCGTTGACGCCCGACACGCCGCAGATCGATTCCAGCGTCACCGTCGAATAGCTGTTGTTCAGCGGATAGAACGGGAACTGCAGCTCGTAGCGCAGGCCTGCGTTCACCGTGAAGTTCGGCTTCCAGCGCCAGCTGTCCTGGATGAAGAAGCCCGCTTCACGCATCACGCCGTCCTGCTGGTTGTTGCCCATGTAGACGTACTTGCCGTCGACGAGGGCCGCGTCGCCGTTGACCGCGCTGACACGGCCGGTGAGCAGCGCATACATCTGGCGCGCCTGGCCGATCTGCGTGCTGTTGGCGCCAGGGAAGTTCGCGGCGCCCGTGCTGCCGCTGAACATGTTGAACGCCGGATCGCCGGTCACTACGTCGAAGTTGATCGTCGGCACGAGCGATCCGCTGTACGACGTCGTCTGGAAGTGCGTCAGGCTGCCGCCCGCGGTGATGCTGTGATTGCCGCGGAGCCAGTTGACCGAGTCCTCGAACAGCAGGTTCCACGCGTTGCGGCCCTGCGGAATGGGCGAGGCGCTCGCGCCCGTGACGAGCGGAAACGCCAGGTGGAAGCCGTTCTGGTTCGAGAAGACGTCCTTGTTGAGCTCGCCGAAGAACGTGACCGGCGAGCTCGCATACGCGACGCGCAGCTCGTTGACCATGCTGCCGAACGTCGACCGCAGCGAGTTGCTCCACGACAGGCGCGTCGAGCTCTGGCCCGCCGCCACCTGGAAGCCGGGGAACGTCGCTTCGCGGCTGTTCAGCGTGTCCGGAAAGTCCTCGAACTTCTGGTAGTTCCACGCCGTCGACAGGCGATGCGCGTCGGTGACGTTGTAGTCGAGACGGAACGTCGGATAGCGGCGCACGCTCTCGACCGGCACGTTGAAGCGATAGGACTGCGTCAGCGGGTTGGTGTCATCGGTGAGCGTGCCGGTGGTGCCGGTGGCCGAACGGATGGCCGACAGCAGGTTCGCGATCGTCGGATCCATCGCGCCGATCTGGCCGTTGGCCGCCGCGAGGGCGAGCAGGTTCACTTCCGACGTGCCGCTCGACGTGGTGTAGCGGAAGATGCCCGTCTCGGCGCGCGGGTGGAACACGGTGCGCGTGCGCGTGACGTCGCTCGGCTGATGGAACTCTTCGTAGTTGACGAAGAAGAACGCCTTGTTGCGGCCGTCGAACAGACCCGGAATCATGACCGGGCCGCCGACGCGGCCGCCGGGCTGGTTCTGCTTCAGCGTGGGCTTGTCCACGTTGTCGCGATTGTTGAACCAGGTGTTGGCGTTCAGCTTGTCGCTGCGGTAGGTCTCATACAGGCTGCCCGTGAAGTCGTTCGATCCCGAGCGGGTGACGAACTTCACCTGCACCGCGCCCTGGCCGCTGTCGCCCGATCCCTGCGCCGCCGTCGTCAGCGTCACTTCCTCGATCGCGTCGAGGCGGGGGCTGACGATCGCGAAGAATCCGTCCGGGTTGCCCGTGGCGGCGTTGGTGCGGAGCGTGTTGTCCTGGATGTTCACGCCGTCGAGCGTGATGTTGATCATGCCCTGCGGCAGGCCGTTGACCGTGGCGTCGCGCGTGCCCTGCGGCGTCGAGACGCCCGGCAGGAAGTTGACGAAGTCCATGCCCGAGCGGCTGGTCATCGGCAGCTTCGAGATCTGATTCATCGTCACGGTCGAGGAAATCGCCGACGCCTGCGTCTGGATGATTTCCGACGAGGACGAGACGGTCACCGTTTCGGTGACGCCGCCGACCTCGAGTACCGCATTGATCGAAGCGGGGCTGCCGCTGGTCAGCACGACGTCGTTCGAGACGAACGTCTTGAAGCCCTGAAGGGTGACGGTCACCGTGTAGGTGCCGACCTGGACGCCTGGGAACGAGAAGGCGCCTTCCGAGTTGCTCACCGCGGACGTGGTGACGCCCGTGGCGTTGTGCTTGATGACGACGTCGGCGCCGGGAATGACGCCGCCGGCGCTGTCGCGCACGACACCCGCGACGGTCGAGGTCTGCGCGAACGCTGGGGCGCCCGCGAAGACGAAGAACGCCATCGCAAGTACTGCTCTAACCATCCTCTGATTCATTGACTGTGGCTCCGTTGTGTTACCGAACAACCGCCGGCGGGTCTGCAGGGACCGCCGGCCGCGCGCAGCGACTCGGCACACGTCCCGCCTCAAACGCGGCGAGAGGTATACCCGCTGTGTGCTAGCGCACAGTATTGGGGGACGAAATCCCCGTCAATACTCGCCCGGAGCAGAAATATGCACGGGAAATCGCGCGAGGGCGGGGACGGCGTGCGCCTCCAAGAAGACGAACGGCCCGACTGGTGTTTTCACCAGCCGGGCCGCTCGATCCAGTTATCCGTCCCGCCGGAATCCGGTGGGGTGGATTTGCGCTAGAAGTTGAATCTTCCGACTAATTGCAGCACGCGGGCGGTATTCGTGCCCGTGAGCCCGCCGACTTCCCAGTCGGTCAACGTGTCGCCGCCGATGCCGTTGACCGGCACGAAGTTGACGTTGTTGAACGCGTTGAGCGCTTCGGCGCGCAGCTCGAGGTTCGTGCGGCCGAACAGCGCGATGCGCTTGGCCACCGCGATGTCGAACTGCTTGAACATCGGGCCGGTCAGCACCAGCTCGCCGATGCCGCAGTCGCCGAAGTCGCCGGCGACCTCGATGCAGTCGGGGCCGTTGGCCGGCGCGAAGTAGCGGCCGCTCGGCGCGCCAAGCGATCCGTACCCGGTGGCCGACGTGGCGCTCGTGCTGTACGCCTTGATCGTCTCGTTCATGACTTCGAGCGGCCACATGTAGACGCGGCCGTCGTTGCCGATGCGCAGATCGAACATGTCGCGGACATCGTCCTCGGTCATGCCCACCAGGCGCACGTTGCCGATGTTGACCAGGCGCCCGCTCTGCACCTTCGCGTTCACGCCAATCGACCAGCCGCCGACGATGCGCTCGACGACGGCGTTGGCATTGGACGCGAACTTGCGGCCGCGCCCGAAGGGCAGGTCGTACACGACGTTCGCCTTGAACGCGTGCGTAAGGTCGCCCGGATCGCCGGTGTCGCGGCGCATCAGGCGCGGCTTGCGGAACGAGAAGCGGTTCGACCCGAAGGCCTTGCCGAACACATAGCTGCTCTGGAACTGCAGGCCCTGATGCAGGCGCCGGCGCAGCTCGAGCTGCATGGCGTTGTAGTGCGTCTTGCCGCCGTTGCTCACGATGTTGGCGCCCAGCTTGTCCGGGTTGGCGACCCAGAAGTTGGCGGGCAGACCCGCGGCGAGCATGTTGGAGCGGAAGGCGGCCACGCCGTTGAGGCCCGACGTCGTGCTCGTGCCGGCCGTCGTGAACGGGCTCGGGTTGAACATGGCCAGCGGGTTGATGAAGTTCGCGCTGCGGAAGCTCGACGACGTGTAGAGCGAGGCATCCCCGGCGCGCGACGGCGCGATGCCGCTGAAGTGCGCGAGGTAGATCGGCAGCGGCACGGTGCCGGTGCCGGCGCCGAAGTAGCGGAACGTGTTGCCACGGCCCGCCGCGATGTTCGCCTGCAGGTTGGCCTGCGCGTTGCGGAACTCGTCGAGGAAGCCGTTCTCGACGATGTTCGCCTCGTTGTAGTTGTAGGTCGTCCAGCCGTCGCGGCTGCGCGTGCCGACGTACCGCGCCTCGAAGACGTGGTTGCGGCCGAGCGCGCGCTGCAGGCCGAGCGTGAATGAATCGGCCCACGGCACCTGAATGTCCGGATCGAAGGTGCTGATCGAATCGCGCGGGCCGCCGGTGAACGGATAAATCGGCGTCTCGTCGAATGGCGCCGGGCCGAGCCGATCCTTCTGGCTGAGCAGCACCGGCAGCGCACCGAGATTGTTCGCGTTGCGATCCGGCGCGTTCGAGAGAATCAGCCCCGGGTTGCCGGAATAGGTGCCGGTGAAGTCGTTCATGCCCGCGCGGCTGTAGGACATCGAGTAGCCGCCGCGCAGCACCGCCTCGTCGCCGAGCAGCGCCCCGAGCATGCCGGCCTTTTCGCCCAGCACCCACGCGAAGCCGAGGCTCGGCGCGAGGTTGTTGTAATCGACGTTGTAGGCGTTCACGCCTTCGCCGAAGTTGATGTACTCGGGTGTGACGTCGACGACGTTGCCCGGCTGGAAGAGATTGCACGCGCTGTCGGCGCCGCCATTCGGGTTGACGCCCGACTTGCCGCAGATCGACGTCACGGTGGCCGTCGAGTAGCTGTTGTTGAGCGGCGTGAAGGGGAACTGCAGGCTGTAGCGGAGCCCCGCGTTCACCGTGAAGTTCGGCTTCCAGCGCCAGCTGTCCTGGATGAAGAAGTCCGCTTCGCGCATCGACGCTTCCTGGCGCGCGTTGCCCATGTAGACGTAGCGGCCGTTCTCGAGGCGCGCGTCGCCGTTGACGGAGCTGACGCGGCCCGTCAGCAGCGCATACATCTGCCGCGCGGTCGAGATCTGGTTCGTCGAGGCGCCCGGGAAGTTCGCGCCGACGAACAGCCCGAACGCGGGATCGTCGGGCAGCACGTCGAAGCCCACCGTCGGAATCTGGTTGCGGTTGTCCGACCAGAGCTGGAAGTGCGTGAAGGTGCCGCCGGCGGTGATGCTGTGCGATCCCTTCAGCCAGTTGATCGAGTCCTCGATCATCACGTTCCAGGCGTTGCGGCCCTGCCGGTTCGGGCTGGCCGTCGGTTCGGTCACGATCGGGAAGTCGAGCTGGAACCCGTTCTGGTTGTCCCAGTCGTCGGGCCCGAGCTCGTCGAAGAACGACACCGGCGCGCTGGCCATCGCCACGCGGACTTCGTTGACGAGGCTGCCGAACGTCGAACGCAGCGAGTTGGCCCACGACATGCGCGACGAGGACTGGCCGGCGCCGACAAAGCCCGGGAACCGCGGCTCGCGGTTGTTCAGCGTGTCGGGGAAGTCCGTGAACTTCTGGTAGTTCCACGCCGTCGACAGGCGGTGCGCGTCGGTGATGTTGTAGTCGAGGCGCACCGTCGGATAGCGGCGGCGGCTTTCGACCGGCACGTTGAACCGGTACTGCTGCGTGAGCGGATCGGTGTTGTCGGTGATCGTGCCGGTCGTGCCGGCCGCGCTGCGGATCAGGCCGAGCAGGCTCGCGATTGTCGGATCCATCGCCGACAGCTGCCCGTTGGCCGCGGCCAGCGCGAGCAGATTCACCTCACGCGTGCCGGCCGACGTGTTGTAGCGATACCAGCCCTGTTCGGCGCGCGGGTGGAACATCGTCCGCGTCTCGGTGGAGTCGCTCGGCTGATAGAACTCCTCGTAGTTGACGAAGAAGAACGCCTTGTTCCGGCCGTCGAACAGGCCCGGAATCGTGATCGGGCCGCCGATGCGGCCGCCGGGCTGATGCTGCACGAGTTCGGGCTTGTCGACGCTGTCGCGGTTGTTGAACCACGTGTTCGCGTTCAGCGCGTCGTTGCGGTACGTCTCGTACAAGCTGCCCGTGAAGTCGTTCGATCCCGACCGGGTCACGAAGCGCACCTGCACCGCGCCCTGGCCCGTGCCTTCGGCGCCCTGCGATGCCGTCGTCACCGTCACTTCCTCGATCGCGTCGAGGCGCGGGCTGACGATGGCGAAGAAGCCGTCGGAGCTGCGCAGCGTGTTGTCCTGAATGTTCACGCCGTCGAGCGTGATGTTGATCATGCCGCGCGGCAGGCCGTTGATCGTCGCGTTGCGGTTGCCGCCGGGCGTGGACACGCCGGGCAGGAAGTTCACGAAGTCCATACCCGAGCGGCTCGTCATGGGGAGCTTCGAGATCTGGTTCATCGAGACCGTCGACGAAATCGTCGACGACTGCGTCTGGATGATTTCCGACGAGGACGACACGGTCACCGTCTCGGTGACGCCGCCCACCTCGAGCACCGCCTTGACCGAGGCTGGGGAGCCTGAGGTCAGCACCACGTCGTTGGCGACGTAGGTCTTGAATCCCTGCAGCGTCACGGTGACGGAGTAGGTCCCGGTCTGCACGCCGGGGAAGGAGAACGCGCCCTGCGAGTTGCTGACGCCGGACGTCGTGACGCCCGTCGCATTGTGCTTGATGACGACGTCGGCGCCGGGAATGACGCCGCCGGCGCTGTCGAGCACCACGCCCGACAGCGTCGAGGACTGCGCGGACGCGGGCGTGCTCAGCGCCGCGACAGCCAGGACGAGAAATAACGCTCTAACGACTCTCTGAGACATCCATGTGCTCCGGGGAGAAGACGGTCCCATCCAACCGCACACACGCGGGGCATGCGGGTATGACCTACCCAGTCCCGGTATACAAGCGGTGTGCGGCCGGATACTACTGCCCGGTTACAGATGTTCGCAATGCAGGGGGGGAGTAGACGGAATTTTGTGATTCGAAGATCTGGTGATTTGGAAGGGCCCTGGGCGGCTGATAGCAGCCGCCCAGGGGTGTTGACGTGGTGTGTTCTAGAAGTTGAAGCGGCCGATCAGCTGAATCACGCGAGCGGCTGCCGTGCCCGTCAGGCTGCCCACTTCCCAGTCGCTCAGCGAATCGCCGCCGATGCCGTCGACCGGCACGAAGTTCGCGCGGTTGAAGGCATTGAGCGCTTCGGCGCGCAGCTCGATGTTCGTGCTGCCCCAGAGCGGCACCCGCTTGGAGACCGCGATGTCGAACTGCATGAACGTCGGGCCGGTGACGACCAGTTCGCCGACGCCGCAGTCGCCGGCGCCGGTGACTTCGATGCAGTCCGGCCCGCTCGCAGGCGCGAAGTACTGCCCGCTCGGCGCGCCGAGCGAGCTGTAGCCCGTCGCCGACGTTGCGCTCGTGGCGAACGCCTTGATCGTCTCGTTCATCACGGCGTCGGGGAACATGTAGACCCGCTGATTCTCCGTGATGCGCAGCTTGAACATGTCCTGCACGTCCTCTTCGGTCATGCCGATCAGACGCACGTTGCCGAGATTGACGAGCCGTCCGCTCTGCACCTTGGCATTCAGACCGAGCGACCAGCCGCCGACGATGCGCTCGAGCACCCCCCCCGCATTGGACGCGAACTTGCGGCCGCGTCCGAACGGCAGGTCATACACGACGTTCGCCTTGAGCTGGTGCGTGAGGTCGCCGGTGGCTCCGGTGTCGCGGCGCATCTCCCGCGGCACGCGGAAGGAGAAGCGCTGCGATCCGTAGGCCTTGCCGAACACATAGCTGGTGTTGAACTGCAGGCCCTGGTGCAGGCGCCGCCGCAGCTCGAGCTGCAGCGAGTTGTAGTTCGTCTTGCCGCCGTTGCCGGTGATCACCGCGCCTCCGAGCTTGTCCGGGTTGACCAGCCAGAAGTTGGCCGGCAGGCCGGCGCGCAGCGCGTTGGCGCGCCGCGACGACGATCCGAACAGGCCGGAGTTCGAGCTCGACGACGCCGGGGTGTACGGGCTCGGATCGAACGTCGCCAGCGGGTTGATGAAGTTCGAGCTGCGGAACAGCGACGAGGTGTAGAGCGAGGCATCGCCGGCCCGATCCGGCGAGATGCCGCTGAAGTGCGCCAGGTAGATCGGCAGCGGCGACGTGCCCGTGCCCGCGCCGAAGTACCGGAACGTGTTGCCCCGGCCCGCCGCGATGTTCGCCTGCAGGTTCTGCTGCGCGAGGCGGAACTCGTCGAGGAAGCCGTTCTCGACGATGTTCACCTCGTTGTAGTTGTACGTCGTCCAGAGATCGCGGCTGCGCGTGCCCACGTAGCGCGCCTCGATCACGTGGTTGCGGCCGAGCGCGCGCTGCAGGCCGAGCGTGTACGAATCCGCCCACGGCACCTGGATGTTCTCGTCGAAGACGCTGATGTCGTCGGTCTGCGATCCGGTGAAGGGATAGACCGGCGACTCGGGGAACGGCGGCGGCCCGAGCCGGTTCGGCTCGCGCAGCAGCAGCGGCAGCGGCCCCATGTTGTCGTTCGCGGCGTTGCGATCCGCCTCGGCCGAGAGGATGAGCCCCGGGTTGTTGTCGTAGAACCCGGTGAAGTCGGTCATGCCCTGCCGGCTGAATGACTTCGAGTAGCCGCCGCGGAGCACCGACTCGTCGCCGAGCAGCGCGCCGAGCACGCCGCCCGGCTCGCCCAGCACCCACGCGAAGCCGATGCTCGGGGCAAAGTTGTTGTAGTCGACGTTGTAGGCGCGCTGGCCTTCGCCGAAGTTGATGTACTCAGGCGTGACGTCCACGACGTTCCCCGGCTGGAACAGATTGCACAGGTTCTCGGGGTCCTCGGGGTCGTTGATGCCGGACTTGCCGCAGATCGACGCCAGCGTGGCCGTCGAGTAGCTGTTGTTGAGCGGCGTGAACGGGAACTGCAGGGCATAGCGCAGGCCCGCGTTGATGGTGAAATTCGGCTTCCACCGCCAGCTGTCCTGGATGAAGAAGTCCGCCTGGTTCATCACCGCTTCCTGGCGCGCGTTGCCCATGTAGACGTACTTGCCGTTCTCCAGCCGCAGCTCGGCGTTGACCGAGCTGACACGCCCCGTGAGAAACGCGTACAGCGCCGCCGCATCGTCAATCTGATCCGACGACGCGCCGGGGAAGTTCGATCCCACGAACATGCCGAGCGCCGGATCGCCTTCGATGACGCCGAAGTTGATCGTCGGGATCTGGTTCGTGTTGTCCAGATACACCTGGAAGTGCGTGAAGTTGCCGCCCGCCGTGATGCTGTGCGACCCCTTCAGCCAGTTGATCGAGTCTTCGATCGTGTAGTTCCACGCGTTGCGGCCCTGACGATTCGGGCTCGGCGTCGCGTCGTCCATCAGCGGAAAATTCAGGAAGAAGCCGCCCTGGTTCGCGTAGTCGTCCGGGCCGATTTCGTCGAAGAACTTCACGGGCGCGCTGGCGAGCGCGAACCGCACTTCGTTGACGAGGCCGCCAAACGTCGACCGCAGCGAGTTGCTCCACGACAGGCGCGACGAGGCCTGGCCGGCGCCCAGGAAGCCCGGGAAGCGCGACTCGCGGCTGTTGAGCGTGTCGGGGAAGTCGGTGAACTTCTGGTAGTTCCACGCGCTCGACAGGCGATGCGCCTCGGTGACGTTGTAGTCGAGGCGGACCGTCGGATACCGGCGACGGCTCTCCACCGGCACGTTGAAGCGGTACGACTGCGTCAGCGGATCGGTGTCGTCGGTGATGGTGCCCGTCGTGCCCGCCGCGCTGCGGATGGCCGAGAGCAGGGCCGAGGTCGTCGGATCCATCGTGGCGAGCTGGCCGTTGGCGGCCGCGAGCGCGAGCACGTTGACTTCGCGCACGCCCGACGAGGTGTTGTAGCGGTACCAGCCCTGCTCGGTGCGCGGGTGGAACATCGTGCGCTCTTCCGTCGAGTCGCGCGGCTGGTAGAACTCCTCGTAATTGACGAAGAAGAACGCCTTGTTGCGGCCGTCGAACAGGCCCGGGATCGCGATGGGCCCGCCGACGCGCCCGCCCGGCTGATGCTGCGTGAGCTCGGGCTTGTCGACCTTGTCGCGGATGTTGAACCAGGTGTTGGCGTTGAGCGCGTCGCCGCGATACGTCGTGTAGAGGCTGCCCGTGAAGTCGTTCGAGCCCGAACGCGTGACGAAGCGCACCTGCACCGCGCCCTGGCCCGTGTCCGCCGCGCCCTGTGACGCCGTCGTGACGGTGACTTCCTCGATCGCGTCGAGGCGCGGGCTGACGATGGCGAAGAAGCCGTCGCTCGTCCGGAGCGTGTTGTCCTGGATGTTCACGCCGTCAAGCGTGATGTTGATCAGCCCCTGGGGCAGGCCGTTGATCGTGGCGTCGCGGTTGCCGCCCGGCGTGGAGACGCCCGGCAGGAAGTTCACGAAGTCCATGCCCGACCGGCTGCTCGTCGGCAGCTTCGTGATCTGGTTCATCGACACGGTGCTCGAGACGGTGGAGGACTGCGTCTGGATGATTTCGGAGCTCGACGAGACGGTGACGGTTTCCGTCACGCCGCCCACCTGCAGCGTGGCTTTCACCGACGCAGGCGTGCCGGTCGTCAGCACGACGTCGTTGGCCACGAACGTCTTGAAGCCCTGCAGCGTGACGGTGACGGTGTAGGTGCCGACCTGCACGCCGGGGAAGGAAAAGACGCCTTGCGAGTTGGTGACGCCCGACGTGGTCACGCCCGTGGCGTTGTGCTTGATGACGACGTCGGCGCCGGGAATGACGCCGCCGGCCGAGTCCACGACAACGCCGCCGAGCGTGGACGACTGGGCCGAGGCAACCCCCGTTGCCAGGCCCGCGAAGAGGACGACGAGCAGTGCTCTGACGAATTTCTGGTTCATTCTTGTCTCCGGGAAGCACAGGCCGCCGGCGTGGGCGCTCTGGGGAGGGTCGCTCGGCGCCGGTATACAGCTTGTGTCCGTCGAATACTATTCAGGGGTATGGCTAAAGGTCAAGCTTGAAGCGGTACAGGCGTTTAGCGCAGGACAAGCTCGGGATTCGACGACACACTGTAGAGAAAAAAAGGGGGAAGGAGCACACAGCCAGGTCTCGAGGAGAGAGGATGGGCACCCCTCAAGACCCTGCAGAGTGGCTGTGTGCTGAGGGCGATACTACCGGGGGGTAGGATCGCTTGTCAAGGGGCACTTGCAAAAAAAAATGGGCCCGCCCGGATCGCTCCGGACGGGCCCTTCGGACGCAGGCCTGAAGGCCTGCGCTACCAGCTGATGCGGGAGACGAGCTGAATCACCCGCGACGTGTTCGCGCCGTTCAGGCCCGTCAGGTCGAACGCGTCCGGATCATCGAAGTCGCCGATGCCGGGAATGAACGGATCGAAGTTCACGAAGTTGAAGGCGTTGAGCGCCTCCACCCGGAACTCGGCGTTCACGCGCCCGACGATCGGGATCCGCTTGACGACCGCGAAGTCGACGTTGCGGAACACCGGACCCTGCACGATGAGCGACCGCACGCCGCAATCGCCCCAGCTGCCGGTCATCTCGATGCAGTCCGGCCCGTTGGCGGGCGCGAAATACTTGCCCTCCGGCGCGCCGAGCGAGCTGTAGCCGGTGGCCGATGTCGCGCTCACGCTGAACGCCTTCACCGTGTTGTCGATGACGTCCTGCGGCAGCAGATACACGCGGCCGTCCGCGCCGAACCGCAGCTTCACCAGGCCCTGCACATCGTCAGCCGACATGCCCATCACGCGCACGTTGCCGAAGTCCATCAGCTCGCCGCTCTGGATGCGCACGGTGCTGCTGACCTGCCAGCCGCCGACGATGCGATCCAGCACGCCGCCCGCGTCGCTCGCGAAGCGGCGGCCGCGGCCGAACGGCAGGTCATAGACGACGTTGCCCTTGAACGCCTGATAGACGTTGCCGAGCTCGTCGCTGTTCTCGATCATCACGCGCGGACGGCGGAAGCCGCCGAGGCGCACCGAGGCGTAGCCCTTGCCGGCCACGTAGTTGGCGTCGAACTGCAGCCCACTCGAAAGACGCCGGCGGAGCTCCACCTGCATCGAGTGATAGTGCGTCTTGCCGCCGTTGCCCACGAGCCCGGCGCCGCCGAGCAGATCCGGATTGGCGACGAGGAAGTTGGCCGGCAGGCCCGCCGCGAGCGCGTTCGCGCGCCGCGCCGCGTCGGCGTCGAGCGCGTTGGCGAACGTGGCCGGCTGCGGGTTCATGCGCGCCAGCGGATTGACGAACGTCGTGTTCGAAAACAGCGACGACGTGTAGCTGGCCGGGCTGCCGGCCTGCGACGCCGGACGGCCGCTGAAGTAGGCGAGGAAAATCGGGAGGGGCGACGTACCGGGCACGCCCGTATACGCGAACGTGTTGCCGCGGCCCGCCGCGATGTTGGCCGCCAGATTGGCCTGCGCGAGCTTGAACTCCTCGAAGATCCCGTTGTCCTGCCAGTTGACCTCGTTGTAGTCGTACTCCGTCCAGCCGTCACGCGAGCGCGAGCCGACATAGCGCACTTCGAGCGCCATGTTGCGCGTGATCGCGCGCTGCACGCCGAACTGCCACGAATCGGCGTACGGCACCTGCAGGTTCGGATCGAAGATCTGAATGTCCTGCGTCTGGATCTCGGTGTACGGGAACGTGGCCGTCGTCGGGAACGACGGCGGGCCGAGCGCCGACCGATCGCGGAACAACACCGGCACCGGGCCGAGGTTGCCGTTGTTCAGGTTGCGGGTCGCGTCGATCGTGACGCCCGGGTTCGAGCCGAACACGTCGGAGAAGTCCGACATGCCGGGACGATTGTAGGCCAGCGCGTAGCCGCCGCGGACAACCGTGTCGCCTTCCTCGCCGAGAATCCGGCGCCAGCCGCTGCCGGCGCCCGGCGTCCACGCAAACCCCGCGCTCGGCGCGAAGTTGTTGTAGTCGGTGTTGAACGCGGGCGTGCCCGACGTGAACTGCTTGAACGTCGGTTTCTGCCCCGGCATGCTGCCCGGCGAGAACAGGTTGCACATGTGCGCGCCGTCGTCGGGGTTGCCGACGCCCGACACGCCGCACACGTCCTGAATGGTGGCGGTCATGTAGCTGTCGTTGAGCGAGTAGAACGGGAACTGCAGCTCGTAGCGCAGGCCGAGGTTCGCCGTGAAGTTCGGCGTGATGCGCCATGAGTCCTGCACGAACACACCCGCTTCGCGCATGCGGCCGCGCTGCGTGCCGAGGCCGTTGTACGTGTACTGGCCCGTCGCTTCGTCGATACGCGCGTTGCCGGCAATCTGGCTGACGCGGCCGGTCAGCATCGCGTAGAACTGGCGCGCGGCCGTGACCTGGGTGTTCGACGCGCCCGGGAAGTTCGCCGTCGTGAACAGGCCGAGCGCCGGGTCGCCCGTGACGACGTCGAAGCTGAGCGTGGGCACGAGCGTCTGGTTCTTCAGCCAGAGATCCACCTGCGTCCAGGATCCGCCGATGCTCAGGCTGTGCGACCCCTTCAGATACGTCAGCGTGTTCTCGAGCACCTTCGTCGACGCTTCACGCGAGCTCGGCGCCGTGCTGTTGAACTGCGACGTCAGGCCGTTGGTCAGGCCCAGATGGAACCCGCCGGTGTTCGCGAGACCGCTGTCGCCGCCGCTCCAGTCATTGATCGACACGTTCGGATTGAACTTCGTCGCGCCGCCCGTGGCGCCGGCCCGGAACTCGTTGACGAGATTCGAGCCCAGCGTGGAGCGCAGGCTCCACGACGTGGTGTAGCGATCGGAATCCTGAATGCCGATGAGCGGGAAATTCGGGAACGAGCGCTGGCGGCTGTTCGTGCCGTCGGGATTCGCCAGGATGTTCTGGAAGTTGTACGACCCGGTGAGGCGGTGGCTGTCGGTGAGGTTCACGTCGGCGCGCACCGTCGGGTACTTGTTGTGCGACCGGCCGTCCTGCACGAACGTGTAGGCCTGCGTCAGCGGGTCCGTGTTGTCGCGGAACGTGCCCGTCGTGAGCGTCGCCTGCCGGATGTCGTTGAGCAGCGCCGCCACCGTCGGGTCCATCGTCGCCAGCTGGCCGTTGCTGGCCGCGAGCTGCAGGACGTTCACTTCGCGCGTGCCCGACGACGTCTGATACCGGAACGTGCCGTCGAGCGCGTTCGGGTGCAGCGCCGTGCGCGTCAGCGAAATATCGGCGGGCTGACGGAGCTCTTCGTAGTTCACGAACCAGAAGGCCCTGTCGCGGCCGTTGAAGAGGCCGGGGATCAGCACCGGGCCGCCGGCGCGGATGCCGGGCTGGTTCTGCAGCAGGTCGGGCTTGCCGACGCCATTGCGGTTGTTGAACCAGGTGTTCGCGTTGAACTCGTCGCGGCGCAGGTAGTGATAGGCGCTGCCGCGGAAGTCGTTCGAGCCCGAGCGCGTGACAAAGCGAATCTGCACCGCGCCCTGCCCCGAGCTGTCGGCGCCGGCCGCGGCCGTCGTCACGGTCACTTCTTCGACGGCGTCGAGGCGCGGGCTCATGCGCGCGAAGAACCCGTCGCTCGTCTTCAGGTAGTTGTCCTGGACGTTCATGCCGTCCACGGTGATGTTGATGGCGCCCTGCGGCAGGCCGTTGACCGTGGAGTCGCGGTTGCTGCCGGGCGTGAGCACGCCGGGCAGGAACGTGACGAAGTCGATGGCGTTGCGGCTGGTGAGCGGCAGATTCGAGATCTGATTCGCGCTCAGCGTCGACGCGACGGTCGAGGACTGCGTCTGGATGATTTCAGCGCCGCCCTGCACGGTGACGGTTTCGGCGATGCCGCCGACTTCGAGCGTCGCGCGTACCGAGGCGGGCTGACCGGCGCTCACGCGCACGTCGTTGAGGACGACCGTCTTGAAGCCCTGCAGCGTGACGGTGACCGTGTAGCTGCCCGCGTTGAGCGCGGGAATCGTGAACGTGCCTTCGCCCGTGGTGACGGCTTCGAACGTCGCGCCTGTGGCGTTGTTCTTCACCACGACGGACGCCCCGGGGATCTGTCCGCCTGACGGGTCGACGACGACACCGGCAAGCGTGGAAGTGGCGCCGCCCTGCGCAAACGCGGGGGTGCTGGCGAGCGCAAAGACGAGCGCGAGGCACGTCAATCTAAGTACCCTGTGCATCATTGTTCTGTAGCTCCGGAAGGAAGCCGGCTCGCCGCTCTGCAACGGGAGGAGTTCCGGCCTGTATACCCGATGTATCGGGATGCATTGTCCGCGTTTGCCCCCGGCTCGTCAATGCTCTATCCCCTTGAAAACAAAGGTGATACAGAGCAGGGGTATGCGACGCGTCGCGCTGTCATGGCCGATTCTTGCCAGTTGCTGGCCCCGGCGCGGCGTATAACAAGGGAGGATGATCCTTGACGCCGCCGTCTGCTACCGGGCCCTCGCGAGCCGCGATGTCCGTTTCGACGGCCGCTTCTTCACCGGCGTAACCACCACCGGTGTGTACTGCCGGCCGATTTGTCCGGCGCGCACGCCCGGCCGGGAGAACGTGCGGTTCTACGGCTGCGCGGCGGCGGCCGAAGCCGACGGCTTCCGTCCATGCCGCCGCTGCCGGCCCGACACCGCGCCCGGCACACCCGCCTGGCAGGGCGCGCCGTCCGTCGTGGCGCGCGGCCTGCGCCTGATTCGCGACGGGGTGCTCGACGATGAGGGCGTGGACAGGTTTGCGGAGCGGCTCGGCCTCAGCGCGCGGCAGGTGCGGCGGCTGTTCGAAACGCACGTGGGCGCGCCGCCCGCGGAAATCGCGCGCACGCGGCGCGTGCACTTCGCGCGCACGCTGATCGACGATCCGGCGCTGCGCCTCACCGACATCGCGTTTGCCGCCGGCTTCCAGAGCGTGCGGCAGTTCAATCACGCGTTCCGCCAGACGTTTCATGCGGCGCCGCGCTCGCTTCGAGGTTCGACGCGCGCGCGCACAGCGGCGGGAGAGGGCGAGGGCATCACCATGCGCCTCGCGTTCCGGCCGCCGTTCGATTCCGCGTGGCTGATGACGCTGCTGGCGGGACGCGCCGCGCCCGGCGTCGAACGCGTCGAGAGCGACGTGTACCGGCGCACCGTCGCCTTCGGCGACGTGACGGGATGGATTGAAGTCGCGCCGGCGCGCGCTGACCGCAACTCCGATCGCAGGCCTGAAGGCAGGCTCGACCGCGGCCCTAAAGGGCTGCGCTACCTCGAGGTGCGCGCGAGCGCATCGCTTGGCGCGCATCTGCTGCGCGTGGTGTCGAACGTGCGGCGCGTGTTCGATCTCGACGCCGACCCGGCGACGATCGCGCGCGTGCTGTCGGCGGATCCGCGGCTGCGCAAAGCGGTGCTCGCGCGGCCGGGCCTGCGCGTGCCCGGCGCCTGGGAGCCCTGGGAGATCGCCATGCGCGCCATCGTTGGCCAGCAGGTGACGGTGGCGGGCGCGACCACGATCGTGGGGCGCATCATCGAGCGCGCGGGCACGCCAGTCGCGACGCCATTCGATGGCCTGACGCGCCTGTTCCCGTCGCCCGCGGCTGTGGCGGCGGCGGATTTGTCGGGCATCGGCATGCCCGGCGCGCGCGTGGCGACGATCCAGCGTTTCGCCGCCGGCCTTGCCGGCGGCAGCATTCGTCTCGAAACCGCGGCGACGCACGAAGAGACGGTGCGGACGCTCTGCGCCATCCGTGGCATTGGGCCGTGGACCGCGGAGTACATCGCGCTGCGCGCGCTCGGAGAGCCCGACGCGTTTCCGGCGGGAGATCTCGGGCTGCGCAAGGCGCTCGGCAACGGCGCGCCCGCGTCCGAGAAGGCGGTGGCGGCGGCATCCGAGGCGTGGCGCCCATGGCGCGGGTACGCGGCCATGTATCTGTGGAGCCTGTGAATGATGGAGAGACTGGTTATCGAGTCACCCGTGGGCGCGCTGACGTGCCTGGTGCGCGAAGGCGTCCTGATCGCCGTGGCATTCGAGTCAGGCCGCGGGAGCACGATCGAGAAGGCGGCGCGGCGCTTCAAGGGTGAAGAGGTCCGCGACGTGCGCGAAGCGGGCGGCGTGCGCGCCGCGTTTGCGACGTACTTCGCCGGCGACATCCGCGCGCTCGACAGCCTCGCGGTCGATCCGGGCGGCACGCCGTTTCAGGCGAAGGTGTGGGCCACGCTGCGCGAAATCGCCGCGGGGGGAACGTGGTCGTACGAAGATCTGGCGCGCCGCGTCGGCTCGCCGGCGGCCGTGCGCGCGGTGGGCGCGGCCAACGGCGCGAACCCCATTCCGCTCGTGCTGCCGTGCCACCGCGTGATCGGCAAGAACGGCAAGCTGGTGGGCTATGGCGGTGGCATGGATCGCAAGGTGTGGCTGCTGCGCCACGAGGGCTGCGCGATCGGCGAGCAGGCCGCCCTCCACTATTAATTAAGAAGAGGGCGGCCCGGCTCTCTACCTCTTCAGGTTTTCGCCCAGGTCTTCGACGGCGTCGCCGACCTTGCGGCGGGCCTTGCCGATTCCTTCCTGGACCTTGCCCGAGGCCTCGTCGGCCACGCCCTCATCGTGCAGGCGTTCGTTATTGGTGGCATGCCCGAAAGCCTGTTTGACTTCGCCTTTGGCCTGGTCGAGCTTGCCGTCGAGTTCGTCGCGGTTCATAGTAGATACCTCCGGGCTGGTCTATCGCAAAGCCGAAGCCAACGGGCGTACCTTGCGTCCGGCGGCGATGCTCTGCTAAACTTGCAAGGTTTGGACAGGCATAGGACACCCTATCTATGCCTCCTCAAGACGGGTTGCACCGATTACCTGTCTTTGCTTCTGTAGGGACAGGCTTAAGCCTGTCCCTCCGCAGATCAACTTTTTCTTAGGGTTTCCGCTGCAGGCGCCGAGCTTCGGCTCCTAGGCCTGCCGCATTTCTCTTTTTTCCGCACGCGCGCGGTGGATGCCGCCGTGATGTGGGAATGAGGAGTGTTTTCTGTGCCGACGATTAGTCAGCTGGTGAGAAAAGGCCGCGAGGCCATCGAGTGGAAGACGAAGAGCCCGGCGCTGCAGAAGAGCCCGCAGAAGCGCGGCGTCTGCGTGCGCGTGTTCACGCAGACCCCGAAGAAGCCGAACTCCGCGCTCCGCAAGGTCGCGCGCGTCCGTCTCACCAACGGCATCGAAGTGACCACCTACATTCCGGGCGTCGGCCACAACCTGCAGGAGCACTCGCTGGTGCTCATCCGCGGCGGCCGCGTCAAGGACCTGCCGGGCGTGCGCTATCACGTTGTTCGCGGCACGCTCGACGCCGTCGGCGTCGCGAACCGCAAGCAGGGCCGTTCCAAGTACGGAGCGAAAAGACCGAAGGCGTAGTTGTTGGTGGCTGGTTGTTGGTTGCTGGAACGCACCAATAACCAGAAACCAGAAACCAGCAACCGACAGGAAGCACAGATATGCCACGCAGACGAGAAATTGCAAAACGCGTCGTCCCCGAGGATCCGATCTACGGCAGCTCGCTCGTCACGAAGTTCGTCAGCACGCTGATGTACGACGGCAAGCGCAGCACCGCGCAGCAGATCATGTATCAGTCGATGGACATGATTAAAGAGAAGACCGGCGACGATCCGCTCAAGGTCTTCAAGAAGGCCGTCGAGAACGCGAAGCCGAGCCTCGAGGTCAAGTCGCGCCGCGTCGGCGGCTCGAACTATCAGGTGCCGATCGAAGTGAACCAGAACCGGCGCCTCTCGCTCGCCATCCGCTGGCTCGTGGGCTTCGCCCGCGATCGCGGCGACGGCAAGACGATGGAAGAGAAGCTCGCCAACGAGCTGATGGACGCGGCCAACCTGCGCGGCGGCGCCGTGAAGAAGAAGGAAGACGTCCATCGCATGGCCGAAGCCAACAAAGCGTTCGCGCACTATCGCTGGTAATTCGTAAATGGCCACCAGACAGGTACCACTGAATCGCTGTCGCAACATCGGCATCATGGCCCACATCGATGCCGGCAAGACGACGACGACCGAGCGCATCCTCTTCTACACGGGGATCACCTACAAGATCGGTGAAGTCCACGAAGGCACGGCCGTCATGGACTGGATGGAGCAGGAGCAGGAGCGCGGCATCACGATTACGTCGGCCGCGACGACCTGCACCTGGCGCGACCACCGCATCAACATCATCGACACGCCGGGCCACGTCGACTTCACGGCCGAAGTCGAGCGCTCGCTGCGCGTGCTCGACGGCGCCGTCGCCGTGTTCGACTCGGTGGCCGGCGTCGAGCCGCAGTCCGAGACCGTCTGGCGCCAGGCCGACAAGTACCGCGTGCCGCGCATCTGCTTCGTCAACAAGATGGATCGCATCGGCGCGAACTTCCAGATGACGTTCGACCAGATCAAGACGAAGCTGGGCGCCAATCCCGTCGCGATTCAGCTGCCCATCGGCAGCGAAGACCGCTTCAAGGGCGTCATCGACCTCATCAAGATGAAGGCCATCGTCTACAAGGACGAGACGATGGGCGCCGACTACATCCTCGAGGACATTCCGGCCGACATGGCCGACGAAGCGAAGATGTGGCGCGATCAGCTGATCGAGAAGGTCAGCGAGGCCGACGACCAGCTGCTCGAGAAGTACCTGCACGGGCAGGAGCTGACCGAGGACGAGATCAAGAAGGCGCTGCGCAAGCGCGTCATGGACTCGGTCCGCAAGGAAGGGGAAACCGCCTTCGTCGTCGTCATCTGCGGGTCGGCCTTCAAGAACAAGGGCGTGCAGCCGCTGCTCGACGCCGTGGTCGACTACCTGCCGTCGCCGATCGACGTGCCGCCGATTCAGGGCATCGATCCGAACACGGCCGAGAAGACCACCATCGAGCGTCCCTCGTCCGACGACGCGCCGATGGCCGCGCTGGCGTTCAAGATCATGACCGACCCGTTCGTCGGCCAGCTCACGTTCCTGCGTGTCTACTCGGGCGTCATGACGACGGGTTCGTCGGTCTACAACGCGACCAAGGGCAAGACCGAGCGCATCGGCCGCCTGCTGAAGATGCACGCGAACAAGCGCGAGGAAATCAAGGAAGTGCTCGCCGGCGACATCGCGGCGGCCGTGGGCATGAAGCTGGTCTCGACCGGCGACACGATCTGCGACGAGAAGCACGCCGTCGTCCTCGAAGCGATGGACTTCCCGGAGCCGGTCATCTCGCTCGCGATCGAGCCGAAGACCAAGAGCGACCAGGAGAAGCTCGGCATGGGGCTCGCCAAGCTCATGGCCGAGGACCCGACCTTCCGCGTGAAGACCGACCACGAGACCGGCCAGGTCGTCATCGCGGGCATGGGCGAGCTGCACCTCGAGATCATCGTCGACCGCCTGAAGCGCGAGTTCAACGTCGAAGCGAACGTCGGCGCGCCGCAGGTGGCCTACAAGGAATCGATCACGAAGGCGGCCGAGGGCGAGGGGCGCTACATCAAGCAGACCGGCGGCCGCGGCCAGTACGGCCACGCGAAGATCCGCCTGCTGCCGCGCAAGCCGGGCGAAGGCTTCCTGTTCGAGAACGAGATCGTCGGCGGCGTGATTCCGAAGGAATTCATCAAGCCGATCGAGCAGGGCATCGTCGAGGCGCTCACGACGGGCGTGCTGGCCGGGTATCCCATGGACGACGTGCTCGTCGAGCTGTACGACGGCTCGTACCACGACGTCGACTCGAACGAAATGGCGTTCAAGATTGCCGGCTCGATGGCGTTCAAGGACGCCGCCAAGCGCGCGCATCCCGTGCTGCTCGAGCCGATCATGCGCGTCGAAGTCGTCGTGCCGGAGGAGTTCATGGGCGACATCATCGGCGACCTCACGAGCCGGCGCGGCCACGTGGTGTCGATGGAGGCGCGCGGCGGATCGCAGGTCGTCAACGCGCGCGTGCCGCTCGAGAAGATGTTCGGCTACGCGACGGACATGCGCTCGCGCACCCAGGGGCGCGCGACGTACTCGATGCATTTCGACCACTACGATCAGGCGCCGAAGTCGGTGTCCGACGAAGTGATTGCCCGGGTTTCAGGAAAGGTCTAACGGAGACGTCATGGCTAAAGAAAAATTCGATCGGTCCAAACCTCACGTCAACGTCGGCACCATCGGCCACATTGACCATGGCAAGACGACGCTGACGGCGGCGCTCACGAAGGTGGCGGCCGACAAGGGCTGGGCGAAGTTCGTGCCGTATGACGAA
>JAKFEY010000067.1:0-70412 GCA_036675475.1 Vicinamibacterales bacterium
GGCCGCAGCGCCCGCCGGCGGCGGCGCGCCGGGCGGCGGAGGCGGCGCCGCGCCGTCGCGTCTCGGCGCGACGCTGTCACCCGACGGCCGCTATCTCTATGCCGCGCAGTCGGGCGGCGGCGGCGGAGGCGGGGGCCTTCCGGCCTGGCAGATCGTGCGGCTCGACATGAAGACCGGCGACACCGACGTGCTCACACAGGCCGAGGGCCGCGCGTTCCGCCCGCTCGTTTCGCCTGACGGCAAACTGCTCGTCTATGCCTCGCGCCACGAAACGCAGACGGGTCTGCGCGTCCGCGATCTGTCGACCGGAGCCGATCGGCGCCTCGCGTGGCCGCTGCAGCGCGACGAGATGGAAAGCGGCGGCTCGCCCTCGCGCGACCTCTTTCCCGGCTACGCCTTCACCCCCGACAGCAAAGCGCTGCTGACCACGAAGGACGGCAAGATTCAGAAGGTCGAGATCGCGACCGGCCAGATGACTGTCGTGCCGTTCACGGCCACGGTGCAGCTCGAGGTCGGACCGGATCTCGAGTTCCCGTACCGCGTGGAGCAGGGCCCGGTGCGCGCGAAGCTGATTCAGGATCCAAAGCAGTCGCCCGACGGCAAGCGCCTCGCGATGTCGGTGCTGACGAAGATCTACCTGAAGGACTTGCCTTCGGGCGATGGGAAGCGCCTGACCAGCGGCGACGCCTGGGAGTTCAAGCCCGCATGGTCGCCCGACGGACAGTGGATCGCCTACGTCACCTGGTCGATGGACGGCGGCGGCCACGTCTGGAAGACGCGCGCCGACGGCTCCGGCCAGCCGCAGCGCCTGACCTCGGTGCCCGCGTTCTACACCGACATCACCTTCTCACCTGACGGCGCCCGCATCGTCGGACTCCGCGGCAACGAGTTCATGCGGCACCAGACGTTCAGCGAGTTCGGCGGGCTGCGCATTCCGCTCGATCTCGTGTGGATGCCCTCGGGCGGCGGCACCGTCGAAACGATCGTCCCGGCGCGCGGCGTCGGCTTCCCGCACTTCACGGCGGAACCCGATCGCGTCTACGTGTACTCGAACGCGGGCCTGATCTCGCTTCGCTATGACGGCACCGATCGCCGCACGCACCTGCGCGTGACGGGTCCTGGCCGTGGCGGCGGGACGCCGCCACCCGCCGATGGCGTGCTGATGCGGCCCGACGGCAAGTGGGCGCTGGCGTCGGTCAACAACCAGCTCTGGGTCGTCGCGGTGCCGCCCTATACGGGCACGGCCGCGGCGGTCAGCGTGCGCGGACCATCCGTGCCCGTCAAGCGGCTCACCGACATCGGCGCCGACTACTTCGCGTGGGCCGACGGAGGCAAGACGATCACCTGGGCGATCGGCTCGACGTACTTCCGCCGCGCGTTCGACACGATTTCATTCGCGCCGGAGCCGGAAGCCGGCCGCGGCGGCGGCGCAGGGGCCGCGGGCGCAAACGCCCCCACGCCCCCACCGTCCACCGGTACCACGGGAGCCACCCAACCCACCCCACCCACGACGCCGAAGGATCCCCTGGACGTCGACAAGAACGTCGAAGCCATCGACGTCGTCCTCGAATTCCCGCGCGCGAAGCCCACGGGGACGATCGTCCTCCGCGGCGCCACCGTGATCACGATGAAAGGGGACGAGGTCATCCGCAACGCCGACGTGATCGTCACCGACAACCGCATCGCGTCGGTCGGCCGGCGCGGCGCGGCGCGCCTGCCCGCCGGCGCGAAGATCGTCGATGCCTCCGGCAAGTTCATCGTGCCCGGCTTCATCGACACGCACGCGCACTGGGAATTCCGCACCCACGACGTGCTCGAGCCGCACAGCTGGGCGCTCGCGGCCAACCTGGCGTACGGCGTCACGGCCGGCCTCGACGTGCAGACCTCGACCAACGACTACCTCGCCTATCAGGATCTCGTCGAGACGGGCCAGACCGTTGGCCAGCGCGCCTTCATGACCGGGCCCGGCGTGTTCTCATCGAACGACTTTCAGTCGTACGAGGCCACGCTCGCGTATCTGAAGCGCTACAAGCAGCACTACCGCACGCCAAACATCAAGTCCTACATGGTCGGCAACCGCAAGCAGCGCCAGTGGGTCGTGCAGGCGGCCAAAGAGCTCGGGCTGATGCCGACCACGGAAGGCGGCCGCGACCTGAAGCTCGACACCACGCACGCCATCGACGGCATGCACGGCAACGAGCACACGCTGCCGGTGGTGCCGCTCTTCAAGGACACCGTCGAGATCTTCGCGCAGACAAAGACAGCCTACACGCCCACGCTGCTCGTGCAGTACGGCGGCCCGATGGCCGAGCATTACTTCTATACGCGCGGCGAAGTGCACGACGACCCGAAGCTGCAGCGGTTCTATCCGCACAACGTGCTCGACGACATGACCCGCCGCCGCGGCACGTGGGTGCGCGACGATGAGTTCACGTTCGACGAGGCGGCCGCGTCGGCGGCAAAGATTCAACGGGCAGGCGGCCTGATCGGCGTCGGCGGCCACGGGCAGGTGCAGGGCCTCGGCTACCACTGGGAGATGTGGGCGCTCGCGATGGGCGGCATGACGCCGCATGAAGTGCTGAAGGCCGCGACCATCGACGGCGCGCGGATCATCGGCTTCGATCAGGATCTGGGCAGTCTCGAGGCCGGCAAGCTCGCGGATCTCGTCGTGCTCGATCGCAACCCGCTCGAGAACATCCGCCACACCAACACGGCGCGGTGGGTCATGAAGAATGGCGAGCTGTATGACGCGGCAACGCTCAATCAGGTGTGGCCGGTCGAGAAGACATTCCCGAAATTCTGGTGGTGGGAGAAGTAGATGGATCTGGGACTGAACGGCAAAGTCGCAATGGTGGCCGGCGCCAGCAAGGGTCTCGGCTACGCGGCCGCGAAAGCCCTGGCGGCCGAAGGCGCCATCGTCAGCATCGGCTCGCGCGATAAAGCCGCCATCGAGAAGGCGGCGGCCGACATCGCGCGCGACACCGGCGGCGCGGTCATGCCGTTCGAGGCGGATGTCCGCAACGCCGCCGCGATTACTGCCTGGGCCGAGGCGGTGGAGAAGGCGCACGGCGGCATCGACCTGCTCTACGCCAACGCGGGCGGGCCGCCGGCCGGCTCCGCGCTCGACTTCCACGACGACGACTGGCAGGCGGCTTTTGACCTGCTGCTGATGAGCACCATTCGCATGTGCCGCGCCGTCGTTCCCTCCATGCGCCGCCGCGGCGGCGGCTCCATCGTCGTCGCCACGTCATCGTCGGTGAAGGAGCCGCTGCCGAATCTTGCGCTGTCGAACGTCATGCGCGGCGGCGTCTCGTCGCTGTCGAAGACGCTGTCGCTGGAGCTGGCGAAGGATCGCATCCGCGTGAATCAGCTGATGCCGGGCCGCATCGATACCGATCGTCTGCGCTATCTGGATGAGGCGAACGCCAAGAAGGCGGGGAACACGCCGGAAGAGCAGAAGGCGAAAGTGCTCGCGTCGATCCCCGCCGGGCGCTACGGCAATGCTGACGAATTTGGCCGCGCCGCAGCATTTCTGCTGTCCGACGCGGCCAGTTACATCACCGGCGCCACCCTGCAGGTGGACGGCGGGTTGATCAAGGGCGTGCTGTAACGATTACTGCGTCTTGAACTGCCACAGCCCCGACGCGAGCATCTTCAGCGCCTCGTCCACCGCGGCCTTCAGCTCGCGGTCGAAGCCTTTCAGCTCGTCCTCCGGCGTGTTCTCGACGAACACGTCGGGGGCCACGCCGTAGTTTTCCAGGTTGATGCCGTAGTTGTTCGGCCGCTCGGGGTCGTAGGTGACCACGAGCGAGCCGGGCGTCCGGATGGATCCTCCGTTGATCAGCTGATACGAGCCCGTGGCGATGACAGCCGCCGCGGTCGGGTTGCCGACGATGCGGCCGAGGCCGAGATCGCGGAAGCCCATGGGCGTGACTTCGCTGTCGGAGCCCGAGCGGTAGTTGATCAGCATGACCTTCGGACCCGCGATGGCCTGACGCGGCCGGCGGCCCCAGGTGCGGGCGCCCCAGCGCGTGTTCCAGTATTCGTACGGCCGCCGCTCCAGAATGTCGAGCAGCTGCTGATCGATGTTGCCGCCGCCGTTGTAGCGGATGTCGACGATGATGCCCTTGGCGTTCCAGAAGCGGTCGATTTCGTTCTGGAAGCGCGCGAGTGAGGGCTGGTTCATCGCGCGGATGTGCACGTAGGCAATCTGGCCTTTCGATTCGCGCTCGACGAACGCGCGGTTCTTCTCGACCCATTCCTCGTACTTGATGTTGTTGAGCGACGCCACCGACGCCAGGCGCACGACGCGCTCGTCGGCCGCTTTGCCGGCCACCGGCCTGGTCGACGACACGGTGACGTTCACATAGTCATTGAGCGTGTTGTTGAGCAGCGCGTAGTAATTGTCGCCCGCCTTGAGCCGCGTGCCGTTGATGGCCAGCACGTAGTCGCCCACCGTGAGGTTGATCCACTCCTTGTCGGCGGGGCCGTCGCGGTAGATGTGCGTGACGCGGAAGGCGTCGCCGTCCGGATCCATCTCGAAGCCGGTGTAGCGCGTTTCGTAGCCGTCCGGCATCGTGTTGCTGGCGGGGCCGCTGACGCCGGTGTGCGACGCGTTGAGCTCGCCGATCATTTCGTTGGCCAGGTCGTACACGTCCTGGTTCTCGCCGACGTACTTGAGCAGGGGCTCATAGCGCGCGCGGATGGCGTTCCAGTCGCGGCCGTGCATCTTCTCGTCGTAGAAGCGGTATTTCATGACGCGCCACGACTCGTCGAAAATCTGCGCCCACTCGTCGCGCTTGTCCACGCGGATGGTGGCCTCGAAGGGCACGCGCGTCTTGCGGCGCTCGCCCGACATTTCCATCTGCCAGAGCTCGTTGTTCTGCGTGTAGAACACCTTGCGGCGATCCGCGGTGGGCACCAGGCCCTGGAAGGCGCCGTCGGTGAGGCGGCGGCGATCGTTGCCGTCGATGCCCACCTGGAACAGGCCGGGCCCGCGCTCGTCGGTGCTGCGGAAGAAGATCGTGCGCCCGTCATTGGACGTGAAGAAAGTGCTCACGCCCTGGTTGCCGCGCGTGATTTGCATCGCGCGCCGGTCGATGCCGGCCGTTTCGGGGGCGGGGGTCGCGGGCGGCGGCTGCGTGCCCTGCGCGCCCTGCGCGCGCTCGCGCGTGGGCGGCTGCGACGCCTTCCGCTCGCGCTCGCGCACCAGCGGGTCGTTCGGGTCTTCCTTCAGCCGCTCGAGCGACACGACGAAGAGGTGGTTCTCGCCGCCGTCGCGATTCGACGTGAAGAGAATCCGCTTGCCGTCGGGCATGAACATGCCCGCGTTGTCGTTGAAGGGGTTGGCGGTGATGTTGAACTCGCGCTTGCTCGCCAGCTCCATCACCCACACGTCGGCGTTCATGTCGTTGTCGCGCTTCGTGTAGACGATCCACTTGCTGTCGGGCGATACGCCCGTCACCTGATAGCCACCGGCCTCGTGATAGGCGATCTCGGTGGACGTGGCCGCCGCCGCATCGGCGACGAACAGCCGGTTGTTGCCGGTCCACACCAGCGACTTCGAGTCGGGCGTCCACGCCTCGAGACTCTTGAACGACGGGTGCTTCGACACCTGCCGCCGGGTGCCGGCGGCGCGGTCGTAAATCCACACTTCCTCTTCACGCGTCTCGTCCGACAGGTACGCCACCAGCTTGCCGTCGGGCGAGAACAGCTCGCCGCGGTCGCGCCGCGACGACGAGGTCACCTGCGTGCGCTCGCCGACGTTCGGGTCGGTGGGGATGATGAAAATCTCGCCGTGATTGTCGACCGCGGCGTAGTCGCCGTCGGGCGCCGGTGAAAACCCGCTGATGCGGTGATTGGCCGGCAGGAACTCCACCAGATTCGCTTTCGGGTCGAACGCCATGTCAATCGTGATGCGGCGCGGCTGTCCGCCCGACGCGGCGAGCGTCCAGATCTCGAACTCGTTTTCGTACGCGATCGTGGTGCCGTCGGGGCTGATGGACGGGAACTGCACGCCGTCTTCGCGGTGCCGCGTCACCTGCGTCATGGCGCCGCCGCCGGGCGCGATCTTCCAGATGTTGTAGATGCCGTCGCGCTCCGAGGCGAAGTAGATCTGGCCGTCGGCGCCCCACATCGGGTAGCGATCTTCGACGTGCTCGCGGAACTTCTGCATGTCCACGTCGGTGATCTGCGTGATGGCCTTCGAGCGCAGGTCCTGCACCCAGATGTCGTCGGCGCGGTTGCCCTTGTTGCCCTTGCGCCAGTAGGCGCCGCCCATGCGGTTGAAGGCCACCATGGAGCCGTCCTGCTTGATCATGCCGTTGACGGCGCCGTCCATGGGCATCGGCGTCGGAAGCCCGCCCGCCACCGGCACCACATACAGCGGCGACCGCCACGGGCTGATCGCGCGGTTCGACGAGAAGACGACGCCCTTGCCGTCGGGCGTCCAGTAATGCACCGTGTCGCCGGTCGTCGCAAATGTCAGCTGCTTCGGCTCGCCGCCCGCCGCCGGCACCACGAACACATCGTCATTGCCGAACCGGTTGCTGGTGAACGCGACCCATTTGCCGTCGGGCGAGAAGCGCGGGAACGTGTCGCGCGCGACGTGCGCGGTCAGCCGCGCCGGGCTGGTGCCGTCGGCGTTCGCGATCCAGATGTCGCCGTGGTACGCGAAGGCGAGCTTGCCGCCCGCGACATGCGGATGGCGCGCAAACTTGATGGGCTCGGCCGACGCGGGCGCGGCCCACATGCCCGCGAGGAGCGCGGCAGACAGGATGGTGCGGACGAACAGGCGCATGGACAACTCCTAATACAACTCGCCACGGGATGACGTGACGACGCCGTTGACGGCGTCGAGGGAGTAGGCGAGCCCTCCCGAACCGCGCCAGGCGGGCAGGTCGAACGTGCCCGACGCGTTGATTCGATAGACATTTACGCCGCGGAGCGTGAGCGGCTTACCGGCCTCACACACTTCGGGCGCCGCGGTGGTGCTGAGGAAGTACGCGGTGTTCTTGCCGGCCACCGTCGCCTTGCCCGAGGGCTCGACGAGCACGGCCGTCTCGCGGTCGACGGCAATGGCGCGCGGCGTGGCGGACCAGCCGTCACGCTGGATGCGCGCGAGGAACACGAGCAGGCGGCCAAGCCGGTCGCGCTCCACGAAGTGCGTGTCGGTGATCAGGTTTTCGAGGCCGGGCAGCGCGAGGAAGTCGCGATCGAGCGCCACGGACTTGCCGAAAGGATCCGGAAGCGCCTCTTTCGAGGTGATGCCACCTTCGCGCGCGCCGAAGCCGAACTCGGCGAGGATCGCGAGACCGGCGCTGGTGCCGCCGATCGGGCCGCCGCGCGCCACGAGCGCGTGCAGCTCGTCTTCGACCGGCGTGCCTTTCCAGTAATTGACGTACCGCGACTGATCGCCGCCGGCGATGAAGACGGCCTCCGCCTTCCGCAGCCGATCGAGCACGAACGGGTCGGACGCCGCCTCACGGTTCCTGAAGATGATGGTCTCAACGGAGTCGGCGCCGCCGAGCGCGAAGATCCATTTGTTGTAGGCGTCGCTGCCCGATGCGCGAATGATGACGATGTCACCGCCGCCGGCGCGCGCGATCATCCAGTTGAACGCGTCGGGTTGATCGGTGCCGCCGCCGGCGAGCACATAGCCGCCCGTGCCCTTGGCTTGCGCGTCGGCCGCGTTGCCGACGAGGGCGTGCGTGAACGGGTCAGGGGATGGCGCGGCCGCCTGACTCTGCACCAGCAGCGGGAGCGCGGCCAAAACGGCGGCAGCAAGCTTCATGGATGGGGGCATTCTACCTGCCTTCGCGCGCCCAGGTGATGCCGACGGTGACGCTGGCGGCAAGCGCGCCGTAAGGATGGACGAAGGCGCTGATTTCAACCGGCGCCACGAGCCGGCGGCCAACCGCGCGGTCCCAGCCGGCCGTGAGTGACAGCACCTGTGGCGTGCTGACGCCTTCGAGCCGCGGCTTGACGCGTCCCATGAAGCCGGTCTCGAGCCAGTAGACGCCGACGGCGCCGACGCCCGCATAGTCAGGCGTAAACGGCCCTCGCCAATCCACGCTGCGCTGCCAGCGGATCTCATACATGCCCCCGGCCGCGCCGAGCCCGTGCATGATGCGCGCGGTGACCGCGCTGCGCTCTCCAACCGGTAGTGTTGCCCGGATGCCTGCGCCCCCGATCATGCCGCCGCCTTCGCCCGCATAGGCCATTGCCATGCCCCCGTCGCCGCCGATGGCCAGGCGTTGCTCGGCGAACGCCGAAGGTGCGCGAGTGGTTTCCGGCAGCTGAATGAGCCCAAGCAGCAGAAACATCGTTCCCATCACGGCCTCCTTCACGGCAATGCGGGAGTGGGCGATGAGCGGGCTCAGCTCATCAGCGGGAGGCGGGCGGCAGCCAGAGCGTGCGTGCGGTGAGGTGGTCGCGCCGGAAGCCGGCCGCGCGATCGAGCAACCGCCAGCGCTCGGGCATCTCGAGCGGCAGCTTCCAGTCTTCGGCCCGTCCGCCCGCGGCAATCACCTCCGAGGCGGCGCGGTCCCACCACGGCGTGACGGCGCGTGAGATGGGCTCGATCACCAGCAATCCGTTTCGCGCCGCGATGGCGCCCTTGAGGACGCGCCGGCGCGGCTCCTCATTCAGTTCGTTCAACGTGTATGCGGCGACGATCGCGGCGGCGGGATCGAGGCGGGCGGTCGCCGCGTCGGCGCGGCGCGCGGTGCCATCGAGCTGGAAGAAACGATAGGTCCACGCCGCCTCGGACACCGCCCAGGGGTGCACGTCCAGGCCGGCGACGCGCGGGCGAGGGGCTGAGGCCAGCGCCCAGGCGGCGCCGGCCGCGCCCGTTCCGCACCCGAGATCGATGATCGAGGCGGGCGCGGACGCGCCGGCGTTGCCCGATTCGAGGCCCGCGAGCACCCCCGCGACCGTCGCGAAATGGAGCGGGCCGTAAAACAGCGCGAACGCCGCGCGCTTGCCGCGGCCATCGAGAGCCGCGCCTGCGCGCAGCTGTGTCCGCCGCTGAACATAAGCCGACGAGAGGGCGCGAAGCGCGCGCGTGACTTCCGGCCACTCGAGCTCAGCCAGATGCCGTTGCTGCAGCGCCTCGAACCAGCGCTCGAGATGGTCGGGTTCGCCGGACACGCTCAGAGGTTATACTGAGAGTTCACCCGCATGACGAACTCCGCACCGCGGCGCACAGTGCTGCTTGCCGAAGATCACGTTGACACCCGCATGTTCTATGCGGAATTGTTCCGCGAGTCCTTTGATGTGCTCGAGGCGGGCCGCGGCGACCAGGCGCTCGAGCTGGCGCGGGCGCAGCGCCCGTCCCTGATCATCACGGACCTGTCGCTGCCGGGCATTACCGGCATCGAGCTGGCGAAGGCGCTGAAGCAGGACGCCGCGACGGCGCACATTCCGATCATCTGTCTGAGTGGGCACGCCGACCAGGAAACGAACGATGCGGTGACGGCCAGCGGCATTGATCGCATGCTCGTCAAGCCGTGCATGCCCGACGATCTGCTTGCGCACGCCGCGGAGTTGATCGGGCGGCCGCCGCAGGCGTGAAGCATCGCAGGCCTGAAGGCCTGCGCTACCGCTACCGCGATCCCGCGGCGCCCGCGCCGGGCGACAACGCGTCCAGCATCATCGCCGACCGCTGCTGCATCCCCGACAGCCGCTGCTCGAACGCGCGGCCCTGCTGGTTGTCGTAGCCGTAGATATCTTCGCGGAAGTGCACCGTGCCGTCGGCGTGCGACGCGCGCGCCGTCATGTAGAGCAGATACACCGGAATCGGCGTCGGCAGCTTCACGTGGCTTTCGCGTCCGGCGTGCATCGCGGCATCGATGCGGTCCTCATCCCACTCGTCGCGCTCGCGCAGCAGATAGCGCGCGAGCTTCGTCGGCTGCTCCACGCGCACGCAGCCGTGGCTCAGCGCCCGCGCCGGCCGCGCAAACAGCGCGTCTGCCGGCGTGTCGTGCAGATACACGTTGTGCTGGTTGGGGAACATGAACTTCACCAGGCCCAGCGAGTTGCTCGTGCCCGGCTTCTGGCGGAAGCGGAAGCTGTCGGGATTCGACCAGTCGACACTCGCCGGATCCAGCACGCCGCCCGACGTGCCCACCACTTCCAGATTGTTGCGCTCCAGATACGACGGATCGCTTTGCACGGCCGGCAGCGTCTCTTCGTTGGCGATGCTCGGCGGCACGTTCCAGTACGGGCTGAACACGATGTGCGTCATCTGGTCGGCGAAGATGGGCGTCTTGTTGTCCACCGCGCCCACCACCACCCGCATCGTCATGGCGATGTTGTCGCCTTCCCAGATGTCCAGGCGGTACTCCGGAATGTTCACGCGCGCGTGATTGGCGCCCAGATCGCGCGGCAGCCAGCGCCAGCGCTCCATGTTCAGCTCGATTTGCTCGATGCGTTTCGAGACGGGCACGTTCATCGCCGCCAGCGTGCGGCCGGCGACGATGCCGTCCTCCTCGAGCCCGTGCCGAAGCTGGAACAGTTTCACGGCGTCGACGAGCGCCTTGTCATAGACGAGCGACGGATCGTCCGCGTCGCCCTTGTAGTCGTGCGTCAGGGCGAGCCGTTTGCGCACCACCGGCACCGCCGCATGCTCCGCGCCTTCCTTCAGCTTCACGCCCTCCGGCACCGCAGGCCAGCCGCCCCACGTGGCAATGCGGCGATAGTCGGCGAGCGCCTTGCGCAGCGCTTCGTACTCAGGATGCTGTGGCGCGGCCTGTTCGAGCGTGCCCGCGATGTCGCCGCTCGAGAGCGCCTTCGCGAGCAGCGCCGGCGCGTCAATCGGCTTGGGCTTCATGCCCCAGGTGTTCGAGACCTGCGAGAGATCGGTGACGCCGTCCGACAGGTCGGCGACGTAGGAGAGGAACGCCCACGTGCTCCACACGTCGACATCGTCAATGTCATCGACGGGGAAGGCGTCGCGACTGAAGCGGCGTCCGCTCGCGTTCTGCCGATGGGCGAGCAGGGCAGGCGTGCCGTACGCCGCGGGATCGAGTCCTTCGCGCTCGGCGCCGCGAAGCGCTTCGAGCAGATCGTCGAGCGCATCGGTCGGCCGGCGGCCGTCAACCCACACCGGCGCATACGCGCGCTTCTCGTAATAGGCGCGCACGGCTTTCCACACGCGCTCGCCTTCCTTGTCGTTGCGCAGGAAGGCCGGTCTCGACGTCAGCTGCGTCTTGATGGCGTCAGGGACGCCTTCCTCGATCTTCATCTGCGGCGCATCGGCGCCTTCCGGCCGTGCGCGGTCGGAACACGCGAACGTCATCGCCAGGGACGAGAGCAGCACGACGGGAGCAACAGCAATGCGCATGCTGCATCAGGTTGTGCAAGCGGGGTGCCGCCGCCCGAAAGTGGCGCTAACGGCGCGCGGATTCAGCCTGAAGCAGGCGCGAGGGTAATGGATGACCTAATTGTGGCTCGAGCGTCCGCGAGGCCGCGGACACCCGGGCGCGATCGACGCCCGTCGTGATGCCGAGCCCATCGAGCATAAAGAGGAGATCTTCCGTCGCGACGTTCCCGGCTGCACCAGGAGCATACGGGCAGCCGCCGAGGCCTCCGGCGGAACAGTCGAAGGTGACGATGCCTTCCTCGAGGGCGGCGTAGACGTTGACGAGGGCGGTGCCGCGCGTGTCGTGGAAGTGCAGCGCCACCGCGCGCAGCGGCACCGTGGCGGCGAGCGCGCGCAACAGCGCGTGCACCTGACCCGGATGCGCAACCCCAATCGTGTCGCTGACGGCGACTTCCTCGACGCCCATCGCGAACAGCGCTTCGGTCACCTCGATCACGCGCGCCGGATCGACGTCGCCCTCGAACGGGCAGCCGAACGCGGTGGACACGTAGCCGCGCACGCGCAGGCCCGCCGCGAGGGCGGCCGTGGCGACCTCGGCATAGCCGGCTAGTGAGTCGGCAATCGACTTGTTGATGTTCCTGCGGCTGAAGGTTTCGGATGCCGACGCAAAGACGGCGACCTCGGTGACGCCGGCCTTGATGGCGCGCTCGAGGCCCGCGATGTTGGGCACGAGCGCGGAGTAGCGGACGCCCGCCTTGCGGCGGATGCCGGCGAACACCGCTTCCGCATCGGCCATCTGGGGCACCCATTTCGGGCTGACAAACGCGCCGGCCTCGATGCGGGTGTGTCCGGCCTCGGCCAGCGCCTCGATCAGCGCGATCTTCGCGGCCGTGTCGATGGCGGCGGCCTCATTCTGCAGGCCGTCGCGCGGGCCGACTTCGACGAGCGTGACCTGGGGCGGCAGCGGCATCATGCGAGCTCCACCAGCGGCGTGCCCGGCTGCACGAGCTCGCCGGCGCGGCAGTTGATGCGGCTGACGATGCCGTCGCGCGGCGCGCGGATTGGCAGTTCCATCTTCATGGCCTCGAGCAGCAGGATCACGTCACCGTTGGTGACGCGATCGCCGGCCGCTACGTTGATGCGTGCGACGGTGGCCGGCATCGGCGCCGACAGCGCGTCACCTTCCGCGGCCGCGCTGCCGCGGCGGCCCTCGTCGCGCCCTGGCTCGACGAGAATGACGCGCCCGCCCACGTGGACCCACGCGCGCCGGCCTTCCCAGGCGACCGTGGCAACGTAGCGCCGGCCCTCGCGCCGGACTTCGACCTTCATCGTCCCCACCCGCGCAACTCGCGCCAGGGGTCTGGCGCGGCAGCGGCCGTGGCGGCGCCGGGCTGCCTGCTCGATTGTGAGACGCTCGCCGCTTCCGCCGCAATCTCGACCAGCGCACTGTCTGGCGCCGCTGCGAGCGCCGCGACGTTGTCGTCGACCCACCGGGTGTGGATGGCCGCCGAGCGAAACGCATCGCTGCGCAGCACGGCGCCCAGAAACTCGATGTTCGTGCGCACGCCGAGCACGATGAACTCGTCGAGCGCGCGCAAGGCGCGTTGGATGGCCTCCTCGCGCGTGGCGCCTGAGACGATCAGTTTGGCGAGGAGCGGATCGTAGTGAACAGCCACGTCGCTTCCGGTTTCAAAGCCGGCATCGACGCGAACGCCCGGTCCCGAGGGCTGCTCCCAATGAATGATGCGGCCGGCCTGAGGCAGAAAGCCCTGCGAGGGCGCTTCGGCATACACCCGGCATTCGATCGCGTGGCCGCGGCCGGTGACCTCGTCCTGCTGCCAGGGCAGCGCCAGGCCGTCAGCCACGTCGAGCTGCGCCTGCACGAGATCGATGCCGGTGATCGCTTCGGTGACGGGATGCTCCACCTGCAGCCGCGTGTTCATTTCGAGGAAATAGAACCGCGCGTCGTTGCCGGCGCCCTCGACCAGGAATTCGATCGTGCCGGCATTCACGTAGCCTGCGGCTGTCGCCAGCGACACGGCCGCCGCGCCCATGCGCGCGCGCACGGCCGGGCCGATCGACGGGGCGGGACTCTCTTCGACAATCTTCTGGTGCCGCCGCTGCGCGCTGCAGTCGCGCTCGAACAGATGTACGGCGCGGCCATGCGTGTCGGCGATGACCTGAATCTCGACATGGCGCGGCTGATCGATGAGCCGTTCGACGTACACCGTGCCGTCGCCGAAGGCGGCCTGCGCCTCGCGCCGCGCGGCGCCGATGGCGTCGGCCGCTTCGCCGGCGTGCCGCACCACACGCATGCCTTTGCCGCCGCCGCCCGCCGAGGCCTTGATCAAGACGGGGAAGCCGACCGACGCCATCACCTTCGCGAGCGCCGTATCGTCCTGCGCTGCCGACGTGGCGCCCGGCACCACCGGCACGCCCGCGCGCTCCGCGAGCTCGCGCGCCTCGGTCTTGGATCCCATCCGCTCGATCACGTCCGCCGGCGGCCCGACGAAGATCAAGCCCGCCTCCGCCACCGCGCGCGCAAACGCCGCGCGCTCCGACAGGAATCCATAACCCGGATGCACCGCGTCCGCGCCGCTGTCGCGCGCGGCCGCTATGAGCTTGCCGATGTCGAGATAGCTTTCCGCGGACGTCATCCCGCCAAGCGCCACCGCCTCGTCGGCCATGCGCGCATGCACGGCTTCGCGATCCGCGTCCGAGAAGACGGCGATCGACGTGATGCCGCGATCGCGGCACGCGCGGATGATGCGGCACGCGATCTCGCCGCGGTTGGCTATTAACAGACGCTTGATCGACACGGGCAACGTAAATTGTAAGTCGTAAATAGCAACGGCTACCGCTTGCGCGACTGGCCCTCGTTCGCCTGGGCCGGCTTCGTCCGCTTCCTCGAGCGCGATTGATAGCTTTGTGGTGAATTCCCGATGCGACCGCGCGATCTGCGCCGCGCGGTAGTTGCTGGCGACCGAATCCGCCGCGTCCTTCAACTGATGCGCGCGGTGACTCGTCTCGTTACTTCGGAAGAGCGGCCCGGCGAGACGCCCGACGTCCACAACTCTTTACGTTTCTGCTATCCATCCGGCCCGCCGCTTCCCAAGAAACGCCGTAAGCCCTTCCTGTCCTTCGGGCGACACGCGCCGTTCGGCGATCGCGGCCGTCGTGATTTCGCCCTCGTTGTCGACGCGGCCGGCGACTTCGCGAATCAGGCGCTTCGCTTCGCGCACGGCTTCGGGCGCCGCGGTGCCGATTTCCTTGAGGAAGACGTCGACTGCATCATCGAGTTCGGGTTCCGCGACGACGGCGTGAACGAGACCGATGTCTCTGGCGCGGGCCGCGCTGAAGCGCGCGCCGGTCAGGAACAACTCGCGCGCCGCCGAGATGCCGATCTTGCGGAGCGCGAACGGAGAAATCACCGCGGGCAGGATGCCGAGCTTCACTTCGGTGAAGCCGAACGTGGCGTCGGTGGACGCGACGACCATGTCGCAGACCGCCGCCAGGCCCGCGCCGCCGCCGAGCGCCGCGCCGTGCACGCGGCCGATCAGCGGAAACGGCAGCTCGTCGAGCAGCTCGAACATCCGCCGCATCCGCCGCGCGTCGTCGAGATTCTGATCGCGCGTGTAACTGACGGTGCTGGCCATCCAGTTGACGTCGGCGCCGGCGCAGAAGGATTTGCCGGCGCCGCGCAGCACCGCCGCACGAATCGAGGAATCCTTCTCGGCCTCGATCGCCCACGCGGTGAGGTCGGCGATCAGCGCTTCATTGAACGCGTTGCGCACGTCGGGCCGGTTGAGCGTAATGGTGACAAAGGGGGGGGCAGAGATGGTGATCGTGGACATTTGAGACTTGAGGATGTGCGATCTGAAGATTTACATACGGAACACGCCGAACTTCGGCGGTGGGATGGGCGCGTTGAAGGCGGCCGAAATGCCGAGCGCCAGCGCCTCGCGCGTCGCCGCCGGATCCAGAATCCCATCGTCCCACAACCGCGCGGTGGAGTAGTAGGGCGAACCCTCGCGCTCGTACTTCTCGAGAATCGGGTCGCGGATCGCGGCTTCGTCTTCCGCCGAGAACGGCTTGCCGCCGCGCGCGAGCTGGTCGCGCTTGACGGTGGTCAGCACCGAGGCCGCCTGCTCGCCGCCCATCACCGAGATGCGCGCGTTGGGCCACATCCAGAGCAGGCGCGGCTCGTACGCGCGGCCGCACATGCCGTAGTTGCCCGCGCCGAACGATCCGCCGATGATCACCGTGAACTTCGGCACCACGGAGTTGGCCACGGCGTGCACCATCTTCGCGCCGTCCTTGGCGATGCCGCCGCGCTCGTACTGACGGCCCACCATGAAGCCGGTGATGTTCTGCAGGAACACGAGCGGAATGCCGCGCAGGTTGCAGAGCTCGAGGAAGTGCGTGACCTTCAGCGCCGACTCCGAGAACAGCACGCCGTTGTTCGCGACGATGCCCACGAGCACGCCGTGCAGCCGCGCAAACCCGGTCACCACCGTCGTCGCGTAGCGCGCCTTGAACTCGTCGAAGCGCGACTCATCGACCATCCGCGCGATCACCTCGCGCACGTCGTACGGCTTGCGCGTGTCCGTGTTGACCACGCCGTAGATTTCTTCCGGCGCGTACGCCGGCGGTTCGGGCGCCACGATATCGCCCGGCATCGTCTTCACCGTGTTGAGCGTGCTGACGATCGTGCGCGCCAGCTCCAGCGCATGCGCATCGTCTTCCGCGAAGTAGTCGGCGACGCCGGACATGCGCGTGTGCACGTCGGCGCCGCCCAGCTCTTCGGCGGTCACTTCCTCGCCGGTCGCCGCCTTCACCAGCGGCGGTCCGCCCAGAAAGATCGTGCCCGTGCCTTTGACGATGATGGTTTGGTCGGACATGGCGGGCACGTACGCGCCGCCCGCCGTGCAGGAGCCCATGACGACGGCGATTTGGGGAATGCGCTCGGCCGACATGCGCGCCTGGTTGAAGAAGATGCGGCCGAAGTGATCGCGATCGGGAAACACCTCGGCCTGCAGCGGCAGAAAGGCGCCGCCCGAATCGACGAGGTAGACGCAGGGCAGTCGGTTCTGCATCGCCACCTCCTGCGCGCGCACATGTTTCTTGACCGTGAGCGGGTAGTAGGTGCCGCCCTTGACCGTGGCGTCGTTGGCGACGATCAGGACCTCGCGGCCCGACACCCGACCGATGCCGGTGACGACGCCGGCGCCGGGAGCGTCGCCGTCGTACATGTCCCACGCCGCCAGCGGCGACAGCTCCAGAAACGGCGAGCCCGGATCGAGCAGGCCGTCGATGCGCTCGCGTACCGGCATCTTGCCCTGCGAGCGGTGGCGCTCGATGTATGTCGGGCCGCCGCCGTCGCGTACGCTGCCCGTTCTGGCGCGAAGCTCGTCCACCAGCGCCTGCATGCGCGCGGCATTGCTCTGAAACTCAGGTGAGCTCGTCTTGATGTGCGACTGAAGTTTGTTCATGCGCGGCCCACGCTACCAGCCGCAGCAGTCGGTCTTGAACCGGCACTTCGGGCACCGCCAGACGGCGTGCATCCGGTACATCGCGTGGCCGCAGCGCTCGCACGCCATCGGGGCACCTTCCGACACCTTGCAGACCGCGGCGCCGGCAGGGTCGGGCGGCGGTTCGGCTGACCAGATCGGAACACTGCGCCGGTAGCTCCCCAGATGGGCGGCATAGCGGTCAGACATGCGGCGATTATAGCTGAGGGGGACCCGGCCGCCGACCGTATCGTTTCAGGACAGTTGTCGAATAACCGACGCAGATATGCGATCGTGTAATAATCGTGACGTTATGGCCGAGCAGCAGCAGAAGCGCAAAGCGCGCGTCCTGGCGATCGACGATGAGCCGCAGATCCTCGACTTCATGAAGATGCTGCTCGAGCATGCGGGCTATGAGTTGAAGACCGCGATGGTGGGCTCGCGCGGCGAGGAAGTGTTCAAGACCTGGAAGCCCGACGTGGTCATCACCGACATGGTGCTGCCTGACGTTGACGGGCTGGAGCTGCTCAAGAAGTTCAAGGGCGAGCGTCCTGACATCGAAGTGCTGGTGATCAGCGGCCACGGCACCATCGCCAAGGCCGTGGAGGCCACCAAGCACGGCGCGTTCGACTTCATTCCCAAGCCCATCGAGCCGGACCACCTGCTTGTGCGGCTCGAGCGCGCGCTCGAGCGCCGCGAGCTGCTCGGCGAAAACCAGCAGCTGCGCCGCACGCTCGAAAGCCGGGCCGGCTTCAAGAACATCATCGGCAAGAGCCGCAAGATGCACGAGGCGCTCGAGCTGGTCGAGAGCGTGGCGTCGAGCGACGCCAACATCCTGATTCAGGGTGAGAACGGCACCGGCAAGGAGCTCATCTCCAACGCCGTGCACATCAACAGCAAGCGCGCGCGCGGGCCGTTCATCAAGATCAACTGCGCCGCGATCCCGAAAGACCTGATCGAGTCGGAGCTGTTCGGCTACAAGCGCGGCGCCTTCACCGGCGCCACCACCGACAAGGAAGGCCTGTTCGAGCTGGCGGAGGGCGGGTCGCTGCTGCTCGACGAGATCGGCGAGATGCCGACCTACCTGCAGACCAAGCTGCTGCGCGTGCTGCAGGAGCGCGAGTACCGGCCGATCGGCAGCGACCGTCTCGTGCGCGTGGACTTCCGCCTGATCTGCGCCACCAACATCGATCTGGATGCGGCGCTTCGCGACGGCAAGCTGCGCGAGGACCTGTACTTCCGCATCAACACGATCACCGTCCGCGTGCCGCCGCTGCGGGAGCGCACCGAAGACATTCCGCTGCTCTGCGAGCACTTCCTCGAGAAATACCGCGCGCGGCACCAGCGCAACATCAAATCGATTCAGCCCGCGGTGTACCACCTGCTGATCCGGCACCGCTGGCCCGGCAACGTGCGCGAGCTCGAGAACACCATCGAGCGCGGCGTGCTGGTGGCCAAGGGCAACGAGATCACGGTGAGCGACCTGCCCGAGGCGATGCGGGAGGTGTCGGCCGAGCCGGCGGAGTTCCAGGTGCCCAACCACCGCACGCTGGCCGAGATCGAAAAGATGGCGATCCTGCAGACGCTCCAGCGCACCAACTGGAACAAGCAGGAGGCCGCGCAGATCCTGGGGCTGTACCGGCCGACCCTCTACAGCAAGATGAAAAAGCACGGGATTATCGACGGCGCCAAGCCCCGCGGGGCAAGCTCGGCGGTCTGAACCTTGCAATCAGCTCGGCCGTTGAACGCCCGGGCTCTCACCTACGCCTCGTCGTGGCTCGGCTCCGTCGGGAGCCTCACCCTGTTTGCCGCCCGCGCGGCCAGGGATCTGTTCCGCCCGCCCTTCGAATTCGGTGAAATCCTGCGCCATCTCTACGAGCTCGGCGCCCGTTCCGCGCCGCTGATTGCCGTCTCCGGCCTCGCCGTCGGCGTCGTACTGTCCATGCACACCCGCGCCACGCTCGAGCGCTTCGGCGCCGAGTCGATGATTCCGGCCGGCCTGGCGATGGCGCTCGTGCGCGAAACCGGCCCGCTCACCGCCGGCCTGCTGCTCGCCGGCCGCATCGGCGCCGGCATCGGCGCGGAGCTCGGCGCGATGCGCGTGACCGAGCAGATCGACGCGCTCGAAGCCTCGGGCGTCGATTCGTTCCGCTACCTCGTGGTGACGCGCGTGGCCGCCTGTCTCCTCGCGTTTCCGCTGCTGACCACCATCCTCAACTTCGCGGGCATCTTCGGCGGGTATCTTGCCGAAACGCTCAGCAGCGGCATGTCGCTGCAGCTCTACATGCAGCGCGCCTTCGCGATGATCGACTTTCCCACCTTCGTGCCGTCGACGCTGAAAACGATGGTGTTCGGGTTCATCATTGCGACCGTGTCGTCGTGGCTTGGCTTCAACACGACGCAGGGCACCGAAGGCGTCGGCCGCGCGTCGACGCAGGCCGTGGTCCTCTCCTCCATCCTGCTCATCATCGTCAACGTGCTGCTCGTGCAGGCGATTTTCGTGATGTTCCCCTCGGTGAGATAGATGAGCGAGACGCCGCACCCGCCTGCCGTGGCGTTCGAGCATGTGACCACCGTGCTCAGCGGGCGCACGGTGCTCGATGACGTGTCGTTTGCCATTCAGCCGGGCGAGGCGGTGTGCGTGCTCGGGAAGAGCGGCACGGGCAAGAGCGTGACGCTCAAGACCATCATGGGTCTGATGACGCCCGACGCCGGCCGTGTGTTCGTCGAAGGGGAAGAGGTGACGGACGCGCCGCGGCATGCGCTCAGTGAAATCCGGCAGCGGCTTGGATTCCTGTTCCAGAACGCGGCGCTGTTCGACTCGATTTCGGTGGGCGAGAACGTGGCGTTCCCGCTGCGGCGGCACACGGACTGCGACGATCGCGAAATCGACGAGATCGTGTGCGAGAAGCTGGTGCAGGTGGGCCTCGACGCCGACTACGCGAAGATGCCGTCGGAGCTGTCGGGCGGCATGAAGAAGCGGGTGGGGCTCGCGCGCGCGATGGTGCTCGACCCGCCGATTCTACTCGTGGACGAGCCGAGCGCCGGCCTCGATCCCATCACGGCCGATGAAATCGACGATCTGCTGTGCGGGCTTCGTGACGAGCGGGGCACGACGCTGGTGGTCGTCACGCACAACATCCCGAGCGCGCGCAAGATTGCGCGGCGCATGATGGTGCTCGACGGCGGGCGCATCGTGGCCGAGGGCACGGCGGCGGAGCTCGACCAGTCGGATTTAACGCTGGTGCAGGAATTCATGAAGTCGAAAGGGTCGGGCTAGGCGCGTGGCAGACGAACTGAGAACCGGCCGGAATCTCGGCCCCGCCGCGCGCAGGCGGCCCAAGCGCACGAGCCGCGTGGCCGTCGTGGGCCTGTTCGTACTCATGGCGGGCCTGTTGTTCGCGCTCGGGCTGTTCATGATTGGCGACCGCCGCGCGCTGTTCGCGCGCGACTTCGAGATCTACACGGAGTTCGCGCGGCTGGGCGGCATCCAGAACGGCGCGATCGTGCGCGTGGCGGGCGCGGATGCAGGCGAAGTCGAGGAAATCCGCGTGCCGCGCAATCCGAGCGAGAAGTTCCGGCTCAAGCTGCGCGTGCTCGAGGATCTGCGAGGCCTCATCCGCACCGATTCGGTGGCCTCGATTCAAACCGACGGCCTCGTCGGCAACAAGTTCATCCAGATCGAAGCGGGCAGCGATGCCGCGCCGCAGGCGCCCGACGGCGCCACCATCCCCGGTTCGGACTTGTACGACTTCGGCGAGCTGCTCGGGCAGGCGTCGGAGACGATGAAGGCCGTCAACGATCTCGTGGCGGAAGTGCGCGCCGCGCTCAACACGGCGTTGACCGGCGTCACCGACACCATGCGCGAAGCCAACCGCATCATGGAAGGCCTCGACGCCGAGATGAAGAGCATCCTTCGCCGCGGCGAGGTGGTGGTCAACGACCTGGGGACAATCGTACGCGATGTGCGCGCCGGCAAGGGCACGGCGGGGAAGCTCGTCACCGACACCGAGTTGTACGACCGCGCCAACAGCATGATGCGCGACGCGCAGGGCGTGATTGCGAAAGTCAACGAGGCGGCGGAGCAGGCGAAGCAGTTCGTCGCCGAGATGCGATCGAACTCCGGCCCCGTGCAGGGCGCCGTGGCCGACCTGCGCGACACGCTCTCGAGCGCGCGCGAGGCGATGAACGACCTGAGCGAGACGTCGGAAGCGCTCAAGCGCAACTTCTTCTTCCGCGGCTTCTTCGATCGCCGCGGCTATTACGACCTCGACGACATTTCCGTCGAGGATTACCGCAAGGGCGCGCTCGAGGCGCGCGATCGGCGCGTCGTCCGCATCTGGCTCGGCGCCGACGTGCTGTTCGCGACGACGGACGCCGGCCAGGAAGTGCTGACCGACGCGGGGAAGGGACGGCTCGAATCGGCGATGTCGGAGTTCCTCAAGCTGCCGCCTGATTCCCCGATCGTGATCGAGGGCTATGCGGTCGCGCCCACGTACGACGCGCGCTACATCGCGAGCCGGCGCCGCGCCTCCATGGTGCGCGAGTACCTCGTCAATCGGATTCAGCTCGATGTGACCCGCATGGGGGTCATGCCGATGGGCGACCAGGCGCCCGGCAGCCCCGCGGGCGGCACGTGGGACGGGGTGGCCATCGCCGTGTTCCTGAAAACAGCTGAGCAGTGAGACGGCATGCAGTTTGAAGCTGATCTGACGCGGTAAACGGGGGGTGACTGTGACAGACAGTAATCGTGTGGCATTTGCGTCGGCGCTGGGGGCACTGGTGGGCGGACTCTGGGGATATCTGTATCTGACCGAGTCAGGGCGCCGGTTCCGTGTGCAGCTCGAGCCGCGCATCGACGACTTTCTGAATGAGATGCACCGGATGCAGGGCACCGTGCACAAGGCGCGCGAGGCCGCCGGCGAGAGCTGGTCGTCGCTGCAGGAGATCGCCAACGACGTGTCGCGCGTCGGCAGCGAGCGCACGGGTCAGTCGCACTAGCACTTAAGGAAGAAGGACGGTATGCCCGGATCACTGGATACGACCAATACGATGCTCGCGATCATCGCGGGCGTGGCGCTGCTGCAGGCCATCGTCATCATCGGCCTCGGCTTCGCCGGGTGGAAGATCTACAGGCTGGCGACGGAAACCATTCGCGAGATCGACGAGCGCCGCGTGAAGCCGCTCGCCGCGAAAGTGGACGGCCTGCTCGATCGCGCGCACCAGGTGACCGATCGGGTGCACGAGATGACCGATCGCGTCAATCACACGGCGACGGCGGCGAAGACGTCGGTGAGCGAAACCGTGCACAAGGTGTCGGGCGCGGTCGGCGGCATCCGCGCCGCCATCGTCAACGCCCTGACCACCGAGGGCAACGGGCACCGGCAGGCACAGCGATTCGCGCACACCGCGGCGGCCACATCGGGGGTGCAGCCCGCGGTTCATCCACCGGCGCCGGCACCCGGCGTCGCGCACCTTGACAACGAAGAAGCTCGGCGGGTCCGAGAGGGAGGTTTCTGATGGCGTACGAATACGATCGTTTTGATGACGAGGCGGGCGGCGGCGGATTCATGATGGGCCTGATTGCCGGCGCGGTGCTGGGCGTGGGCCTCGGCATGCTGCTGGCGCCGAAGGCGGGCTCCGAACTGCGCGGACAGCTCGGCGACACGGCCACGCGGCTGCGCGATCGCGCCAGCGAGGGCTACACGGCGGCCTCGAGCAAGGTGGCCGACATGTACAACCGCCGCGCGGGCCAGACGGGCCAGACCGGCTCGATGGCGTCCGACTTCCAGTCGACCGGCTCCTATGCGGGCGGCACGGCGGGCACGTCGGGCTTCGGCGCGAGCGGCGTCGACACGCCCTCCACGAGCTCCGAGTTCTAAGCGGCCATGACCCGGGAGAACGCGGAGAAGACCGCCAACATCATCCTCGGCGTGGCCGGCGTGGCCGCCGCGCTGCTGGTGCTGCGCAACTCCATGCTGCGCCGCGCGGCGTTCAAGATCGGCCGCACGGCGCTGGTGGCCGGCGGGCCGATCCTGGCCAGGCAGGCGGCCGCCATGATCACGCGGCGGCACGCGTAGGCGTGGTGGGTACGTTGGTACGTTGGTACGTGGCTAGGGTGGTAGCGGTGGCGTCAGCCACCGCCCACCAAAACCACTGAGCCCACGGACCCACGTACCAACCACGGGTATCATCATTACGTGTCCCGCCTGCGTCGATGGACGCGCCGTCTGTGGCGCGAGGTACGGCTGGGCGGCCTCTCGGTCGTCAAAGGCAGCGTTGACTTCTACAGCAGCGACGACCTGACGTTTGCGGCGTCGATCGCGTACTACTCGCTGCTGTCGCTGTTTCCCTTTCTGCTGCTCGCGCTCTCGATTCTCGGCGGCGTGACGCTGCCGGGCGGCGAGAGCTCGAAAGTCCTCGATTTCGTCTTCAACTATTTCCCGACCGAGTTTCCCTTCATCCAGGATCAGCTCACGTCGCTGCAGACCAATCCGCTGCGCCTCGGCGTGGCCGGCGCGCTGCTGCTCATCTGGGCCTCGATGGGCGTCTTCGGCGCGCTGACGTCGGCCATCAACCACGCATGGGGCGTCGACAAGCAGCCAAGTTACCTGAAGCACAAGCTCGTGTCGTTCATCATGCTCGTGGCCGCCAGCGTGCTGCTGCTGGTGGGGCTGATGCTCGTGAGCGCCATCAGCATCGCGAGCAGCGGCTGGTTCGCGCACGTGCTCGAGAGCACGCCAGGGCTGGAAGTGCTGCGCGGGCTGATCCTGCAGTGGTCGACAACCGTGTTGTTTGTCGCCATCACGGGCCTCATCTATTACTTCGTGCCAAACGCCAAGGTGCACTTCCGCGACGTCTGGATTGGCGCGTTCCTCGCCGGCTTCATGTGGCGCGGCGCGCTCGCGCTGTTCTCCTACTACGTCAAGGACATGTCGAAGTTCAGCATTCACGGCACGGTTCAGTTCGTCGTGGTGTTCCTGCTCTGGGTGTACCTTTCTGCGGTCATCCTGTTGTTCGGTGCAGAGGTCTCCGCGGCCTACGCGCGGCTTCGCCGCCATCGTCCGGACGAAATTCCCGCAGCGCCCAGCCCCCGCGTGTAAAAAACGTAATCGGCACGCTCCTTGATCTCCCAGGGAGCATCATGCACCACCAGAAAAGAACGGTCGCGGTCGTTCTCAGCTCTGCGTTTCTGTTGATGGGCGCGGGCCCGCAGCTGGTCTCGGTCAGGCAGGAAGTCGAGATCGGGCAGCAGGCGCAGGCGCAGGTCAGGCGCGACGTGCCGGCGGTCAATGACAGCACGGTGAACCGCTACGTCGACGGCGTCGGCGCGCGGCTCGTGCGTCAGGCAACCGGCCCGAAGTATCCCTACAGTTTCGACGTCGCGAACTTCCGCGAGATCAACGCGTTCGCGCTGCCCGGGGGGCCGGTGTGGCTGCATCGCGGCGCGCTGTCGGCGGCGCAGAACGAGTCGCAGGTGGCCGGCGTGCTGGCGCACGAGATCGCGCACATCGCGCAGCGCCACGCGGCCTCGCAGATGTCCAAGGGCCTGATCGCCAACGGCCTGCTCAGCCTGCTCGGCGCCGTCGTCGGCAACGACCGCGGAGGCCAGGTAGCGCAGATCGCGGGCGGGCTGGCGGCGCAGGGCTACATGCTCAAGTTCAGCCGCGACGATGAGCGTGAGGCGGATGAGGTGGGCGCCCAGATCATGAAGCGCGCGGGCTGGAACCCGACGGGCATGGTCGAATTCATGCAGATCCTCCGGGCGCAGGCCGGCCGCGATCCGGGATCGGTGCAGACGTTCCTGTCGTCGCACCCGGCACCGGGCGAGCGCGTCACGCGGCTGCAGTCGACGGTCAAACGGCTTGGCGCGGGCGGCACGCGCGACAGCGCGGCCTTCAGAAACGTGAAGGCGCGGCTGAACCGCATGGCGCCGGCCCCGTCCATGCGCACGATGAGGGCATCACGGTAATGGGCACACTCGCCGATCGCGAACCGAAGCCGCCGTTTCCGAAGCAGCACCTCGAGAAGCCGGGTCTCGAATCGGACCTCGAGCCGAAGCCGCGCTATCACGCGCGCGCCTACAAGCCGGCCGGCAAGCTCGAGGATCGGCGCGCGCTCGTCACCGGCGGCGACTCGGGCATCGGACGCGCCGTCGCCGTGATGTTCGCGCGCGAAGGCGCCGACGTGGCGATCGTCTACCTGCCGGTCGAGCAGTCCGACGCCGAAGAGACGGGCCGTGCGGTAGAAAAGGCCGGACGCCGCGCACTGCTGATTCCAGGCGACGTGTCCGACCCCGCCTTCTGCCGCGAAGCCGTGGCCGAAACCGTGCGCGTCTTCGGCGGCCTCGACATCCTCGTCAACAACGCGGCCTATCAGAACCGCCAGAAGTCGATCGACGAGGTCACCGACGAGCAGTGGGACCTGACCTTCCGCACCAACATCTACGGCTATTTCTACATGGCGAAGGCGGCGATTCCGCACCTGTCGCGCGGCGCCGCGATCATCAACACGGGCTCGATCACCGGGCTGGAAGGCAGCAAGGAGCTGCTCGACTACTCGGCCACGAAAGGCGCCATTCACGCCTTCACGAAGTCGCTGGCGCAGAACCTGGTCGAGCAGGGGATTCGCGTGAACTGTGTCGCGCCAGGCCCGGTATGGACGCCGCTCAATCCGTCGGACAACAAGACACCGACCGAGGTTTCCAAGTTCGGCGCCGAGACGCCGATGAAGCGGCCCGCGCAGCCCGAGGAGGTGGCGCCGGCGTTCGTGTTCTTCGCGTCTGATGCCGACTCCAGCTATATCACCGGCGAAGTGCTGACACTGCTCGGCGGCGAGACCACGGCCTAGTAAGCCGCACGCGTAAGCCTAAAGCCGGAAGCCTGAAGCCGAAACTACATGAGGCGGCAACGCGACTCACGCAACATCAAGGGGAATGGCTCGGCGGGACATCGCTGGGCGCTGCTGCTGGTCGACGTCATCAACGAGCTCGAGTTCGAGGGCGCGGAGAAGCTGCGGCCGAACGCGATGGCGATGGCGCGGCGCGCGGCGGCGCTGCGCACGCGCGCGTCACGCGCAGGCGTGCCGGTAATCTACGTCAACGACAACTTCGGCCAGTGGCGATCCGACTTCCGCATGCTCGTCGATCGCTGCCTGCACGGCGGCGTGCGCGGCGAACCGATCGCGCGCCTGCTCGCGCCCGGCGAAGACGACTACTTCGTGCTCAAGCCGCTGCACTCCGGCTTCTACACCACGACGCTCGATCTGCTGCTGCGCGAGCTCGGCTCGCGCAAGCTCGTGATCTGCGGCGTCGCCACCGAAGGCTGCGTGCTGTTCACCGCGTCCGACGCCTACATGCGCGGCTTCGAGGTGTTCGTGCCGCGCGACGGCTGCGCCTCGGAAAGCCCGCAACGCCACCGCCACGCGCTCGACATCATGGAGAAGATGTTGAAAGCCGACACGCGCCCCTCGGCGCGCATCACGTTCCGTTAAGCATCGCCGTTCAACAGGCTGCTATTCCGCGAGCTCGGATTCGGAAACCTCTTCGAGTGGTTTCGACGCCGGCCCGTGAATGACGGAGCCGTCGGTTCGGAAGCGGGAGCCGTGGCATGGGCAGTCCCACGTGGACGCGGCGGGGTTCCAGCCGACGATGCAGCCGAGATGCGTGCAGACGGCGGAGAGGCAGGTGAGTTGGCCGTCATCGCCGCGTGAGACGGCGAACTTGCGCCGGCCCTTGCGGACAATTGCGCCGGCGTTCAGGCCAATCTCTGCGAGCGTCTCGACTTCGCCGGGCGTTACCCAGTCGGCGTACTGCGCCACGACGTCGGCCTGCTCCTTCACGAACTCCGCGACTGCCGTCACGGGCTTGCGCGCGGGATCGAACACGTCGGCCCAGGGATTCGGGCGATCGAGGATCAGGTCGCGGATGATCATGCCGGCAATCGTGCCGCCGGTGAGGCCCATGCCGGTGTCGCCGGTGCTGATGAAGATGTTCGGCGAGTCCATCGGGTTTCGGCCGAAGTATCCGAGGCCGTCAATCGAATTGAGGACCTGGCCCGACCACATATACGTGGCATCGCGCGCGTTGGGGAAATAGCGCCGCGCCCACGCCTGCAGCTTGTTCCAGCGCGCGTCGCAGTCCGATTCATGCGCGGCTTTGTGATCTTCGCCGCCCGCAATCAGCAGGTCGTCGCCGCCAGGCGAGGCGGCAGGCAGCAGGCGCACGTAGTGAAACGGATCCAGGGTGTCCCAGTAGAGCGCGGGCTCCACCGAGCCGCGCGGGACGGGCATGCCGACGACGTACGTGTGATACGGCGCCTGCTTCGTGTGCATGGCCACGAGATCGTTCATCGGACTGTTGGTGGCGACGACGACGAAGCGCGCGGTGACGGTGGGGCCGCCGGCGGTCTCGACGCGCGCGGGCTCGCCCGACTGGATGGCGGTGACGCGCGTGCCTTCGTAGAGCCCGCCGCCGTGGCGCTCGAACGCGGCAGCCAGACCCTGCAGGTACGCCAGGGGATGAAAGATGCCCTGGTGTGGAAAAGCAATGGCGGCTCGCTCTTTCGGCCCGACCGGCGAGTGCGTGAGCCGCTCGGGTTTCCATTCAGGCTCAGCGCATCGCGCAGCGGCGGCGAACTCCTCGTCGATGTCCTGGTCTGCCGAGGCGTCGTGCGCGAACAGATAGCCCTTCACGCGGTGATACTGGGCCTCGATGCCGTTGGTGGATGCGAGCTCGCCGATGCGATTGATCGCAGCCATGTGCGCGCCGGCCGCGAGCCGCGTGGCGTCGGCGCCCGCATGCCGCTCCACGTACGCAAACCCGTAGTCGAAGACGTTCGTGAGATGCGCGCTCGTCGCGCTGGTCTCGCCCGCGCCCACTGTTGCGGCGTCGAGCACGACGACGCGCAGGCCGGTGAGGGCGGCTTCGACGGCGGTTGAAAGGCCCGCGATGCCGGCGCCGACGACACAGACGTCGGCGGTGATGTCGGACGAGAGCGGGGCGTTGGGGGCGCGGTCGAATCCTTCGCGCCAGACGGATGTGCGAGCTGCCATGCCCGGCCGGGCTGCAAGAAGCGGGCTCAGATCACGGCTGGGCTTAGCGGCCCCTGGCCACCGCCATCAGCGATTCGCGCCGGTTCTCGAACGTGGCCACGCCCGCTTTCCACAGCAGCGCGTGAATGGCGAGTGCGATCAGCAGCCATAAGCCAATCAGGCCGACCATCGCGAGGGGGCTGTGGAGCACCTTCAAGCCGAGGATGCCGGCGCCGACCGCCGGCGCGACTGAGGCGAAAATCAGCAGCCCGCCGAGCAGCCCCGCCGCCGGATGCGCGTTGCTCTTCTGCCCGATGCTGCTCATGTCCACATGCTTCGGAAAAATGGCGGACAGCAGAATCGCGGCGGGCGCAATCGTGAGAAAGGCGGCGACCAGGCCGCCGGCGAGCACCAGCCAGAGCGCCGGGTGCACCGTGGCGCCAATGAGGAGTCCCGCCGTGATGGGCAGGGCCGACAGGCCGCCGAGCAGCATCGCCGCGCCCAGCATCTTGCCGCGCAGAATCTGCGCGCCGGTCAGCGGCTGCACGCACAGCATCGTGAGCCCCGCCTTGTCGATGGCGAACTGGTTCATCCAGATCTGGACGATCGACAGCAGCGACATCATCACGCCGAACACCGCCACCGAGAAGCCGTCGCGCAGCGGAATGGCGCCGAACCGGAAGCCGCCCTTTGCGGCGACCAGGCCCGCGAAGACGACGGTAATGACGAGTGACGGCAGGACGATGGTGCGTCCGCGCGCCGTGCGCAGCACGTGCTGCAGGAAGCTGAAGGCGATGGCGCGCGCCGGCGTCCGCATCATGCGGAGCGATGACGCCGCGCCGGTTGCGACCGGTGCCCGTGTCGATCGGCCGCGCGCGATGCCGCCGCGATCGATCGTCTGCTGCCAGATGCGCCAGGCCGCGGCCGTGGCGCCGGCGGCCATGATGCCGAGGATGCCCAGCGGCAGGAGGGTCGATCCGGGCGAGACGCCTGCCGCTCGCGCCGCCGCCGCCGTGAACAGTTCACCCGGAAGCACCGCCAGCGGACCGGTGGCCGGATGTTCGAGCATGACCTCCATGCGCGCTTCGAACGCGTCTTCCCACTCGTCGCCGCGCTGGCTGGCCGAGGAGCCCGCAAGCATCGCGGGCGTCATCGCCGCCAGCGGGATGAGCGTGAAGAAGAGCACGATGATCCACTCGCCGCGCTTGCGATCGCGCATCAGCACGTGCAGCAGCGCGCCGAACAGGGTGCCAAGCGCGATGAGCGCCGCAATCAGCGCGAGCGCGGCCGCGAGCGCCGCGAGCGCGACCGTGAGGTTGCCGGCGGCGAGTGCCCCCACCGGCACCATCAGCACCGCGAGCGTGGCGAGCAGCGTCCACGGCTCCGCGAATCCGCCGGCGAGCTCGCCCGCGAACAGCGACTTGTGCGACACCGGCAGCAGCAGCAGGCGGGGGAGCGACGCAAGGCCGCGGCCCGACGGCAGCATCAGCGGCGCCATCACCGTCAGCAGCACCACGAGCACCAGCACGATGCGCAGCGCGTGCACCAGCGGCATGGCCCAGGGCGCGCCCGCACCGAGGCCGTAGCCGGTGGCCGCGCCAAGCCCCATGGCGATCAGGGCGGACGGAATCATCATCACCGCAACGATGACGGGGCCGAGCGCTTCGAGCGCGCGCGAGAAGCGGGCGAGCCGGTCGGCGCGCTCGCTGCGCTCGATCGCGTTCATGAAGGTGCGCCAGCGCACCCAGGCCCACGCGCGCAGGAACCGCGACATCAGAGCCAGTCGAGTGAGACGGTGGTTTCGAGCGGTCCGCCGACCAGGCCGACAAACAGCTGTTCGAGCGACTGGCCGGCGCGGCCTTCACGCAGCGACGCCAGTGTGCCCTGCGCGACGAGGCGGCCATTGGCGATGACGCCGATGTGATCGCAGAGCCGCTCGACGATTTCGAGGATGTGCGTGGTGAGGAAAATGGTGCCGCCGCGCGCGACGAAGGCGTGCAGCAGGTCTTTGATCTGCCGCGACGCGAGCGCGTCGATGCCCTCGAACGGCTCGTCGAGAAACAGCAGGCGCGGCGCGGGCAGCAGCGCGGCCGCCAGCGCCAGCTTCTTGCGCATGCCGTGCGAGAAGTCCGCGACCAGGTCGTTGCGCGCGCCCGTCAGCGACATCAGCTCGAGCAGCTCGGTGGTGCGCGTGTCGATGGTGTCGCCGGGCAGGGCGTGCACGCGCCCGACGAACGTCAGCGTCTCGAGCGCGGTGAGCCGGTCGAACAGCGCCAGATCTTCGGGCACGACGCCCACCTGTTTCTTGACGGCGATTGGATCGGCCAGCGGATCGATGCCGAGAATCCGCATCGTCCCCGCCGTCGGCCGCAGCAGGCCCGTCAGGCACTTGATGGTGGTGCTCTTGCCCGCGCCGTTGGGGCCGAGGAACCCGAAGAACGATCCGCTCGGCACCGCGAGGTCGATGCCGTCGACCGCGCGCAGATCGCCGAATGCGCGCACGAGCCCCTGCGTTTCGATGGCGAGACTAGTCGACATCGACTCTCGAGCTCAGCGCCGCGATGATCGCCTCGTTGAAAAACGGCACATCGTCAGGCTTCCGCGAGGTGATCAGGTTGCCGTCGCGGACGGCTGGGCGATCGACATACATGCCGCCCGCGTTCTTGACGTCGATGGCAATCGACGGCCAGCAGGTGACGGTCCGCCCGCGCAGCACGTTGGCGTTGATCAGCAGCTGCGGGCCGTGACAGATCGCCGCCACCGGCTTGCCGGCCTCGAAAAAGTCGCGCGCCAGATCCACCATCGCGTGGCGCAGGCGCATCTTGTCGGGCGCATAGCCGCCCGGAATCACGAGGGCATCGAAGTCGCGCATCTTCGCGGCGCTGGCGGCCATGTCGGCCGTGACCGTGGCGTCGCCCTTCTTGCCGCGATGCTGCTTGCCGGCCACGGGGCCGACGATGACGACGTCGGCGCCCTCGGCTTTCAGCGCGTCGAGCGGGCCGGTGAGTTCGTAATCTTCAAAATCATCTTCGACGAGCAGGGCGATTCGCTTGCCCTGAAGGCGCAGGCTCATGCGGCAATTGTAGCTTGCCGCGATCCAGGTGGGGCACTAGCATGGGGAGCCGGCCTGGGCCACTTGCCGGCAGAGGAACCCGATGCCCGTCTCGATCGCCTACAACGAAGCCGGCACGCGCGCGGCGCTGCGATTCTCGCACCCGAAAGGCAACATCATCACGCGCGAGATCGTCACGGGCCTGCGGGCGGCGTGTGATGACCTCAGCCGCGCGCCGGCGCTCAAGTTCATCACCCTCACGCCGGACGGCCCCGACTTCAGCTTCGGCGCAAGCGTGCCCGATCACGCGCCCGGCGAGATTGAGACGGTGCTGCCCGAGATGCACGAGCTGATTCGCGATCTCCTCGTGCTGCCTGCGCCCACGGCCGCCATCGTGCGCGGCCGATGTCTCGGCGGCGGCTTCGAGCTCGCGCTCGCCTGCGATCTGATCATGGCGGCCGACGATGCGGTGTGCGGGCTGCCGGAGATCGCGCTCGGCGTGTTTCCGCCGGTGGGGAGCGTGCTGCTGCCGCTGAAGGCGGGCTACGCGCGCGCCGCGCGCGCGGCCTTGTCAGGCGAGCCGCAATCCGCGCAGGACTGGGCCGCGGCGGGCCTCATCACGCTGATCGCGCCTGCTGCCTCACTCGACGAGGCCGTCGGCGCCTGGTTCGATCGCCATCTCGCGCCGCATTCCGCGGCGGCGCTGCGTCACGGCGCCGCGGCGCTGCGGCTCGATGTGCACGACGCCGTCGAGCGCCTGCTGCCGCGTGTCGAGCAGCTATACTTGAACGACCTGATGTCCACCGAAGACGCCGTCGAAGGCGTCACGGCGTTCATCGAGAAGCGCGCCCCGCGCTGGAAGGATCGATAGCGTGATTTCGTACACGGTGGAAGTGGTACTGCGCGAGCGCGATTACGCGGTGACCGAGGAAATCCGGACGGCGTCCGCGCCGCGCGAATGGACCGAGCTCGAAGTGGAAGACGTGCTGCGCGACATTCTGCGGGCCATCGACCGCGCGAAGAACCCGGAGGAAGCAGCCGATCGCCAGATTGCGCTGCGCGGCTTCAGCTGGATCGTCGAGCCCTCCGACGGCGGCGTCGTCATCGCCGTGGAAATTCCCATGGGCGCCGCAGTCGCCGGCCCGTTCGACGCCGACCCGCAGCAGCTCGACGCGCTCATCACGCGCGCCCTGCAGCGCCAGGCGGGTGCGCCGATCACGCCGCCGTCAACGACGATCCACTAGAACCTTGGCTCCCTGGGTTCCTCTGGTTCCACACGTTCCATGGGTTCCCTTGGTTCGGTTCTGCCAGGAGACGTTCTTGGCGAGCTGCGTCATCCAAGCAGGTGTAGACTCTGCCGCCATGGCCTTAATCCGTTGTCGCAAATGCGCGGCGGAGATGAGTGACGCGGAGAAATTCTGCCGGTCGCCCAGAAGGTTTCCTTGATCACGCTGATGTTGGCCGCTGCGTCTATCGGGACCCTTATCAGACAGAATTACCGGGCTGTTTATGGAATGACCGAAGTGGCTTTCGCAGTCGCGTTCGCATGGCGAGTTCTAGGACGCGACTTCCAGCCTGACGCCCTCGCACGTCGTAGTCTTCTTTAGCCTGATTTACCTTGCGGGGCGGGGGATGGCGAACATCGTGGAGGGCACGAAGTGTCGATGATGCCAGCCGATAATCGGTGGTCATCGAAGTCGAGCACTGCTGCCAGGGCGCGCGTGGAACCTCGGTTCTGGTTCCCTACGAAAACCAGTTCAGGAACGCGGTGATGATCAGCGCGTTCGTGAAGTCGATGAAGAACGCGCCGACCATCGGCACTACCAGAAAGGCTTTCGGCGCGGGCCCGTACCGCTCCACGATCGCCGTCATGTTGGCCATCGCGTTGGCTGACGTGCCGAGCGCGAAGCCGGTGAAGCCGCTCGACATCACCGACGCCTCATAATCGCGTCCCATCATCCGCCAGACCACGAACACCGCAATCAGCACGACGACCACGATTTGCACGATCAGCATGATCGTCAGCGGCGCGGCCAGGCCGACGAGCTGCTCGAGCTGCAGGTTCATCAGCGCCATCACCAGAAACAGCGACAGCGCCGCGTTGCCGAGATCGTCGATCACGCGCTGCGACAACCCGAACACGCCCGTGACGTCGTCGATGTTTCGAAAGAGCGCGGCGACGAGCATTGCGCCGATATACGCCGGCAGCGTCAGGCGGAAGCCCGCGCCCGCGGCGGCGTTGACGAGCCACTGGCTGACCCAGGCGCCGAACCACATCGCCGCGAGAATCATGACGAGCGCCTTCAGCAGGTCGTAGGCCTCGGTGTCTTCGCCCTCCGGAACCTTCGTGGCGGCCGGTTCGGGAAGCGCCGCCTCGACGACGTGTTCGATGGCCGGCTGCCGCATCGGCGTCGGGACGGCGCGGCGGGCCGGCGACCGCCGGACGAGATACGTGCCGACAGGCCCACCGAATATGCCGCCGGCGACGATGCCGGCCATCGCGGCCGCGACACCGAGCGTCGCGGCGGCCGGCACGCCGGCCTGCTCGAAGAAGGGCGCGAAGGCGAGCGCCGTGGCCGGTCCGCCCGTCATCGTCACGGACCCGGCCAGCACGCCCATCAGCGGCGGTTGCCCGAGCGCTATCGCCACGCCCGCGCCGACAGCGTTCTGCAGCAGCACGACGGCCGTGGCGAGCGCGAAGAAGATCAGCACCGCGGGACCGCCGACGCGCAGCAGCGCGAGACTCGCCGCAAAGCCGATGCTGGTGAAGAAAGCAATCATCAGCGGCGACTGCAGCGTGGTGTCGAGGGCGAGCGGGTAGCCGAAGTACAGACGGTTGACCGTCAGCAGGATGGACACGAGCAGGCCGCCGACCACGGGCGCCGGGATGTTGTAGGTGGCGAGCGGCGGAATGACCCGGCGGATGAAGTAGCCGGCAAACAACACCACGCCGGCAAGAGCGACGGTCTGTACGAGGTCCAGAGACACGGCGACATTCTACTCATCCTCGAGCTTGCTGCCTGGCGCGGTTCGTGCAAACGGCGGCGCGGCCCCAAGCGCTCCGGACCTCAAAGGAGTCGACAGCATGCGCACCCGATTCTGGAGTCTCACCGTTCTCGCGGTCGTCCCCGGAATGGCTCTCACCCTTCTGGCCTACCCGCGTTCCGCCCACATCGTCACCGTCCCAAGCTCGGCCGGCGCCACCATGACCGAGACATGGACCGGCACGGCGCCGATCAGCGCGCATCCGGCGAGCACGTGTTTCCCGGGCGGCACGCCGCTGCAGCACGAACACGCCCTGGAAATCCGCGCCGCGGCCGGCACATACGAGGCGGTGAATGCCGCCTTCAAGTTCCAGATCACCTGGATGCCGACGTCGGCCAACATCGTCACGAGCGACCTGATTCTCACGCTCATCGGGCCCGACGGCCTCGAGGTGGCCTCGAGCGACGGCGGCACGCCGCAGGAAACGATCCTGCTCAACAACCTCGCGCCCGGCGCGTATCGCGTGGTGGTCTGCGGCTACGCGAACACGGCGCCGCAGCCGTACAACGCGTTGCTCGAAATCACGACGACGAGCGCTGAGACGCCCGCACCGAACATCCTTCCCGAGGCGGGGAAGAAGTGGAATGCGCCCGTGCGTGTGACGCCGCCTAACGGCTACGGCTACGAGCCGACCCTGCTGGTCGACAAATACGGCAACGCCTTCTCGACGGCGCACAAGGAGAATGCGTTCCTCGCGCTCTCGCTGGATCCGAATTCGCCCGACGGCGTGCGCAGCATGTCGTGGATGTGGTGGTCGACCGACAAGGGGCAGACGTGGAAGAACACGCCGGGCCTGTCGGAACTGCGTCTCGAAGATCAGCAGCCCGGCGATGAGGGAGATCTCGCGCAGGATGATGCGGGCCACATCTATTTCGTCGATACGTACCTGGCCGACATTACGCTCACGCGCTGGACGAGCAACGGCGCCGGCAGCCTCAACTTCGACTTCTCGCGCCCGATCGCGCCCTCGCCGGAAGTCGACGATCGACCGTGGATCACGGCGCACGGCAACGGCCACATCTTCTATTTCTCGAACGACGGCAGCCAGGCGGTCGACGGCGGGCGCTACACGGTGCACCCGTCGCATGATGGCGGCATCACCTTCGATCACGTCGGCGTGCTGCTGCCCGAGTCGGGCTGGTGCCGTCCTGCCGCGGACCATCGTCCCGGCTCGAAGCTCGTGTATGCGGCCTGCACCAACGACAGCGGCAAGCTCTACTCGTACGTGAGCGAGGACGACGGCCTGAGCTTCCAGCGCTACGACATGGGCACGTACAACGACGCGGACGCGACGCAGAGCTATCCGACGATTGAAGTCGCGCCGGACGGCACCGTGTGGGTGTTGTATGTCGACTCGAACGATCTGGATTCGGGCGGCACGCCCATCACGAACAACTTGTATCTGTTCCGGTCGGGGGATCAGGGAAAGACGTGGACGAAGCAGGAGATCACGCCGGTGCGCGGACGTTATCAGTACGCGTGGCTGGCGGTGTCGCCCGACGGCAAGAAGCTCGGCCTCGGCGTCTACTACCGCCCGAACGCCGACTTCTCATGGTCGGTCGCCAGCGCCACGTGGAACGCCGGCGGCACGATCTCGCCGCGCAGCTTCGTGAGCGTCGATCCCGATCATCCGGTGTCGCCGAAGGAACGCAGCGAGCCGCCCGGCGACTACATGGGCAGCTACTTCTTCCCCGACGGCAAACTCGGCGTCGTGTGGACGCGGTTCGTCCTCTGGACGGATCAGGCCACGCTGCTGCGCGACATCTTCTTCGCCCGCCAGAAATAGTTCGATTGGGGGCGGCCGGTACGCCGGCCGCCCTCGATCCGGGTCCCGCCTACTTTCCGAGCAGTATCAGCACTCCCGCGATCAGCGCGAGCACCGCCATCACGATGGCCGGGATCGGCATCGCCACGAGGCCGCCGATCCCGATGAGAATCAGATAGATGCCGAGCAGGAGCATGCCGAGCGAGCGTGTGCCGAGGTAGTTTGCCATGCGGCGGAGCATAGCACCCGATGGCAGAAGTCCGTCCATTGACTTCATCGTCTATAATAAGCTACCTTATAGGACATAAGGTAACTTATATAGGACGTTATATGCACAAAGGCTTCTCGGCCACCACCCTGCCAATGCCCGTGCGGCGCTCGCTGGGCAAACTCGGCCAGGACATCCGCGATGCCCGCCTGCGGCGCCGTATTCCTGTGGCCATTGCGGCGGAACGCGCGTCGATCAGTCGGATGACGCTCAACCGGCTCGAGAAAGGTGATCCCGGCGTCGCCCTGGGTATCTACGCCACCGTTCTCTTCGTACTCGGGCTGCTCGATCGTCTTGCGGACGTCGCTGACGTCAGGCACGACGCCGTCGGTCTTCAGCTCGAGGAGGCCCGGCTGCCCAGGAGAATTCGGACCGCACGGGCACCGAAACGTCAGAAGCCACCGAAGACCTCCTGATGGATCGCGAGGTTCGTGTCTACGTTGACTTGGAGAGTGTCCCGCATCTGGTGGGGCGCCTTTGGAGTCGTGCGCGCAAGGGCCGCGAGACGGCCACGTTCGAATATGACGCCGGGTGGCTCGAGAACCCCGCCCGATTCTCGCTCGAGCCCGCGTTGCATCTGGGCCCTGGCCCGTTTCACACGACGGCTGATCTTCCCATGTTCGGTGCGATTGGCGATTCCGCGCCCGACCGCTGGGGACGTGCGCTGATGCGCCGTGTCGAGCGCAGGCGGGCGGAGCGCGAGAAACAGACGCCTCGCACGCTGGGTGAAATCGACTACCTGCTTCAGGTCGATGATGAGACGCGCCAGGGCGCACTGCGTTTCGCTGAAGTTGCGGGCGGGCCGTTCCTCCGAGCGAGCGGCGCCACCCGGACTCCGCCGCTGATTGCCTTGCCGCGCCTGTTGTCCGCATCCGAGCGCCTCGTTGATGACAAGGGTACGGATGAAGACCTGCGCCTGCTCCTTGCGCCGGGCTCATCGCTGGGTGGCGCAAGACCGAAAGCCTCGGTCCGCGATCGCGACGGCCATCTTGCCATTGCCAAGTTTCCGCGCCGTGATGACGAGTACGACACGGTCGTATGGGAGGCGGTCACGTTGTCGTTGGCTGCGAAAGCGGGAATACCAGTGGCCAAAGGCCGGCTCGAGATGGTGGCGGGCAAGCACGTCCTCCTGCTGCGGCGGTTCGACAGACAGGGCGCCAACCGTATCCCCTTCCTGTCATCGATGAGCATGCTCGGCGCCGCGGACAACCAGACGCGCAGCTATCTCGAGATCGTCGATGCGCTCCGGCAGCACGGGGCCGCCGCCAGGGAAGACATTCGCGGCCTGTGGCGGCGCCTCGTGTTCAACATCCTCGTGTCGAACACCGACGACCATCTCAGGAATCACGGCTTCCTGTACGCCGGCGCCAGGGGCTGGAAACTGTCGCCTGCGTACGACCTCAACCCGGTGCCGGTCGACATCAAGCCGCGCATCCTCAACACGGCGATTACCGAAGATGACGCGACCGCGTCACTTGACCTGGCGTTGGAGGTTGCAGGTTACTTCGAACTGCGGGACCCGGAGGCGCGCGAGATCATGCAGGCCGTCGGCCGCGTGGTGTCGACCTGGCGCGACGAGGCGTCGCGTCATGGACTTCAGAAACCGCAGATCGAGCGGATGGCGTCAGCCTTCGAGCACGAAGACCTGCTGCGCGCGACCCGATCGTGACGACGGCGGTGGTGCCGGGGGTGGGGATCGAACCCACACGGCCTTTTGGGCCAGGGGATTTTAAGTCCCCAGCGTCTGCCAGTTCCGCCACCCCGGCGGGGCAAGCCAAGGTAAATTGTAGGTTGTAAAGGGTAAATGGATTTGCAGATTCTTCTCGACAACCACCGGAGGTTTCTGGCGTTTCTCGAGAAGCGCGTCGGCGATCGCGCGGTCGCGGAAGACATCCTGCAGGATGCGTTCGTGCGCAATCTTGCGAAGGCGGGCGAGCTGCCGCCAGACGAGATCATCCCCTGGTTCTATGCGACGCTGCGCAACGCGGTCGTCGATCGCTATCGCCGCGAGCAGGTGAAGAACAAGCGCCTCGAGGCGTTTGCGCACGAACTGGAACGGACGCGCGACGAGGGCAGCGACACGGATCGCGAGATCTGCGCGTGCGTGTCGCGCCTGACGTCCACGCTCAAGCCCGAATACGCCGACGTGCTGGCGCGTGTCGATGTCGGCGGCGCCTCTTTAAAGGAGTACGCTCAGGAGAAGGGGCTGACCGCCAGCAACGCGGGCGTGCGCGCGCACCGGGCACGCCAGGCGCTGCGACGCCAGCTGATGCAGTCCTGCGGGCTGTGCGCCGAGCACGGCTGCGTCGACTGCACCTGCACCGCGCGCTGAGGCCGCACTGTAAGATTCCGCCCGGGCCTGCGTTATCCAGGCAGAGGCTACATGGAACCAGCAAAGGTCAAAGACGTCGTCTGCGGGATGACCATCGACCCGGCAAAGGCTGCGGGGTCAAGCGAATACAAGGGCCGGCAGTATTACTTCTGCAGCAAGGGCTGCAAGACGAAGTTCGACGCGGATCCGGAGAAGTACCTGGCGCCGCCTGCCGCGGCGGCGCCGGCGCACTCGCACGCCGGACACGGCAGCCAGCAGGCGGCCCGCACCGAGGCCGCTCCGGCGCCGGCCGGCAACGTCGAATACACCTGCCCGATGCACCCCGAGATCGTGCAGATCGGCCCCGGCTCGTGCCCGATCTGCGGCATGGCGCTCGAGCCGCGCACGGTGTCGCTCGAGGACGCGCCGAATCCCGAACTGGTCGACATGACGCGGCGATTCTGGATCGCCGCCGCGCTCACGCTCCCGGTGTTCGTGCTCGCGATGAGCGACATGCTGCTCGGGCCAGGCCTGGGCGGCCGTCTCGATCTGCGCACCGTCAACCTCATCGCGCTCGTGCTCACCACGCCCGTCGTGTGGTGGGCCGGCTGGCCGTTCTTCGAGCGGATGTGGGCGTCGATCGTCAACCGCTCGCCCAACATGTTCACGCTGATCGGCATGGGCGTGGGCGCCGCGTACTTCTACAGCGCCGCCGCCGCGCTCACGCCGGAGATTTTCCCCGACGGCTTCCGCATGCACGGCGCGGTCGAGACGTACTTCGACACGGCCGCCGTCATCACGGTCCTCGTGCTGCTTGGACAGGTGCTCGAGCTGCGCGCGCGCAACCAGACCTCATCGGCCATCCGCAACCTGCTTGGTCTCGCGCCAAAGACCGCGCGCATCATCATCCCGGCCGGGCCAGCCGGGCGCGACGGCGCCGAGCACGACATCCCCCTCAGTGACGTGCACGTCGGCGATCTGCTGCGCGTACGGCCCGGCGAGAAAGTGCCCGTCGACGGCGTCGTCACCGAAGGCTCGAGCGCGGTGGACGAGTCGATGGTCACGGGCGAGCCGATGCCGGTCACCAAGCGCGCGGGGGACCGCGTCACGGGCGGCACCATCAACGGCACCGGCAGTCTCGTGTTCCGCGCCGAGCGCGTCGGCGCGCAGACGCTGCTCGCGCAGATCGTGCAGATGGTGGCCGAGGCGCAGCGCAGCCGCGCGCCCATTCAGCGCCTGGCCGACCTGGTCGCCGCCTGGTTCGTGCCGGCCGTCATCGTGGTCGCGATTCTGAGTTTCATCGGCTGGACGATCTGGGGACCCGATCCTCGTCTCGCGCTCGCCACCGTCAGCGCCGTCGCGGTGCTGATCATTGCGTGCCCGTGCGCGCTCGGCCTCGCCACACCCATGGCCATCATGGTCGGCACCGGCCGCGGCGCCACCGCCGGCGTGCTGATTCGCAACGCCGAAGCGCTCGAGCGCATGGAGAAAGTCGACACGCTCGTGGTCGACAAGACCGGCACGATCACCGAAGGGAAGCCGAGCCTGGTGACCGTGAGGCCCGTGCGCGGCGTCGATGAAGACACGCTGCTCAACCTCGCCGCCGCCGCAGAGCGGTCCAGCGAGCACCCGCTCGCGGCCGCCATCGTGAAAGGCGCGGAAGAGCGCGGCGTGGCGCGCGCGACCGCCGATCACTTCGACTCGGTTACGGGGAAAGGCATTACCGCAACCGTCGCGGGGCGCGCCGTGATTGTGGGCACCGAGTCGCTGCTGCGCGAGAATGGCGTCGATGTGGCGCTGCTCGCCAGCCAGGCCGATGCGTTGCGCGAGGTCGGGCAAACGATCGTGTTCGTCGCGATCGACGGGCAGCCCGCGGGTCTGCTCGGCGTCGCGGATCGCATCAAGCCGTCAACCGCCGAAGCGCTGCGCACGCTGCAAGCACAGGGCCTGAGCATCGTCATGCTCACCGGCGACAGCAAAGTCACCGCGGAAGCGGTCGCCAAGACACTCGGGCTCGAGGATGTGCGCGCCGAAGTGCTGCCCGCGCAGAAGCGCGACGTGGTGCGCGAGCTGCAGCGGCAGGGCCGAGTCGTGGCGATGGCGGGCGACGGCATCAACGATGCGCCGGCGCTTGCCGAGGCCACCGTCGGCATCGCCATGGGCACCGGCACCGACGTCGCGATGCAGAGCGCGGGCATCACACTCGTGCAGGGCGATCTGCGCGGCATCGCGCGCGCGCGGCGTCTCAGCCGGGCGACGATGAAGAACATCCGGCAGAACTTGTTTCTGGCCTTCGTCTACAACATGGTGGGCGTGCCGGTGGCCGCTGGCGTGTTGTATCCGTTCACGGGCACGCTCATCAGCCCAATCTGGGCGAGCGCGGCCATGACGTTCAGCTCGGTGTCGGTGATTCTCAACGCGCTGCGGCTGCGCCGGCTGCAGCTGTAAGAGCGGCGTGATGGCCGGCGTGTGTCAGATCGCGCCGGCCGCCCACGCCACCGCGACGTATCGCGCGAACTTCCCGAGCACGGTCCACACGGTGAACGCCCCGAACGGCGTGCCCGCGGCACCGGCAGCGGCAACGAGCGCATCGCCCAGCACGGGCACCCACGACAGCAGCAGAACAGGCGCGCCGCGTGCCGCCATCAGGCGCGTCGCGCGATCGGCCTCGCGGGCCCTCAAGGGCCGCGCCACCGCTGCGGGCCGGTGGCGCAGCATCGCCACGGCCTTCTTCGCCAGCCAGTAGGTCGTGCACGCCCCGAGATAGTTGCCGGCGGTGGCCACCAGGACGAGCGGCCAGAAGGGATACTCGCGCCGTACGAGCACGATCAGCGCGGGCTCGGATCCGAGCGGCACGATCGTCGCGGCAAGCACACTCCACGCAAAGAGCGTGAGGTATGCCGTCATCGCCCGCGAGGCACGCGGGCGCGAATCACGAGGGCCGCGCCCACCGCAGCGAGCGTCAGCGCAAACAGCTGCGCGAGGGTCAGGCCGAACAGCATCGGCTCGTTCACGCGGATGAACTCGACCAGAAACCGGAAGGCGCCCGCGAGCAGGAAATACTGCCCGAGGATCGAGAGGTCACGCACACCCGTGCGCCGCAGGCGGATCAACCAGAACGTGAGACCGGCGAGAAACAACGCTTCGTAGATTTGCGTGGGATGCACCGGCACGTACGTGGGCGGCAGCCCGTTCGGGAACGCGACGGCCCACGGCAGGTCGCTTGGCGTGCCGTAGTCGTCGCCCACGAGGAAACAGCCGATGCGGCCCAGCATGTGGCCGGCCGCCAGGGCGGGCGTCACGGCGGCCAGTGACCGCACGAGCGGCGCGCGCATGTAGCGCAGCGCGGCAATGCCGGCGCCCACGCCGCCGATGAAGCCGCCATACCAGCTGAGGCCCGCGCGGCTGAAGAGCAGGCTCGTGAACGGCGCGTCACCCGAAAACTCGATGGCCCAGATCAGTTTCGCGCCGACGAGGCCGCCGGCCGCGCCGATGAGCGCGGCGTTCTCGTACTCCACGCGCAGGCCGCGGGCCCGCAGTTCGCGCCTGAACAGCCACAGCCCCACCAGGAAGCCGGCCGCGACCATCAATCCGAAGCTGGTGATCTCGAAGTCGCCGATGCGGGCGATGACCGGATACATGCCCGGCCGCTACGGCCGCTTGCCGGACGTGGTGACGCCGACTTCGATCAGCTTCGCCGTGAAGTCCTCATCGGACACCACGGTGATCACGACGCGCGCGCCATTCGCGATCTCGGACGCTGCGATGACCTTCTTGTTCTTCGTCACCTTCGTGGTCTTCACGAGCTTGATGGTGTGTTCCTTGCCGGTGCGGTCTTTCACCATCACATGGTCGGCCGCCACCATCGTCACCGTGCCCAGCACCTTGTGGTCGGGGTGCGCCAGCACCGCGGTGCCTGAGAGGACGAAGCCGAGCAGGACCGCCAGGCTGAGCTGCTTCCAGAAACGTGTCACGCGAACTCCTTTCTAGAATGATCGCACGACGCCCGCCTGGAACACGAGAGGCGAGTCGAGCTGGCGGTTGGCGAGGTCGCGGTAGAGCGGAAGGCGGACTTCAACCTGAGCGGTGAATTTGCCGAGCCCGATGGCGAGCGAGGGCGCGACATGCAGCCAGTCGCCGCCCCCGACCAGTACGGGCGTGCCGTCGAAGACGTCCTGATTGCGGTGCAGCCATCCAAGGCGCAGGATGCCGACGATGTTGTGGCCGAGGCCTTCCTGACGAAGCTCGCGCGAGCCGCCAATGCCGGCTTCCCATGACGCGCCGGTGCGCAGCCCGAAACTGTTTTCGGCGAGGGGCACCCGCGCCGCCGCACTTGCGAAGAGCCGCGTCCCGGGCGGAATCAGGCCCGTGAACACGCGATTGGCGCTGACGCCGAACAGCGGATCCCATGTGCCTGATCCGCGCTGGAGGCGCGACACGGGCACGAGGCTGTCGCCGCTGGTGTCGTCGCGGAAGCGCGGCCGCTCGGTCTTGCCGGTGGGCACGGACACGCCGCCGTTGAGCGTGACGTTGAAGCCGCGCCGCACCGGCAGCCGCCGCCATCCAATCACCGAGATGTCGCCGAGGCCCGCAAAGTTCTCGGAGAAGGCGATCGTCTCGCCGCCGGCACGCGTGACCGTGGCGGAGCGGGTCACGTCAGGAATCGCGGCGCTCACCTGCACGCCGGCCTTGGTCGTCAGCCTGACGTCGGCCGTCAGCAGCCACACGCGAATCGTGGTGCGCTCGCGCAGCGGGTTCGGGGTTTCGCGCGACCCGTCATAGGGCGTGTCGCGATCTTCGGCAATCAGCCATCCGCCGACGAGCAGCCGATTGGTGGACAAGCCTTCCGTGAGCACACCTCGCCAGCCTGGGAGGTAGGGGTTGCTTCAACCCGCTCACGTCTGGCCGGCGGCCTGCCGCGCCGGCAGCAGCGCGAGCAGCGCGGCGAGGACGAGCGTCAATCGCGTCACGGTCGCCACGATACACCACCTTTCAGGTTGAAAGTCAGCCTTTCACTTTGAAACGTTCGCGACGCGCGCGGATGCGCCAATTGCACGATTTGCTGAGCAATTTGTGCGATAGCAGCCCGGCCTGCCGCTTGCCTTAACGGAGGGCATGAACACCAGTGTTGTTGACGAGCGTCCGGCGCGGACGCCGGTGCGGTTTGCGTCCGTGCTGTGTGTCGCGGAATTCGATCGCGCGCATCCGGACACGCTTACGGCGGCGTCGCGCGCCGCCTTGCGCCATGCCGCCGCGGTTGCGCTCCCCTGCGACGGCCGGGTCACCGTGCTGCACGTGCTGCCGATGCTGCCGCAGCCGGTGGTGATCGCGGGCGGGGCGGTGACCGACCTGACCGCGGAAGAACCGCGCGTGCGCGCGCTGGTCACCGAGCGGCTGCGCAAGGCCGTGGCGGCCGAACGCGCGCCGGGGACGATTGACGTGCGGGTGGTGCGCGGCCGGCCGGTCGACGAGATCGAGCACGCGGCCGCGGCCCTCGACGCGGATCTCATCATCGCCGGCTATCAGGACCGGCCCGGCGGCTACACCGAGGGCTTTTCGTTTCGCGCGCTGCTGCATCGCGCGACGCGGCCGGTGGTGGTCACGCGCGCCACCGACGGCGCGGGCGCGGGATGGGAGCCATGAAGATCGGCGTGAGCGCGGCCGGCGACGGCATCGGCCCGCAGACGCGCGCGTATGCCGAGTACCGGCTGTTCTCGCGGCTCGCGCCGTCGCGCGCCCGCGTGACCGACGCGGCCATCGCGCTCATCGGCAGCAACGGCCGGCCGCGGCTGGCCGTCTGCTCGATTTCCGTGAGCCTGCAGCAAGGCGGGCACGTGCGCGTCAGCGCGCGCGCGCCGCACATCTATGACGCTATCGATCAGGCGGTCGAAGGGGCCGCCAAAGGAGTACACGCAACATGACGACGCTTGTGGCGCCCGACGCCGTTGTTCCCCTCGCGAATCCGTACGACGCGGCGCGCCGGCAGTTCGATCGCGTAGCCGATCGCCTCGGTCTCGATCGCGCCACGCGCGAGCTGCTGCGCGCGCCGCTGCGCGAGTTCCGCTTCCAGATTCCCGTCACGATGGACGATGGCACGAAGCGGGTGTTCACCGGCATGCGCGTGCAGCACAACGACGCGCGCGGCCCCTCGAAGGGCGGCATCCGGCTGTCGGCCTCGGGCAGCGCGGACGAAGTCCGCGCCCTGGCGATGTGGATGACGTGGAAGTGCGCGATTGCCGATCTGCCGCTTGGCGGCGGCAAGGGCTGGATCGACTGTGACCCGCGCGCGCTCAGCCTCACCGAGCAGGAGCGCGTGTGCCGCGGCTGGGTGCGCCAGCTGGCGCGCAACGTCGGCGCCGACAGCGACGTGCCGGCGCCCGACGTGATGTCGTCGCCGCAGCACATGGCATGGATGCTCGACGAGTTCGAGACCATTCACGGCCGCCACACGCCCGGCTTCATCACGGGCAAGCCGCTGCCGCTCGGCGGATCGGCCGGCCGCGTCGAGGCCACGGGCCGCGGCGTGATCACCGTGCTGCACGCGGTGCTCGAGGCCATGAACGTGTCGGCTGGATCGCGCCTGACGGCCAGCGTCCAGGGCTTCGGCAATGTCGCGAAATACGCCTGCCGCCGGTTCGTCGAGCGCGGCGGCCTCGTGCGCGCCGTCTCGTCGTGGCACAGCGGCGATGAGTGCGCGTACACCTACGAGCGGCCCGAAGGCGTGGACCTCGACGAGCTCGAGCGGCTGACCGACGCCTTCGGCGCCATCGACAAGGGCGGCGCCGCGCGGCTTGGCTACAACGTGCTGCCCGGCAACGCGTGGATCGAGCAGCCCGTGGACGTGCTGATTCCGGCGGCGCTCGAGGGACAGCTCACGGCCGAATCGGTTCGCGGGCTCGACGGCCGCGTGCGCTTCATCGCGGAAGGCGCGAATGGCCCGACGACGCCGGAGGCCGACGAGGCGCTGGCCGCGCGCGGCGTCACCGTCATTCCCGACGTGCTCGCGAATGCCGGCGGCGTGACGTGCAGCTACTTCGAGCAGGTGCAGTCGAACACCGGCTCCTGGTGGTCGCGCGAGAAGGTGCTGACGCTGCTCGACGCGTCGCTCTCGCGCGCCGTCGACGAGGTCACGCGCACGGCCGCGCGCGACGGGGTGACGCTGCGCGAAGCGGCCAACCTCACGGGCGTGGCGCGCGTGGCGGAGGCCTGCCGCCTGCGGGGGTGGGTCTGACATGAACAGCTATCTGATGCTCGGCGAGCGCATCGGCACGCCCGAGGCCCGCGACCTCGCGGTGCAGCTGCGCACGTGGCACGACGCCATGGTCACGCACCTGCGCGCGCTCAAGCGGCCCGGCGTGGTGTGCGACGAGGAATGTCCGCATGCCGAGGCGCGCATTCTGTGGGCCATGGCGCTCGACGTCATGGGCCCGCACGCGGAGTCGCTCGAGTTTCTCCGCGCGCATGGCGCGCGGGCGCCACGCCGTACAATAGACGCGCGTGCCGCCCGGCTTGGATCCTGATCGCCTGCAGCTCGGCGAAGTCCTCGACTTCGAGCCCGACAAGGGCGTCATCCGCCTGCACGACCAGCGCGTCGTCATTCTGAGCGCAGCGGCCCTCGGGCTGCTGCGCAAGGAGCTGATCGACACGCTCGGCCGCGCCGTGGCGCGGCGATTCCTGCTGCGCTTCGGGTTTGCCGACGGCTATCACGATGCCGTCAACCTCCGCGATCGCTCGGCGTGGGCCGATCCCCTGGACGGCCTGCGCGCGGGCGCCACCCTCCATACCCTCGAAGGCATCGTGCGCGCGCAGATCGTGCGCGTGGCGCGCGAAGCGGACGGCGGGTTCGACGCCGAGTACGCCTGGCACGACTCGTACGAAGCCGAGCAGCACGCGCACCACTACGGCCGCGACGACGAGCCCGTGTGCTGGTCGCTCGTCGGCTACGCCAGCGGGTACGCCAGCGCGTGTCTCGGGCAGGAGATTTATTTTCGCGAGACCGGCTGTCTCGGGCAGGGCGCGCCGCACTGCACGGTGATCGGCCACGACGCCGCCGGCTGGGGCGGCGAGCTCGAGACGCTGCGCGCCGACTTCCAGGGCGCGTGGCTCGGTGAAGAGATCGAGCGCCTGCAGCTGCTCGTGCGGCAGCGCGCGCAGGAGCTGGCCGCGCGCGAGCGCGTGCTCGAACGGCGCGAGCGCGAGCTCGACGCGCTGCGCGAGCGCGCCGCGCGGCATGCCGAGTCGCGCCAGTTCATCGCGCGCAGCGCCGCCATGCGCGACGTGCTGGAGCTGGCCGCGCAGGTCGCCCCGCTCGACACCACCGTGCTCGTGCAGGGCGAAAGCGGCACCGGCAAGGAATTCGTCGTCCGCATGATTCACGAGCAGAGCGGCCGCGCGTCGGGCCCGTTCGTGTCGGTCAACTGCGCGGCGCTCACCGAAACGCTGCTCGAGTCGGAGCTGTTCGGCCACGTGCGGGGCGCCTTTACCGGCGCGGTGCGCGACAAGGCCGGCCTGCTCGAAGTGGCCACGCACGGCACGCTGTTTCTCGACGAGATCGGCGAGATTGCGCCGCCGCTGCAGGCCAAGCTGCTGCGCGCCCTGCAGGAACGCGAAATCCGCCGGGTGGGCGGCGAGCGCACCATCAAGGTCAACGCGCGCGTCGTCGCCGCCACCAACCGCGATCTGCGGGCCGCGGCCGCGGCGGGCGAGTTTCGCGAGGATCTGTACTTCCGCCTCGGCGCGTTCGTGATTCACGTGCCGCCGCTGCGCGAGCGGCGCGAAGACATCCCGGCCATGGCGCACGAGTTCGTGCGGCGCGCGTCGGCGCGGATTGGGAAGGATGTGCGCGCGATTTCGGCCGACGCCATGACGCGGCTGGTGCGCTACGACTGGCCCGGCAACGTGCGCGAGCTCGAACATGCCGTCGAGCGCGCGGTGATCCTGGCGCGGACGGCCACGATTGCCGTGCGCGACCTGCCGCCGGAAGTGCAGGACGGCCGCGCCGCCGGCGCCGCCGCCGGCACCCTGGATCTGCGCGAGAACGAAGAACGCCTCGTGCGCGAGGCGCTGGCGCGCGCCGGCGGCAACCGCCGCCGCGCCGCCGAGGCGCTCAACATCAGCACCGTCACGCTGTGGCGGCGCATGAAGGCCTACGGGATCAGCTGACGGCTTTCTGCAGCTCCGCGATCTTCTCGCGCATGCGCGCCGCGAAGCCGGCCACTTCCTCCGGCGGGGCGCCCGCCGCGCGGAACGCATCGGCCAGCTGCGTGTCGGTCAGTTGTGACGCCAGCTTCGCGAACCAGGCGGCATGCGCCACCGGCACCTTGTTGATGCCGCCGTACCCCTCGTAGTCCAGATCCACCATGCCGCCGTCGACCTTCTCGATGAACTCCTCCTTGCGGAAGTCGTCGAGATTCCACTTCGTGCGCGGCGCCAGCACGGCGCCCATCTTCCCGAACGTGGCGCCCAGATCGCTCACGATGTAGAGCCGCTTGCCGTCGACGTCGAGAATGCGGTTGTTGCGATCGCCCTGGATGTCCCAGTTGCCGATCATCGTCATCAGAATCGCGAGACCGGAGAGCTCTTTCGAACCGGCGAAGGGATTCGTGCCGAAGGTCCAGCGATCGGCGGCGCGTTCCGCGCGGGCATCACGCAGGCGGAAGCTGGCATTGGTGAAGGCGCCATCGGGGCCGAGCGCCTTCGCGGCCTGCTTCAAGCCGGTGACGCCGGTGATGGTGCCGCTCTTGACGAAATACATCTCGTCGGCCACGTAGCCGAGCGCCCAGACGATGCGGCTCGCGGCGATGCCGGAATGCACTTCGTCGCCGAACTTGACGGACCATTCACGCCCGTTCGCATCACGGACGATCACCTTCGGCTGCGTGCCGTCGGTGTCTTCCTCGAGAAACGCGAACGGCGGTTTCGGCGCACGCTCGGCCGAGCCGTTGCCCCAGAAGAGATCGCGGGTGGCAATCGGGCCGGGATCGGTCCAGAGTACGTTCTGCGCCTGGGCCGGCAGGGCAATTGACAGCAGGCAAGCAAGAGCGGCGAACAGATGCTTCATCTCATGTGCTCCAGCATGGGCGAAAGCATGAGGCGTGCCCGCCGGCACACGGATGAGCCCGCGGCTCCGCCGTTGGCGCCTATCCAGGTAGAGGAGATGTCATGAATCGCTACCAGATTGCCGCCTCGACGCTGTTCGCCGTCGTCCTGCTGCCGGCACCGGCTGCTGCGCAATCCGCCGATCGTTTCACCGCCGGCGCGTCCGTGCACTACGCCCGCACCTGGGACGACGAGAGCATGCTCGGCGGCGGCGCGGCCACCGAAGGCCGCTTCGGCGTGCGGCTGACGCCGAAAACGCAGGTCGAGTTCGTCGTCAACCGGATTCCGTACGAGCGGCGATTCGATTCCGGTGTGGCGACGGAGGGGCGTTCCGTCTTCACCGGGCTGATGCTCAAGTACGACGTCACGCGCGGCGCCGCGCGGCCATACGTGCTGGCCGGCTACGGGCTGAACAACCATCGCGGCACGCGCTCCTTCCAGGGATCGCCGCAGTCCCACACGTCGACCAACGATCACGGCTACGTGCTCGGCACGGGGCTCGCCGTCTCGCGCGGACGCTGGGAGATCGGCCCGGAGGGCCGGATTTACATGCTGGCCATCGAGCGTGACGCCTCGGCGGCCATGATGCTGAGTGGGGGCATCCGGGCCAACGTGCGTTTCTGAACCCTTGACCGGATCCGGACGTATACTCTGGTTGGAACCCCAACCATGACTGTTCTCTGGTGGCACTGGCTCGCGCTCGGCCTGGCCCTGGTTGTACTGGAAATCGCCACGCCGGGCGCCTTCTTCGTGATCTTCTTCGGGATCGCCGCGCTCCTCGTGGGCATGCTCGCCTTCGGGGATCTGGCCGGCCCGCTCTGGACGCAACTGCTGCTGTTTTCCGTGCTCTCGGCCGTCGGCCTTCTCGTGTTTCGCAATCCGATCATGCGGCGCCTGAATCTCGATCGGGGCACCGACGAGATCGACAACCTCACGGGTGAGCCGGCGAAGGCCCTCGAGGACTTCGGCCCGGGCGAACCCGGCCGCGTCGAGTTGCGCGGCTCCGCCTGGAGCGCCCGCAACGGGAGCGCGGCGCCCATTGCCCGCGGCGCGCGTGTGCGCGTGGTGGCCGTCGACCGGCTGACCGTAGTTGTCATTCCCGAAGGAGCACACTGAGCATGACCGGCGGCGTCATCGTCTTTTTCATCCTGGCCCTTGTGGTCATCATCATCATCGCGAAGACGGCGGTGGTGGTGCCGCAGCAGAGCGCGTATGTCGTGGAGCGGCTCGGCCGCTATCACGCGACGATGCAGGCCGGCTTTCACATCCTGCTGCCGTTCGTCGACGTAATCCGGTACCGGCTGTCGCTCAAGGAAGCGGCGCTCGACATTCCGGCGCAGGTCTGCATCACCCGCGACAACGTGCAGGTGGGTGTCGACGGCGTGCTGTACCTGAAGGTGCTCAACCCCGAGCGCGCGTCGTACGGCATCGCCGACTACGTGTTCGCCATCAGCCAGCTGGCGCAGACGACGCTGCGCAGTGAGGTGGGCAAGATCGATCTCGACCGCACGTTCGAAGAGCGGACCAACATCAATCAGCAGGTCGTCGCGGAGCTCGACAAGGCCTCGGAGCCCTGGGGCGTGAAAGTGCTGCGCTACGAGATCAAGAACATCACGCCGCCCCACGACGTGCTGGCCGCGATGGAAAAACAGATGCGCGCCGAGCGCGAGAAGCGCGCCGTCATCCTGACGTCGGAAGGCACGCGCGACGCCCAGATCAACAACGCCGAAGGCGCGAAGCAGGAAGTGATCAAGGCGTCGGAAGCGACCAAGCAGCAGCAGATCAACGAAGCGGAAGGCGAGGCGGCGGCGATTCTGGCCGTGGCCACCGCGACCGCCGAGGGCCTGCGCCGCGTGGCCGACGCGCTGAAGTCGGAAGGCGGCATGGAAGCGCTGCAGCTGCGCGTGGCCGAGCAGTACATCGCGGAGTTCGGCAAGCTCGCCAAGCAGTCCACAACCCTGGTGCTGCCCGCCAACCTTTCGGATGTCGGCTCGATGATCGCGCTGGCGACCAAGGTCTACGAGGGCGCGCAGCCCCCCGGCAATACGTCAGCCGCCCAGAAAAGCCGATAGGCGCGCAAGTCCTTCCTTCAGAACGTCCGGACGGCCCGCAAGGCTGATCCGGATGTTCTGCGGCTCTCCAAAGAAATAGCCCGGCACCACCGCGAGATCCTGCTCGCGATGCAACGCCTCGGCGAAGGCCCGCGTGTCATCCACGCCTCGCACGCGCGGGAACGCGACCGTGGCGCAGGCGGGCGCCGGCAGCGTGAGGCCCCTCGCGCCGATCATCCACACGCGGAGCGCATCGAGATTCCTGGCCACGATGGCACGGGCGCGATCGGCGAGGGCGTCGAGCTGGCCGAACGCCACGACCGACAGCCGCTCGATCGGCACCGGCGCGATGCCGTCCACGATGTCGCGCACGCGGCGCATGCGTTCGGCAATCGCATCGGGCGCGACCGCCCATCCGCAGCGGAGCGCGTTCAGGCCGTACGACTTGGTCAGGCTGCTCGTCGAAATCGCGTTGGGGGCCAGCAGGGCGGCAGGCGTATGGCGCGGGCCCCCGCCCAGGATGTTCACGATGTCGAGATACACCTCGTCGACGAGCAGGGTGGCGCCATGGCGCGCGGCCGTCTCGGCGGCGGCGATGATGCTCGCATCGTCGAGCAGCGCGCCGCTCGGATTGTGCGGATTCGTGAGAATGACGACCCGCGTGGCGGGCGTCATGGCCTGTTCGATGGCGTCGATGTCGAGCTGATAGCCGTCCTCGAACCGGCGCTGGAAGAAATTGACGCGCGCGCCAAGCATCCGCGCGGCGCCGGGAATCGGATCGTAGAACGGCCGCTCCATCAGCACATCGTCGCCGGCGCCGGCGAGCGCGCCGAGGGCGAGCAGGTTGGCGCCCGAGCAGCCGTTGCCCGTCATGATGCGCGAGGTGCCGACGCCGTAATGCGCGGCGATGGCCTCGAGCAGCGGCGGATGGCCGTTCTCGTTCGATCCCTCGAGCGACAGGGCCTCGCGCGCGCCAGGCAGGTCGTCGAGGGAACAGCCGAGCAGGTTGCTGGCGGCGAGGTCGTATCGGGCAGGCGTCCGGGTCTTCGCCCAGAACATGTAGGGTGCGGGAGGAGGGGACGAGATCATGCAGCGTAGATGGTAAATCGTAAATAGCATCGATGATCGATCTATCGATCTATCGATGATGATCATCGTTGGGCGTTGCTATTTACAATCTACGATTTACGTTTCCCTGAGTAGTACCAGAACACGGGAATGCCCGTCGCGATCAGCAGGGCGCCGGCGGCGGCGCGTGCGGGCGCCTCGAGAATCACGCTGAGGACCACCGCGACGGCCACGAAGACGAAAAATGCCGGGAACAGCGGATACCCGGGCGACCGATAGGTTGAGCTTGCGCCGGCCGCTCCGCGCGAGCGCCACACGAAGAGGGCGGCCACCGTCGATCCGAAGAAGATCCAGTCGGCAAACACCACCGAGTTGAGCAGGTCGCCGTACGTGCCGGTCAGCACGAGGACGATTGCCCAGAACGCCTGCACGACGATGGCCAGGGTGGGCGTGCCGTACTTCGGATGAAGCCGGGCGAGCGAGGAGGGCAGATAGCCGTCAGCCGCCGCGGCGTAGTAGACGCGGGTCGGCGCCAGCACCGCCAGATCGAGAAAGCCGAATGTGGAGATCGCGATGGCCGCCGCCACGAACTTGTCGCCGGCCGTGCCGAGCGCGCGCGCGGCCGCGTCGGCGGCCGGCGTCGCGGTGGCCGCCAGTCCGTCGAGACCCAGCAGCCGCAGGTACGCCACGTTGACCAGCACGTACACCAGCGCCACCACGATGACGCCGGCAATCAGGCTGCGCGGCAGGTTCCGCTCGGGTGCTTCGATCTCTTCAGCGATGTAGTTGGCATTCTGCCAGCCGCCATACGCAAACAGGATGGGGATGAGGGCGGCGCCGAAGGCCAGCACAGTTCCAGTTCCAGTTCCAGTTCCAGTTCTCAGTTCGGCTGTGCGGTCGAAGGTCAGCCAGCCTGCGGACTCCGCGGGCATGACGAGGCCGATGGCGATGAGCACGGCCAGCGCGGCGACTTTCAGGACGACGAAGAGGTTGAGGACGCGGCTGCCGGGTTTCACGCCGACGTAGTTGATGGCCGAGACGATGACGAGCGCGGCGATGGCGAGCGGAAGCGCGAGCGTTGTGTCGCGGCCGAGGAAGCGCAGCAGGTATTCCGCGAAGATGATGGCGACGGCCGCCATCGCGCCCGTCTCGATGATCAGCAGCAGCGCCCAGACATACAGAAAACCCGCGAGCGGATGCCAGGCGTCCTTCAGGTAGACGTACTGCCCGCCCGCTTTCGGAAAGCGCGCCCCAAGTTCGGCGTACGCGAACGCGCCGCACAGGGCGACCAGCCCGCCCGCGGTCCACGCCGCCAGCACCAGCCACGTCGAATCCAGCGTCTGGGCGACCAGGCGCGGATTGATGAAGATGCCCGACCCGATGATGCCGCCAATGACGACCATCGTGGCATCGAACGGACGCAAGACGCGGCGGAAAGACATCGCGGGCTATTAAACGTCACGGCGTTCCAAGGGGAAAGGTTTAAGGAGAAAGGGGAAAGGGGAACGCAAGGGAGAAGGGGAAAGGGAAAGGAGAAAAGGGGTCAGGGATTTGCAGCCGGGCTGGCATGCGGCAGGACCTTTGTGCCAGAAGTTTGCGGTTCTCCGAGGAGATCCTCGCGCTGAATCGGCGGTTACTTCAGCACCGTGAACGGTTTGGAGGCAGCCTGTTTCAACTCGTGCGCGCGGGGACGGGGATTGGGTCGAATGTCGAGGAGGCACAAGCTGCCAGCTCCCGCAAGGATATGGCGGCAAAATATGCGATCGCCCTCCGCGAAGCGCGCGAAACTCGCTACTGGCTCCGCGTCATCAAAAGCGATCCTCTGGTGGGGGACTCAGTTGATCCTCTCATCCAGGAAGCAACCGAGTGGGTGGCCATGCTGACCGCCACTGTGAAAAAGCTCAGAGAGTGAACAGGAAGGTCGAAGGTCAGAGGGAAAAGGTCAAAGGGGCGGAAAAGTCGAAGGCGCCAAGTCGAAGGGACGAAGGTGAAGGCCTCCCCCTCCTTGTCTCCTTTCCCTCTTCCCTTGCGTCCCCTTTTCCCTTTCCCCTGTAACCTTTCACCTCAGGACGAGGAAGGGGTCCACCGGCCTGCCTTCCCACCATCGTTTGGGCGTGGTCATTTCGAAGATGGCGAAGTGGAGGTGAGGGGTGTTGGGCGGGGCGTTGCCTGAGGTGCCGACGTAACCGAGCACCTGGCCGCGCGTGAGCCGGTCGCCTTCCTTCAGGCCGTCCGCGTAGCGCTCGAGGTGGGCGTAGTAATAGACGAACTGCTCGCGCGGGTCGTACTGATAGAGCGTGATGCCGCCGGCGCGGCTGCTGAGCATGCGGGCCACCGTGCCGTCTTCGGTGGCGAGCACGGGCGTGTGACGCGGCGCGAGGATGTCGATCGCCTCGTGACGGCGCGAGCCGCTGCGCTGATCGTTGAACGACTGCACGAGCGTCGCGGGGTCGACGCCGCGCACCGGCAGCGTGAGCCTTCGGTCGCGCAGGTTGTCGACGACGTCTCCGGCGCCAGCCGAGAGCGTGGGCACGGAGGGATCGATGGGCGCCGGCGCATCGGGCCGCCGCGCGCTGTCCGCCGCGGCAGCAGGCAGCACCGGCGACGGATGCGGCGCGACCGGCGTATCGGCGTCGAGCACGGCGACGACGTCGTCAGGGTCCGATACGGCGTCGGGCCGGCCGCGATCGCGCGCGTCGCCGCGCCGCGCGGCGTTCGACATGAGAACGGCCGTCACGACGGCGCCCAGCATGACGCCCGTGACGGCCGCGGCCAGCACGTTCTTCGACTGCTGCTGCATTCCGCCCGGCTTTACTCGACCAGCAGCACGGTGGTGCCCTTGGCGACGAGCGACGCCACGCGCAGCGCGTCCCAGTTGGTCAGGCGAATGCAACCGTGCGATTCGCTGTAGCTGATGCGCCCGGGTTCGGGCGTGCCGTGAATGCCGTAGTGCTCCTTCGACAGATCGATCCAGACGACGCCCACCGGATTGTTCGGGCCGGCAGGAATCTTCGCTTTGGCATGCGACGGGTCGGCGTCCCAGAACAGATCCGGGTTGTAGTTGAAGACCGGATTGCGCGTCACCGACGTCACCTGCCACGTGCCGATCGGCAGCGGATCTTCCTCGCTGCCGGTCGTCACCGGCGCGCGGAACACGACGTTGCCCTTCTGGTCGAGCACCTGCAGCGAGCTGCGCGCCTTGGACACGATCACCGTGACGTTGCCGAACGCGTTGTTCGCCGCTTCGCCCGCGGGGCGCGTGTCGGGAATGGCGGTCGCGTCGACGGCCGGCACCTTGATGGTCGCGCCGGCGACGAACTTCTTGCCGGGATTGATCTGGCGCAGCAGCTCAGGCTTGATGTGGAACTTCTCGCCAAGCTTTTCGAGCGCCGACGAGTAGCCCAGCCGCTCGAGTTTCGACTTGGCCATCATGTCGGCGGGAATCTTCGTGAACGGGCCCTTCACATCCTCGGCAGAGAGCTCGTACTCACGGAGACCGCCGTTGGGGGCAGGCACGGCCTTGATTCCGCGGGCGCCCTCATAGGCTTCGAGCGCGCGCAGCGTGTTCTTTCCGAGCTTGCCGTCGATCTCGCCCGGCGAAAAGCCGGCCAGATCGAGCGTGACCTGCAGGGCCAGCGCTTCCTTCACGCTGTAGAGCGCGGCCGTGGCCTTGTCGGCCGCCGACATCTCCTGGCCGGTGCGTGTCGATTGCGCCACGAGCGGCGCGCTGATAGCCAGGGCAAGGGTGGCGCAGACCGCCGAAACGTTCAATCTCACGTTGTGACCTCCACTGCTGTCTCCACTTCAAGCACGCGGTACGGCCGGTCGGGCCGGGCCTCGCGCATGAGCGACAGCGAAACGTTGTACACGGGCGTGCCGTTGGTGGTGCGGCCTTCCGGCGCACCGTGATGCGCATGGCCGTGCACGACGGCCGACACGGCATAGCGGGTGAGGGGCTCTTCGAGCCGGCTGCATCCGAGGTAGGGAAAAATTTCGAGCGGCTCGCCCTCGACGGTGTCGCGCACGGGCGCGTAGTGCAGGATCGCGACCTTCGCGGGCGTGCGGAGCCGCGCGAGCGCGTTTTCGAGCTTCAGCGATTCGTTGATCGCTTCGTTGACGAACTGCTTGACGACGCCTTCGCCCCAGGCGCCGAGGACGCCGCGGCCGAAGCCGCCGCAGAACCCTTTGACGCCGGCAAACCCCACGTCCTTGATCTCGGTCGTGTCGCCGTCGAGCAGCGTGAGGCCTGCCTCACGCAGCACGCTCGCAACTTCGGCCGCCTGGTCCGACTCGTAGTCGTGATTGCCCAGCACGCCGACCATCGGGATGCGCACGGCCGTCTGCAGGTCGCGCGCGAGGATGGCGGCTTCCTCGGGCAGGCCGTAGTCGGTGAGGTCGCCGCACAGCACGAGCACATCGGCGTCTTCGTGGACCGCCGAAAGCAGCGGGATCAGGACACCTTGCGACGACCGGGAGTAGTGAAGATCGCCGAGAGCGGCAATGCGGACGGGCACATCCATGACGGGAGCAATGTGCGTGCCCGCGGCACACGGTTTGCCACTGCAGAGGCCTGGAGGCCTTTCGTTGCAAACAATTACCCAGCCCGGCCAGCTGAGCAGGACGCCCGAGCCCATGATTCCCGATGAGCCGACCCAGGCGTTCTATCGCGCGGCGATCGACGTGCTCGACGAAGCCGGCGTGCCCTTCCTTGTGGGCGGCGCGTATGCCTTTTCGCAATACACCGGCATCGAGCGTCACACGAAGGATTTCGACCTGTTCCTGAAGCGCGACGACCTGGAGCGCGCGATGGAGGCCTTCCGCAACAAGGGCTACGAGCCCGAGGTGCGCTTCGACCACTGGCTGGGGAAGGTGTACGGCCCCGACGGGCTCTTCGTCGACTTGATCTTCAGCTCCGGCAACGGCATCGCGGAAGTCGACGATCTGTGGTTCGAGTTCGCGGCGCCCGGCCGCGTGTTCGACCGCGACGTCAAGCTGTGCCCGCCCGAAGAGATGATCTGGTCGAAGGCCTTCATCCAGGAGCGCGAGCGCTTCGACGGCGCCGACGTGGCCCATATCTTCAAGGCGCGCGGCGACGCCATGGACTGGCCGCGCCTGATGGCGCGCTTCGGCCAGAACTGGCGCGTGCTTTACAGCCATCTGGTGCTGTTCGGCTATATCTATCCCGACAACCGCGCGCTGGTGCCCAGCTGGGTGATGACCGATCTCAACACGCGGCTCATCGAGGAAACCACCAGCGCGGCGCCGGCCGACCGCGTGTGCAACGGCCCGGTCCTCTCGCGCCAGCAGTATCTGCCCGACCTCGCCGACGGCTACGAGGACGCGCGGCTTGCGCCTGTTGGTAACATGACCGAGGAGCAGGTCGCAGCCTGGACCGACGCGATCAAAGTTGATGGAGACCCGGGGACGACGACGCAGAGTTAAGAGTTGGTGATGGCCAGGGGCTTCGAGTCGAAGAGCGTCGAATCGCAGCAGGAGGAGGCGCAGGCGAAGCGCCCGTTGAAGCCGGCGCTCAGCCCGGAGGAACGCGCGCGCCTCGAGCGGCGGCAGGTCACCGAGCTCGCCCTCGCCGCCAAGCGCGCCGAGCTCGCCAACGCCACCGGCGACGCGCATCGGGCCTACCTGACGCGCGTCATCAACGACTTGACAGCAATTCTTAACTCCTAACTCACCAACTCTAAATTCACTTGATCAGATACAGCGCGGTCTGTCTTCCGTCGATCCAGCTCCATCCATCCGCCAGCAGCGCCGCGTCTTCTTCGAGCGCAAACCGCACGGCCTGATTGTTCCACTCGGGCACCGGGTGCATCACGTTGAGCTCAATCGAGTGCCAGGTGTCGGGACGGAACACGTATTCCCCGCGCACCGGAATGCCCTGCTGATAGTCCGTCATGCCAATCGGCGCGCCGGCGCCATGTCCGTGATAGCCGATCGGATGGCAGTAGATCGACGGTGTGAGGCCTTCGCTCTTCGCCTGCGCGAGCGAGGCGGCCAGCGCCGCGTTGCCTGACACGCCCGGCTTCGCGTGCGCCATCGTGATGTCCTGCAGCCGGTTGGCGGCGGCAAGGCCGGCGCGGATGCCCGCCGGCGCGTCCGTCTCGCCGGCGGCCAGCACGTACGCGTGATGCTGCGTGTCGGTGGAGAAGCCGAGATACACGAGGCCGAAGTCGGTGTGCAGCAGGTCGCCCGGCCGGATGACCGTGTCACCCTGCGCGCCGCCCTTGCGCTGGATGCTGACCGACGGATGGAACCATCCGCCCAGCCCGAGATCGGCCACGCGCTGGCGCATCCACCACACCACATCCTCGGTGGTCGTCACGCCCGGCGTGATCACCTTGCGTGAGAACGCGTCGCGGATGATCTGATGCGCCACCTGCATCACGTGCGTGTAGGCGGCCGTCTCCTCGGCCAGTTTCGTCTCGAGCCAGCCGACCGCCAGCCCCTCGGCGCTCTTCACGCGCGGCGCGTACTCCGGCCCGAGCGCGCGCAGCAGGTTGTCGCGCTCGTTGGCGCTCAGCCCATCGGCATGGGCGAACTGCTCGGACGTGTTGACGCCGATCACCTTCGGCTGCCGCTCCTCGACGAGCTTCCGCAGGCCCTCCCACTGGCCGTCGTTGTGCGTGCGCACCACGGTGTAGAGGCCGTCATAGTCGAAGCGCCCGATCGACAACGCCTCCACCCGCTCGCCCACGCGCGAGAACACCAGCATCGTCCGCCGCCGCGACGCGTAGGTCGTCAGCGGCGACATCGAGCGGAACACGGGGTCGTCGTTGTATTCGCGCGAGACGACAATCCACATGTCGATGCCTTCCCGCTGCATGAGCGCGGGCAGCACGGTCTGGAAGCGCTGCTGAATCCAGCTCTTCATGAACGGCGCCTGCTCGCGATGCGTGAGCACGCGATTGGCGGGGAACGCGGACTGCGCCGACAACACGGCCGCCGTACAGGCGGCGGTCATCACGGCGGCTGAAACTGCGCGGCGAAGACGAGCGTCTTTGATCACAAGGTTCCTTTCGGCAAGCGTAGGATAATGGAAAGACCGATGTTCGTTCGCCACGCCGTCCCGGGCCTGCTGGCCCTCATGCTCGCCGCAGGCTGCGGCCGGTCGCCCGAGCCCGCCGCGGACACGGCGCCGCAGGCGCCGCCGACGAGCGCCGCGCCGGCGTCCGCTCCCTCCGCCGCGCGCCCCCGCATCGTCTTTCTTGGCGACAGCCTCACCGCGGGCTTCGGCCTGCCCGCGTCGCAGGCGTTTCCCGTGCTCATCGGCGAAAAGCTGCGCAGAGAGGGTCTCGACGCCGAAGTCGTGAACGCCGGTATCTCCGGCGACACGGCCGCCGGCGGCAGGCGCCGTCTCAAGTGGGCGCTCGAAGGGGATGTGCGGGTGCTCGTCGTGGCGCTTGGCGCCAATGATGGGCTGCGCGGCAATTCCGTGGCGGCGATGAAGGCCGATCTGCAGGCCATCATCCGCGCGGCGAAGGCGCGCGGCATCACCGTGCTGCTGCTCGGCATGGAAGCGCCGCCGAACTTCGGCCCCGAATACACCGCCGAGTTCCGGCAGGCGTTCCGCGATCTCGCCGATGAGGAGGACGTCGCGTTCGTCCCGTTTTTCCTCGAGGGCATCGCGGGCGTGCCGGCGCTCAATCAGGGCGACGGGCTGCATCCCAACGCCGAGGGCGCCGAGCGCGTCGCCGATCTCGTGTGGAAGGCGCTCGAGCCGCTCGCAGAGGAACGGCTCGCGGCCCGATGATCGAGCTGGATGATTGAACTACACGGCGTCACGAAAGTCGTCAGAAGCGGCGCGGGCGAGCTCACCATCCTGCACCCGCTGACGCTCACGATTGAAGCCGGCCGCACCGCGGCCATCACCGGCCCGTCGGGCAGCGGCAAGTCCACGCTGCTCGGCCTCATCGCCGGCCTCGACGCGCCAACGTCCGGCCGCATCGTTGTCGACAACGTCACGCTCACGCGCCTCGACGAGGAAAAGCTGGCGCGCCTGCGCGGCTCGCGCATCGGCATCGTCTTTCAGTTCTTCCATCTGATTCCCTCGCTCACCGCGCTCGAGAATGTCATGGTGCCGCTGGAGCTGGCCGATCGCCCCGACGCGCGCACGCGCGCCGAATCGCTGCTCGCCGACGTGCACCTCTCCGACCGCGGCCATCACTATCCGTCGCAGCTTTCGGGCGGCGAGCAGCAGCGCGTGGCCATCGCCCGCGCGCTCGCCAACAATCCCGCCGTGCTGCTCGCCGATGAACCGACGGGCAATCTCGACAGCGCCACCGGCCGCCAGGTCATCGAGATCCTGCTCGACGTCAACAAACGGAAGGGCACCACGCTGGTGCTGGTGACGCACGACCCGGCACTCGCCGCCATGGCCGACGTCACCATCCGCCTGCGCGACGGACGCATCGAGGAGGCGGATGGCAGTCGCCGAGGAGGGGAGCGGGGCTCAGGGGCCCCCGCGAGCGACGAGGCCAGGCGGGGTGCAGGGGACCCCGCCGTCTGATGTTTATCCTTCGCATGGTCTGGCGCGAAACGCGGGCCGTGTGGCGCCGCCTCCTCTTTTTCTATATCTGCGTTGCGATCGGTGTCGGCGCCATCGTCGCCATTCGTTCGATCATCCAGAACGTACGCGTCACGCTGGTCGGTGAGGCGCGCGCCATTTTCGGCGCCGACGTGATGGCGTCGACCAGCCGGCCGTGGCGCCCCGAAACGGTGCAGGCCATCGAGCAGTTCCTGCAGGGCCGGCCGGTGCAGTACACCAGCGTGGTCGAGACGTCCACGATGGTGAGGCCGGAGCGCGAGGATCGGCCCGCCGCGCGGATGGTGGAGCTGAAGGCGGTGGAGCCGGGCTTTCCGTTCTACGGGCGCATCGAGCTCGAAAGCGGGCAGCCGTACCGTCACGCCCTGCTCGCTGACGGCGGCGTGGTCGTGCAGCGCGATCTTCTGCTGCAGCTCGGGATTGGCGTCGGCGACCGCATCATGATCGCCGGCCAGCCGTTCACCGTGCGCGATGTCGTGACCCGCGAGCCGGGCCGGCAGGTCAGTACCTTCACGCTCGGGTCGCGCGTCTTTATCGATCTGCAGGCCCTGCGGCAGCTCAATCTTCTGGGCTTCGGCAGCCGCGCGTCGTATCGCACCCTGGTCAAAGTCGCCGACGATACCGACGCGCCGCGCCTGTCGCGCGCGCTTGGCCGCGCCGTGCGCGATGAGTTCGTGCAGGTGCGGCACTATCGCGGCACCGAAGCGGGCATCAACGAGGATCTGGCGCGCGCCGAGGATTATCTGAGCCTGGTCGGCTTTGTCATCGTGGTGCTCGGCGGCATCGGCGTGTGGAGCGTGACGCGCGTCTTCATGCAGCAGAAGATCCGCAGCATCGCGATCCTCAAGTGCCTTGGCGCGTCGGGCCGTCAGGTGCTGGGCACCTACGTCGCGCAGATGGCGCTGCTCTCGGCGGCCGGCGGTCTCTCGGGCGTGCTCGTGGCGTACGGCGCGCTGGCCGCGATTCCGGAATATCTCGTGGCGCTGCTTCCGTCCGGGCGCCCCGACCTCACGCTCTCGGCCTCGGTGCAGGGCGTGGCGGTGGGATTGCTGGTGTCGGTGCTCTTCGCGCTCGTGCCGCTGCTCGAAACGCGCGCCATCAAGCCGCTGCTGCTGTTGCGCGCCGACACGGCCATGCAGGCGCGGCGGCGCGACTGGGTGGCGTGGGCGAGTTATGCGATTGTTGCCGCGGGCCTCGCGGCCGTCGCCGCGTGGCAGGCCGGCTCGCTCGAGGCGAGTCTGTATGTGATGGGCGGCCTCGCCGGCGTCGGCCTCGTGCTGCACCTCGCCTCGAGCGTGCTGGTGCGCGCGGTGCGGCCGCTCACACGCGCGCGAGCATTCGCCGTCCGCCATGCGGTGATCAGTCTCGGCCGGCCCGGCAACCAGACGCGCGTCGTGCTGCTCACGGTCGGGCTCGGCGCGTTCTTCATCCTTGCCATTCAGCACGTGCAGGCGAATCTGCTCAACGCCTTTTCGCTCGAGTTGAGCGACGACTCGCCCGACATGTTCCTCATCGACATCCAGCGCGATCAGGAAGCGGGCGTGCGCGCGCTCGTCGACGGCCGCGCCATCGAGCCGGCGAAGCTGATTCCCGTCATGCGCGCCCGTGTCGTCGGCGTCGCGGGCCGCGACGTCAACCTCGAGGCGTATGACGATGTGCGGCGGAGGGGGCTGGGGCGGGAATACGTCATCACGTATCGATCGCATCTCGAGGCGAACGAGGTGATGCAGGCGGGCGAGTTGTGGGAGGGGCCGGTGCCCGACGGCGGCACGCCTGACGTGTCGATCGAAGAGGGCATCGCCAGGCGCGGCATCGGGATTGGCGACCGCATGCGCTTCGACATCGCGGGGCGCGAAATCGAGGCGCGTGTCACCAGCATCCGCGAAGTGGACTGGAGCGAGGCGCGCAACGGCGGCTTCATGTTCGTGTTCCGGCCGGGGCCGTTCGAAGACGCGCCGCGGACGTTCATTGCCCTGGTGCGCGCCCCGCGCGAGCCGGCCGCCCGCGCGGCCCTGCAGCGCGACCTGATCACGTCCTATCCGAACGTGTCGGCCATCGACATCCGCGAGATCATCCGCACCATTCAGGGCGTGGTGCAGAACATCACGCTCGCCATTACGATTGTGGGCGTCATCGCGCTCGGCAGCGGCATGCTGATTCTCATCGGCGCAGTCGCCATGACGCGCTTTCAGCGCCACTACGAGGCCGCCATCTATCGCACCCTGGGCGCGAGCACGCGCCGGCTGACGGCGATGGTGGCTGTCGAGTACGGCGTGCTTGGCACGTTGGCCGGCCTGCTCGGCGCCGGCGGGGCGGTGGCGCTGTCGTGGGCCGTCACTACGCGGCTGCTCGAGATGGCATGGGAGCCGGCGATCCACATTGCCGCCATCGGCGTGGCCGCCACGGCGGCCGTGGTGCTGATGGTCGGCCTGAGTGCCAGCCTCGATGTGCTGGTGAAGAAACCGCTGGGCAGCCTGCGGGGAGAGTAGGAGACGAGATTCAGATGGTGCAGCACGAAATCATCGGCGACGACATGCAGGCGGTCATCATCACGCTCAACCAGGGCGACGCCGTGCGCGCCGAAGCCGGGTCGATGATGTTCATGACCGAAGGCATCGATATGGACGCGAAGATGGAGGGCGGCCTGCTCGGCGGCCTGAAGCGCAAGCTGCTGGCGGGCGAGAGCTTCTTCATCACGCACTTCCGCTGCACGCGGCCGACCGCGAAAGTGGCGTTCGCCGGTCCGCATCCCGGCAAGATCATCGCGATGCCGCTGACGTCGCAGGCCATCCTCTGCCAGAGCGACGCGTTCCTCTGCGCGAAAGGCGACATCGACATCAGCATCGCCTTCACGAAGCGCATCGGCGCGGGCTTCTTCGGCGGCGAGGGCTTCATCCTGCAGAAACTCGAAGGCACCGGCCTCGCGTTCATTCACGCCGGCGGCACGGTGGTGGACATGACGCTGGCGCCGGGCGAGAAGATCAAGGTCGACACGGGCTGCCTCGTGGCCTTCGATCCGTCGGTGGATTACGCGATCGAGCGCGTGGGCGGCATCAAGACGTCGCTGTTCGGCGGCGAAGGATTGTTCTTTGCCTCGATGACCGGCCCGGGCCGCGTCTGGCTGCAGACGCTGCCGTTCTCGCGCCTCGCCGATCGCATCAACCAGGCCTTCAAGGGCGACCGCGGCGAAGTCAAACGCGACATGGGCGGCCTGCTCGGCGGGCTCGGCGACATCATCGGAGGGGACAAATAGGCTAAAATCGTCGTTTGGGGGAGGCCGATATGACCGAAGAAACCGACCAGACGCCGTTCAAGGAGGCCTTGCTCCGCAAGCGCGGCGACATCCTCGCGCACACGACCGGCACCAAGCCGATCGAGACGTCGCTCGAGGTCAACAGCCGCCAGGGCGACCTGGCCGATCAGGCCAGCGGCAGCAACGAAGTCCACATTCAGCTCAAGCTGAAACAGACCGACGCCAAGATCCTGGCCGCCATCGAAGAGGCCCTCTACCGGATGGAGAAGGGCACCTACGGCATCTGCCGCGACTGCGGCGAGCCCATTGCGCCGGCCCGCCTCAACGCCATCCCCTGGACGCGGGTGTGCATCACCTGCAAAGAAAAGCAGAGCGCGTGAACACTCCAGAGCTGCTCGAAATCCTGCGCGACTTTCATCGTGACAAGCTGACGATGCGGCAGCGGCATGTCGCGGTGGCGCGGCACGTGTCGCACTACGACTTCAACAACACGTATCAGTACGTCATCGCCCGCGAGGACGTGCACCTGCAGTGGCTCGAGGCCGCGATTGCGGAGCTCGGCGGCCAGCCGCACGACGTGGGCATGCCCGACCTCGGCGATCCGAAAAAGAAGGCGGACTTCAAGCCGTTCATCGAGCAGGACAGCCGCGACGCCGCGGCGTTCGTCGAGACGTGGACGCCGCGCTCTCAGGTCGATCACGCCCGGCACCGGCTCATGATGGGCGTGGTGATTGGCGAGACGAAGGAGCACAAGCGCTTCTTCGAGATGATGCTCGAAGGCCGCGCCGACCTGCTCGGCCGCCGCGCCGACGGCGCCGGCACCGGCGGCGGCGTCATCGCCGAGCGCTGGTTGGGAGATCGGTAACCTGGAGGTCGCCATCGCCCTTGGCTCGAATGTCGGCAATCGCGCCGAGCATCTCGACTGGGCCGTCAGCCGCCTGCGCGATCACGTCAGCGGCCTGATCGCCTCCTTCTACCTTGAAACCGCGCCGGTCGGCGTGGAAGGTCCCGATTTTCTCAACGCCGTCATCGTCGGCCACACCGAGCTTGCGCCCCGTGCGCTGCTCGAGCAGCTGCTGGCGATGGAAGCGGAGCGCGGCCGCGTGCGCACCGGTAAGCCCGAGCCGCGCGCGCTCGATCTCGATCTGATCCTCTACGGCAACCTCGTGATCGACGAGCCCGGGCTCGTCGTGCCGCATCCGCGATTTCACGAGCGGGGCTTCGTCCTGACGCCGCTGGCCGAGATTGCGCCCGGCATGGTCGACCCGCGCAGCGGCCAGACCGTCCGCGAACTCGCCGCCGCCCTCGCATAACCCCGGTTGTCACGGTTCTACGGCCGAGCTGGGCCGCCGTGTCCGTTCTGTACTTACAGGAACGAAATCAACGCGCGCGGCCGGTGCTACGCTGATGCGCCGTGGGCACCCCGACCGACGCCGAGATTCGCGATCTGCTCGGCACCGATCCGACTCGCGCGTGGCGCGCGTTCGTCGATCGGTACACGCCGAGCCTGCTGGCGCTCATCGAGCGCGCCGGCATCCGTGACTACGACGAGGCCATGGAGCTGTATTTGATGACGTGCGAGCGGCTTGCCGCCGACAACTGCGCCCGCCTTCGCAGGCACGACCCCGCCAAGGGGCCGATCGGCGCGTGGCTCGGCGCCGTGGTTCGCAACGTCATCGTCGACTGGGTGCGATCGCGCGCCGGACGGCGCCGGCTGTTCCACGCCGTAACGGCGCTGCCGCCGCGCGCGCAGCACGTGTTCGAGTTGTATTACTGGCAGGACCGCACCCCGTCCGAGATCGCGGAGATTCTGACGATGCGCGAGGCGCAGCCGGTGGGGCTCGGCGAGGTGTTCGAGGCGATGGATGCGGTCGATGGCGTGCTGAACGATCGCCACCGCCGCGAGCTGCTGGCGATGGCCGTGCGCGCGCGGACGCCTGTCAGCCTGGAAATGGAACTGGAAAGCGGCCTCGACGTGGCGGCCCCGGCGCCGGATCCCGAGCACGTGCTTGGCGCGCGTGAGCGCACGGCCGCCCTCGATCGCGCGCTTGCGTCGCTGCCGCCCGAGGACGCCGCCATCGTGCGCCTCAAATATGTCCAGGGCCTGACGCGCACTGACATCGAGCGCGCGCTGCACATCGAGCACCTGCCGGAAGCGCGCGTGAAATCGATCGTGGGACGGCTGCGCGCCCTGCTGGGGCCACAGGCAGCCGTCAGGGAGAGCGCGCGATGACACATCTCACGCGCGATGAGCTGATGGCGTGGCGCGACGCGCCCGCGCCCGGCGCGCGCGAGCACATCGTCGGCCACCTGGCGGCGTGCGACGCGTGCGCGGCCGTGTATGCGGAGCTGATTCGCACGGCGGCGCACGACGCGCCGCCGGCGCATTTCGATCCACAGGCGTTCAGCGGCCGAGGCTATGAGACGCTGGGCGAGCCGCGCGGCCGCCTGCTCGTGTTCGAGCGCAAGCTGTTCATCCCGCTGGCTGCCGCTGCGGCCATTATTCTGGCGATTTGGCTGCCCGGCTGGCGCGCCGGCGGCGACGGCGGTGGCGACAGTCCCGTGGTGATGAGAGGCGGACGACCGGAAGCTGTCACGCCATCCGGTGACGTCCGCAGTCCGCTCGAATTTCGATGGAACGTGTCTGCCGGCGCGGCTCGTTATGCGATCGAGGTGAAAGACGCGGCCGGCGAGCGCGTGTTCTATCGCGAAACGCGCAACGAGCATCTCACCGAGGATGCCGCCATGGCCGCGGCGGTTCGGCCGGGCGTTCGCTACACGTGGACCGTCACCACGCTCGATGAGGCCGGAGAGGCCATCGCCCAGTCACTGCCGCGCGCCTTCATGCGCCTGCCCGCGCCGCGCTCCTGATCAGCATCACGGCCGCGCGTACGGTATAACGTCTCCCCATCATGATGCGCCGAGCACTCGTGTGCGCGATTGTGGCCCTCGTGTGCCTGTCCGGGCGCATGCAGGCCTCCTCCAATGTGCTCGACGAGGCGCGCGCGCTGGCGGGGGGCGGACGTCACAAAGAGGCGCTCGCGCTGCTGGCCGTGGCCGTGCCGCAGTTTGCGCAGGCCGGGGATCGCGACGCCGAAGCGGAAGCCGAGTTGCTGCGCAGCACGTCGCTCCGCGCGCTGGCCGATCGGCCTGCCGCCATGCAGGCCGCCGAACGCGCGCTGTCACTGTCGGCCGCGGCCAGTCTGCAGGTGCGCGCGCTGACGCAGATGGCGCGCATTCACTCCGATGGCGGCCAGGAACTGGCGGCGTCCGGGCTGCTGACGCGGGCGCGGGAGCTCGTTGACAAATCCGGAGACGCGAAGCTCGCGATGCAGGTGGGCGAGGCGCGCGCCGCCAACGCGCGCGCGCTTGGCAACGGCGTCGAAGCCGTCGGCGCGTTCGACGATGTGATTGCCGCCGCCGATCGCGCGAACAGTCTTGACTATTCGATCAGGGGCCGCACGGGACGATCCACCGCGCTGCTTGGCCTCGGGCGCTTCGACGAGGCGCTCGCCGACGGCGAGCGTGCCTTCACGCTGGCGGCGCGCGCGCCGGTACGGCTGCGCGCGAGCGCGACGTTCGCCCTGGCGCAGGTGCACGCGCACCTGTGGAATCTCGATCGCGCCGCGGAGCTGTGGGAGCAGTCCATCGCGCTGTACCGCGAGGCGGGCCTGCAGATTGGCGTGGCGCTCTCGCTGCGGCAGTCGATGGACACCTGGTTCGCGCTGCGCGATTTCGACCGCGCGCTGGCGGACGGCAGCGCGGCGCTCGCGCTCTATGCGCGCGCGGGGTCGCAGGGATCGCTGCCCGACACGCTGGCGCGGCTTGCGCTGATCCAGGCGCGGCGCGGCGATCTGGCGCAGGCGGCCGATCTGGCGGCGCGCGCGCGCGCGGTGAGCGCCGGCGTGCCGGCGCGGCGGCTCGTCTTCATCGAGAACGATCTCGGGCTGGTGGAGCTGTTCAGCAGCCGGCCCGATCGCGCCGCGGCGATGTTCGCCCGCGTGCTGACGGCCGCCCGCGACCAGGGCGACGCGGAGTACGAATGGCGCGCGCTGTATGGCCTCGGCCGCGCGGCGCTGGCGCAGCAGCGCGCGCCCGAGGCGCAGGCCCATCTCGAGACGGCCGCGGCGCTCGTGGATCGCATGCGCATGGCGCTGCCCGCGCCGGCCCAGCGCGGATCGTTCATGTCGCAGCGCGTGATGGTGCACGAGGCCCTGATCGATGCCCTGATGGCGCGATCGACCGCGCCCGACGACTGGTTTGCGCGCCGCGCGTTCGACGTGGCCGAGACGGCGCGCGCCCGCGCGCTCGCCGATCAGCTCGCGGAGGCCGACAGCCGGAACAGCAGTCCCGAGCTGCAGCAGATTGCGGCGCAGGAGGCGGCATCGTCGCGGCGCCTCTCGGCCATTCAGAAGGCGCTCGCCGCCGAGCACGATGCGTCGCGCCGCGAGGGATTGCTGGCCACACTGTCGCAGGCAGAGCAGGAGCACGACAGCCTCATTGCGCGCGCGCGCCGCGACAATCCCCGCCGCGCGTCGATGGCGTGGCCCCGGCCCGCCACCACCGCGGCGGCACGGTCGCTGGTTCGGCCGGAGGAAGCGATTGTGGCCTTCGCGCTCGGCGACGAGCAGAGCTGGGCATGGGCGATGCGCTCGAGCGGCCTGGTCGCGTACCGGCTGCCGCCCGCCCGCGAGATCGACGAACTCGTCAAGCAGGTGCGGCGCGCGGCGATGCAGGGGAGCGCGGACGACCTGCAGCGCGCCGGCGGCGCGGCGGTGCGCGCGCTCTTCGGGCCGGCCGCGTCGCTGCTGCGCGACGCGACACGGCTCATCGTGATTCCCGACGGATCGCTGCAGCGCCTGCCGCTGGCCGCGCTGCCGGATGTGGATGGCCGCTGGATGATCGAGCGCCGCGCGCTCAGCACCGCGCCATCGGTGACCGTGCTCGCGTCGCTGCGCCAGCAGCAATCAGGTCCGCGGCGCCAGCTGCTCGCCTTTGCCGCGCCGCGCGGATCTGCGGCGGGCGGCGCGCCGCGCGTGCGGGGCGAGGGCGCGCTCCCCGTGCTCGCGAACGCCGAGTTCGAGGCGCGTGAAGCCGTCAGCCTGGCGCGCGGCGACTCGGCGCTGCGCCTGCCCGCGCGCGAGCAGGACCTGAAAGAGGCGTCGGCCGCCTCCTACCGCGTGCTGCACTTCGCGGCGCACGCGCTGGTCGACGAGCGCGTGCCGCGGCGCAGCGCCATTCTCGTCGAACCCGCCGGTGATGATGATGGGTTGCTGCAGTTGAATGAGATCGCGCATCTGCAGCTGGACTCCCCGCTGGTCGTGCTGGCGGCGTGCCGTTCGCAGATGGGGCGCGCGCTGCGAGGGGAGGGCCTGCTCAGTCTGAGCCGCGCGTTTCTGCAGGCGGGCGCGCGCGGCGTGGTCGCGAGTCTCTGGGACGTCGCCGACACGGACTCGCGGCGCCTGATGCGCGCGTTTTACGAGCACGCCCGCACGGGCGTCGCGGCCGACGAGGCGCTGCGCCTGGCGCAGCTCGATCAGCTCCGCCGCGCCGGCCGGCCCGCGCGCTGGGCCGCATTCGTGGTGTCTGGCGACGCGAGCGCGCAGACGCTGGAGCCGCAGGCCGCCGCGCGTGGCACGCGTTACGCAGCGGCCGGCCCGATCCTCTTCCTCCTTGCGGGCACGCTCGCGATCATCGGGCGCCGCGCGATCGTGCCTCGCTAGACGTCAGTCCTCGTCAGTCCACGCCGGCTGCAGCCGCGGCGTCTGCGGCTTCCAGCACCTTCACGATGTCGCCCCAGCGTCCCGGCACGATGCCGAGCACCGCCTCTTCGATCTGTCGCGTCCATTGCCGTCCGGCGGCCGTGAAGTTCTTCTTTGTGTGCTCGACGAACGCCTTTCCGAACGCTTTCACGTCGAAGCCCTGCTCGCGCGTCCACAACGACCATTGCTTGATCGAGTGGAAGTAGTCGGCGGGAGTGCTGTCCGGTTTCAGCAGGCCGGCCTGTTGCAGCTTTCGCGCGGCCTGAAGAATTCTGCGCATCGGCGCGAACCGCCGCTGCAGCTCTGGGCTCGCAATCCGGAACAGCGTGCCGGCCGTCGGCGGCTGTCGAAGGAACTCGAGACAGTACGCATTGAGCATCTCCGCGACCGGCGCCTTCGAGGCCGACTTGCGCAGCTCGCTGGCGCCGCTGGCCTGTCCGCGCGAGTCGAGCGGCTCGACGACCAGGCCGTCTCCGGACAACTCCACCGGGACCGCGCCTTCGTTGATCGCGCGGGCCTCGAAGGCCTCGCCCGTCGACACGCCAAGACTGCTGAGGAACAGCTTTACAGCCGGCTCCGCCTGACTCGAGCGCTGCGCGGACGCGCGAATCGTGAAGGCCGGTGTCTGGCGCCAGGTTGACTGGGGCAGACGGATGTCGCGCTGCGCGCGCGTTGACGGTTCGCGCGTGACGAGGCGCCGCAGCGACGCCCACACCTCACGAAGTCCGAAGCGCGCACGCGTGCTGAGCGCATCGCCGCCGCGCACGCGCGACACGAGCGGTTCCGCGCGGATCGCGGCCGCGTCGATGATCATCACTTGCACCGCGGGGTTGCGCCCGCCGCCCCATGAGGTGATGACGCCCGTTCCGGTGTCGTTCGCGAGATCGATCACCGTGCCGGTGAAGCCGCCCGTCACGAGCAGATCGTCCTCGCCGCTCGAGCCCGGAGCAATGTAGAAGTCGATGGGCGGCACGGACGGCGCGGGCGTGAATCCTCCGCCTGGAATGACGCCGATCGTCGTGGGCTCGCCCCCGGCAGGGGCGCCTCCGCCTGCGGTTCCGCCGGCACCGGTCGCGCCGCCCCCGGTCGCGCCGCCCGTGGCGCCGCCGGTCGGCGGGCGCGTGATGATCGTCGTCGCGCCGGGATCGGCAACCGGCGGCGGGATCTTCACCGTCGGTGTGCCGTCAGGATTGGTCGCCGCGGTCGGCGGCGGCGTGCGTTGCGTCGCACCCCCGGTCGCGCCGCCTGTCGGCGGGCGCGTGATGATCGTCGTCGCGCCGGGATCGGCAACCGGCGGCGGAATCTTCACGGTCGGTGT
>JAKFEY010000055.1:0-3361 GCA_036675475.1 Vicinamibacterales bacterium
AGCAACGCCGGCGGCGTGGCGACCTCGGGGCTCGAGATGAGCCAGAACGCGATGCGCATCGCCTGGCCACGCGAGGAGGTCGATGCGCGACTGCTGGGCATCATGAAGAACATCCACCAAGCTTGCCTGCAGCATGGCGAACGCGAAGACGGCCGCATCAGTTACGTCGACGGCGCGAACGTGGCCGGCTTCGTCAAAGTCGCCGACGCGATGCTCGCCCAAGGCGTGGTGTGATCGGCGCCTCAGCGCGGCGGCGGCCGCGCAGCGTCGCGGCGCTGCCCCGTCCAGGCACCGATGCCGCCCGCCGCACCGCGACAGGGCCGAGCGCTGCAGCAGCCTAGCTAGGGCGCCTGCTCGATCGCGTGCCGCGCCGCCCGCACGATGCTCTGCGCATCGACGCCGAAGAAGCTGCGCAGCGCCGCGCGGGTGTCGCTGCGCCCGAAGCCGTCGGTGCCCAGCGTGAGCAGGCGTCGACCCGCAGGCAGATAGGCGCGGATGCTCTCGGGCACGGCGCGAACGTAGTCGGTGGCGGCGACGATCGGGCCCGTGCTCTTCGCGAGCTGCTGCGCGACGAAGGGCTCCGGCGCCGGCGCGCCGCGCAAGGCCGCAGCTTCGCAGGCCGCACCGTCGCGCGCCAGCTCACTCCAGCTCGTGACGCTGAACACTTCGGCGCCGATGCCCTCCTGGGCCAGGATCCGAGCGGCCTTCACCACTTCGGTCAGGATCGCACCGGAGCCCATCAAGGTGACCTTCGCCGGCGCATCGGCAGCACCGTAGCGCCCGAAGCGGTGGCACCCGCGCAGCACGTCGGCATGCGCCTCGGGCGGCAGGCTGGGCTGCGCGTAGTTCTCGTTCATGAGCGTGACGTAGTAGAAAACGTCCTTCTGCTCGACCATCATCTCGCGGATGCCGGCATCGACGATGACCGCCATCTCGCCCGCGAAGGCCGGGTCGTAGGCCTTGCAGTTGGGAATCGTCGCGGCGACCAGGTGGCTCGTGCCGTCCTGATGCTGCAGCCCTTCGCCGCCGAGCGTGGTGCGCCCCGAGGTGGCGCCTAGCAGAAAGCCGCGCGCGCGCTGGTCCGCGGCCGCCCAGATCTGGTCGCCCACGCGCTGGAAGCCGAACATCGAGTAGTAGATGTAGAAGGGCAGCATCGCCAGGCCGTGCACGCTGTAGCTGGTGGCTGCAGCGGTCCAGCTCGCCAGGGCGCCGGCCTCGCTGATGCCTTCTTCGAGGATCTGGCCGTCCGTCGCTTCGCGGTAGCTCAGGATCGTGTCGATGTCTTCCGGCGCATAGCGCTGGCCGACGCTCGAGTAGATGCCGACCTGCTTGAAGAGGTTGGCCATGCCGAAGGTGCGCGCCTCGTCGGCCACGATGGGCACGATGCGCTCGCCGAGCGCCTTGTCCTTCATCAGGTTGCCCAGCATGCGCACGAAGGCCATGGTGGTGCTCATGTCCTTGCCGTCGGCCGCGAGCGCGAACTGCGCGTAGGCCGAGAGCTCGGGTGTGGGCACCACGTCGCAGGCCGTCTCGCGGCGCGGCATCGAGCCGCCGAGCGCCTTGCGGTGCGCTTCGAGGTATCGCATCTCGGGGCTGTCGTCGGCCGGCCTGAGGAAGCTCAGAGAAGTTGCCTGCTCGTCTGTCAGCGGCAGGTTGAAGCGATTGCGGAATCCGATGAGATCGGCGCTCTCGAACTTCTTGTGCGAGTGCGTGGTCATCTTGCCCTGGCCGGCACCCATGCCGTAGCCCTTCTTGGTATGGGCCAGGATGACGCTCGGCTGGCCGCGGTGGGCGGCCGCGGCGGCGTAGGCGGCGTGGATCTTCACCAGGTCGTGTCCCCCTCGCTTGAGGCGGTCGATCTGCTCGTCGGTCATGCCTTGAGCGAGGCGCGCGAGCTCCTCGTTCTGGCCGAAGAAAGTCTCGCGGTTGTAGCGCCCGTCCTTGGCCGCGAACGTCTGCATCTGGCCGTCCACCGTCTCGGCGAAGGCGCGCGCCAGGGCGCCCGTGGTGTCGCGCGCGAAGAGGCCGTCCCAATCGCTGCCCCACACCAGCTTGATGACGTTCCAGCCGGCTCCGGCGAAGAGCTTTTCGAGCTCGTCGATGATGCGGCCGTTGCCGCGCACCGGGCCGTCCAGGCGCTGCAGGTTGCAGTTGACCACCCACACGAGGTTGTCGAGCTTCTCGCGCGCGGCGAGCGTGAGCGCGCTCATGGATTCGGGCTCGTCCATCTCGCCGTCGCCGAACACGCCCCACACGGTGCGGCCCCCGCAGTCGAGCAACTCGCGGTGCGTAAGGTAGCGCATGAAGCGCGCGTGGTAGATCGAGCTGATCGGACCGATCCCCATCGAGCCGGTGGGGAACTGCCAGAAGTCGGGCATCAGCCAGGGATGCGGATAGCTGCTCAGGCCACGCGCGTCCTTGCCGGTCGTGAAGGCGGGGGCGGTGAGCTCCTGGCGGTAGTGCGTCAGGTCGTCTTCGCTCAGGCGGCCTTCCAGGAAGGCGCGTGCATAAACGCCGGGCGCGCTGTGAGGCTGGAAGAACACGAGATCGCCGCGGTGCGCTCCGTCGCTCGAGCCAGTGCGCGCATGGAAGAAATGGTTGAACCCGCACTCGAACAGATCGGCCGCGCTGGCGTAGCTGGCAATGTGCCCGCCGAGTTCACCGTAGGCCTGGTTGGCTCGCACGACCATGGCGAGCGCGTTCCAGCGCATCAGCGAGGCCAGGCGCTCTTCGATCGCCAGGTCGCCGGGGAACACCGGCTGCGCCTCCACGGGAATGGAGTTGACATACGGCGTCGCCAGCTCGGGCTGCCAGCCGATGCGCTGTTGGCGCGCGAGGCGCACCAGTTCGTCGAGCATCCACCGCGCGCGTTGCGTGCCATGCGCCTGGGTCAGCGCGGCGAAGGCTGCACGCCACTCGGCTGTTTCCTCGGGATCGGCGTCGCTGCTGATCGAGGGCACGTTGATCGGAGGTGGGAAACGAGGATCGGAGATGGCATTCATCTCGAAACTCTAATTCGATCCTCCTCATGAGTTGCCGCAATGCGGTTTTCCGCGGGCCTCCCGGCGTTCAGGATCGGGTGGGCCTGCCCGCGGCCGCTCACTTCTTGTCGGGCGTCGACACGGCGATGGCCAGGGCCTCCGTGTAGGTCAACTCGACTTCATCGCCGACCTTCACTGCCTTCAGCTTGGTCGGGTCGGCCACGGCAACGTCGACGAGCCTGCCTTGGGGTCCCTTGACGGTGACCAGTCGGGTCGCCGCATCCACCTTCTCCACCGTACCCACCAGCGTCACGTGCCGCTCGGCTATTCCGGCAGGCTTTTCGCCGAGCCGCGCACTGCTGGCCGACTCGCCCGCACTC
>JAKFEY010000061.1:0-3297 GCA_036675475.1 Vicinamibacterales bacterium
AGCGCGGCCTGCTGCGCCGGCGTGGCGGGCTGCGCCTGCTGCCCGCCGCGTCCCTGCTGCGCGCCGCGGCCGGCCGCCGGGTCGTTCCCGCCTCCGCGCTGCTCCGGCGTGGCGCGCATGTCCCACTGCACGCGGTTGATGCCGGCCTTGACCGGCGCGGTGAGCGTGCGAATGACGCTGCCGGCCTGATCGAGAATCTCGATCTTCGCGTCGCCCCCGCCGGCGCGCGTCCAGAAGCTGATGGCGGTGCCGCCCTGCGGGTTGTCGCCGCTGAACTGCTTCGCCGTGACGCGGCGCGCCATCATCGTGTCGTTCTTCCACTGGATCGCCGGGCGCGGATCGAACGCCGCCGCCGTACCCGTCGCGGCGCGCCCGAGCTGCTGCAGCGGCGTGATGTCGTCGGCAATCCAGAAGCTGCGGCCGTGCGTGGCCACGATCAGGTCCCCATCGCGCGGATGAATCAGCAGGTCGTCCACGCGCACGCGCGGCATGCCGTTCATGAACGGCTTCCAGCTCTTGCCGCCATCGAGGGTGACGTAGAGCCCGAACTCCGTGCCCACGAAGATCAGGTTCGGATTGACGTAGTCCTCCTCGACCGCGTTGATGTGCCCCTTCACCGGCAGATCGCCCGACACGCTCGTCCACGTCTTGCCGTAGTCCGTCGTCTTGAACAGGTACGGCTTCCAGTCGTTGTTGCGGTGGTCGTCAAGCGACACGTACGCGGTGGCCGGATCGAAGTTCGACGGCTCGATGCGGCTGATCTGCACTTGATCCATCGGCCCGTCGACGTCCGGCCCGCTCTTGATGTTGCCGATGACGTTCACGAACGTCATGCCGCCGTCGGTCGACACCTGCAGATTGCCATCGTCGGTGCCCACCCAGAGCACGCCCGGCCTCGACGGCGACTCGCGGATGATCGTGATGTTCGAGTTGTTCGCGTAGCCGTCGTGCTTGGACGCCATCGGCGCGCGGCCGGGGATGTCCATGATCGGATGCGCGAAGCGGTCGACGCTGTTGGTCAGGTCCTTCGGGTTCATCCACCACGTGTCGCCGCGGTTGGTGGACTTGAAGAAGTACTGCGCGCCGTAATAGATCGTGTTCGGATCGTGCGGCGACATCTCGATGGGCGCGTTCCAGTTGAAGCGGAACTCCGTGCCCGGCTCGGGCTCGTTGACGATGTTGCTCGTGGCGTTCGCGCCGCCGCCGCGGCCGCCGCCCTGACCGCCTTGTCCGCCCTGCCGCGCCGCGGGACGCGCGCGCGGACGAATGCTGCGGCTCGTGCCGTCACGCAGGTCATAGCGGTTCACCGCGCCGTTCTGCGACTCGGTGTAGATCACCGTCCAGTCGGTCGGATCCTGCCGCGTGTAGAAGCCGTCGCCGCCGCCTGTGCGATACCAGTCCGTGTTGACCGGGCCGAGTGACGAGCGCACCGCGCTCGGGCCGCACCAGCTGCCGTTGTCCTGCAGCCCGCCACACACGTGATACGGCCGGCGCATGTCGGCCGACAGCTGATAGAACTGGCCGAGCGCCATGTTGTTCAGGTAATCCCACGTCAGGCCCGTGTCGTGGCTGAGGTCGAGGCCGCCGTCATGCCCGGCCCACAGCACGCGGCCGTCCTTCGGGTTGAACCAGAAGCCGTGATAGTCGCCGTGGCCGGTGCCGCGAATCGGCGTCCACGTCTTGCCGCCATCGGTCGATCGCTGCGCCGTCGCGCCGCCCTGCACCACGATGTCGGCGTTGGTGGGATGCACGCGAATCTGGCTGTAGTACATCGGGCGGTTGTTGACGTTGCTGAGGAACGTCCACGTCTTGCCCGCGTTGTCCGATCGCCACACGCCGGTCTTGTTGGGCTCGGGCGCAGGCTGCTGTCCGCCGCGTCCGCCGCCACCGCCGCCCTGCCCGGGCTCGAGCGGGCCACCATCGTCAGACACGCCCGCGCCGGTGCCGCCGGTGGCGCCCGCTTCGATGATCGCGTACACGATGTTGGGGTTCGCGGGGAAGATGCTGATGCCGCTGCGTCCCCAGATCTTGTCGGCCGGCTGCGGCAGGCCGTTGCCCTCGAGCCGCGTCCACGAGTTGCCGCCGTCGGTGGACTTCCACAGGCCGCTGCCGGGGCCGCCGCCGTTGTAGCCCCACCACGTGCGAAGCCGCTGATAGGAGGTCGCGTAGACGTTGCGCGGATTCACCGGATCGATCGCCACGTCGGCAAAGCCGGTGTACTGATCGATGTACTTCGACTTCGTCCACGTCTTGCCGCCGTCGGTGGTGCGATAGAGCCCGCGCTCCGCGTTGCCGCCGAACAGGTGGCCCATCGCGGCCACGAACACGATGTTCGGATCCTTCGGGTGCACGGCGACGCGCGAGATCGATTGCGTGTCGTCGAGGCCGAGATGCGTCCAGGTCTTGCCGCCGTCGGTGGTCTTGTAGACGCCGTTGCCGATCGACGAGCTCTGGCGGTTGTTCGCCTCACCCATGCCGACGTAGACGATCTGCCCGTTCGACGGCGCGACGCCGACGTCGCCGACCGACGTGAAGGGCATCTCGTCGAAGAGCGAAGTCCAGGTCGTGCCGCCGTTGGTCGTCTTCCACAGGCCGCCCGTGGCGAACGCCGCATATACCGTCAGCGGGTCGTTCGGGTCGCCCTCGACGTCGTTGACGCGCCCGCCCATGACCGCCGGCCCGATCGACCGGAAGGTGAAGGCGCGCAGCATCGGATCATCGGACTGGTTGATGACGTCGCGCGGGGCCGCCGGCGCCGCCTGCTGCTGGCGCGCGAACACCGCGGCGGACATGACGATGGTGAGGCCGGCAATCGCGAGAATACGAAGGGAACGGGGCATCGAGGTCCTCTCTGAAAGGAGACGAAGCGGACGAAACCAACTACGGTCGTGGCGGAGGATACGTTACATCAGGGCGGGACGCGGGCGTTCGCAGCGACGAAAGACCTTAAGGTGTGCGGTGCTCTGTCAACCATTCCAAAATCCCAACCCGCCACGTGCTCCGCTCAAGGCGCGACGACGTCATCGGCGGCATATATAAACGAATCACGTGCCTTTGTGGATGAGAGATGGCCCCCTTCCGCGCGGGTACGGAGCGGCTCGGTCGGGCTACACTGAGCACGGAGGTTCTATGGCCAGAGGGATGTTCGAGTGGGGAGCGGAGCTTCCAGCGCGCGCTTCGAAGCACCCATTGCAACTTCTCCTTGGAGAGTTGTTGCAACGACCGATTGAATTCACCATTCGTTACGGACGAAACAACACTGGCATTGCTCCGGAGAATGCTGCGAAGGAATAGCCC